>NZ_CP046122.1:614238-1228477 GCF_009707365.1 Microlunatus sp. Gsoil 973
TCGATGAACAACGAGATCGGACTTCCGACGACAGCCAGCTGGGTCACCGCCGACACCCGGTTCCTGATCTCGGAGATGGGTGCCAAGGGTGTCGGGCACATCAGCTACCTGTGCTCGATCACTCCGCCGGACATCGGTGTCGTGCTCAACGTCGGCGCGGCACATCTGGGCAAGTTCGGCAGCCAGGACGCCATCGCCCGGGCCAAGGGCGAGCTGATCGAGGCACTGCCCGGCCAGGGACGCGCGGTGTTGAACGCCGGCGATCCGCGGGTCCGGGCAATGGCATCGCGAACGACGGCGCCGGCGATCTACTTCGCCGTCGAGGGCGACGCCGTCGACGGCGTCCGACCCGAGGTGTCCGCCGTCGGACTGGACCGGGATGATCTCGACCGGTGGTCCTTCGAACTGCGGCTCGGCGACGAGTCACATCGGGTCACGCTTCGGCTGCTCGGCCGGCATCAGGTCAGCAACGCCGTCGCTGCTGCCGCTGCCGCCTTCGCCGCGGGCGTGCCGTCGGTGGTGATCGCCGATGCCCTCAGCCACGCGGAGAGCCGCTCACACTGGCGGATGGAACTCCACGACCTACCCGGCGGCGGGGTACTGATCAACGACGCCTACAACGCCAACCCGGTCTCGATGTCGGCAGCACTTGACTCCCTGGCCACCATCGGCAAACACCGCAAGTCGGGCGACCCGACCGTCACCACGACAGCCGTCCTCGGCGAGATGCTGGAACTCGGCGAGGACTCCATGCGGCTGCACGAGGAGGTCGGCCGGGAAGTGGCCGAACGCGGCATCGATCGGTTGATCACGGTAGGCGCCGGTGCCAAGCCGATCGGCGTCGGCGCCCTGTCCGCCGGAATGGACCGTGGCGCCGTCCACCAGGTCGCCGACACCGCTGCGGCACTGCAACGGCTGGCCGACCGCGGACCAGGTGACGTGGTGTTGATCAAGGCGTCCCGGGACGTCGGCCTGGAGATCATCGGCGACCGGCTGTTGGCCGCCGAGCCCGATTCCGGGTCGGCAATCGGAAGCAGGAACTGAGGACGCATCGTGATCGCCATCGCGATAGCCGGGATCCTTTCGCTGTTCGGGTCCCTTCTCGGCACCCGGATCGCCGTCGACACGTTCGGTCGGCTCGGCTACGGCCAGCCGTTCCGGGACGGCACACCCGCCACCCACCAGGTCAAGCGCGGAACTCCGACGATGGGCGGGGTGGTGATCATCCTCGCCGTCGACGTCGGCTATCTCGGCGGGCAGCTGATCACCATGTCGGTGCCGAGCCTTTCGGCGTTGCTGGTGTTGTTCCTGATCAACGGGTTGGGTGTCGTCGGCTTCCTCGACGACTTCCTGAAGACGACCCAGCAACACTCCAAGGGCCTGCATCCCTGGGCCAAGATCGGCGGCCAGACGCTGATCGGTGCGGTGTTCGCCGTACTGGCCCTGCACTTCCCGGACTCGCGAGGCATGACTCCGGCATCACCGTTCATCTCCTTCCTGCGCGACATCCCACCGCAACTGCCGCTGGCGCTGGCGGCGATCTGGATCGTTCTGGTGATCATCGGCGCCAGCAACGGGGTGAACCTGACCGACGGGCTGGACGGCCTGGCGGCCGGTGCCTGCGTGATGATCTTCGGCGCGTACGCGTTGATCAACATCTGGCAGTACAACCAGTCCTGCGCCCGGGTTCTGTCGGCCGGGCCGAACTGCTACGAGGTGCGTGATCCGTACGACCTGGCAGCCGTCGCATTGGCGTTGGCCGGCGGCTGTTTCGGATTCCTGTGGTGGAACGCCAAACCGGCCCGGATCATCATGGGCGACACCGGGGCACTGTCCCTGGGCGGCGGCCTGGCGGCCTTCGCGGTCTTCACTCGCACCGACCTGCTGTTGATCATGCTCGGAGGGCTGATGGTGATCGAGGTGGGCTCACTGATCCTGCAGACCACCTATTTCAAGGCCACCCGACGGCTCACCGGTACACCGAAACGATTGTTCAAGAACTCGCCGCTGCACAACCACCTGGAGATGCTCGGCTGGGGCGAGGTGACCATCGTGATGAGATTCTGGATCATCGCGGGTTTGTGTGTGGCGGGCGGACTGGGCATCTTCTATGCCGAGTGGCTGGTGCGGTAGCGCCGGTACCGGGCCAGTCAGGAGGAGCGGCACAGTGAGCGGCACAATGAGGACGGAAACACAGTGAGCATGATCGATTGGCTGACCACTGCCGACGGGGCCAGCGACTGGAGCCGCGTCCACGTCGTGGTGGCAGGCATCGGCGTCGCCGGATTCGCCGCCGGCGACGCGCTGCTGGAGTTCGGTGCCCGGGTCACCGCGCTGGACAGCGGCGACAGCGACCGGCTCCGGGAACGGGCCACGCTGTTGGAGACACTCGGCGCAACCGTGCGGATCGGGCCGGGCAGCACCGATCAGCTGCCGGCCGGCGCCGATCTTGTCATCACCACCGGTCTGCCGCCGCACCAGGCGATGATGGTCGAGGCGGCAGGACGCGGCGTCCCGGTCTGGAGTGAACCGGAACTGGCCTGGCGGCTGATGCAACCGCAGAAGCCGGTTCCGTGGCTGGGTATCACCGGCACCAACGGCAAGACCACGACAACCGAGATGTTGGCCTCCATGCTCGCGGCCGCCGGCCTGCGTACGGCAGCGGTCGGCAACATCGGCCGGCCGCTGACCGAGATCGTGCTCGACACCGCCTCCTACGACGTCCTGGCCGTCGAGTTGTCGGCCCAGCAACTGCACCGGATGTACACCGTCTCGTTGCACTCGGCGGCCGTACTGAACCTGCATCCCGACCATCTGGAATGGCACGGGACGCTGGAGCAGTACGCCGCCGACAAGGCCCGGATCTATCAACGGGTCCAGCAGTCGGCCGTCTACAACGTCGCGGGAGGAGGCGACCCGGACCATGGTCGAGGAGGCCGAGGTCATCGAGGGCGCCCGGGCGATCGGTTTCACCCTCGGCGTACCGAAGGTGGCGATGGTCGGCCTGGTCGAGGACATCCTGGTCGATCGTGCCTTCATCGAGCAGCGGCAGACCTCCGCCGTCGAACTGGCGACGATCGCCGATGTCGCTCCCGACGAGTCCGGTGCCGGCTCCGCGGCACACAACGTCGCCAACGCGCTGGCTGCCGCCGCCCTGGCCCGCTCCTTCGGCGTCCGACCGAGCGCGGTACGCGACGGCCTGCGGGCGATGCGGGTAGGCGGGCACCGGATCCAGACAGTCGGAATCATCGACGACGTGCGTTATGTCGACGACTCCAAGGCGACCAACCCGCACGCCGCCCAGGCTTCACTGGCGGCCTTCGACCGCGTGGTCTGGGTGGCCGGTGGCCAGGCCAAGGGGGTCAGCTTCGACGACCTGGTGATCACCAACCGGGACCGGCTCCGCGGGGCGGTTCTGCTGGGTGTCGACCGGGATCTGGTGGCCGACGCCCTGGCCCGACACGCGCCCGAAGTCCCCGTGATCAGCGTGCCGGACAAGGACACTGGTGCCATGACTCGGGTCGTCGGTGCGGCCGCGTCGCTGGCCCGTCCCGGGGACGTGGTGCTGTTGGCACCGGCCTGTGCGAGTCGCGACATGTACGTCGACTATGCCGAACGGGGCGATGCCTTCGCCGCCGCGGTGGGCAACCTGCAGAACGCGGGATCGGCCGGAGGGGAGTGACCACCAGCGTGAGCAGCACCACCAGCCCAACCACCCGCACCCGTTCCGACAGCAGATCCTCCCCACCGCCGGGCTCCTCAAGCCGATCGACCACCGATGCGGCGACCGGTGGCGCCGCCGCCGCAAAGCCCGGCCGGCTGGACTGGATCCGAGTGATGCTGGACAAGCCGCTGGCGAGTTTTCATCTCGTCCTCGCCTCGGCAGGGATGCTGGTGGCCCTCGGGTTGATGATGGTGCTGTCCAGTTCGAGTGTGTACGCCTACCAGTACGAGGGCGACGCCTACTACTACCTGAAGCGCCAGTCGGTCTTCCTCGGCGTCGGTCTGGTCGGCGCCTATGTGGTCACCCGACTGTCCCGCCCCTTGCTGCGGGTGGTCGGCTGGATCTCACTGTTCGGCTCAGCGGGCCTGCTGATCCTGACCTACACACCGCTGGGTGTGACGATCAACGGCAACCGCAACTGGGTGCAGCTCGGTTCCCCGTCGCTGCAACTGCAGCCCTCGGAGTTCGCCAAGCTCGCCATGATCATCTGGGCCGCCGATGTGCTGGCCCGCAAGGACAAACTGCTCGACCAACCCAAGCACCTGCTGATCCCGTTCCTGCCGGTGACCGGGTTGATGATCTTGTTGGTGGTGTTCCAGGGTGACGCCGGGACCGCGGTCGTGATGGCCGGGATCGTTGCCGGCGTGTTGTGGATCGTCGGTGCGCCGATGCGCATCTTCGCCTCGATCGGCGTCGTCGGCGTCGTCGGGGTGATCGGGCTGTTCGTCACCAGCCCCAACCGGATGGGCCGGCTGATGGCCTTCCTGAACCCGTCGGCCGACACCGCCGGCACCAACCTGCAGGCGACCGTGGCGATGCGCGGCATCGCCTCGGGCGGATGGTGGGGCGTCGGCCTGGGAGCCAGCCGGGAGAAGTGGGGCAGTCTGCCCGAGGCGCATACCGACTTCATCTTCGCCGTGATCGGCGAGGAACTCGGCCTGTTCGGCAGCCTTGCCGTGCTCGGTCTGTTCCTGGTGCTCGGCTATGCGGGCCTGCGGATCGCGTCCCGGGCCGACGACAAGTTCCATCGCTATCTGGCTGCCGGGGTGACCAGCTGGTTCATGGTGCAGGCGCTGATCAACCTCGGCGTCGTGCTGCGGCTGCTGCCGATCGCCGGCGTTCCGCTCCCGCTGCTGTCCTACGGCGGATCGGCGCTGATGGCCAACGTGATCGCGGTCGGCGTCCTGGTGACCTGTGCCCGGAACGAACCCGCCGCCCGCAGGGTGCTGTCCCGTGCTCCGCGGCCGGTGCGGCCGGAGATGACCACCGTTGTCGACGGTCGCGGCGGGTCGCGGCGCAGACCCCGGTCGGGGCGCGGACGCCGATGAGTCACAGCGTCGTCCTGGCGGGCGGCGGCTCGGCCGGCCACACCTCGCCGCTGATCGCCACCGCCGAGCAACTCAGGCAACTGGAGCCCGACATCGCGCTGACCGCCATCGGCACCGCACGCGGTCTGGAGACGCGAACGATCCCCGCCGCCGGGCTGCCGCTGGAGCTGATCCCGCCGGTGCCGATGCCGCGCAAGCCCGGCGCGGATCTGATCAGGCTGCCGGTCCGACTGGGCAAGGCCGTCTCCGAAGCCGTCGCGATCCTCCGGCGCAGCGAGGCCGATGTGCTGCTCGGCTTCGGCGGGTACGTCGCGACCCCCGCCTATCTGGCCGCCCGCCGGCTCGGTATCCCGGTGGTGATCCACGAACAGAACGCGCTGCCCGGGCTGGCCAATCGGTTGGCTGCCCGCTTCACCACCCACGTGGCGACCTCGTTCCCCGACACGCCGTTGCGCCACGCCGACTGGCTGGGGCTGCCGCTCCGGGAGTCGATCACCCGGCTCGCCGAGGCACCTGCCGAGGATCGCCGCCGGCTCAAGGCCGAGGCCCGGACCGAGTTCGGCCTCGACCCGGACACCCCGACGTTGCTGGTGACCGGCGGCTCCCAGGGCGCTGCCCGGATCAACCGGTCGGTGGCCGACGCGCGATCCGGACTGCTGGCCGAAGGCATCCAGATCCTCCACCAGCTGGGTGGTAACCAGATCAGCGCCGCCGACGTGCCGATCACCGACCCGCAGACCGAAGTGAGCTACGTACCGGTCGGCTTCATCGAGCAGATGGAGAAGGCCTACGCCGCCGCCGACCTCGTGCTCTGCCGGGCCGGCGCCAATTCGGTTCTCGAGGCCGCCCTGCTCGGTCTGCCCACCCTGCTGGTCCCGTACGCGGTGGGCAACGGCGAACAGGCACGCAACGCAACCGCAGTGGTCAGGGCGGGCGGCGCGCGGCTACTGGACGACTCGACATTGACCGGTGACGTCCTGCTGACGGCCGTACCCGCGATCCTGGACGATCGCCAGGTGCTCGAAGCCATGTCGACGGCGGCCCGCAGCGTAGCCTCGTCGGATGCCGGCCGACGGTTGGCGCGGCTGACCCTGGCCGTGGCCGACGGGCAACCGACCGGCGCCGACCACCAGGGAGACCGACTGATGCCGCTGATCGACCCGACCCCGATGGACCAGATCCCCGATCCCGAGGATCTCGGGCCGGTGCACTTCATCGCGATCGGCGGCTCCGGCATGAACGGGATCGCGACCGTCTTCGCCCAACGTGGGATCGAGGTCAGCGGAAGCGACCGCCAGGATTCGGACTACCTCCGCTCCCTGGCAGACATCGGCGTCCGGGCCCACATCGGCCACGCCGCCGAGCAGTTGGGCGACGCCCGCGCCGTTGTCGCCTCCTCGGCCATCCGGGAGGACAATCCGGAGATGGTCGAGGCCCGTCGACGCGGGCTGCCGGTGCTCCATCGCAGCGTCGCGCTGGCCTCGCTGATGAAGTCCGGGCCCAGCAGCAGCAGTCGCCGGGTGATCTCCATCGCGGGCACCCACGGCAAAACGACCACGACGGCCATGACGGCCCACCTGCTGACCACACTCGGCGCCGATCCCTCGTACGTGATCGGCGGCGTCCTCTACCACCCCGCCGACGACGGCATCCGTCACGCCAAGACCGGCGGGCACCTGGGCCACGGTCAGGACTTCGTCGTCGAGGCCGACGAGTCCGACGGCACCTTCCTGCAATATCCGACCCAGGTCGCGGTGGTCACCAACGTCGATCCCGACCACCTGGTCAACTGGGGTACACCGGAGAACTACCGGGCGGGGTTCGAGCGGTTCGCCACGGGACCGACCGTCAGCCTGCTCGTGGTCAGCGCGGACGATCCCGGGGCGGTGGCGCTGACCGAGAGACTGCGGGACATCGACGAACTCTCGATCGTCACCTTCGGCCGCACCGCCGGTGCCGACATCAGGATCGCCGACGAGTCGTACCCCTCGCTGGGATCGTCCTTCACGCTGATCGACGGCGGTGCCGGCCTGAACGTCGGCTCGGACAGACCCGAAGGGTCAACCGGAGCTTCAGGGTCGGTGCGGTTGAACGTCCCCTTCGACTACAACGTGCTGAACGCAGCCGCGGCGTACGCGGTGGCGACTCGGCTCGGGCACGATCCGGACCGCGTCCGGCACGCCCTGGCCGGGTTCCCGGGCACCTACCGCCGCTTCCAACTGGTCGGCGCCGAGAACGGCATCCGGGTCTTCGACGACTACTCCCACCACCCGACCGAGGTGGGCAACACCGTACGCGCCGCACGCGAGGCCATCGACCGACTCGGCGAGGGTCGCGTGGTGGCGGTCATGCAACCGCACCTCTACTCCCGCACCCGGGACTTCTGGAAGGAGTTCGGGGAGTCGCTGCGGCCGGCGCACGAGGCGATCGTGATGGACGTCTGCGGCGACCGGGAGGATCCCATCCCGGGCATCACCGGAAAGCTCGTCGCCGAGGCCGTACCAACCGGGACCGCCAACGTGACCTACGAACCCGACTGGGACGCCACCGCCGCGACCGTGGCGCGCATCGCCCGGCCCGGCGACGTGGTGATCACCCTGGGCTGTGGCGACGTCACCAAGATCGCGCCAAGGATCGTCTCGGAGATCGTTGGGGCCGCCGGCACCGCGAGGCGGGGGGAGTGATGGCGATCAGTCCAGCGGAGGTGCGGACCGACGGCGACGCCGAGGAGACGGTGCTGCTGGACTGGCGCCGCCGCCGCAACCGTCGCCGGTTGGTGTTGCGGCTGGCGATTCCGTTGCTGCTGCTGGCTCTGGTCGCCGCGGGCATCTACCTGGTCGGCTTCTCATCGGTGCTGGCTGTGAGATCGGTACGCATCACCGGGGAGAAGTACCTGACCCAGGAGCAGGTCGCGCAGGTGGCCGCCGTCCCGTACGGCGCCCCGCTGGCCCGGACCGACGTCCGCGCGATCCAGCAGCGGGTGGCCGACATCAGACAGGTGGAGACGGCCGAGGTCGGGCGCAGCTGGCCGAACACGATCACCATCGCGGTGGTGGAGCGGAAGGCCGTCTATGCCGTCGACGAGGGATCGTCGGTCTTGCTGGTCGACCGGTTCGGCGTCGGCTTCCGCAGCGCGCCCTCGGCCGGCTCATTGCCGAAGGCGAAGGTCCCGGCCGGGAACCGGCAACTGCTGAAGGCGGTCGGCATCGTCGTCGCCGCGCTGCCGCATTCCCTGCAGCAGAAGGTGGACCGGATCGAGGCCAACAGCCGGGACTCGATCACCCTGCGGTTGGCCGACGGCGACGTGGTGTTCTGGGGTAGCGAGGAACAGTCCGCGCTGAAGGCCACAGTGTTGGTGCCGCTGCTGAAGGAACACGGCAGCCGCTACGACGTCTCCGCCCCCGGCAACCCCGCCATCCGCTGACCCCGCCGAGGGGTCACAAAAACTGGAATATCGGCGGCGTGTCGTGGCGCGGATCGGACGTTCCGGGAGAGGCGAGGAGTCATCAAGGTCAAGTAGAACTTGAGACAAAACCCATCATTCGGGCGTGGCGGGTGCGTCATGTGGACGAATGCTCGTCGAAGCGCATAGCGTGACGATCACGCCTCGGTCTGACTGTGGAGAGGGTCCTTCCCCGCTGACCCTCTGGGCTCGGCCCGATGAGTCGACCTCAGGTTGAGACTGACGGGGCAAATCGCGTACCAAGCAGGGCAGGAGAAGAGGCGGAACCAGTGGTCACTGCATCACAGAACTATCTGGCGATCATCAAGGTGGTCGGCGTCGGTGGCGGCGGCGTCAATGCCGTCAACCGGATGATCGAGGCCGGCCTGCGGGGTGTGGAATTCATCGCCGTCAACACCGACGCGCAGGCGTTGCTGATGAGCGACGCCGATGTGAAACTTGACATCGGTCGGGAACTCACCCGCGGTCTCGGCGCCGGCGCGGATCCGGACAAGGGCCGGCAGGCCGCCGAAGATCATTCCGATGAGATCGAGGAAGCGCTGAAGGGCGCCGACATGGTCTTCGTCACCGCCGGTGAGGGTGGTGGCACCGGTACCGGCGGCGCGCCCGTGGTGGCACGTATCGCCCGGTCGCTCGGGGCACTGACCATCGGCGTGGTCACCCGGCCGTTCAGCTTCGAGGGACGGCGCCGGGCGGTACAGGCCGACGACGGCATCGCCAACCTCCGTGAGGAGGTCGACACCCTGATCGTCATCCCCAACGACAAGTTGCTGGCGATGACCGATCACCAGTTGGCGATCCTCGACGCCTTCAAGCAGGCCGACCAGGTGCTGATGCAGGGCGTCTCCGGCATCACCGACCTGATCACGACACCGGGTCTGATCAACCTCGACTTCGCCGACGTCAAGTCGGTGATGTCGAACGCCGGATCGGCGTTGATGGGCATCGGCTCCGCGCGTGGCGAGGACCGCGCACGCGCTGCCGCCGAGCTGGCCGTCTCCTCCCCGCTGCTGGAGGAGAGCATCGACGGCGCTCGCGGCGTGCTGTTGTCGATCGCCGGTGGCTCAGACCTCGGCCTGTTCGAGGTCTCCGCGGCAGCCGACCTGATCCAGTCCGCTGCTCATGAAGAGGCCAACATCATCTTCGGCACGGTGATCGACGACGCCCTGGGCGACGAGGTCCGCGTCACGGTGATCGCCGCCGGTTTCGAGGACGGTCACCCGCCGCGCCGCCAGCCCGGCGTGACCCGGCAGCCGGCGGTGCGTCCGGGCGTACCGAACTACCAGCAGGCCGGCCCGGCCGGGGCGTCCTCGGCAGGTTCCGCCGGTACGGCGTCGCGCCCGACGGCAGCACCCAAACCGCAGACCAGCGTTCCCACGCCGGCCGGCAACGCCGAGTCCCGGTCCGGGCAGAACGGCGGCAACGGTGCACAGAGCCCGCGTACCGGCCAGGGCACCCAGGGCCCGGGTGACGGCAACCGACCCAGCCCGTTCGGCCCACCGGCCGGTGCCGGCGTCGGCAGCCGGACCGGCGGCAAGTCCGACGACGAGGACGACGACGACCTCGACATCCCCGACTTCCTCAAGTAGTTCGCCGCGCGGCACCAGGTCGGCAGCAGCGCGTGTCGACCGGCCTGCGACCACGCAGAACGGTAAGGTCAAGGCGCAACGCACAGGAAGGTCTAGGACAACATGCCGGATAGGTTGAAGCGGGCCGCTGCGTGGCTCGGGCTGGTCACCGATGACCGTTACCCGGAGTACGACGACACCGAGCCGACCGAGGGTGTCTCCCGCGAAGAGCTCCTGGCCGAGGCCGAGAAGCACAACAGGCCTGCCGTGACACCGGCGACCAGCCGTCCTGCCGACCGGGAGAAGGTCACCTCATTGGAGACCCGGCGCCCGTCCGCCCAGCCGGCTGCCGCGAGAACCGCGACCGCGACGGCGGTCGCTGTGGAGGAGAGACCTGCCGAAGTGGAGAGGGCCGATTTGTCCCGGATCGTCACCGTGCATCCGCGAAGCTTCAACGATGCCCGGACGATCGGTGAGCACTTCCGTGACGGAGTGCCGGTGATCATGAACCTGTCGCAGATGGAGAACGCCGACGCCAAACGGCTGGTCGACTTCGCGGCTGGTCTGATCCTTGGCCTGCGTGGCAATATCGAGCGTGTCACCAGCAAGGTGTTCCTGCTCTCACCGCAGAACGTGACGGTAGCTGCAGAGGACAAGGAACGCATCGCTGGCGGGTTCTTCAACCAGAGCTAGTCGGCTGCGGCCGAGTCGGGTTTGATGCGCTCGCCAGACCCACCGACCCGGGAAGTACGAGGACCCTGCGCGCATGTTGCCGATCGTCGGATACATCATCGAATGGATCCTTTGGCTGTTCCTGTTGTTGTTGATCGCGCGGATGATCCTTTCCTGGGTTCCGGTCCTCGTCCGGGACTGGCAGCCGCGCGGGGCGATGCTGGTGGTCGCCGAGGTGATCTACACCGTGACCGATCCGCCGCTGCGTTTCCTGCGCAAGTTCCTGCGTCCGGTCCGGCTCGGCAGCGTGATGCTGGACATCGCCTTCATGGGCCTCTGGCTGGCGGTGATCATCCTGATGCGGGTGAACACCATGGTGTTCATCATTCCGCGCTGACGCAGGGCTCCGCGCTGATCCGCATGCCCGGCTGATTGGCCGGGCTCGGGCGGATTGGGTACGGTTAGGAGGTCTGCCCTGGCCTTCCGGGGACCTTGTACGCTCCGCAGGCGCCTGCCTGCTCCTTATGAACTGCATATTTCAGAACCTGAGGTGAACGATGTCGCTGACGCTGGACGAGGTTCGGAACATCAAGTTCCGGATGGCCAAGAGATCCGGCTACGAGGTACTGGACGTCGATGAGTTCGTCGACCAGGTCGAGGCGTCTTTCGAGCAGTTGCTGGAGGAGAACGCCAACCTGAAGCGCCAGGTCGAGTCGTTGAAGTCGACAGGCGGAGCCACTCAGGAGCCGCCGACCCAGCCGCAGCCGGTGGCCGAGCAGGCCCCGGCGCCGCAGCCGACCGCGGACTCGGAGTCCAAGGGCGAGCGCATCGTGGTCACCACTAGCAGTGAGGCAAGCGCCGCGGTCGTCCGGCTGGTGCAGATGTCCACCGAGCAGGCGGAGAATCTGGTCGTCGAGGCCGAGGAGGAGGCGGGCCGGATCAAGAGCGAGGCCGAGCGCACGGCCAAGCAGCTCACCACCGACGCCAGCACCCGCGCGGAACGGGTCGAGAGCGAGGCACGGGTCAACGCCGAGCGGATCCGCGCCGAGGCGCAGAGCAACGCCGACCGGGTGAACCAGGACGCCGACTCCAAGCGCCGGGAGATGTTCGGCGAGTTGGAGAAGCAGCGCGACCAGCTGGCCGCTTCGGTGGCGGAGCTGCGCAAGTTCGAAGCGGACTTCCGGCAGAACCTGACCAACGAGCTCCGGGGACACATCGACCATCTGTCCTCGGGCAAGGCCGAGCCGGCAACCGCTCCGGCGATCCTCGACGAGCTGGGCGCTCGCAACGGCAGCGAGCCGGAGGGACAGGGCGAGGCGAACCAGGCGAGCGGCCAAGCGGCCAACCAGCCGACCAGCGATACGCCGCGGTTGGACGCCCTGCTGGGCGAGCAGTCCTGACGAGCAGTCCGACTGGCGGCTGCTGACCCCCATCCCGGGGGCCAAACCTAGGACACGCACATTGGATGGGTCTCCGGAAGGAGGCCCATCCGACGTTTCTGCCGCCGATTTTTGGTTAAAAACGCAACGACATCGGCGCCCGGTGGTGACGAAAGTCTCGAACTTGTCAAACGTACGGTTTGTCGATTGAAGAAATGCCGGTTGGGCCCTACTGTTCGTCTGACTTCCTCGCATTAGCGCATCAGGAGCACCAAGGGGGCTCGACATGACTGCCAGGGCGACAGCCGCGACGAACAGCAGGACCGCACGCCGACCCGCAACCAGCGGGACGGGCAGGGGTGCTGCGCGACGGTCGTCTGCCGCCTCCGCAGCCGCAACACGGGCGACGGCGAAGGCGCCGGCAGCCAAGAAGTCGACAGCCGGAAAGCCGGCCGTGAAGCAGAAGGCACCCGCAAAGAAGGCTGCGGCAAAGAAGGCTGCGGCAAAGAAGGCACCCGCAAGCAAGACCGTCGCAAAGAAGGCACCGACCAAGAAGGCCGCCGCTAAGCAGGCACCCGCGCAGAAAGCTCCGGCAAAGAAGACGACGGCGAAGAAGTCCATAAACAAGAAGGCCGTGAACAAGAAGGCCACAGATACGAGAGCGCCTGGCACCAAGACCGCCGGGAAGAAGTCGACCGCCGGTCGAGAGGCGGCTAAGAGCACGGCAGCCAAGAGCACGGCAGCCAAGAGCACGGCAGCCAAGAGCACGGCGGCGAAGAAGACGGCAACAAAGAAGACCGCAACAAAGAAGACCGCAACAAAGAAGACCGCAACAAAGAAGACCGCAACAAAGAAGACCGCAACAAAGACGACGGCAACAAAGACGACGGCAACGAACAAGGCGACGAAGAGCCCGACGGCCGGCACAGCGCCGGCGGAGAGCGCAACGGCCCGGGACTCCTCAATGGCGAGGAGCTCGGACCCGACCACAACGACCACCACATCGGCTCCCAGCGCCGATCCGTACATCGAGAAGACGGGGAACGTGACGAACACTGCATCAGCGACCAGCGGTCCGGCCGCTCATGACCCAGCAGGCGAAAGCATCGGCGCCACCTTCGACCGCGCTGTCGCAGCGGGCCGCTCCATCCGTCCGGGGGATCTCCCGATCCGCGACGGTGAAGAACCGTGGACCAAGGAAGAGGTAGCCGAGGTCCGGGAAGAGTTGGAGTCCGAACTGGTCCGGCTCGCCGGACAGATCGAGATGTCCGAGGCCGAACTGGTCGGCCTGCTTCGCGACGGCAGCGAAGGCGCCGGCCGGGATCCTGCGGATGTCGGTTCGACCAACTTCGAACGCGATCATGAAATGTCGTTGGCCAACAACGCCCGCGAACTGCTCGACCAGACCCGTTCTGCATTGCTGCACATCGCTCGCGGCACGTACGGCATCTGTGACACCTGCGGACGTCCGATCGGCAAGGGTCGGCTGCTCGCGTTCCCGCGTGCCACACTGTGTGTGGAATGCAAACAACGCGAGGAACGTCGATAACCGGATCAGCCAGCGAGACCAGCCACCGGCGCACACGGCGCCGGTGGCTGTACGTATGTCTGGCGGTGGCTGTCGCTGCTGCCGGCCTGGCGCTCGACCTGATCACCAAACAGCTGGCATCGAGCCGGCTCGACCCGTACAACCCGGTCGTGCTCTTCGGCGGGCTGCTGCGGCTGCAGCTGATCAGGAACTCCGGAGCGGCCTTCAGTCTGGGGGCCGGTTACACGCCGGTCTTCGCAGCGCTCGCCGCCGCCGCACTGCTCTTCGTGATCATCGTGCTGCTTCCCCGGTTGGCCCACACCGGCTGGGCGGTCGCCCTGGGCTTCCTGATGGCTGGGGTCGCCGGCAACCTGGTCGATCGGATCTTCCGTGAGCCGGGTGTCTTCCGCGGCCACGTCGTCGACTTCCTGCAGTTGCCGCACTGGGCGATCTTCAACGTCGCCGACATGTGTGTCTGTGCGGCTGCGGCCCTGATCGTGATCCTTGCCGTGTTCAAGAACATCTCGGTTGGCGGTGAACACTACGCTCGCCGGACGGGCGACGACCGAGCCGCCGGAGCAGAACGGAGCAAGCCGTGACCGCCCGGGCCGTGTTGGTCCCCGAGGGTCTCGAGGGTGAACGCATCGATGCCGCGTTGGCCCGGATGCTCGGCCTGTCCCGGACCAGGATCGCGGAGCTGGCGGCAACCGGTGCAGTGCTGGTGGACGGTTCGCCGGCCGGCAAATCCGATCGGGTGACAGCCGGTTCCCTGCTGGAGATCGAGATCCCCGACGAGCCGACCGGCGTATCGGTGACGCCTCAGGTCGTGGAAGGCGTCGAGATCGTCTACGACGACGAACACATCGTTGTCGTCGACAAGCCCGTCGGCGTCGCCGCCCATCCGAGCCTCGGCTGGGACGGGCCGTCGGTGACCGAACACCTGGCCGGCGCCGGCTTCCGGATCTCCACCTCCGGCGCCCCCGAACGTCAGGGTGTGGTGCAACGGCTGGATGTCGGCACCTCGGGCCTGATGGTGGTGGCCAAGAGCGAGCTGGCCTACACCGTGCTGAAGCAGGCGTTCCGGGACCGCAACGTCGACAAGACCTATCACACCCTGGTGCAGGGGCATCCCGACCCGTTCGAAGGCACCATCGACGCGCCGATCGGGCGGCACCCGGGAGCGGACTACAAGATGGCGATCCGCGGCGACGGGCGCCGGAGCGTCACCCATTACCGCACCCTGGAGGCCCACCGCGGCGCGACGCTGCTCGAGGTGAGGCTCGAGACCGGACGGACCCACCAGATCAGGGTGCACATGGCCGCGATCAAGCACCCGTGTGTCGGCGACCCGACCTACGGCGCCAATCCGCGACTGGCCAACGAGCTCGGGTTGCAGCGTCAGTGGCTGCATGCCGTACGGCTCGGGTTCATCCATCCGGCGACCGGGGACCGGGTCGAGTTCACCTCGGAGTATCCCGAGGATCTCCAGCACGCCTTGGATCTGGTCCGCGCGGGGTAGCCGCTGTGCCGGCTCTCAACTCGGCGTAATAGGGTCCGTGTGTGCGAAGAGCGAAGATTGTCTGCACCCTCGGCCCGGCCACCGCGTCGGACGAGCGGCTGATCGAGTTGGCCCGTGCCGGAATGGACGTGGCGAGGCTCAACATGAGTCACGGCGACTACCCCGACCATCTGAAGAACCTGCAAGGCGTACGTGCCGCTGCGAAGGCGGTCGGCCGGCCGATCTCGATCTTCGCCGATCTGCAGGGCCCGAAGATCAGGCTCGGCCGGTTCGCCGAGGGCAAGGTGGAGCTGGCCTACGGCGCTCGTTTCACCATCACGACGCAGGACTGCCAGGGCGATGCCGAGTGCTGCGGGACGACCTTCAAGCAGTTGCCCGGCGACGTCAAGCCCGGCGACCTGATTCTGATCGACGACGGTCGGATCCAGTTGGTCGCCGAGGAGGTGACCGACACCGATGTGATCACCACCGTCAAGGTCGGCGGGCCGGTGTCGAACAACAAGGGCATCAATCTGCCCGGTGTGGCGGTCAGCGTTCCGGCGCTCAGCGACAAGGACAAGGCCGACCTCCGTTGGGCGCTCGGGCAGGGCGTCGACATGATCGCGATGTCCTTCGTCCGGAACGCCAGCGACATCGAGCAGGCGCACAAGATCATGGCAGAGGAGGGCCGCAAGGTCCCGATCATCGCCAAGATCGAGAAGCCGCAGGCGGTGGAGAACCTGGACGAGATCATCGACGCGTTCGATGCGTTCATGGTGGCCCGCGGCGACCTCGGCGTCGAGCTCCCGCTGGAGGAAGTACCTCTGGTACAGAAGCGGATCGTGACCGCGGCTCGCCGCTGGGCGAAGCCGGTGATCGTCGCGACCCAGATGCTGGAGTCGATGATCTCCGCACCGCGGCCGACCCGGGCCGAGGCGTCCGATGTCGCCAACGCCGTGTTGGACGGTGCGGACGCGGTGATGCTCTCCGGGGAGACCAGTGTCGGTCAGTATCCGGTGCTGACCGTCGAGACGATGGCCCGGATCATCAACGAGACCGAGGCCCACGGCATGGCCGAGATGCACACCATCGACTGGGACCCACACACCACCGCGGGTGTGGTGACCAAGGCGGCCGCCGACATCGCCGCGGGCGTCAACGCCCGATATCTGGTGGCCTTCACCCATTCCGGGGACTCCGCGCGACGGCTGTCCCGGCTGCGGTCGGCCATCCCGGTGCTCGCGTTCACCCCGATGGAGAGCACCCAGGCCGAGCTGACCCTGTCCTGGGGGATCGAGACGATCCTCGTCCCGATGGTCTCGCACACCGACGACATGATCAGGCAGGTGGACAAGGCGCTCACCGAGTCCGGCCGGATCGAGGAGGGGGGAGCGGGTGGTGATCATCGCCGGCTCGCCACCCGGCCGCGCCGGCGCGACCAATATGATCCGTGTCAGAAGGATCGGCCTGCCGCTCTAGGCCCCCGCGCGGCGCCCCGGTCCCGGCCGGGCCGAGGCACCGTGAAGTCAGTCGGCCCGGGTAAAGCTGCCCAGGATTGTCTGACCGAACGGGATCGGCAGCCTGTCCAGGATCCGGGTCGCCGGGACCACGACGGTGTCGTAGATCTTCACCAGTCTCGGATCGGGAGTCCCCGCACCGCCCTTGCGGACCGCGGCCCACCAGGCGATCCCGCCGAGCAGGTTGACCGGCCGACACAGATCGACGGCCAGCCCGGCCTCCCGCGCCGCGCCGGCCAGGGTCTTCGGGGTGTAGCGCCGGACATGTCCGACCGACCGATCGAAGTCGCCGTACAGCTGTTGGTAGCCCGGAACCCACATCACCAGATTGCCGCCCGGGCGCACCAGCGCCGACAGCGCCCGAAGCGCGAGCACGTGATCTTCGATGTGTTCCAGGACGTTGATCGCCAATACGGTGTCGACCGGACCGGATTCTTCGACGAGCTGCGCCGCCCGCTGCGGGGTCAGCGTTGCGACATCGAGCTGTCGGGCGGAGATCTCCGGTCGGTCGGCGAACCGGTCGCCCATCGCCGCGACCGCCTGCGGATCGACATCGGTCAGGATCACCCGTTGTCGACCGGCGAACTGCGCCGAGAAGTCACCCGACCCTGCGCCCACCTCGAGGATCTCTCCTCCGCAGTGGGGAACGATCAGGTCGTACTGATAACGGCGATAGTTCCTCTGATCCGTCCGCTGTTCGAGCTGACGCCCGGTGGCAGCCGCGAAGGCACCCACCCCGTGCTCCGCAGCTGAGAGGTCGTGCCCCTCGCCGCGCTCGAGATCACCGTTGGCCTGAGAAACCTGTGAGGGCTCCATGGATTCGCATTGTGGCACGCACCCGGTAAAGAGGTCACGAACAGGTTACGACGGGCGTGTTAAGAGAACCGCAATGGTCCCGCAGTGCCGAGGAGGGGAGTCGAACCCCTACGCCCTTTCGGGCAGACGGGTTTGAGCCGTCCGCGTATACCATTCCGCCACCTCGGCCGGAGCGACGATCATTGTGCCACAGCGCTCCGGAAAGTCTTCACTCCGACCAGCCTGAGGCATCTCCCGCCGTGGCTGGCTACAGTTATCCCGTGACCGAGAGCCAAGCAGCCCAGGAAAGCGCAGAGCTGCGCCCGCAGACGAAGACCTCAGCAGAACCGGGGACTACGCCCCGGGGCGCCGCGTCGCGGGTTGTCGTTGCCGAAGACGAGTCCCTGATCCGCCTCGACCTCGTCGAGATGCTCGGCGAGGAGGGCTATGAGGTGGTCGGTGAGGCAGGAGACGGCGAACAGGCCGTCGCCCTGGCCACCGAACTCAAACCCGATCTGGTGGTGATGGACGTCAAGATGCCCAAGATGGACGGCATCTCCGCGGCCGAGAAGATCGCGACCGATCGCATCGCGCCGGTGGTGATGCTGACCGCCTTCAGCCAGCGCGAACTGATCGAACGCGCCCGCGAGGCGGGCGCGATGGCGTACGTGGTGAAGCCGTTCGGCAAGGACGACCTGGTACCGGCGATCGAGATCGCCATTGCCCGCTACCAGGAGATCCTCGCGGTCGAGGCCGAGGTGGCCCAGCTGGAGGAGCGGCTGGAGACCCGCAAGATCGTCGACAAGGCCAAGGGCCTGCTCCAGGTCGGTCTCGGGCTGACCGAGCCGGAGGCGTTCCGCTGGATCCAGAAGACCGCCATGGACCTCCGCAAGTCGATGCGCGAGGTGGCCGAAGGAGTTATCGCCCACGGCGCGAAACCCGGCAAATAGCCGCGTCGACCGACGGCTTGACCGGGTGATCGAATCGAGCCGGCGGAGAGTATCTGACGGGCCTGACCACATTTTGGTCAGGCCCTTGTCCATTGCGTAACGAACACGCAACACCACCGGAGTCGTCGGCAAGCGTCGCGACGATGGCCTTAGAGTTCATCCTCAGCCGAACAGGGTGTCGCTTGGGGAATTCGCCTCGCGTTCCCGCGGCCGACCACAGTCGGCCGACCAGATCAGGAGGATGAAAGTGCGAAAGCATCGACTTGCCATCGCCGGGGTGACCCTGGTGGCGCTGTCGCTGACCGCGACTGCATGCGGTACGCGATCAGGCAACGGCACCAATGCGGGTGGATCCGGCAATGGTGGCCAGACGAAGACGGCCAAGATCGGCGTCATCGCGCCGTTGACCGGCGACCTGGCTCCGTTGGGCCTCGGCATCAAGAACTCGGTCGACCTGGCGATCAAACAGGCCAACCAGAACAAGACGGTCCCCGGGTGGACGCTGGAACTCGACGCGCAGGACGACCAGGCCACCCCGGCGACCGGTCAGAACGCGGCGACCACCCTGGCCGGTGACGACGAGGTCATCGGCGTCGTCGGCACGTTGAACTCCTCGGTCGCCCAGACGGTGCAGCCGGTCCTCAACAGCGCCAAGATCGTCGAGGTGTCGCCGGCCAACACCGGTGTGTCGCTGACCAAGGGTGAGGATCCGAACAATCCGCAGCGGCCCTACCCGAACTACTTCCGGACCTGTACCACCGACGACATCCAGGGACCGTTCGCAGCCCGCTACCTCTACCAGGACAAGGGCTTGAAGAAGGTCGCGACGATCCATGACAAGAAGACCTACGGTCAGGGTCTGGTCACTGCGTTCACCGGCGAGTGGAAGAAGCTCGGCGGCACGATCGTCTCCGCGCAGACCATCAACCCCGATGACACCAACTTCAGCCCGGTGATCAGCAAGGTCCAGTCCGCGCACCCGCAGGCCATCTACTACGGCGGCGAGTACCCGCAGGCCGGCCCGCTGTCCAACCAGTCCAAGGCGGCCGGTCTCGATGTTCCGCTGATGGGCGGCGACGGCATCTACGACCCGGCGTTCATCAAGCAGGCCGGCAGCAAGTCCGACGGTGACCTGGCCACCTCGGTCGGCGCGCCGGCAGACACGCTGGACTCGGCGAAGTCGTTCGTCGACGCCTACACCAAGGCCGGCTACAAGGATCCGTACGCCGCCTACGGTGCCTACGCCTACGACGCGGCCACCGCGATCATCAACGCGCTGAAGACCTCGCTGGCCAACGCCGACGACGTCGAGTCCGCACGGCAGGCGACCATCGACGCCGTGGCCAAGGTCGACTTCCAGGGTGCGACCGGACACGTCTCCTTCGACCAGTACGGTGACGCCACCTCCCGGGTCCTGACCGTCTACGAGGTCAAGGGCGGCAAGTGGGAGCCGGTGAAGACGGGCGAGTTCAAGTAGTCGTCCCAGCGGTAGGCAAGGGGTTCACCACGATGGGGACGTCGGCGAGATCGCCCCGTCCCCATCGTTCGTGGTAGCCGGATCGCCGGGACGGACAGGATCGGAGTCGGGTAGTGATCGTTCTGCAAGCCTTGGTCGACGGGCTGTCGCTCGGCGCGTTGTACGCGTTGATCGCGGTCGGCTACACCGTCGTCTACGGCATCATCCAGTTGATCAACTTCGCCCACGGCGAGATCTTCATGGTCGGCGCTTTCGGTGCCATGACGGTCTGGCTGCTCGTCCCCGGGCAGCAACTCGGCTTCTGGATGCTTCCGATCATGTTGATCGGCGGCATGATCGCCTCGGTGGCGATCGCCCTGCTGATGGAACGGGTCGCCTACCGCCCGCTGCGGAACTCGCCACGACTGGCGCCGTTGATCACCGCCATCGGCGTATCGGTCTTCCTGCAGGAGTTCGTCCGGCTGTTCTACAACCGGATCCCGGGATTCCCCGATGCCAAGGCGAATGTGCCTTTTCCGTCGATCCAGGGAGTCACCGGCACGGCGATCCGGATCGGCGGGTTGGACATCGACCGTCCGACAATCTTCACCCTGGTGGCACTGATCGTATGCACGGTGTTCCTGTACTTCTTCATCAACAAGAGCCGGACCGGGCGAGCCATGCAGGCGACGTCGCAGGACCCTGACACGGCGCGGCTGATGGGCATCAACGTCGATCGCATCATCATGATCGCCTTCGCGGTCGGCGCCGTGTTGGCCGCGGTCGCCGGGACGGCCCAGGGGCTGATGAACACCAACATCAACTTCAAGATGGGTTTCATCGCAGGCCTGAAAGCCTTCTCCGCCGCGGTTCTCGGCGGTATCGGCAACATCTGGGGTGCGCTGGTCGGCGGCCTGGTGATCGGCGTGCTCGAGTCGTTGGCAACCCAGGTGCTGCCACACGGGTCGGCGTGGAAGGACGTCTGGGCGTTCGTCGTCCTGATCCTGATCCTGGTGTTCCGACCACAGGGTCTGCTCGGTGCCCGGGTGGTGGATCGCGCATGATGATCCCCGGTATCCCGGTCGACGTCCGACGCCGGTACGAGGGCCCGGCCCGGATCGTTGCGCTGGCCGCCGGCATCATCGTTGCGGCTGCGGCGTACCTGCCCTGGGCCTATGGTGCGGATGCGCTGGACAACGTCTCCTATCTGGGTGGACCGTCCTTCATCCAGTTCATCGCCCTGGGCATGGGGTTGCTGTTGGCCGCACTGTGCGTCTGCTCGATGCGCTGGCCACAAGGCATCGGCAGGATCAGGATCGGCTGGATCCGCGGCGCACGCGCCCTCGGCACCGGTCTGCTCGTCGCATTTGTGGTGATCCTCGGCGCGATCGCGGTCGAACTCGGCGGAACGATCAACATCGAGTACGGCGGCTGGATCGGGTTCGCCGCAGCGCTGATCGCATTCGTCGCCACTCGGTTCCTGATCCCGGAGGGCCAGCCGACGCTGAACCGGCTCAGGACACCCGGCTGGCTGAGCATCCTGGCGATCGCCGCCGTGATGTTGCTGATGTTGTTCGTCGCCTACTACGCACTCGACCAGAGCAATCCGGGCACCTTCGTCACCTTCCTGGTCTACACCGGGGTCGGCGCAGTCGTCCTGCTGCGGACCGGTGCGCTCGGCTGGTTGACCGCAGCAACGGCGGCGCACCGCCGGGTGATGTTGCTCTCGGCCTTCCTTGTGGCATTCCTGTTCCCCTTCACCCAGGGCGGATCCGACGCCAACATGTCGATCGCCGCGCAGGTGTTGATCTTCGCCGCCACCGCCATGGGGCTCAACATCGTCGTCGGCCTGGCCGGTCTGCTCGACCTGGGCTACATCGCCTTCCTGGGATCCGGCGCATTCGTCGCGGCGATGCTGTCGGGTACGGCCATGGCGACCCTCGACATCCATCCGCCGTTCCTGATCACCATGCTGCTCAGCGGTTGCGTTGCGGCCACCCTCGGCCTGGTGATCGGCTCGCCGACGCTGCGAGTGTCGGGTGACTATCTGGCGATCATCACGCTGGCCTTCGGTGAGATCTTCCGGCTGTCGATGAACAACCTGGACGGCACCGACGGCCCGGATCTGACCCACGGTTCCCGCGGCATCTCCGACACCGGTGAACTGAACCTGTTCGGCTTCAACTTCGGCGACACCCACACCATCCTGGGTTTGGAGATCGGCCGGTTCGCCAACTACTACTTCATCCTGCTGGTCTGGCTGGTGATCGTGATCCTGATCTTCACGCGGTTGAACAACTCGCGGATCGGCCGCGGCTGGGTCGCCATCCGCGAGGACGAGAAGGCGGCCGAGGCGATGGGCGTGAACGTCTTCGGCCTGAAACTCTTCGCCTTCGCCAGTGGCGCCTTCCTGGCCGGTGTCGCCGGATCGATCAAGGCACACGTCGATATCTCGGTCACCCCGGATTCGTACGTCTTCCTGCAATCGTCCTTCCTGCTCGCCGCTGTCGTGCTCGGCGGCATGGGCACGGTGCTCGGTGTGCTGATCGGCGCGACGCTGCTGCAGCTGATGCCGGAGAAGCTGCGGTTCGTCAACGAGTACCGGCTGATGTTCTTCGGGCTGCTGCTGGTGATCATGATGAGGTTCCGGCCGGAGGGCATCATCGCCAGTGAGCGGCGGCAGTTGGAGTTCCATGACGAGGACGAGGAGCTGGCCGAACGCCTCGATGAGGGGGAACCTTGACCCCGGGCCGGGAACCGTCGCCGCGGAAGGAGCGGTTCGATGACCGAGACGGCGTCGGCCACGGCGTCACCGCCGACCGACGGGGAGCCCCTGCTCAGTGCCCGACAGGTGACCATGCGCTTCGGGGGCCTGCTCGCCGTCGACAGAGTGGACTTCGACGTCTACCCGGGCGAGATCATGGGGCTGATCGGTCCGAACGGCGCCGGCAAGACCACCTTCTTCAACTGCCTCACCGGGCTGTACAAGCCGACATCGGGGCGGGTCGTCTTCAACGGTGCCGTACTGCCGCCCAAACCGGGCAAGGTGGTGCGTGCCGGTGTCGCCCGGACGTTCCAGAACATCAGGTTGTTCGCGAACATGACGGCGCTGGAGAACGTGATGGTCGGCCGTTACTGCCGGACCTCCTCGGGACCGCTGACCTCCATCGTCCGCGGTCCGAAGTTCCGGCGCGAGGAGGGCGAGACCCGGGAACGGGCTGCCGAACTCCTGGATTTCGTCGGCCTGCCGGAGACGTCGGAAGGCCTGGCCCGCAATCTTCCCTACGGTGATCAGCGTCGGTTGGAGATCGCCCGTGCGCTGGCGACCGACCCGAAGCTGCTGCTGCTGGACGAGCCGACGGCCGGCATGAACCCGCAGGAGACGAGGCAGGCCGAGGAGTTGATCTTCAAGATCAGGGATCGCGGCCTTGCGGTGATCACGATCGAGCACGACATGCGCTTCATCTTCAATCTCTGCGACCGCGTGCTGTGTCTTGTCCAGGGCCGGCCGCTGGTCCTCGGCACTCCCGAAGAGGTGCAGTCCGATCCGCGGGTGATCGAGGCCTACATCGGCACCGGCGCCGAATCGCAGCGGACGCTGGACAGCGACCCGGAGGGTGACGTCGATGCTTGAGATCAAGGATCTGCAGGTCGCCTACGGCCGGGTCCGCGCGGTCAAGGGGATCAGTTTCACCGTTGAGCAAGGGCAGATCGTCTGCCTGCTGGGCACCAACGGGGCGGGCAAGACCACGACACTGAAGACGATCTCGGGATTGCTCCGGCCGGAATCGGGCGAGATCTGGTTCTCCGGGCAGCGGATCGATGCCCACCCCGCGCACCAGATCGTTTCGCTCGGCCTGGCCCATTCTCCCGAAGGCAGGCGGATCTTTCCGCGGCTCACCGTCGAGGACAACCTCCGGCTGGGCGCCTTCGCCCGCAAGGACAAGGTCGGGATCGCCAAGGATCTGCGGCGGGCGTACGACCTGTTCCCAGTGCTGTACGAGCGCCGTGCCCAACCCGCCGGCACCTTCTCCGGCGGCGAACAGCAGATGCTGGCGATCGGCCGTGCGCTGCTCAGCCATCCGCGGTTGTTGATGTTGGACGAGCCGTCGATGGGCCTGTCGCCGCTGATGATGCAGCGGATCATGACCACCATCGCCGAGTTGCAGCAGGAGGGGGTGACGATCCTGCTGGTCGAGCAGAACGCCCAGGCCGCCCTCTCGCTCGCCGACTACGGCTACGTACTGGAGACGGGGATGATCACCCTGCAGAACACCGGCCGGGCACTGCTTACCGACGAACGGGTCCGGAAGGCCTATCTCGGCGAGGACTGAGCCGACGTCCGGCGCTCCGAACCGTCCTCCCACCATCAACCTATGCCGTAGCCGGGGGCTTGCCGCAAGCCCCCGGTGATGCCTGACAATCAGCGTTCGCCTTCAAACCACGAACGGAGACCGCAATGCGGATTGTCCTGGTGTCGTACGGATCGCGAGGGGATCTCGAGCCGCTGGCCGCGCTCGCCCTCGCGCTGAGAGCCAACGGCGTCGAGGTACACGTCTGTGCGCCGCCGGACCTCGGCGACCTGATGGAGGGGATCGGCGTCGAGCACTCGCCCGTCGGCGGCCCGGTCCGGGCGCTGGCGACCGGTGCGATCAGAGGGACGTCGCGCAGGCCACTGCCCGAGGTTGCCGCCGAACTCACCGCCGACGCGTACTCCGCGGTGCTTCCTGCGGCCCGAGACGCCGACCTGGTGCTGGGCGCTGGTGTGATCCCGGTCGCCGCGGCGGCGCGCGGGGTGGCCGAGAAGCTCGGCATCGCCTACGTCGGCGCCTCCTTCACCCCGACGTTCCTGCCGTCGCAGCAGCATCCGCCGGTGCCCTGGCCGGGGCAGGTGATCCCGCCGGAGGTGACCGACAACCGTGGACTGTGGGAGCTCAACGACCGGCACGTGCACGGGATCTTCGGGCCGCCGATCAACGCCTTCCGGGAGTCGGTCGGCCTGCCTGCCGTGGACAGCGTCCGCGATTACATCCACACCAAGCGGCCGTTGCTCGCCTCCGACCCGGTGATCGGCCCCTGGCTGCAGCCGGCCGATCTTGACGCGGTGCAGACCGGCGCGTGGATGCGCCACGACCACCGCAGTCTGCCGGCTGAACTGGAGGCATTCCTGTCCGCCGGTGATCCTCCGGTGTACGTCGGATTCGGCAGCATGCCGTTACCGGCGGCCGAGCCGATCGCCCGGATCGCGATCGAGGCGGTCCGCGCCCGCGGGTGCCGGACCCTGCTCGGCAGCGGCTGGGCCGGACTCGCCCCGATCGACGATCGCGACGACAGTTTCGTGATCGGCGAGGTGAACCAGCAGGCGCTGTTCGGCCGCGTCGCGGCAGTCGTCCACCACGGGGGCGCCGGCACGACGCACACCGCTGCCCGGGCCGGGGCACCCCAGGTGATCGTTCCCCAGGTCGCTGATCAGCCGTATTGGGGCGGGCGCGTCACCGACCTCGGTATCGGGACCCGGCACGAGGGTTCGGCCCCGACGGTGGAATCGTTGGCCGAGGCGTTGACGATGGTTTCCGAACCGCAGGTGGCCGTACGGGCGGGCGAGGTGGCCGGGATGGTGCGCACCGACGGAGCCCCGGTCGCCGCTGCGCTGCTGGTCGCCGGGTCGTGATCAGTTGCGGGTGGCGCGAACCGCCCAGGCGACGGCACGGATGCTGAACGGTCCACTACCCAGCCGATCGGAGCAGGCCCGGCGGATGTCCTCGACCTGCTCGGTGCTGCACCCGCCGAGGTAGTCACCGGCAGGTCCGACGCCCAGCGTGTACGGCTCCCACCACACGTCGAAGGACGGATAGTCGACCCGGACGCCGAGCCGGTCCTGGACCGGCTCGCCGAGGCCGGCGTCGGAGAAGATGCGGGCCAGATCGCCTTCCCGGACGCCGGCCAGGGTGGATTCGTCGCCGGCGTCCGGATCCAGTCGGTGCACCACGTCCCAGAACGGGGACAGCGGGCCCGACCCGCCGGCGTGGTCCCAGACGCAGGAGGCGACGGTCCCGCCGGGACGCGTGACGCGGGTCATCCGTCTGATTCCGGCCACGGGGTCGCGCATGAAGTGGACGACCAGTTGGGCGAGCGCGGCATCGAAGGCCGCGTCGGGGAAGGGAAGCTCCTCGGCCGTACCGGTCCTGACCTCGACTCCGGGACAGCGTCGTCTTGTGGCCTCGACGAACGGTGCCGACGGATCGATGGCCGCCACCCGGTCCGCGCCGAGCAGGTCGACCAACCGTTGGGTCAGCGCACCCGGCCCGCAGCCGACGTCGAGCACGCGATCGCCGGGGGTGACGCCGGCGAAGCCCGCGAACTCCGCCGCCAGCGGTTCGGAGAACCGGCCCATGAAGCGGCCGTACGCTTCCGCCGCGACATCGAAGCTCATGGCGGCAGCGTAGGGTGCGGCTGCCCTCAGCGGGTCGGATTCGGCACAAGCTGGCAGGTCAGCCGGGCGGTGCACACCCGATTGCCGTGGTCGTCGGACAGGACGATCTCGTACATCGCGGTGGTACGGCCGAGCTTGAGAGCAGTTGCCACGCCGGTGACGTGGCCGGACCGGACTGCCCGGTGGTGCGTGGCGTTGATGTCCACGCCGACCGCGAACCTGTCGGGCAGGGCGTGGGCGACCGCGCCGAGCGAGGCCAGGGTTTCGGCCATCACACAGGATGCGCCGCCGTGCCACAGGCCGATCGGCTGGGTGTTGCCGTCAACGGGGCAGCGGCCGACCACCCGCTCCGGGGTCAGTTCCAGCAGTTCGAAGCCCATCTTGTCGTCCAGGGCACTCGGGAAGTCGGCAACCCAGTCGGGCAGCTTGACGGGCGTCGCATCAACCATGCGTTTCTCCTATGTCAAGCCGCGGTCGGAATGCAAGTCCGGTCGGCTGCTTGATCGGTGGTCAGGTGGTTGAAGACGATGCGCGCCAGGCGTCGTTTGAGGCAGCGGAGTTGCTTCGGGGGTGGACATGCCTTCGGCCTTCTTCTTCTGGTAGTAGGTCTTGCCGAGCCCGTCGAGTCGGATCTGGGTGACCGCGATCCGGTGGATCGCAGCGTTGAGCTGCCGGTTGCCGGATCTGGTCAGCCGGACCCGGCCGGCAGTGTTACCCGACCAGACCGGGATGGGCGCGATCCCGGCATGTCGGGCAAACGCAGCCTCGGACTTGAACCGGGCCACGCCGGCGACCTCGCCGACGATCTTGGCCGCGGTCAGGACACCGACACCGGGCATCGCCAACAGCGTGGGGGCCGCCTGTTGGACCAGACCGGCGATGCGTCGCTCCAGCTGGTTGATCCGCCCGGTCAGCTCGATGACGTCGGCCAGCTCATCACGGGCCAACTCCGCCACAATCCCAGCCACGCCGGCGAGCCGGTCAGCCAGGACCTGCTGATGCTTAGCACTGTCCAGCGACCTGGCCATCGGCGCCCAGCCAGGCTCCAACTCATGAACCCGCCACAACAGCCGGTTGATCGTCGCGGTGCGGTGTTTGACCAAGTCATCACGCCGATCCACAAGCAACTTCACCTCCCGCGACCCCTCATCATGGGAAGCGACCGGCAGGTTCGGCTCCCGCTGCGCGGCCCGAGCAACCGCCAGCGCATCGATCGGGTCAGACTTCCCACGGGTCCGGGCCACCCGCCGCTGCTCGGCCATCATCTTCGGCGGGACCCGCACCACCGACTGACCAGCGGTGAGCAGATCCCGCTCCAGCCGCGCCGACAAGTGACGGCAGTCCTCAATGGCCCAGACCAGCTCCGAGCCGAACCGGTCCCGAGCCCAAGCCGTCGCCTTGTGATGACCGGCCGTGTCCGCGTCGAACGTCTTGTGCCCCAGTTCCCGGCCGACCTCGTCGACCGCGACGAATGTGTGGGTCCGCTTGTGCACATCGGCACCAACAACAACCATGGAGGTTGCCTCCTTCACTCAAGATGCGAGGACGGTTGGACCGGTCGGCGGACACATCTCAGTGGGGGCGATGCCACGCTCCTATCAAGTCACGCCGGCCGGTCCTTCACACCCGGTGCCGGCAAAACGCATGATCGTCAACCCGAAGGCGACAAGCAAGCTATGAGCCAGACACCGAGTGCTCAGGATCCAACCACCGCAACCGCGGCACAGTCACCCTGACACTGACGCTCAAGCTAGCCGACGCCGGTGGACCCGGCGGCGGTGCGCCGGGGCCGGGCGGTCCCGGCTGAGGTCGCCGGTGTCGGCGGCTGCGTCTAGAGTCGGATCCGTGCCGACGCAGACCCAAGCCGTACGAGCCGCCGCCCGGAAGGCCGCAGCAAAGAAAGCGACCGCGCCCGCACCGGAACCGACCGGTCCCCGGTTGCTGCTGATCGACGGGCATTCCGTGGCATACCGGGCTTTCTTCGCGCTGCCGGTGGAGAACTTCTCGACCAAGACGGGCCAGCACACCAACGCCGTGTTCGGCTTCACCTCGATGTTGATCAACGTGCTGCGCGACGAGCGACCGACCCACGTCGGAGTCGCCTTCGACGTCAGCCGGCAGACGTTCCGGACCGAGGCGTACGCCGAGTACAAGGCCAACCGGTCCAAGTCGCCGGACGAGTTCAAGGGCCAGGTCGCGCTGATCCGGGAGGTGTTGGACGCGCTCAACATCCGCTACGTCGAGAAGGACGGCTACGAGGCCGACGACATCATCGGCACCCTGGCCAAACAGGCCGAGGACCAGGGCATGGAGGTGCTGATCTGCAGCGGTGACCGGGACTCCTTCCAACTGGTCGACGAGCGGGTCACCGTGCTCTATCCGCGCAAGGGCGTCTCCGATCTTGCCAGGATGACGCCGGAGACGGTGCTGGAGAAATACCTGGTGACCCCTGCCCGGTATCCGGAACTGGCGGCACTGGTGGGGGAGTCCAGTGACAACCTCCCGGGCATCCCCGGAGTCGGTCCGAAGACCGCGGCCAAGTGGCTGGAGACCTACGACGGCCTGGAGAATGTGATCATCCACGCCGGTGAGATCAAGGGCAAGGCCGGTGACGCGTTCCGGGAGCGGATCGCCGACGTCCAGCTGAACCGGCAGATCAACGCCCTCGTCTGCGACCTGGAGCTGCCCATCGGGGTCGACGAGCTGGAGCGCCAGGACTGGGACAGGGAGGCGGTGCACCAGCTCTTCGACGGGCTGGAGTTCCGGGTCCTGCGGGACCGGCTGCTGGAGTCGCTGCCCCAGCACGACGCAGAGCCCGAGGGCGGCTTCGACCTGGCAGGTGAACTGCTCGAGCTGGGGCGGCTCCGCGAGTGGTTGGCAGAGCACGCCGGTGTCGGACGGGTCGGCATGGCGCCGATCGGACACTGGGGTTCGGGTACCGGCGACATCACCGCGGTCGCACTGGCCGCGGGCGACGGTGCGGCGGCCTACGTCTCGACCACCGACTTCACCCCCGACGACGAACAAGCCTTCGCCGAATGGCTGTCCGATCCGCAGCGGCAGAAGGTGATCCACGACGCCAAGGGTCCGCTGCTGGCCCTGTGGGAGCGTGGCTGGGAACTGCATGGACTGGTCTCCGACACCCAGTTGGCCGCCTACCTGGTACGCCCGGACCAGCGCACCTACCAGCTGGACGATCTCACCGTCCGCTATCTGAAGCGCGAGCTGAAGATCGACGTCGCCGAGCTCGAGGTGTCCGGGGACGATCAGGACCAGCTGGCGTTGGAGTTCGAATCCGACGATGATCATCAGGGCATCGCCGATGCGGCGATGGTGCAGGCCCGCGCCGTGGTCGATCTTGCCGCCGCTCTGGACTCCGAGATCGATGATCATGGAGGCACCAAGTTGTTGCAGGAGGTCGAGCTGCCGCTGCAACGGACCCTGGCCCGGATGGAGCGGACCGGCGTGGCGATCGACGTCGATCACCTGGAGGCGCTGGAGTCGGAGTTCGGTTCGGTCGTCGAGGAGGCGGCACAGGACGCGTACTCGGTGCTCGGCAAGGAGATCAACCTGGGCTCGCCCAAGCAGCTGCAGGCGGTGCTCTTCGATGAACTCGGGATGCCCAAGACCCGGCGCACCCGGACCGGTTACACCACCGACGCCGATGCGCTGCAAGGTCTCTTCGTCAAGACCGAACACCCGTTCCTGGCCCACCTGCTCAAGCACCGGGACGCGATCCGGCTGAAGCAGACCGTCGAGGGCCTGCTGTCGGCGATCTCCGACGACGGCCGGATCCACACCACCTACATGCAGACGATCGCTGCGACCGGCCGGTTGTCCAGCACCGACCCGAATCTCCAGAACATCCCGATCCGCACCGAGGCGGGCCGGCGGATCCGTGAGGCGTTCGTCGTCGGCAGCGATTACCAGGCGCTGCTGAGCGCCGATTACAGCCAGATCGAGATGCGGATCATGGCCGACCAGTCCAAGGACTCCGGACTGATCGAGGCGTTCAACTCCGGCGTCGACTTCCACACGGTGACCGCGTCGCGGGTGTTCGGGGTGGCTGCCGATGACGTGACACCGGCGCAGCGGGCCAAGATCAAGGCGATGAACTACGGCCTCGCCTACGGGCTGAGCGCGTACGGCCTGAGCCAGCAGTTGGGCATCGAGGTGTCCGATGCCAAGGGGCTGATGGACGAGTACTTCGAACGCTTCGGTGGAGTCCGCGACTATCTGCGCTCGCTGGTCGACGATGCCCGCCGCACCGAGTACACCGAGACGATCCTCGGCCGGCGGCGATACCTGCCCGATCTGATGAGCGACAACCGTCAGCGCCGCGAGATGGCGGAGCGGATGGCGCTCAACGCGCCGATCCAGGGATCGGCGGCCGACATCATCAAGATCGCGATGCTGGACGCCGAACGGGCCATCGACCAGGCCGGGATGAAGTCGAGGATGCTGCTCCAGGTGCACGACGAGTTGATCTTCGAGATCGCGCCGGGGGAACGGGACGCTCTGGAGTCGCTGGTGCGCGACAAGATGGGGCATGCGGTGGAACTCGCCGTTCCGCTGGACGTGTCGGTCGGCATCGGCCGGTCCTGGTTCGACGCAGCGCACTGACTTTTTCGTCCCGCCTGGGTGCCGCTGCCGCGATCTTGTCCGGGTGGGTTGCGTTCCGGGGGCCATCCCCCTGGCCCCCGCCTTGGTGCGTCCGAAACCAGCCAGACTCGCCGGCTCCGTTCCTTCGCGGCGGCTCCCCACCCCTTTGCCGCACCGGCTATTGCTTCCTGCACCTGGTGTACGTGGTGCGGGATGCAGCAGGCGGTGCGAGAAGGGACGTGGGGTGGGGAGCAGCCGAGCTGCCGAGCTGGCGGTATTGCGTTGCCTGCCCATGGCGGCGCGGGCACGATGGCCCAGTGGCTGAGCACGATCGCGGTTCCGCACCAGTACGGCTCCTTGGGCTGAGCCATCCGCGCCCGCTGGCCGGGGGCGTGGCGAGCCCGAGCGTCGTGCGCGCCGACTGGTCGGGCCGGGACGTCGTCGTCAAGCGGACATCACCGGCGGAGCTGGCGGTGCTGCGGTTGTTCGCTGACCTTGATGAGCCGATGCTGCCGCGGCTGCTGGCATCCGGGGTCGACGGCGGCGGGCCGTGGATCGTGATCCCGTTCCACGACGGTCGGGCGGTGGATCTGATGGGTGAGCCTCCGGCCGAGGTACACCACCGCATGGGTCGGTTGCACGCCCGGTTCCACGGCCGCACCGACCGGCTCGCCGATGCCCTCGAGGTCATCGATCCGGCCTTCGTACGCCGGGGTCTCGCCGAGTTCGGCACCGAGCAACTGCGCCGGGCACGCGACGTGATCGGTGAGTCCCTGTACGCCCGAGGCTGCCGGCTGCTCGCCGCGCTGGCCGACGACGAGGCCTTCTGTGCCGCCGCGGACGGCTTCGACAGAACCCTGCTGCACGGCGATCTGTACGGCCTCAACGTGCTGCAGCCGTCCGGCCGGGAGCCGTTGCCGCTGATCATCGACTGGGGCGCCGCCCGGATCGGTCCGGCGATGTTCGATGTCGCGATGACCACCGGCTACGACAGTGCGGGACGGCGGGCGCACGACCGCGGCTGGGCCGAGATCAGCGGTGCGGAACCCGATCCGGAGGAGAACGAACTCGCCCACGCCTGGTCGACTGCCTTGATCAGCGCGATGTTCGCCGGCACCGTGGCGGCCCGGTCCTCGGCCGCCGACGGCGAACAGTTGATCATCGCCGCGGAGGATTCCGTGCAGAGGTTCCGCCGGCTGCACGCCGTCCGTCAGACCAGCGCGCCCTGTGTGTCAGGGTCCTGACGAAGTAGCCGTTCACGGCGCAGCTCACCCAGTCTGACCAGCACCACACCGCCGACGATCGCTGCCGCACCCACGAACTGCAGCGCAGTCGGCAGTAGCGCCAACAGCAGACCCATCCAGATGATGGCGAAGATCGGTTCGCTGTAGCCGGCGAAGCTGGCCACCGTCGCACCCAGTCGTCGGGCACCGGCGATGCCGAGGACGTACGGAACGACCGTCGCGATGACGATCAGGGCGGCGATCATGATCGGCATCGGCCATCCGCGGCCGGCCATCGCCGCCGGGCCGTCGCGGATCCGGAACGGCAGCACCCTGATCGCTGCCGCGATCGCCAACAAGACACCGCCGATCCCGAGCCCGAACCCGGCCAGCGTGACCGGAGGAAGCCCGTGGGTCTGTGACGCCGCCGACGCCCAGTAGACGGCGTTCCCGACGGCTGCCACCAGAGCGAACAGAATGCCCAGGGGGATTCAGCTGGGCCGAGCCGATGACACCGGAGACCAGTACGAGTCCGACCACGGCAACGCCCGCTCCGGCCAGCGTCAGACCGGTCGGTGCCCGGCGAGTCCTGGCCCAGCTCCAGAACACCAACAGCACCGGTCCGAGGAACTCGATCAGCAATGCCAGTGCCGGCGGGATGAACTGCACCGCGCTGAAGAACCCGAGCTGGGCGAAGGTCACCGCGAACACGCCGAAACCCAGCAGCTGCCAGCGCGCTCGCAGCAGCGTCCCCCAGTCGCCGCGCAAGGCGCGCAGAGCCGGGACCAGGAGGATCAGGGCGGCGCCGACGATGCGCACCGTGGTGACCGCACCGGAGGACCAGCCGCTGTCGATCAATGAGCTGGCGAACATCCCGCTGAGCGCGAACGTCGCAGAACTGGCCAGCGCGATGGCGAGCCCACTGCTGCGACGTACTGGCATGGAATCTCCCGGTGGGACGAGGTCCGCGGTCAGCCCGAGGGGCGCCGCCCACGGTAATGACCAAAATGATGTTAGGTCATAACCTAATGGGTAGGATGGCGCCGTGCCAGTGCCTTTCGAGTCGCGGACAGCTCTCGAGGTCGCCCGCGTCCTGGGCAACAGCGAGATTGCCGGACGGGCGCTGGACACCCCAGCGCAACTCGATGTGCTGCTCGCTCCGTGGCCGTACTCGGGGCGTCGCGACCACGATGCGGCGGAGGCGCGCGCGGTCGCCGGTCTGCGCCACCAGTTGATCACGCTCTGGGATGCCGAGCGCGATGCGACCGCCGACCTGGCCAATGCGATCCTGGTCACCCACGGGACCGCACCCCAACTGGTACGCCACGACGGCACCGACTGGCATCTCCACGCCGTGGCGCCCGACCAGCCGCTGGCTGCCCGGATCGCCGTTGAAACGGCGATGGCGTTCGTGGATCTCGTCCGGGCGGGTGAAACCGACCGCTGCCGCCGATGCGCGGACCAGACCTGTCTGCATCTGTTCTTCGACGAGTCCAGGAACCGGTCCCGCCGGTTCTGCTCGACCCAGTGCCAGGCGCGGGTCAACGTCGCCGCCTATCGGGCCCGCCGGACCTAGCGTCGGGAAGCCCCACCGGCGTCCGGTCCGGCGTCTCCACCTGCACTCTCCACCCGAACGTCCACCCGCGGTTGGTGGGCAGCGGTCGCCGATTCTCCAAGACTGGATGACAGCACCGAACCCCCAACGAACCGGACCCGGAGGTCTGTCAGATGTCGACCCAAACCCTCTTGACCATCGGCCTCGGCCTTTGCGTGTTGATCTTCATCTCGATCCGGCAGATGCGCTGGCAACAGCCGAGCCGACAGATGAAGATGCCGCTGATCCTCGGCGCGATCGGCGTGTTGCAGGCCGCCGGCAGCTGGAACAGCGCGCTGTTCAGCAAGCTCTCCCTGCTCGATGTGGCTCTGGTCGGTGTCGAACTCTGCGTGGCCGTCGTCGGTGGCTGGCTGATGGGCAGGCTGAGCGAGGTCGCGACGGTCGACGGCAGCACCCAGACCCGCCTGCGGCCCGCCGGCCTCGCCGTCTGGCTCGGCTTCATCGCTCTGCGGGTCGGCATGGCGGCGGTCGGCGGTGTCCTCGGTGCCACGCTGGCATCGAACACGGCGGTCATCCTCTTCGTCGTCGCCATCGTCAAGGGCGTCCAGGTGCTGGTCGTCCGGGAGCGGATCAGCCGCCACGAGCTCTCCGGCGCCGACAACCGCGTCGACACGGTGGTCGGTTCGTAGGATCACCCACGTGGACCAGGCCCGACACGGGTGGGCGGCGATCGTCCAGCGGCTGAACAGTAGCGGCATCACCAGCGGTGTGTTGCTACGGCTGCTGATGGCGATCGCCGCCTCCTGGTATTCCGTGGCACTCGGGGTCTTCGCCCGTTCCCCGGCGGAGACGGTCCTCGTGGCGGTCGGATTGGCGGGTCTGTTCGCGCTGGTGTTCGCGGCATGGACCGACGACGCTCCGCGCTGGTCCTATCCGTTGGCAGCGCTGCTCTGCGTGCTCGGTGCGCTGATCGCCGCGTCGACCAACTTCACCGGCTGGTTCATCTTCGGCATCGGTTGTGTCGTTGTCGTCGGCCGGCCCCAGGCCCCGTATCTGCTGACCGCATTGGGCTGGGGCGTCGGTGCTGTCACCCTGGTCGCGCTGCAGGTGCGTCAGGAGCCTGACATCGAGACGCTGATCTGGAACTCGATCGGAGTTGTCGGGGTGCTTCTGCTCGGCATCACCCGGCGGCAGGCGGCGCTCCGCAGACAGCAGCAAGGCGAACTGGTGGAACGCAGCAGACAACTCCAGCAACGCAGTCTCGAGCTGATCGAGCAGACCGAGCGGACCCGCGCCGAGACGGCACGGGCCGCCGCCCTCGAGGAGCGCACCCGCATCGCCCGGGACCTGCACGACCTGCTGGCCCACGCACTGGGTGGGTTGATCGTCCAGCTGGATGCTGCGGAAGCGGTGCTGGGCGCGGGCGGTGACCGGGATCAGGTGACGGCCCGGCTGCGATCCTCGCGGCAGCTCGCGGTGGAGGGGCTGCGGGACGCCAGAGCGGCAGTCCGGGAACTCCACTCGGCCGGGCAGCCGGAGGTTGCCAACGTGGCCGACGCGGTGGCGGCGGTGATCAACGGCCCGGTGGGGATGCAACTGGGGCTGTCGTTGGATGTCGTGGGGGAGCCGTACCCGATCCCGTACCCGATCGCCCAGGCATTCGCCGCCGTGGCGCGCGAGGCGACCACCAACATCAACAAGCATGCGCCGGGTGGCCGCACCGCCGCCTCATTGATCTTCGAGGACCGGTCGGTACGCCTTGAGGTGATCAACGAAATCACCGACCAGCACGACGCGATGGCGGAACTCGCGCAGAGCGGCGGCGGGTTCGGGCTGGACGGCCTGCAGCGGCGGATGACTGAGGTCGGCTGCGCATTCCGGGCCGGTGCCGAGGGTGGACGCTGGGTGGTCAGCGCCGCCTGGCAGCGGGCCGACAACGAGGAGGAACGGGCGTGACAGGGGAAATGAGACGGGACGTGTCGGTGATCGTCGCCGACGACCAGGACATCGTCCGTGACGGCCTGGTGACCGTACTGTCCCTGGTGGACGGCATCCACGTCGCCGGGTCAGCGAGCAACGGCCAGGAGGCGTGCGAGCTGGTCGAGGCCACCCATCCCGACGTCGTGCTGATGGATCTGCGGATGCCGGTGATGGACGGAGTGGCGGCAACGGCCAGGATCCTGGCTGAGCATCCCGGGACCGGTGTGCTGGTGCTGACCACCTTCGACGACGACGCATCGATCGCCGGCGCGCTGCGGGCCGGAGCCCGCGGCTATCTGACCAAGGACGCGTCGCGGGAGGATATCGCCACGGCGATCCGTTCGGTCGCCCGCGGTCACGCGACCTTCGATCCTCAGGTCTCGGCCCGGCTGGTCTCCGGCCTGCGGCCACTCCAGCAGGTGCCCGAGGACTCTTCGGCACTGGCCGACCTCACGCCGCGTGAGCGGGAGGTCCTGGCGCTGATCGGCGACGGTCTGAACAACACCGAGATCGCCGACCGGCTCTTCATCAGCGCCGCGACGGTCAAGACCCACATCAACAACCTGTTCAGCAAGCTCGGTCTGCGTGACCGTGCCCAGGCCGTACGGTTCGCCAACGACCTGCGCTGACCTCAGGCGTCGTACCGGCCGCCGACCTCGGCATGGGCGAAGTCCTCGCCGGTGTACTCGTGGCGCTCGACGATCACCAGGAAGTTGCCCGAGTTGTCGCGGGCGACCGCTTCCACGCCGTACGGTCGGTCCGACGGCTCCTGAACGAACTCGACACCTCTGGCGCTGAGTTCCCGGAACGTCTCCTGGCAGTCGGTGGTGGCCAGCCCGACCCCGTGCAGCACTCCCTTGTCCAGGGATCTCCTGATGTAGGTCGCCGATTCCGGATCCAGCGGCGGACCCGGGACCTGCAGATTCACCTCGAGTTCGGGATGGTCGGGATGTGCGACGGTGGCCCAGCGGTAGCCGTCGCCCAGCGTGATGTCGCTGGTCACCGTGAAGCCGAGCTTGTCGGCGTAGAAGCGCAGGGACGCGTCGATGTCGTTGACCCAGACACCGACCAGGGAAACTCCGGAGATCATGTTGGCAACGCTAGGCCACCCGAACCGGTCAGGGCTTCTCGGAAATTGCGGAGCCGTACCGGTCCTGGAGGCCGATCATCAGCAGGAAGCAGCCGGGGATCATCGGTGCGCCGGTGCGGGCATATCCGGCCTGGTAGGCCGACGGACCGACGCCGACCAGTTCGGCGAACCGACTGCTGAACGAACCGAGACTTTCGTAGCCGACGAGATGGCAGACCTCGGTCACGGTGAGGTTCGTCGCCCGAAGCAGGTCCTGGGCCCGTTCGATCCGCCGCCGGGTGAGGTACTGCCTGGGAGTCTGCCCGTAGGTCGCCGCGAAGCATCGCAGGAAGTGATACTTCGACAACCCGGCGACGCCGGCGACTTCGTCAAGGCTCAGATCGCGGGCGTACTCGCGGTCCATCAGGTCGCGAGCGGCGCGAAGTCCGGGTAGGAGATCGGCCGCAACCGGTACGCCCATGGCCCGGCTACCTGGAGTCTGTCCGCCAGCTGAAGGCCTCCTGCCACCAGTCATCGTCCTCGGCCCAGGACCGCAGCGTGTCCAGGGCCGCATCGGTGACCGGCACTGTGGCGATCCGGGTGACACCGTCGTCGGTCAGCTCGATCTGCCAACCGGAGTCCCTCCGGCGGGCCAGCGCTGACCGGCCGGGCCAATCGGCGCGGCGGAGGACCACGTACGCCGTGCACTCCTGGAGTCGGCTCAACAGCGTGTCCGGGCCGACATCGGTCAACTCGAGGCCCGAATCATCGATCAGATCGTAGGACGGCACGCCTCGATTGTGCCAAGCCGGTCGTTTCCGGCGGGAATGCCCCGGGCTGCCTCAGGGTTCTCCCTGAAGCAGCCTGATCGAAGCTGAGCGGAATTGACCGTCTTCACGGCTCAACGTTAGGCTGTAACGTCGCTGTGGTCTGCGCAGACCTCGGACCGAGGAGGCCTCGCTCCGAGCCGCACCAGTCGCGGTTCGGGAAGCCGGTCGCAGCAACACCGTACAACTCACTACATCCACTATCGGAGCCCTACTACATGACGTCCTCCCTTGAGGCAGCCCCACAGGTCGCCGTCGACGACTTCGAGTCGCCGGAAGCTTTTCTCGAAGCGGTCGACAAGACCATCAAGTACTTCAACGACGGTGACATCGTCACCGGAACCGTTGTCAAAGTCGACCGGGACGAGGTCCTGCTCGACATCGGTTACAAGACCGAAGGCGTGATCCCTTCCAAGGAACTCTCCATCAAGCACGACGTCGATCCCCACCAGGTGGTCAGCGTCGGTGATGAGGTCGAGGCCCTGGTCCAGCAGAAAGAGGACAAGGAAGGCCGCCTGATCCTCTCCAAGAAGCGGGCTCAGTACGAGCGCGCCTGGGGCACCATCGAGAAGATCAAGGAAGAGGACGGTGTCGTCACCGGCCAGGTGATCGAGGTCGTCAAGGGCGGCCTGATCATCGACATCGGGCTGCGCGGCTTCCTGCCGGCCTCCCTGGTGGAGATGCGCCGGGTCCGCGACCTGCAGCCGTACGTCGGCCAGGAGCTGGAGGCCAAGATCATCGAGCTGGACAAGAACCGCAACAACGTGGTGCTGTCCCGCCGTGCCTGGCTCGAGCAGACCCAGTCCGAGGTTCGCCAGAACTTCCTCACCCAACTGCAGAAGGGCCAGATCCGCAAGGGTGTCGTGTCCTCCATCGTCAACTTCGGCGCCTTCGTCGATCTCGGCGGTGTGGACGGCCTGGTGCACGTTTCGGAGCTTTCCTGGAAGCACATCGACCACCCGTCGGAGGTTGTCGAGGTCGGCCAGGAGGTCACCGTCGAGGTGCTTTCGGTCGAGATGGACCGCGAGCGGGTCTCGCTGTCGCTGAAGGCGACCCAGGAGGATCCGTGGCAGGCATTCGCCCGGACCCACCAGATCGGTCAGATCGTGCCGGGCAAGGTCACCAAGCTGGTGCCCTTCGGTTCGTTCGTCCGCGTCGAGGAGGGCATCGAGGGTCTGGTGCACGTCTCCGAGCTGGCCGAGCGCCATGTGGAGATCCCGGAGCAGGTCGTCCAGGTCAGCGACGAGGTGATGGTCAAGATCATCGACATCGACCTGGAGCGCCGTCGGATCTCGCTGTCGCTGAAGCAGGCCAACGAGAGCGTCGACATCCACGCCGAGGAGTTCGATCCGACCCTCTACGGCATGGCCGCCAGCTACGACGACCAGGGCAACTACCTCTACCCGGAGGGCTTCGACCCGGAGACCGGCGAGTGGCTCGAAGGTTACGACGAGCAGCGGCACGCCTGGGAGCAGCAGTACGCCGAGGCACAGGCCCGCTGGGAGCAGCACAAGAAGCAGGTCGCCGAGGCGGAGGCCGCCGACGGCGCCGCCGCGGAGGCTCCGGCTTCCTACTCCTCGGCAAGCAACTCCCGGCCGGCTGCGGTGACGCCGCAGGTTCCCGAGGGTTCGCTGGCTTCGGACGAGGCGCTGCAGGCGCTCCGCGAGAAGCTCACCGGAGGCTCGGCCAACTGATCAGCGGCTGATCGCCGTGAACTGATCGGTCGGCGGCCCCGCACCACTTTCGGTGCGGGGCCGCTGCCGTTCCCGGGATTCGTAGCCGGGCGACCTCGTGCCCGCGATCTAGTACCCTCCGACCATGGCGCGCTTCCGGATCGGTCTGACAGGGGGGATCGCGTCCGGGAAGACGACGGTCGGACAGATTCTGGCCGACTGCGGAGCGGTGATCATCGATTCCGATCTGCTCGCCCGGGAGGCGGTCGAACCCGGGACCGACGGCCTGGCGCAGATCGTCCGGCGGTTCGGGGACCGGGTGATCTCCGACGGTCGGTTGGACCGGGCCGAACTCGGGCGCATCATCTTCGCCGATGCCCGAGCCCGGCGCGATCTCGAGGCGATCATCCATCCCGCGGTCCGGCGCCGGGCAGCCGAACTCGAGACGGCCGCCGGTCCGGATGCCGTCGTCGTCCAGATGATCCCTCTGCTGGTCGAGACCGGTCAGCAGGACCGGTTCGATGCGGTCATCGTTGTCGACGTTCCCGAACACCTGCAGCGGGAACGGTTGATGGCCCGCAACCGGCTGTCCGCCGAGGAGGCGGACGCCCGGATCGCGGCCCAGGCGACCCGCGACCAGCGCAACGCGGCGGCGACCGTGGTGATCGACAACAGCAGCCCCGACCGGGAAGACCTGCGGCAGCGGGTCGAAGCGGTCTATCGCGAGCTCATCGGCGAGACTCCACACCAGCTGGGAAGTTGCTGCTGCGACTGACCAGCACGAACTTCCCAGGCGAGCCGTGTTGCCGAGTGAACCCTCGATGGGGAAACCTATGTCGTGCTTCGGGTGCCGGATCGGTCTGGTCGGGTACCCACGATTGCCAGGAGGTGCCCGTGAGCTGTCAACGGTGTGGTGCGCAGACACCCGATGTCGCGTACTTCTGCCAGGTCTGTGGACTGGACCTGCGCAGCGGCGACACCAGCCGGCGGAAGTCGTTCGCCGTCAAGCCGGACGAGCCGGTCGCCTCCTTCAACCTGATCTCGACGATCATGCCGCGCGGCGCGGGACAGCGGCCGCAGACCTATCGGATCGCGCTCGGGATCGGCATCGTGGTCGCTCTGGTGGCCGCCATCTTCGGCGCGCTGCCGGTCGCGATCCTGGTCGCCGCCTTCACCATTCCGATCGTCTACATCGTCTATCTCTACGACGTGAACCTCTGGGAGGACGAGCCGGTCCTGGTGACGGTTGCGGCCTTCCTGCTGACCGGCGTTCTGGCGCTGGCCTTCACGATCGGCTGGACCCGGTTCCGGCCGGCCGTGGCCGAGCCCCCGGTCTTCGGCGGCGGTACGGCGACCGGGCCGGGACTGTCGGGGTTCCTGCTCGCGGTGATCGCGGTGCCGATCATCGCTCAGGTGCTGACCCAGCTCGGACCGGTCTACCTGGCCAGTCGCCCGAAGTTCGACGATCTGATGGACGGTCTGACCTTCGGTGTGATCTCCGGTGTCGCATACTCGACGTTCGACACCCTGGTACGGCATTCCGCTGCTCTGTTCGGCGGGCTGGGCAGCAATGAGGATCCGGCGACCTGGGTTGCGTTGATCTTCCTCGAGGGTCTGGTCAAGCCGTTGATCATGGGCACCGCGGCCGGCATCGCGGCCGCAGAGTTCTCCGGTCTGGGGCGCGGCTACGACGGGTTCACGCTGCGTTACGCGCGCGGCTTCGCCGAGGCGGTGCTGGCCAACATCGCCTACGCCGCCGGCGCCTACCTGTTCTCCTATCTGAGCGGGTCGAAGGGTGTCATCCTTACCCTGCTGTGGGGCGTGATCATTCTCGGCGCCCTCATCCTTCGGGTGCGCAACGTGTTGCACACCGGCCTGATGGAGGCAGCGCTGGAGGCGGCAGCCCGGAGCGATGCAGCGATCGGTGCGGCCGGGGAGCTGCAGTTCTGCGCGGTGTGTGAGATGCCATTGGTCGCCGGAGCGGCCTTCTGCAATGCCTGCGGAACCGCCGTGCGGATCGGGCCGCGGAGTCATGTGGAACCGGCTGCGGTCGGCTCGGCACCACCCTCGGCGACAGCCGGACCTCCACCGGGCCAGTCCTCCGGGCCGGCACCGGCCATGCTGGCACCCGGCGCGCCCGAACCGCATCCGTCCTCCCAGCCGACACCACCCAAGCCGGGCCGCGGCAACCGAACGGGAACCGATCAGGAGGGTCAGGAATGAGTACCGGTCCCTGGGACCAGCAGTCGGGTCGGCCCCAACCCGGTCAGCAACCCGGTCAGCAACCCGGTCAACCCGGTCAACCCGGTCAACCCGGCCAACCCGGCCAACCCGGCCAACCGTGGCAACCGGCACAGCAGGGCTCCTGGCAGTACGGCGGCCCGCAGCAACCGCAGCAACCGTACGGGCAGCCGCAGCAACCGTACGGGCAGCCGCAACAGCCGTACGGGCAGCCGCAACAGCCGTACGGGCAGCCGCAACAGCCGTACGGGCAGCAGCCGTACGGGCAGCAGCAGGGCTGGGGCGCCCAACAACCCGGCCAACCACCACGCCCGCAACCGGGTGGCCAGGGCGGCGGCTACGGAGGATACGGAGGATACGGCGGCGGCCGGGCCGGTGGGCAGGGGCCGCGGAGACGGCGCAGCACCGCGATGATCCTCGGCATCGTCGCGGGGTCGGTGGCGTTCCTGGTGATCGTCGGCGTGATCATCGGCGTCCTGACGAACAACACCAGCACCGAAGCCAGCGCTCCGATCAGCCCCGGCACCGGCACGCCGACGGCGCACGCGCCGCAACCGCGGCCGAGTGAACCCGGCAACGACGAATCCGACGCGCCGACCAGTGGCAGCACGACCGGCGGCAACACCGGTGGCTCGGGCAGCGGCAGTACGTCGGGCACGCTCACCTTCGGCGACTGCAAGCTGAAGCCGTCCAAAGGCTGGCACAAGAAGACCGTCAAGGCCGATCACGGACTCGCCTCGGTGGCCAACACCGACGGCGATGTGTTCCAGGCCCAGTGCATCCAGCTGGACAAGGGGACCGACCCTAGTCAGGTCCTTGACACCTGGTTCGACCAGTTGGCCAAGGACTGCGCGGACACCCGCAAGTCTCCAGCCAAGGACGTCGAAACCGGTGTCGACGACCTGACCGCCGCACAGGCACAGATGCAGTGCGCCGTGTCGGACAGCCAGGGATCCTCGGTCATGGGCGTCGCCTCCGCGGCCGCGGTCCGCGACGACGGCATGACCGCGCTGACGACCGTGATGTTCGGAGAGTCCAGCGACACCGCCCAGCTCAGCCACGACTTCGGCAACATGACCGTCTCCGTCTGGGCAAGCCTGGAGTAAGTGGTTGCCGAGCCCGCGGAGCAGCCACCGAGCGAGCCGGTAGGGCAACCCGACCCCTCCGGGGGTCCAGGGGGGTCGTCCACCTGGGACTGGCTATTGCGAGCGCCCGCCTGGCGGCAGCAGCAGGAAGCGGACAGTATGAGATCGCCAGTATGAGATCGCCAGTATGAGACTGTCAGTGGCGCGACATACGCTGGCGACATGCGTCCTGTCGAAGAGCTTCAGCGCACTGTGCACCCGTTCCGGATGGAGAGTGACTTCGCCCCGTCGGGTGACCAGCCGGCGGCCATCGACGACCTCGAACGGCGGCTGAATGCGGGCGAGCAGGACGTCGTCCTGCTCGGCGCGACGGGTACCGGTAAGACCGCGACAGTCGCCTGGCTTGCCGAGCGGCTGCAACGACCGATGCTGGTGATGCAGCCGAACAAGACCCTGGCCGCGCAGTTCGCCAACGAGCTGCGGCAGTTCTTCCCCAAGAACGCGGTGGAGTACTTCGTCTCCTACTACGACTACTACCAGCCCGAGGCGTACATCCCGCAGACCGACACCTACATCGAGAAGGACTCCTCGCTGAACGAGGAGGTCGAGCGGCTGCGGCACTCGGCGACCAATTCTCTGCTGACCCGGCGGGACACCATCGTCGTCGCCACCGTCTCGGCGATCTACGGTCTTGGTTCTGCGGCGGAGTATCTGCGGCAGGCGATCATGCTCAAGGTCGGTCAGGAGATCGACCGCGACCATCTGCTCCGCCAGTTGGTGGACATCCAGTACACCCGCAACGACCTGTCGGGCGCGCGCGGCACCTTCCGGGTCCGTGGTGACACCCTCGAGGTGTTCCCCAAGTACGAGGAGATGGCCGTCCGGGTCGAGTTCTTCGGTGACGAGATCGAGCGGTTGATGGTGATGCACCCGCTGACCGGCGAGATCCTCTCCGAGGACGAGGAAGCCATCCTGATGCCGGCCAGCCACTACTCCGCCGGTGCCGACACCATGGAGCGTGCGATCAAGGGCATCGAGGCGGAGTTGGAGCACCGGCTGGCCGAGCTCGAGGGTGAGAACAAGCTGCTGGAGGCGCAGCGGCTGCGGATGCGGACGACGTACGACATCGAGATGATGCGACAGATCGGCACCTGCTCCGGCATCGAGAACTACTCGATGCACCTGGACGGCCGCTCACCGGGGGAGCCGCCGAACTGTCTGCTCGACTACTTCCCCGAGGATTTCGTGCTGGTCGTCGACGAGTCGCACGTCAGCATCCCGCAGATCGGCGGGATGTACGAGGGCGACGTGTCGCGGAAGCGGACCCTGGTCGACCACGGGTTCCGGCTCCCGTCGGCCGTGGACAACCGGCCACTGCGTTTCGAGGAGTTCGTCGAACGCATCGGGCAGACTATCTACCTGTCGGCGACGCCGGGCAACTACGAGCTGGCCCGGTCCCGCGGAGTCGTCGAGCAAATCATCCGGCCGACCGGACTGATCGATCCCGAGGTGATCATCAAACCGACCCAGGGGCAGATCGACGACCTGATCGGCGAGATCCGCGCCCGGGCCGAACGGGACGAACGGGTACTGGTCACCACCCTGACCAAGAAGATGTCCGAGGATCTCACCGACTACCTGCTGGAGAACGGCATCCGCACCCGTTACCTGCACTCCGAGGTCGACACCCTGCGCCGGATCGAGTTGCTCCGGCAGCTGCGGATGGGGGAGTACGACGTCCTCGTCGGCATCAACCTGCTGCGCGAGGGTCTCGACCTGCCCGAGGTGTCCCTGGTCTCCATCCTGGACGCCGACAAGGAAGGCTTCCTGCGCAGCGACAAGAGCCTGATCCAGACCATCGGCCGCGCCGCCCGGAACGTGTCCGGCCAGGTGCACATGTACGCGGACAAGATCACGCCCTCGATGGCTGCAGCGATCGACGAGACCAACCGGCGCCGCGACAAGCAATTGGCCTACAACAAGGCGAACGGGATCGATCCGACCCCGTTGCGCAAGAAGATCGCCGACATCACCGACATGCTGGCCCGCGAGGACGTCGACACCAACGACATGCTGGCGGGCACCTCGATGGGCAAGCGGGCCGGCAAGGAACGCCGGTCGCCGACGCCGCGGCTCGGTGCCGACAGCGTCACCGAACAGGCCCGCAAGATCGCCGGCATGCCTGCTGGTGATCTCGCCGATCTGGTGCAGGAGCTCACCGAACAGATGCACACCGCCGCCGCAGACCTGCAGTTCGAGGTGGCGGCCCGGTTGCGTGACGAGATCTCCGACCTGAAGCGCGAGTTGCGGCAGATGGTCGAAGCCAACCGTTAGTCAGTCACCCAACTGTCATGAACCGGTGATCCGTTAGCTGATCGAATCCCTGGCCCGGTCCGCGCCGGCGATCAGGCGACCGGCGCCTGCTGGAGTTCGAGCCACTGCCTGCGCCGCTCGGACTGCTGCTGCGGATCGGGCACCGGCACCGCAGCGAGCAGCCGCTGGGTGTACGCGTCCCGCGGATGATGCAGCACCGCACGCGACGGCCCCGTCTCGACGATCTCGCCGCGCCGCATGACCGCCACCCGGGAGGTCAGCTCGCCGACGACTGCCAGGTCGTGGCTGATGAACAGGCAGGCGAAACCCAGTTCGGCGCGCAGGTCCCTGATCAGGTTCAGGATCTGGTCCTGCACCGACACATCCAGCGCGCTGGTCGGTTCGTCCGCGATCAACAACGACGGCCGCATGGACAGCGCCCGGGCGATGGCGACCCGCTGCCGCTGGCCGCCGGACAGCTCGTGGGGATACCGTGCGGCGAGTACCGAGCCGAGCTGCACCGCGTCCAGCAACCGCGCGACCTCCCGGCGGCGGGCGGCCGGATCCAGGTCGGAGTGCAACCGCAACGGTTCACCGATGCTGCGGCCGACGGTGTGCCGCGGGTTCAGGCTGGACGCCGGATCCTGGAAGACCATTCCGATCCGGGTCCGCAGCTGCCGCAGTGCCCGGCCACGCAGCCGGGAGATGTCGATGCCGTCGATCCGTACGGTTCCGGCAGCGGGCGAGATCAGCCCCGCCAGTGCCCGGCCGACCGTCGACTTGCCGGAGCCGGACTCACCGACCAGACCGACCGTCTCACCGCGACCGATGGTCAAGGTCACGTCGTGACACGCCAGTAGGCCGGCGCCCAACCCGCGCCCGTGGTATCTGATGTCCAGACGGGTGATCTCGGCGGCCGGCGCATCGGGATCAGGTGCCCTGGGATTGTCAGCAGCCGGCCGACGGCCATCGTCGGAGCCATCCTCGGAGATCACCAGCGATTCCAGCCGGGGGACCGCAGCCAGCAGCCGACGGGTGTACTCGGCCTGCGGCCGCCGGTAGAGCACCTCCGCCGGCGCCGATTCGACGATCTCCCCGTCCTTCATCACCGAGACGTCATCGGCCACATCGGCCACAACGCCCATGTCGTGGGTGATCAACAACACCGCCGTGCCGAGCCGGTCCTTCAGATCCCGGATCAGGGCCAGGATCTGCGCCTGCACCGTGACGTCCAGGGCAGTGGTCGGCTCGTCGGCGATCAACGCCAACGGGTCGTTGCTGATCGCCATCGCGATCATCGCCCGCTGCAGTTGTCCACCGGACAACTCATGCGGATAGGACGCCGCGATCCGGGCCGGATCGGCGACCTCGACCATGCCCAGCAACTCGATCACCCGGCGGAGCGCCGCCTGGCGACCGGTTTGCGGGTGATGTTCCCGGATCGCCTCGGCGATCTGGTCACCGATCCGGAAGACCGGATTCAGTGCGCTCATCGGTTCCTGGAAGATCGTTCCGACCTGGCCGCCGCGGGCCCGCCGCAGCCGCTCGACCGGCGCCCCGACCAACTCGTCCCCGGCAAGCCGGATGCTGCCGCTGACCCGGGCGGACCGCGGCAGCAGGCCGAGCACCGACATCGCAGTGACACTCTTGCCCGATCCCGATTCCCCGACCAGGCCGAGCACCCGGCCCGGCATCACGTCGAGGCTGACCCCGTGCACCACCTCCTGCGCCGGGCTGTCGGCTTCCGGACCGGCGAAGGCGATCCGGAGATCGGCGATGGACAGCACCGGTTCGACCACCGGATCACCCCCTCCTGCACTGTTGATCTTGTCTCGTTGATCTTGTCTCGTTGATCTTGTCGATGACGTCTACTGCTGCTTCAGCGTCACCTTCAGGTAGTTGGGGTAGGCCGGGAAGGCGCCGATGAAGAAGTTCTGCACGTTGGAGCCGTGCAGGAACGAGTTCTTGGCATAGCTGACGGGGATCACCGGCGCATCCTGCATGATCTGCTTGTCGATCGCCGCCCAATCCTGCTCGGCCTTGGCCTGGTCCACCTCACCGGTGGCCTGCTCGATCGCCTTGTCCACCGCAGGATTGTCATAGCGGGAGGTGTTGTAACCGCCGTTGCCGATCTGGCTGGAGTCGTACAGCGGCTGGATGTTGGCGTTCGCGCTGGGGAAGTCGGGCTGCCAGCTGCCCAGGTACATGTCGTAATCGCCCTTGCCCTGGGTCACACGCTCGGCCACCGCGTTGGAGTCCAACGGCAGCAGCGTGATCTTCACCCCGGCCCGCTCGAGTCCTTGTTCGACGGCCTGCGCCTGCGCCGTGGCCATCGAGTCGTTGGAGGTGATCAGCGTGAACTTCAGATCATGCGCGTGGCCGGCGGCCGCCAGCAACTGCTTGGCCTTCGCAACGTCGCCGTCCTCACCGGCCGGGTAGAGGTCGTACTCCTGCCGCCCGGCGATGCCCGGGGTGATCAGGGTCGTCGCCGGTGAGCCGGAGATCGCCCCACCGGAGGCGGCGATGAACGCCTTCCGGTCGATCGCGTATTCCAGAGCCTGCCGGATCTTGACGTCCTTGAGCGCACCGCGCTGGGTGTTCATCGCGACGAAGTTCACCGCACCCGGCTGGGAGGTGACCAGCCGGGAGGCGACCTGCGGGTTGTTCCGCGCCTGAGCCAGCTGAGCGGCCGGGACGAAATCGGCGCCGAAGGAGTTCCTCGCATCGCCGTTGTCGCTGATCAACGTCTGCGCGGCGACGGTGTCGTCCTGGCCGAGCTTGAAGATGATCTTGTCCGGTCCACCGACGCGGACCTGGTCGGTGCTCTGCTCCCAGTGCGGGTTGCGGGTCAGGGTCATCGCGACACCCTGCTGGTAGGACTCCACCATGTAGGGCCCGGACGCGGCCGGATGCTGGCCGTACTCGGCGGGTTTGGTGTCCTTGGACTTCTCCACCGGGGCGAAGGCCGGCATGGACACGATCCACGGCCAGTCGCCGTACGGGACCTTGAGTTTGAAGACGATCGTGCTGTCGTCGGGAGTCTCGATCGAGGCGAGGTCCTTGCCGCTGTACGGACCCTTGTAGCTCTCCCCACCGACCAGCAACCCCTTGTGATAGCTCAGGCCGCCGGACAGTTCGGGGGCGAACGACCGCTCGATGCCGTACTTGATCGCCTCACTGGTGATCGGCGTCCCGTCGTTGAACTGCAGGCCGGACTTCAGGTGGAAGGTCCAGGTCTTGCCGCCCTCGGAGGACTTGCCGGTGTCGGTGGCCAGATCGGGTACAACGGTGGCCGGCTTGCCCGGACCGTTCTGCCAGGCGGTGAGCCGCCGGTTCACCAGACCGTTCGAGGTGATCGCCAGGCTCTGACTGGTCGCCGGGTCGAAGTTCATCTCGGTGCCCGAGGACAGGATGTTCAGCGTGCCGCCCTTGGCGGCCGGGGCCGAGCTGTTGTTGCTTGGGGTCGACGGGTTGGCGTTGCACCCGGCGATGACGATGGCGGCCGCGGCTGCGGCTGCGCTGACGGCGAGACGGCGTCTCATAGATCAACCTTTCCGAACACGAGCAATGACATGACAGGGAATTCAGGTGAGTGGGCGGAGGAGCCGGCGACGCCCGGAACGATCATCGGGTCACCGCCTTGATCCGCGGGTCGAGCAGGCCGTAACTGATGTCGACGACGAAGTTGGCGACAATGATCAGGAACGCCGAGAAGAGCGTCACCCCGACCAGCACCTGCAGGTCAAGGTTGCCCACCGCGTCCAGCAGCAGCGACCCGAGCCCCTGCATCGAGAACACCTTCTCGGTGATCACCACACCGCCGAGCAGACTGCCGAGGTCGAGGCCGAAGACGGTCGCCACGGGAATGAGGACGTTGCGCAGCGCGTGCCGTCCGATGGTGCGCCGTTCGCTCAGCCCCCTTGGCCCGCGCCGTGCGGATGTAGTCCTCGCTCATCACCTCGAGCATCTGGCCACGGGTCAGCCGGGTGTAGACGGCGGCGTTCAGCAGGGCCAGCACGATCCACGGCAGGACCAGGTGCCACAGCCAGTCGACCGGACTCTGGGTCAGCGGTATGTAACCGCTGACCGGCACCATGTTCAGCCGGAATCCGAAGATGAAGATCCCCAGCAGACCGGCAAGATAGGCCGGCGCCGAGACTCCGGCGATCGAGATCGTCATCAGGCTCCGGTCGATCAGCGAGCCCCGGCGCAGTGCGGAGACGACACCGGTCGAGACGCCGAGGATCAGCCACAACACGGCCGCACCGATGGCGATGGAGAAGGTGACCGGGATGCGCTGCAGGATCAGGTCGGTGACCGGCTCGTTCAGCCGGAACGAGTAGCCGAAACAGGGCGCACTGCAGGTGATCGCCGCCGGACCGCTGCCGAAGGTCCGTCCCGCGACGATGCCGACCAGATAGGCCAGGAACTGCCGCCACCAGGACTGGTCGTAGCCCATGAACGCGCGCGCCTCGGCCAGCCGGTCCGCGGTGCACGGCCGGCCACAGGACAACCGGGCCGGATCCGACGGCAGGACGTAGAAGATCAGGTAACTGATCAGCGCGATGATCAACAGGACCAGCACCATGCCGCCGAACCGTCCGGCCAGGAACCGGAGATAGGCCAGTGCCCGACGGCCCCGGTCGCGGGTCACCGCCGCGTCGACCGCGGTCATGCCCGGCCCCCGACCGTACGAGGATCCAGTACATCGCGCAGTCCGTCCCCGAACAGGTTGAAGGCCAGCGTGATCAGGAACAATGCGCCTCCGGGGACGACCAGGAACATCGGGTCGACCGAGATCCAGTTGATCGCCTCGCCGATCGACCGGCCCCATGCCGGAGTGGGCGGTGGCACCCCGACACCGAGGAACGACAGGGCGGCCTCGGCGCCGATCTTGCCCGGTATCGAGATGGTGGCGAAGACGATGATCGTTGCCACCAGGTTCGGCAACAACTGACTGAACAGGATGTGTCCGGACCCCGCGCCGGACGCCCGCGCGGCGACCACGTAGTTGCGCTCCCGCAGGGTCAGCGTCTGGCCACGGATCACTCGGGCGATCGACGGCCAGCCGAAGAATCCGATCACGATGATCAACAGGATCGGCTTCGGAAACGTGTCGGGCACCACAGCGCCAAGGGTGATCATGAAGATCAGGCCGGGGAAGCCGAAGACGACGTCGGTCACCCGGCTGATGATCCGGTCCGTCCAGCCGCCGAAGTAGCCGGCGACGATCCCGATCAGGACCCCGAGCAGGACCGAGACGACGGTTGCGGCCACGCCGACCAGCAGCGAGGTCCGGGCGCCGTAGACGACGATGGCGAACATGTCCCGGCCGGTCAACGGTTCGACGCCGAACCAGTGATCGGAACTGATCCCACCACCGAACCCGGTCGGCGCGGTGTCCGGGCCGAGCGTGTCCAGGTGGTAGGTGTACGGATCCTGGCCCTCCAGCGCAGCCAGCGCGGGTGCGAAGATCGCGGCGAGCACGAAGAGCAGGATGACCGCTCCGCCGACGGTGACCGAGGAGTCACGCATCAACCGCCGGAGCAGCGGCCCTTGGCCGACTCTCGCCTCGACTGCGGCAGTCGTCACCTACCCGTCCCTCCCGATCTGTCGTGTCACGTCCGTCGCGGCTGTGCCGGCTCCGGTTCGTCCGGATCCGGACAGCCAACTCTTGCATGGCCGGCGGTTGCGATGCCGATGCTGTCACGTGCTGGGATGCGCAGCCGATTCCAGGGCGTAAGAGTAGGAAAACAGTGGCCCGCGGCGCGAATCGGCGCGTTTCGCGGCCCGGATGACGCGCCGATTGGGCTGACTGCGCATCGGGCTGGAACAATGGGTGACGGAGGGGAGTATTCCTTCGCTTTGGCATCGTCATCACGGGCAGCCGGCCGGCTGCACGCCCGGTCACCGGGCGCCCGGTGCCGTCGGTCGGACAGGGTCGAGCGATCCGGTTCGGCGGAAGAGACCTCCGAGATAACTGTGGTACGCACTGACGTCTCGGAGGACATACGTGGACATTTCTGTCTCGACCTGGCTGATCACCATCGCCGCCATGGTGTTGGTACTCGGCATCGACCTGTTCGTGATCGGCCGTCGACCCCACGAACCGTCGATGAAGGAGGCGGGGACGCTGATCGGCGTCTTCGTCGCGCTCGCCGTGCTCTTCGGCATCGGGGTCTGGCTGTTCGCCGGCGGTCGCTATGCCGGTGAGTTCTTCGCCGGCTGGCTGACCGAGTACAGCCTCAGCATCGACAATCTGTTCATCTTCGTGATCATCCTGACCAAGCTGCAGGTGCCGCGCCAGCTGCAGCAGTACGCGTTGATGGTCGGCATCCTGCTCGCCCTGGCGTTCCGCGGCATCTTCATCGGCCTTGGCGCCGGCCTGATCAACCTCTTCACCTGGATCTTCTTCATCTTCGGCGCGTTCCTGATCTACACCGCGATCAGGCTGGTCATCGACTACCGGAGTCACGACGATGACGGCGCGACTCCCGACAATCCGCTGATCCGCTGGGTCAGGCGCCGCGTCCCGTCGACGGAGGAGTTCCACGGCACCCGGTTGACCGTCCGCGAGGGCGGGCGGCGACTGATCACTCCGATGCTGTTCGTGATCATCGCCCTGGGCAGCACCGACCTGTTGTTCGCCCTCGATTCGATACCGGCGATCTACGGACTGACCCAGGAGCCGTATCTGGTCTTCACCGCGAACGTGTTCGCGCTGATGGGGTTGCGCCAGCTCTACTTCCCTGATCGGTGGGCTGCTGAAGCGGCTGGTCTACCTGTCCCTGGGCCTGTCGGTGATCCTGGCGTTCATCGGCGTCAAACTCGTCTTCCACGCGATGCACGAGTACCACCTGGACGAGAAGCTGAACATCCCGTTCTCACTGGACGTGCCGATCTGGTTGTCGCTGACCGTGATCATCGCCACGCTGGCGGTCACCACGGTCGCCAGCCTGATCCGGTCCTCCCGGGACGCTCGGACCCCGCAACCGGTGCCGCCGGCCGAGGGGTGAGATCCGACACACACCGCCCCGGCCGGCGGTGCGATGATCATCTCCGAGATGCTGTCACCTGATCTGGGAACCGGGCCGAAGGCGTACGTCCGGTTGTTGCGCCATCGGCCCGCCGCCGTCCCGTTCTTCTCGGCGCTCATCGCCAGGCTGTCGATCTCCATGGCCCCGCTCGGTCTGCTCCTTCTCGTGCAGTCGGAGCGGGGCGCGTACGGCATCGCCGGCGTTGTCACCGGCGCGTTCGCCATCGGGATCGCGGTCGGGTCGCCGATCTGGGGCCGGGCGATGGACCGGGCCGGCCAACCCCGGACCCTGCTGCTGACTTCGCTGTTCAGCTCGCTGCTGTTGGCGGCGGACGCGATCGCCACCGTCGGGGGCGCCTCGATGCCGGTTCTGATCGCCCTGGCCGCCGCCGCCGGTCTGTCGTTCCCGCCGATGAGTGCGGCCATCCGGTCCGCGTGGCGGGTGATCTTTCCCGATCCGGCATCGCGCCGGGTGGCCTTCGCACTCGACGCAACGGCAGTCGAACTGCTCTTCGTTGTCGGTCCGCTGCTCCTGTCGGCGATCCTGGCGCTGACCGGGCCGGTCGTCGCGGTGCTCGTCGCGGCCGGATGCATGGCGTTCGGCGGCATCGCCTACTGCCGGACCGATGCCGCCCGCCACTCCAGCGGCGGGCACGCCGGCCATCAGCCGAACGACCAGCACGCGGCGCTGCAGGCCCGCCACCACCGGTCGGCGCTCACCGTGCCGGGTGTCGCCTCGGTGCTGCTGGTGATGCTGATGCTGAGCGTCGGTTTCGGCCAGCTGGACACCTCGATGGCGGGCACCGCCAACCGGATCCTCGGCGGCAACGACAAGGTGGGCATCCTGTTCACAGCGATCGCCGGTGGCAGCGCGGTCGGCGGACTGGTGTACGGCGCCCGCAACTGGGCCCTCGAGGAACGACGTGCGCTGCCGATCACCGTCGGCGCCTTCGCCATCCTGTTGACCGGCATCGCTGCCGCCGTCGGCGCCGACCACCCACACCTGTGGCTGTTGCTGCCGATGCTGTTCGGCACCGGACTGACGATCGCCCCGTCGCTGATCATGCAGCAAGGACTGCTCGACCACCTGACCCCGTCGAACCGGTTGAACGAGGCGCAGTCGATGCTGTCCTCGGTCAACCAGGTCGGCGCCGCCGCCGGGACGGCGGTCGCCGGAGTGGTGATCGACTCCTACGGCCTGTTCTGGTCCTTCGTCGGAGCCGCCGCCGGGGTCGCTCTCTGCTGTCTGTCCGCGCTGGCCGGGCAATCCCGCTGGGCCCGGCTGATGTCGACGCCGGCGCCCGCCGCCGCTGACGCGACGGCCGAATAGTCGGCATCTGACATCGCGAGAAATTTCGCCGCGATCGTGGCGGAACAGGGGTCTTGCTCACTACCGTCCGGAGCGACATCGTCGTCACCCCCAAACGGAGGCTGTCATGGCACCACCGCTCGACCCCCGCGAGCATTCCACCCCAAATCCCGCCCGCCCAGATTCGACCCGGGCCCCAGCGCACCGGGTGACCCGCAGAAGATTCCTCACCACCAACGGCCTGGTCATCGCCGGCCTGGCCGGCGCATCGACGGGCGTCGCGTCCGGCGTCCTCGGCCCGGCGCTTCCCGCCGCAGCAGCGCCCTCGGGCCGTCCGTCCGGAGTCAACTGGAAGCCCGGCCACCTGCTGCCGTCATTCGCCGAGCCGGGTCACCTGCAGGCAGCGACGGTCGCCGAGCTTTCCGGTGAGGACCAACTGCTGCTCACCACCTTGCAGGGGATCGTCAACCGCACCAAGCCCGAGCTCTACTTCAACTACGATCCCGGCGAGAACACGGCCGATCAACGCTGGCTGGACGGTTTCGACCCGAGCCGGGTCACGGTGCACGACGACGCACTGGAGCTGGTCGGCAGGTACCGGTCCCGTGTGCGCGGCGCCATCGTCTACGACCCGGAGGCGCCGGACACGATCAACGTCGCGACGACACTGGCCGGGCTCGAGGATTCGGTGGTGGCCACCGCCGAGCAGGCCGAGGCGTACGGTTTCAAGATCATCGACGACCTGCGCGGACGGTTCGCCGGTCTGGACAAGGTGCAGATCTACCAATGGCAGGTCGATCATCTCTGGCCCCGCTGCGATCACCGACTGCTGACCGGGCTCTCACCGACCCGGGTCGTCGACGTCAAGGGCGTGACGTGGCGGGAGATCGCCCGCGAGACCGAGCAGATCCGGGACTCGTCGAACCGGGCGACGCTGACCTGGGACCTCAGTCCGGAGCTCGGCGCGGACGCCGTATTCCTCCGTTTCGCCGACGCGTTCACCAACGACGGCTGGGGTGCCTCGGTCGGGCACCTGACAGCGAAGGCGGACGGCACAGTGATCGCCGACTTCACTCCCGGCACCGCTGCCGAGGAGCCCTTCCTGTTCTCCGGCAACTCGTCCATCGGCGGCGACCAGAACCGGTTCGCCGACGGCGGCAACTACTTCATCTACCGGTTCCAGCCGCCGTCCGGTACTACCAGCCTGACCGTCACGGTCGACATCTGGAACCAGTACCTGGTGTCGGCGACCGACACGGCACCCACCCGGGTCGAACCCTTCCCCTACTTCCGGGACTACGTGGTGGCCACCCGTGCCATGCTGTTCTGGCTCGACCCGAACGGTGATCCGGGCACCCTGATGGGGGAGATCTTCGACAAGTCGGCGGTCACCACGACGCCGTACCTCGGATGGTTCTCCAACGACGTCGCCGGCGAATGGGGCGGTGTGGACATCGCGTCCCAGCATCGCGGAGAAGTGTTCGCAGCCGACTTCTACATGAACGGCACCGTCCATGGCGGCGTCCGGACCGCGATCTCGACCAAGATCAGGAAGCCGCGCCCGGCGGCCCAGCAGAACAAGATCTACATCACCCTGACCTTTGGCGAGGGTGACAACATCCAGTACTGCCAGCGCCGTCTCCGCGACCTCTGGGACAACCCCGACCGGGGCAAGGTACCGACCAACTGGACGATCGACCCGGTGCTGGCCGACACCGGTCCGGCGATCTACCGCTACTTCCAGCGGACGGCCACCGACAATGATCTGCTGATCTGCGGTCCGTCCGGCGCCGGGTACACCTACGGGCCGTCCTGGCCGGATGACAGCTTCGTCGATTTCGCCGAGCTGACCGAGAAGTACCTGGAGCTGACCGGACTCGATCTGGTGTATGCCTACAGCAACGGAGACGGGTCGGCTCCGTTCAGCGACAAGGTGCTGCAGGCCTATCGGGAGCACACCAGGCTCCGCGGCATCATCAAATCCTCCGGGCGGGGTGGGATCGAGGCGACCGGCGATCTTCCGGTGATCGCCAACTTCTCGCCTCCCGGCGGGCCGGCCGATTTCAAGGCAGCGCTGGACGATCACGCCGGTGACTGGGACGGCAGCACCCCGTTCTTCATCGCCGCCGGGATCGGTGCGTGGAGTTGGACACCCACCGACATCGTCGGGCTCGGCGCGCTGCTGGACGCCGACGACCGCTACCGGATCGTGATGGCCGACACGTTCTTCGAGCTGTTGCGGAACGCCGGCCAGGCCCAACCCCAGGCTGCAGAGATGACAACCCGCCGACTGCCGGGCGCGGTGCGGTCACCGTCTGCCGGCGCGACCTCCCGGGCCACCCGGAGGGGCTGAGATTCGGAGCAGTGGCGCGCGAGGATGATCACCAACCGCGAGCGCGCCACTGCTCCAGGTGGGGTCGTTCCCGGCCGACGGTCGTGTCGTCACCGTGACCGGGATGGATCACCGTGTCGTCGTCGTAGATGTTGAAGATCTTGCTCTCGACATCGTCGATCAGCGACCGGAAGCTCTGCTCCGACGTCGTCTTGCCTACTCCACCGGGGAACAACCCGTCACCGGTGAACAGGTGGGTGACGTCGCCGCGATAGATCACCACGACCGACCCCGGAGTGTGGCCGACCAGACCGATGATCTCGACGTACTCCTCGCCCAGTTTGAGTTGATCACCGTCCCAGACGCCCTGGATGTCACTGACGCCGGCTCCTTCGGCGATCGCCTGGGCGTCCGGTCGGCCCGCGTACAGTTGCGGGTGCCAGCGGCCGGCAAGATCACCGAGCGCCTGCCAATGATCACCGTGTCGGTGGGTGGTGATGATCATCTCCGGCGCCGGGTCGGCGAGCGCAGCGATCCGGTCGGCATCGTTGGCGGCATCGATCAACAACGACGGCCCGGTGCGGGTCTGCAGCAGGTAGGCATTGTTGTCCATCGGACCCACCGACAGTTTGATCATGGTCAACGCGGCGGAGAGCTGCTGGACCAGCGGTCCACCGCCGGGTTCGACATGTCCCAGTCCTGGCATCGATCCTCCTGATTCAGCCGAAGCTCGGTAGCTCCGGTATCGGGCCGTCCAGGCCTTCGGAGCCGGACCGGCAGGTGACCCAGCCGAGCAGCCTGTTCGCCGGACCGTTGATCACCACCGGTTCGCCGCCGCGCCTGGGACCGAAGTCGTAGGTCCTGCCGGATTCGGCGACCACGGTCAGCGGCGGGTAGCCCGATCGTCCGGCCTGTCGGAAGGCACACCAGTCAAGGACGGCCTCCGCGGTCGGCACGTCGATGTCGTCGACGGTCATCCCGAGGTCAAGATCAACATGATGGATGATCACCTCGGCCAGTCGACCGGCGGGAAGCTGCCCGGCCCGTACGTCGCGACCGTCACGCAGCCGGACAACAGCCTGCCAGGCACCGGCGTCGGCGACTGCGTCGAACTCCTGAGCCAGCAGACCCGCGGTGGTGTCCAGGTCGGTCTGGATCGCCAACCCGTCGCGGCCGGCACCTGCCTCGATCGCAGCGTCACGGTTGTCGGGGTACATCTGCTGTTCGGCGCCGGTATGTGCCCAGTTGGCGAGCCGTGCGAACGCCTCGGCATGCCGGGCCAGGTGCGTTGCGACATGGGCGCGGGTCCAGCCCGGCAGTCGTGATGCGGCGTGCCAGCTGTCGTCCTCGACGGCGATGGTGTCACCCAACAGCCGGCGGTTCGCCGCGGCAAGCAGGGCGCGCACCGCGGCGATCGGGTCGGCGGTCGTCGAGGACTGGTCGGCAGCCGGCTGGGGAGTCATGGTCCAACGCTATCCCTTCCGGCCGGCTCACCGCGCCGGCCGATCACAGCGCGCCGCGGAACTCCACGGAACAGCCGCGGACGATGATCACGATCGAGACTAACCTGAGTCCGGCAGGTCCTTATTCACTCCTTTCGTGTTCCTCCATCGGTCAGGAGCTCACCCGCAGCAGGAGCCATGATGGACGCGCAACCAGATCAGCTCAGCGGTGTCCGGGCGACCCTGCTGTACACCTTGTACTACCGGGCGCTCGATCAACGGTCTGCGGCTCCCATCGTCGGCGACGCCTGGGCGGCCGGAGTTCTCGACCGGATCGGCCGCGCCAACCGCAGAGCCGTACGGACGGCGAAGCTCGGTTCGTCGGGGAGGTTCCCGCCGTTGCTCCGCGCACGGCGGCTTGATGACTGGACCCAGGACTTCCTGGATCTGCATCCCGACGGGTCCGTCGTGCAGCTGGGCTGCGGCCTGGACAGCCGCGCCTTCCGACTCGACGTGCCCGAGACGGTCAACTGGTACGACCTGGACTTCCCCGACGTCATCGAACTGCGCCGCCAGGTCTATCCGGCCCGTGCCGGATACCGCCTGATCGGCTCGTCGGCGAGCGACCCGGGTTGGCTGGCGGAGATACCGGCGGACCGCCCGACCCTGATACTCGCCGAGGGAGTGCTGCCGTACCTCGCGCCGGACGATGTCCGCCGGCTGACGACCGAACTCACCGACCGGCTGACCAGCGGTGAACTGATCTTCGACGGCGTCGCTGGTCCGACGGCTCGGATGACAAGACTCTTCCGCTGGACCCTCGGCGACCCTCACGAGCTCGAACGCTGGAACCCCCGGCTCACCCTCCTCGACGTCGTTGCGGTGATCCACGACTTCGACCGGATTCCCAACCGCGGATATCGCACCCAGTTCCGTCTGCTGAGCAGGTTCCGGACCATGCGCGACAGCCTGCGGCTGGTCCGCTACCGCTTCTGAGCACCGTTGCCCGGCACCCGTCGCACAGACCGGGCGGGATGACGACGAGGCTATTGTCGGTGGCGCGTCCTAGACTCCCGGACGTGACAGATCGACTCATCATCCGCGGCGCCCGCGAGCACAATCTTCGCGACGTGTCGCTCGAACTACCCCGGGATGCGCTGATCGTGTTCACCGGTCTGTCCGGATCGGGGAAGTCGAGCCTGGCGTTCGACACCATCTTCGCCGAGGGTCAGCGACGCTATGTCGAGTCCCTGTCGGCGTACGCCCGCCAGTTCCTTGGGCAGATGGACAAGCCCGACGTCGACTTCATCGAAGGTCTGTCACCCGCCGTCTCCATCGACCAGAAGTCGACCAGCCGCAACCCGCGATCGACGGTCGGCACCATCACCGAGGTGTACGACTACCTCCGGCTGCTCTACGCGCGGGCGGGACATCCGCACTGCCCGGTGTGCGGCGAGCCGATCAGCCGGCAGTCACCGCAGCAGATCGTCGACCGGCTGCTGGAACTTGAGGAGGGCACCCGATTCCAGGTGCTGGCGCCGGTGGTCCGGGGCCGCAAGGGTGAGTACGTCGACCTGTTCCGGCAGTTGGCCACCGGCGGGTTCAGCAGGGTCCGGGTGGACGGCGAGGTGCACCAGGTGACCAGCCCACCGACCCTGGACAAGCAGAAGAAGCACAACATCGACGTCATCGTCGACCGGCTGGCGACCAAACCGTCGGCGAAACAGCGGCTGACCGACTCGATCGAGACGGCACTGGCGCTGGCGAACGGGGTGGTGTCGATCGACTTCGTCGATCTTGATCCGAAGGACCCCGGGCGGGAGCGCGGCTACTCGGAGAAGATGGCCTGCCCGAACGGGCACGACATCTCGATCGATGAGCTGGAGCCCCGACAGTTCTCCTTCAACGCGCCGTGGGGCGCGTGCCCCGAGTGTTCCGGCATCGGCACCCGAATGGAGGTCGATCCGGATCTGGTCGTGCCCGATCCGGACAAGAGCCTCGACGAGGGTGCGCTGGCCCCCTGGGCCAGCGTGCACGTCGCCGACTACTTCGACCGGTTGATCGCCGCCTTGGCCAAGAGCGAGAAGTTCAGCACCTTCGTGCCGTGGCGGGAACTGCCCGCGCGGGCCAAGAAGCTGCTGTTGAACGGCGTCGACGGCCAGGTGCACGTCAGCTACAAGAATCGGTACGGCAGGGAGCGCTCGTACAACGCCCGCTTCGAGGGCGTGGTCTCCTATGTCGAGCGGCGCCATGCCGAGGCCGAGACCGACACGTCCCGGGAGCGGTTCGCCGGGTACATGCGTGAGGTGCCGTGTCGGGCGTGCAAGGGCGCCCGGCTGAAACCGACGTCCCTCGCGGTCACCGTGGGCGGCAGGAACATCGCCGAGGTGTCGGCGATGTCGATCGACCGGGCCGCGGAGTTCCTGGCCGAGCTGCAGCTGAGCCCCCGCGAGAAGCAGATCGCCGAGCGGGTGCTCAAGGAGATCAACGAGCGGCTCCGCTTCCTGCTCGACGTCGGCCTGGACTACCTGTCGCTGAATCGCCCGACCGGGAGCCTGTCCGGCGGAGAGGCCCAGCGCATCCGGCTGGCCACCCAGATCGGCTCCGGACTGGCCGGTGTGCTCTACGTCCTGGACGAGCCGTCCATCGGGTTGCACCAGCGGGACAACCGGCGGCTGATCGAGACCCTGCTCCGGTTGCGCGACATCGGCAACACCCTGATCGTGGTCGAACACGACGAGGACACCATCAGGACCGCGGACTGGACCGTCGACATCGGGCCGGGTGCGGGGGAGCACGGCGGCCACGTGGTCGTCTCCGGCACCGTCGACGACCTGCTGAACAGCAAGGAGTCGCTGACCGGCGCCTACCTGTCGGGACGGAAGCAGATTCCGTTGCCGGTCAGCCGGCGACCCGGCGACGGTCGGGTGGTCACCGTCCGGGGCGCGGCAGAGCACAATCTGCAGAACATCGACGTCGACTTCCCGCTCGGCCAGCTGATCGCGGTCACCGGTGTGTCCGGCTCCGGCAAGTCCACCCTGGTCAACAGCATCCTTTACACCGCGTTGGCCAAGCAGATCTACAACGCCCGGGCGGTTCCCGGGAAGCACCGGTCGATCAGCGGCATGGAACACATCGACAAGATCATCCACGTCGACCAGTCGCCGATCGGCCGGACGCCGCGGTCGAACCCGGCCACCTACACCGGGGTCTTCGATCACATGCGAAAGCTGTTCGCCGAGACTCCTGAGGCGAAGGTGCGCGGCTACCAGCCGGGCAGGTTCTCCTTCAATGTCAAGGGCGGCCGCTGCGAGAATTGCATGGGCGACGGCACAATCAAGATCGAGATGAACTTCCTGCCGGATGTCTATGTTCCGTGCGAGGTGTGTCACGGTGCCCGGTACAACCGGGAGACCCTCGAGGTGCACTACAAGGGCAGGACGATAGCCGAGGTCCTGGACATGCCGATCGAGGAGGCGGCCGAGTTCTTCGCCGCCATCCCGGCGATCGCCCGCCACCTGCGGACGCTCAACGAGGTCGGCCTGGGTTACGTCCGACTCGGGCAGCCGGCGCCGACGTTGTCCGGCGGTGAGGCGCAGCGGGTCAAGCTCGCCAGCGAGCTGCAGAAGCGATCGACGGGACGCACCATGTACGTCCTGGACGAGCCGACGACGGGCCTGCATTTCGAGGACATCCGCAAGCTCCTCGGAGTGCTCGGCCGACTGGTCGATGCCGGCAACACCGTTGTAGTGATCGAGCACAACCTGGACGTGATCAAGACCGCCGATCACCTGATCGACATGGGACCGGAGGGAGGCTCCCGGGGCGGTACGGTGATCGCCACCGGCACGCCGGAGACGATCGCCCAGTCGCCTGGGTCGTACACCGGACTGTTCCTCAAGGAGATCCTCGACGGCCACGACATCCCGGTCGGTCCGGTCCAGCCGGACCTGCTCGGGATGACCGGCGACGGCGAGCGGCCATCCGGCAAGGCGGTCGCCGATGCGCCGCCGCAGCGGGCGACTACCAAGAAGGCAGCCTCCAAGAAGACTTCAGCCAAGAAGACTGCGGCCAAGGAGACAGCGGCCAAGGAGACAGCAGCCAAGGAGACAGCAGCCAAGAAGACAGCAGCCAACAAGACAGCAGCCAACAAGACAGCCATCAAGGAGACTGCAGCCAGCAAGAGCGCGGCCTCCAAGAGCGCGGCCAACAAGGCACCGGCGAAGAATGCCGTCAAGTCCTCGGCGAAGACGGCGACGAAGACGGCCACGAAGTCCTCGGCAAAGACGGCGACATCTGCCGGAAAGACAGCCGCGAGGGTCAACGGCAGGCGCGACTCGGCTGCCTGAGACGGATCTCATCCGCCGGTGAACCATTCCTCCGGCACACGCGTTATCCGTTCTGTCAGCCGTTTCCGCCGACGATCTGCCGACCCGACGACTGGAGTCACCCCATGATCGACGCATTCCTCAAGGTGTCCGCCACCGGTTCCCGTCGCGACCTCTTCCGATCCGTCGGACTCGTGGCACTGGGCGGCGGCAGCGCCGCTGTGCTGGCCGCCTGCTCGGGCTCCGGCTCGGCCTCGGGCGGTGATACCCCGACGCCGTCGGGACCGCTCACCATCGCCAAGTCCGATGTGCCGGTGCGTAGCGGGGTGATCAAGGACGGCTTCATCGTCACCCAGCCGAGCGCGAACAACTACAAGGCGTTCAGCAACATCTGCACCCATCAGGGTTGCCCGATCACCGACCTCCGCGGCGACACGATCATGTGCAACTGCCACGGCAGCGAGTTCAACATCGACGGGACGGTAAAACGGGGGCCGGCCAACCGGCCGCTGACCGCGGCCAAACTCAGCGTGGACGGCGCCAACCTCGACGTCTCGAGCTGACCCGCCGGGTCGGTCGAACGGGGCGGGCCGAGGACGGGGCGGGCCGAGGACGAGCCGGATCGATGGCGGTCAGGAACGCGCGGTAGCCAGGGCCCGGCTGAAGCGACGCGCCTTCTCGGTGATCACGTCCCAGCGCTGCTCGACCATGTCCTGGGTGGAGCACAGCTCGCCTCCGGCGCCCACGGCGAACGCGCCGGCGGCGATCCACTCACCGAGGTTGTCGGGGGATACACCGCCGGTCGGCATCAGCGGGACGTCGGGGAACGGTCCGCGGAGGGCCTTCAGGTAGCTCGGGCCGACCAGCGAACCGGGGAAGATCTTGATCCCCGCCACCCCGAGTTCCCGGGCCGCCATCAGCTCCGTCGGGGTCAGCGCGCCGCTCAACGTCGGTACACCGGTGTCGGCCATGAAGCGGACGAGTTCCGGCGCCGTACCCGGGCTGACCAGGAACTGCGCCCCGGCCGTCGCCGCCTCACTCACCTGGGGTCGCCGGGTCAACGTGCCGGCGCCGACCACCGCGTCGGGGAACTCCTGCCGGATCTGGGCGATGGCCGCCGCCGCGCCGGGCGTGCTGTAGGTGACCTCGATCGCTGTCACCCCACCCGCGATCAGTGCCTCGGCTGCTGCCACCGCAGCCTCGGAGGTCGGTGCCCGCAGGACGGCGATGACACCGGCGACGCCGACGGCGCGCAGGGATCGGGGGAGAGTGGCGAAGGCTTCGGTCATGATCGTCAGCGTATCGGGGCCGGGCGGTGCAGCGTTACGCTCTCGTCCGTGAGCGTTCTCTCTCCGGTCATGATCGTGCTGGCGCACCCGCGTCCGGCCGGCTTCGATCATGAACTCGCCGGCCGGGTGCGGTCGGTCATCGGTCAGACCGGAGTTCGGCAACACTTCCATGATCTCTACGCCGAGTCCTTCGATCCGGTGCTCACCCAGGACGAGCAGCCGGTCGATGAGGTGTGGTCGCGCGGAACCAGTTCCGAGCAGGTCCGCGGCCGGGTCACGGTCGCCCCGGACCCTCTGGTGCAGCGGCACCAGCGGGAGTTGGCCGAATCCAAGGCGTTGGTGGTCATCCATCCGGACTGGCTGGGCAAGCCGCCCGCAATGCTCACCGGTTGGCTCGACCGGGTCCTGCTGTCGGCGGCCAAGGAACCGGCGCCGGTGCTGCAACGCGCCCTGGTGATCAACACCAGCGAACAGCCGGGCGCGCCGACACCGGAGTCCGACGCGCTCGGCATGCTGTGGCGCGATCAACTCGGCCCCTACCTCGGATCACCGCTGTTCGAGCGGCTGACCTTCCGCGGCACCGCAACCGCCGACGACCAGCAGTTCGCCCGGTGGCGGAACGCCACCGAACGGGCCGCGGCCTGGGTCTGCGGCGCCGCCCGGTAGCACCGTCGGACCGGCCTCCTAGTCTTGGGGACGTGGCAGATCCGCAGAGTTATCGCCCGAAGCCGGGCTCGATCCCCGAGAACCCCGGGGTCTACCGCTTCAGCGACGAGACCGGACGGGTCGTCTATGTCGGCAAGGCCAAGAATCTCCGGTCCCGGTTGAACTCCTATTTCGCCGACCCGGGCAATCTGCTGCCCCGGACGTACGCGATGGTGCACACCGCGGCCAAAGTGCAGTGGACGGTGGTGCAGACCGAGGTCGAGGCGCTGGCCCTCGAGTACGCCTGGATCAAGCAGTACGACCCGCGCTTCAACATCAAGTACCGCGACGACAAGACCTATCCCTGGCTGGCCGTCACCTACTCCGAGGAGTTCCCCCGGGTGCACGTCGGCCGCGGCGCCAAACGCAAGGGCAATCGCTACTTCGGTCCGTACGCCCACGCCTGGGCCATCCGGGAGACCGTCGACCTGCTGCTCCGGGTCTTTCCGATGCGTTCCTGCTCCCGGGGCGTCTTCCGCAACGCCCAGCAGGTCGGCCGCCCCTGCCTGCTCGGCTACATCGGCAAGTGCTCGGCTCCCTGCGTCGGCCGGATCAGCGCCGAGGATCACCGGGCGATCGTCGACGACTTCTGCCACTTCATCGCCGGCAACACCGCGCCCGTCGAGCGACGGATCAAGCGCGAGATGCAGCAGGCCAGCGACAACCTCGAATTCGAGAAGGCCGCCCGGCTGCGCGACGACCTCGGCGCCCTGAACCGGGCGATGGAGAAGAACGCGATCGCGTTCCGGGACGGCACCGACGCCGACGTCATCGCTCTGGCCGAGGATCCGCTCGAGGTCGCGGTGCAGATCTTCCACGTCCGCAAGGGCCGGGTCCGCGGCGAACGGGGCTGGGTGGCCGACCGGGCCGACGAGGGCGACACCGGCGACCTGGTGGAGCAGTTCCTGCTGCAGCTGTACTCCGAGGTCGACACCGACGATCCCGACCAGCAGGCCGTCCCGCGGGAGATCCTGGTCCCCGCCCTGCCGCCGTCGAAGGATTCGCTGACCGAGCTGCTCAGCGAGATCCGTGGCAGCAACGTCGAGATCCGGGTCCCACAGCGCGGGGACAAGCGGGTGCTGATGGACACGGTCGCCAAGAACGCCCGGGACGCCCTGGTCAGGCACAAGACCGTACGAGCTCAGGACCTGTCCACTCGCAATCGTGCGCTGGAGGAGATTCAGAATGCCCTGGAGCTGCCGTCCCCGCCGCTGCGGATCGAGTGCTACGACATCTCCAATCTCCAAGGCACCGAGGTGGTCGCCTCGATGGTGGTATTCGAGGACGGACTGCCGCGCAAGAGCGAGTACCGCCGGTTCGTGATCCGCGGGGTCGACGGGCAGAACGATGTCGCGGCGATGCACGAGGTGATCACCCGCAGGTTCCGGCGGCTGTTGGACGACCAGAAGTCGATGCAGGCTCCCGGTGACGCCGCCGCGGGCGAGGGTCCGCTGCTGATCGATCCGACCACCGGAGCACCGAAGAAGTTCGCCTACGCACCCTCGTTGGTTGTGGTCGACGGCGGCCCGCCGCAGGTCGCGGCGGCCGAGGCGGCCATGGAGGAGCTGGGCGTCAAGGATGTCGCGCTCTGCGGGCTGGCCAAACGGTTGGAGGAGGTGTGGCTGCCCGACGAGGAGGATCCGCTGATCCTGCCCCGGACGTCGGAGGGCCTCTACCTGCTGCAACGGGTGCGCGACGAGGCGCACCGGTTCGCGATCACCCACCATCGGTCCCGCCGGAGCAAGTCGATGGTCGAGTCGCTGCTGGACGAGGTGCCCGGGCTTGGCGAGGTCCGTCGGAAGGCGCTGCTGGCACATTTCGGCTCGCTGAAGAAGCTGCGGGAGGCAAGAGTCTCCGACATCGCAGCCGTTCCGGGATTCGGTGAGCGGACCGCCCTGTCGGTCAAGGCGGCACTCGACCAGAAGCCGAAGGCCGAGGCCGTCAACACCGCGACCGGTGAGATCCTCGAGTGAGCCAGGCGCCCGATCCGAAACCACCTCAGCCTGCCCGGCCGCGGCTCACCACCGAGGAACCGCCGGCGGACTGGGCCGGCCAGGATCTGAGCGTGACCGGGCTGACCCTGTCCGACGCCGACCTGACCGGTGTCGAGAACGGCTATGCCGAAATCTCCAACTGCCACTTCACCGATGTCAGATTCGCCCGGTCGCTCTGGCGGCACGCCTCGCTGGCCGACAGCCAACTCGCCGGCGCTGATCTGGCCAACGCCGCGTTCACCGACTCCGGCTGGCAGCGGGTCTCGGTGGTGCGCAGCCGGCTGACCGGTGTCCAGTTGGCCGGCTGCGTGCTGCGGAACGTCCGGTTCACCGACTCGGTCGCCAACCTGGCCAATCTGCGGTCGGCCGACCTGCAACGGGTCGCGTTCACCGGATGTTCGCTGGCAGGCAGCGACTGGGGGGCCGCCCGCCTGACCGACGTCAGTTTCACCGATTGTGATCTCACCGAGGCGGCCTTCAGCAACGCGCGGATGTCCCGTGTCCGATTCGTACGCTGCCGGTTGCTCCGCCTGTCGGGTGTCGCCGGACTGGCCGGTGCGACGATCGATCCGGCCGACCTGTCGGAACTCGCCGAGACGCTGGCGGCGGCCGTCGGCATCCGGGTGGACGCCTCCCCGGCGGAACGGTCCGGCAGGGAATAATGGCCGGGTGACCACCTCCTCGACCGATCAGGCCGTCGTGACCGACGAGGCTGAGTCCACCGTCGACAGCGACCCCGCCCAGGGACAACTCCGGGTTGTGATTGTCACCGGCCTGTCCGGTGCCGGCCGCAGCACTGCGGCCAACGCGCTGGAGGACCTCGGCTGGTATCTGGTGGACAACCTCCCGCCCAGCCTGTTGATCGACGTGTGCCAGTTGGCGCGACAGGCCAACCAGACCAGGCTGGCGGTGGTCCTCGACGTCCGCACCCGGTCCTTCTTCGAGCAGTTGCCGACGATGTTCGCCGACCTCGGCAAGGCCGGGATCCAACCCGAGATCGTCTATCTCGAGGCCTCCGACGACGTCATCGTCCGACGCCAGGAATCGGCCCGCCGACCGCATCCGCTGCAGGGGGAACGGTCGGTTGATGGACGGCATCACCCGGGAACGTGCCAGCCTGGCCACCCTCCGGGCAGCAGCCGACCTGGTGATCGACACCTCCTCGCTGAACGTGCATCAGCTGAGCACCAGAATCAATCACGCCTTCGGCGGTCCCGACCAAGATCAACTCCGGGTCACCGTGATGTCGTTCGGTTTCAAGAACGGGCTACCGATCGACGCCGACCTGGTGCTTGACGTCAGGTTCCTGCCGAACCCGCACTGGATCCCGGCGCTCCGCCCGCAGACCGGGTTGAGCCGGGAGGTGAGCGACTACGTCCTCAGCCAACCCGGAGCGGAGGAGTTCATCGAGCAGTTGCAGCAGATGCTGGCCGTGATCGGCGAGGGCTACATGCGTGAGGGCAAGCGGTTCGCCACCGTTGCGATCGGGTGTACCGGCGGCAAGCATCGCAGTACCGCGATCGCCGAGGAATTCGCCCGACGACTGCGGGCCGACGGCCGGGTGACCAACGTGCTGCATCGGGACCTCGGGCGTGAGTAAGGCGTGAACAACGGTGCGCAGACGCTGCCGAGGGTCGTCGCCTTCGGCGGCGGCCACGGCCTGTCGGCCAGCCTCGGCGCGCTCCGCCGGATCACCGACCGGCTGACCGCGATCGTCACGGTCGCCGACGACGGCGGCTCGTCGGGACGGCTGCGCGCCGAACTCGGCGGTCTCCCGCCCGGCGACCTGCGGATGGCGCTGGCCGCGCTCTGCGGCGACGACGAGTCCGGCCGCACCTGGGCCGACGTGCTCCAGTACCGGTTCCCCGGAGACGGCAGTCTCGGCGGCCACGCCATCGGCAACCTGCTGATCGTCGGGCTCTGGGAGCGGCTCGGCGGTGACCCGGTCGCCGGGCTCGACATGGTCGCACGACTGCTCGGCGCCCGGGGCCGGGTGCTGCCGATGTCGGCGGTTCCGTTGGAGATCGAGGCTGAGGTGGTCGGTCTGGATCCCGCGCTCCCGGACGAGATCGGCGTGGTCCGTGGTCAGCACCGGCTGGCCAAGACCACCGCAGAGGTACGGACCATCCGGTTGCTCCCCGCCGACCCGCCCGCCTCGGAACAGGCGATCCGGGCGGTGCGGGATGCGGACTTCCTGGTCCTCGGTCCCGGTTCCTGGTTCACCTCGGTGATCCCGCACCTGCTGGTCCCGGAACTGGCCGAGGCCATCGTCCGAACCCGGGGCCGGCGGATCCTGACCCTGAACGTCCAATCCGACGGCGAGACCAAGGGGGCGTCCGCGGCGCGGCATCTGGAACTGTTGGCCGAGCACGCACCCAAGCTCCGATTGGACGTCGTGCTGGCCGACGCCCGGTTCGCCCGGGACGATCCGCATCTGGAGGCGTACGCCACCTCGCTGGGCGCCAGACTGGTGGTCTCCGATGTTGCTGCCCGGGACGGCAGCGCCCGGCACGACCCGCTCCGACTGGCCTCGGCCTATGCGGAGATCATGGGCGTTTAGGAGATGGGCGTCGAGGAAGTGCGTCCGGGAGTGAGCAACCAGGAAATGGGCGTCGGAGAAACTGCCCGGAAGCACTGCGCCAGGCCGTTTCCTGCTCCGTACCGGGGTCAGTGCCCAAGATCAACTCGGTAGCGATGATTGTTTCGGGACGGGGCGTTCCCCCCGGTGTTATGAGATAGTGCGGCAATGGCTATGACGGCGCAGGTGAAGGCGGAACTCGCGACGATCAAGGTCACCAAGCCGGCAGTCCGCAAGGCGGAGGTGGCGTCGACCCTTCGGTTCGCCAGTGGACTGCACATCGTCAGCGGTCGGATCGTGATCGAGGCCGAGTTGGACACCGGGGCGGTTGCGCGCCGGCTGCGTACCGACATCGCGGAGGTCTTCGGCCACGCCAGTGACCTGGTCATCGTCAACGGGTCCGGCATCCGCCGGGGCACCCGCTACATCGTCCGGGTGATCAAGGACGGCGAGGCCCTGGCCCGGCAGACCGGACTGATCGACAGCCACGGCCGGCCGGCCCGTGGCCTGCCGCCGCAGGTGGTCGGCGGTGGCATGGAGGAGTGTGTGGCGGCCTGGCGCGGCGCCTTCCTGGCCCACGGATCGCTGACCGAACCGGGCCGGTCGATGGCGCTCGAGGTCACCTGTCCCGGTCCGGAAGCTGCGCTGGCCCTGGTCGGTGCTGCCCGCCGACTGAACATCTCGGCCAAGTCCCGGGAGGTGCGCAACGTCGACCGGGTGGTGATCCGGGACGGTGACGCCATCGGACAACTGCTCACCCGGCTCGGCGCCCACGATTCCGTTCTGGCCTGGGAGGAACGCCGGATGCGCCGCGAGGTCCGCGCGTCAGCGAACCGGCTGGCGAACTTCGACGATGCCAATCTGCGCCGTTCCGCCCGCGCGGCGGTGGCCGCGGGCGCCCGCGTCGAACGGGCACTGGAGATTCTCGGCGACGACGTACCGGACCACCTGAAGGCGGCCGGTCTGCTGCGGGTGGAGAACAAGCAGGCCAGCCTGGAGGAACTCGGGCAGTTGCACAACCCGCCGCTGACCAAGGACGCGGTCGCCGGGCGGATCCGGCGGCTGCTGGCGACGGCGGACAAGCGGGCCGCCGAGCTCGGCATTCCCAACACTGAGGCCAGTCTCAGCCCGGACATGTTGGACGCCGACTGACGCCTCGGCAGACCAGCGGGTCGGCTGGTCTGTGGTGCAGACCACCAGGGGGTCCGGTTATAACGCCGATCGGGTGACAGGGATAGCCTGAGCACGCAAGGGCCGGAGTGCGCTTGCAAATCTGAACGAGTACCGATTTCAGGAGTAGATCCAGCCATGACCGTACGCGTCGGCATCAACGGCTTCGGCCGCATCGGCCGCAACTTCTTCCGCGCCGCGCTGGCTTCGAACGCAGATATCGAAGTTGTCGCCTTCAACGACCTGGGCGACGACTCGGTCCAGGCCCATCTGCTCAAGTACGACTCGATCCTCGGCCGCTACCCGGGTTCCGTCGAGGTCGTCGACGGCGGTATCGCGGTCGACGGCAAGGTGATCAAGTCCTTCGCCGAGAAGGATCCGGCCAAGTTGCCGTGGGGCGACATCGGCGCCGACGTCGTGGTGGAGTCCACCGGCTTCTTCACCGACGCCACCAAGGCCAAGGCGCACCTGGACGGCGGCGCCAAGAAGGTGATCATCTCCGCGCCGGCCAAGAACGAGGACGTCACGGTCGTGATGGGCGTCAACGACGGCGACTACGACCCGGCGAGCCACTCGATCATCTCCAACGCGTCCTGCACCACCAACTGCCTGGCGCCGCTGGCCAAGGTGATCAACGATGAGTTCGGCATCGTCAAGGGTCTGATGACGACCATCCACTCCTACACCCAGGACCAGAACCTGCAGGACGGTCCGCACAAGGATCTGCGCCGGGCCCGGGCCGCTGCACTCAACATCGTCCCCACCTCGACCGGCGCTGCCAAGGCGATCGGCCTGGTGCTGCCGCAGTTGAAGGGCAAGCTGGACGGCTACGCGCTGCGCGTTCCGACCCCGACGGGATCGGTCACCGACCTGACCGTCGAGCTCGGCCGGGAGACTACGGTCGAAGAGGTCAACGCCGCGTACCGGGCCGCTGCCGACGGTGCCTTGAAGGGCTTCCTGCGCTACAACGAGGATCCGATCGTCAGCAAGGACATCGAGACCGATCCGGCGTCCTGCATCTTCGACGCTCCGCTGACCAAGGTGATCGGCAACCAGGCCAAGGTCGTCGGCTGGTACGACAACGAGTGGGGCTTCTCCAACCGGATGGTCGATCTGGCGCTGCTCGTCGGCAAGTCGCTCTGACCCGCATGAAATCTGTTTCCGATCTTGGAGACCTGCGCGGCAAGCGCGTCCTGATCCGCTGTGATCTCAACGTCCCCCCTGGACGGCGACACGATCACCGATGACGGCCGGATCAGGGCGTCGCTGCCGACGCTGAACCGGTTGCGTGAGGCTGGTGCGAAGATCATCGTGTTGGCCCACCTCGGCCGGCCCAAGGGTCAGGTGAACCCGAAGTTTTCTCTCGCGCCCGCCGCCAAGCGGCTCGGGGAGTTGCTCGGAATTGAGGTCAAGCTGGCCGAGGACGTGGTCGGTGACTCTGCCGCATCGACCACGGCCGGTCTCGCCGACAGCGAGATCGCGATGCTGGAGAACGTCCGCTTCGAACCGGGCGAGGAATCCAAGGACGACGCCGAACGTGGCGCCTTGGCCGACAAGTACGCGGCCTTCGGCGACGTGTTCGTCTCCGACGGATTCGGCGTCGTGCACCGCAAGCAGGCCAGTGTCTATGACCTGGCATCCAGGTTGCCCAACGCCGCCGGGACACTCGTCAAGGCCGAGGTCGAGGTGCTCGAGCAGCTGACCCAGGAGCCGGCCAAGCCGTACGTGGTCGTGCTCGGCGGTGCCAAGGTGAGCGACAAGCTGGCGGTGATCGAGAATCTGATCAAGACCGCCGACACCCTGGTGATCGGCGGCGGGATGCTCTTCACCTTCCTCGCCGCGCAGGGCCACGAGGTCGGCAAGAGCCTGCTCGAGGAAGACCAGATCGAGACCGTCAAGGGTTATCTGGAGTCGGCCCGGCAGAGCGGCAAGGAGATCGTGCTGCCGAGCGACGTGATCGTCGCACCGGAGTTCAAGGCCGACGCAACGCCGACGGTCGTCGCCGCCGATCGGATTCCGCAAGATCAGCTCGGCCTGGACATCGGTCCGGATTCGGCCGCTGCGTTCGCCGAGGTGATCAAGAGGGCCAGGACGGTGTTCTGGAACGGGCCGATGGGCGTCGCGGAATGGGAGGCGTTCGCCGGAGGCACCCGTGCGGTGGCCCAGGCGCTCACCGAGGTGGACGGACTCTCGGTGGTCGGCGGCGGCGACTCCGCCGCAGCCGTCCGTGATCTTGGTTTCGCCGATGATCAGTTCGGCCACATCTCCACCGGCGGCGGCGCCAGCCTGGAATACCTGGAGGGCAAGGAACTGCCCGGTCTGGCGGTGCTCGACCGATGACCGAACCCACACCCGGTCGGCTTCCGCTGATGGCGGGCAACTGGAAGATGAACCTCAACCACGTCGAGGCCGTCGGACTGGTGCAGAAGCTCGCCTGGACGCTGAGCGACAAGAAGCACGATCCGAAGAAGTCCGAAGTCGTGGTGTTTCCACCGTTCACCGATCTGCGGACCGTGCAGACTCTGGTGGACGGTGACCGGCTCGAGCTCGCCTACGGCGCCCAGGACGTGTCGCCGCACGACAGCGGCGCCTACACCGGCGACGTTTCGGCGTCGATGCTGGCCAAGCTCAACTGCTCGTACGTGATCATCGGGCATTCCGAGCGCCGCGAGCACCACGGCGAGGACGACACGACGGTCAACGCCAAGGCCCGGCAGGCGCTGAAGGCCGGCATCGTGCCGTTGATCTGCGTCGGTGAGGATCGCTTCACCCGCGAGGAGGGTCGGCACATCGAGCACGTCGTCGAGCAGATCAACGGCGCAGTCGAGGGGTTGACCGCCGAACAGGTCGCCGGCCTGGTCGTCGCCTACGAGCCGGTCTGGGCGATCGGCACCGGGCATGTCGCCACCCCCGACGATGCGCAGGAGGTCGCAGCCGCGATCCGCGACGCGATCCGCACGAAGTACGGCGATCCCGTCGCCGATGCGGTCCGGATCCTTTACGGCGGATCGGTGAAGGCAAACAACGTCGCCCAGATCATGGCCGAGGCAGACATCGACGGCTGTCTGGTCGGCGGTGCCAGCCTGGTGGTCGAGGAGTTCGCGGCGATCGCCCGCTTCTACGATCTCCCGGCCCTGACCTGAGACCCCGACTTGAAACCTCTCAACCTGACCATGAAGGCCGTCCGGCCCTGATTCCCTGCGGAGCGCAGCCCTGGGTTAGGGTTGCCGGGTGGTCACAGTGGTTCCGATGTTGAGTGCTCCGGTGCTGGCGGTCTCGATCCTGCTGATCGTCACCAGCCTGGTGCTCGCAGCCTTCGTGCTGATGCACAAGAGTCGGGGCGGCGGTCTCTCCGACCTGTTCGGCGGCGGCGTCTCCTCATCGATGGGCGGCGTCTCGATCGCCGAGCGGAATCTGGACCGGTTGACCATCATCGTCGCGCTGATCTGGCTCGCCAGCATCATCGCGCTGGGTCTGATGTACAAGTTCGGGGTCTGAGTCCGCCCGGCATCGGGCGGGACACGTTCGACTAGGCGATAGGGGAGCATCGTGGCTGGTGGGGGAAGCGCCATCCGTGGTAGTCGTGTGGGCGCCGGGCCGATGGGCGAGGCCGAGCGTGGTGAAGCCGCGCCCCGTCTGTACGTGTCCTACTTCTGCAGCAACGGACACGAGACGCGTCCGGCCTTCGCGGCCGACGCGCAGGCGCCGGAGACGTGGGACTGCCCACGCTGCGGACTGCCGGCCAATCTCGACTCGTCGAACCCACCGCCGCCACCGAAGAACGAGCCGTACAAGACTCACCTGGCGTATGTGAAGGAACGGCGCAGCGACTCCGAGGCCGCCGAGATCCTCACCGAGGCTTTGGCGGCGCTGCGCGACCGGCGGGCCCGCGGCGAAGTCATCTACTGAGCTTCGATAGATTTTCGGGCGTGCCTGCGCCTGTAACCGACGGTTTCTCCGACTTCACCGATCTCGACGCCTTCATCCACCTGCCCCGGGTCAACGGCCTTGCCTGCGGTGCCGACGGCCGCGTGGTGGCCGAGGTCTTCGAAGCCGCCGAGAACGGCTCGCGGATGGCTGCCGCGCTCTGGGAACTCGACCCCACCGGGGAGCGGGAAGCCCGCCGACTGACCTTCTCCGAGAAGGGCGAGAGCTCACCGCGATTCTGCGCCGACGGATCGTTGTACTTCACCTCCGCCCGGCCCGATCCGCTCGGATCCGACGACGAACTGGGCGTGCCGGCGATCTGGCGGCTTCCTGGTCATGGTGAGGCCAGCGTCGTGGCCTCCACACCGGGCGGACTCGGCCTGATCGCGGTCGCCGACAACGGCACTGTGCTGGCCTCCACCAGCCTGCTGCCGGGAGGCTCGCTCGCCGACGACGCCGCCCGGCGCAAGACACGCAAGGACAGCAAGCAGAGCACCATCTGGCACACCGGCATGCCGATCCGCTATTGGGATTCCGAACTCAACGATGTCAGCCCCCGGCTGGTGCTGGTCACGCCCGACGGTGGCCTGGTCGATCTGGCTCCGGACGCCGACACCGTCAACCTGCGGGGCGCTTCCGCAGACCTGGCCGCCGATGCGAGCACGATCGTGTCCACCTGGACTGAACGGGTCCGTGGAGCGGAGACGCGCAGCTCGGTGGTGCTCATCGACGCTGCCGGCCAGAGCCGCAAGGAGGTGCTCGCCGCCTCCGACGAGCAGCAGTACGCCGGCCCGAAGCTGTCACCGGACGGCCGCCTGCTCGCCGTCACCCGGATGACGGCCTCGACCCCGACCGACACCAGCTACGACTTCCTGGAGATCCACCCGCTCGCCGGCGGGACGCCGCCATCGCGCAGCTGGGTGACCTGACCGTCGGCGAGTACCGCTGGCTGGACGACCGGAGGTTGCTGGTTGCCGGGGACCTGCACTCCCGCGGAGCAGTGCTGGTGGTGGATGCGGTCACCGGCGCGGCCCGAACGATCGCCGACGACGCCGTCTATGGCTCGCTGGCCCCGGCTCCGGATCAGCGCAGCTGCTTCGTGCTCCGCTGCGGCATCGGTACGCCGAACCGTCCGGTCCGGCTGCCGCTGGACGAAACCGCGGATTCTCCGACGGTGTTCGAGCTGCCCGCGCCGGGCGCCGTGGCGGGCGTGCCCGGACGGCTGGAATGGGTCGAGACCGACGTCGATGGGCTGACCGTCGGCGGCTGGCTGTGCACACCCGAGTACGCGAACGCGGAGCAGCCGGCCCCGGTCATGCTGTGGATCCACGGCGGCCCCCACGGTTCGTACAACGCCTGGAGTTGGCGCTGGTGCCCGTGGCTCGCGGTGGCCCGCGGTTATGCCGTACTGATGCCCGATCCGGCCATGTCGACCGGCTACGGACACGCCGGCCTGAACCGCGGCTGGCCGCGCCGCGCGGACGTCGTCTTCACCGAATGCGAAACGCTGCTTGACGACGTATTGCGGCGACCGGAGCTGGACGGGCAGCGCACCGCAATGCTGGGAGCGTCCTTCGGCGGGTTCATGGCCAACTGGATCGCCGGGCACACCGATCGTTTCGATTGCATTGTCAGTCATGCCGGGCTCTGGGCGCTCGACCAGCAGCACCGGACCACCGATGCGGCGGCAGGCAAGATGCGTGTCCACCTGCACGAGGACGACAATCCGGAGTGGTACCGCACCTACTCCCCGCACTACGCCGCCAACCGGATCACCACTCCGATGTTGATCACCCATGGCAACCGCGACTACCGGGTGCCGATCAGTGAAGCCTTGCGGCTGTGGTGGGACCTGGCGTCGCGGTGGCCCGGAACGCCGGAGACCATGCCGCACCGCTTCCTCCAGTTGACCAGCGAGAACCACTGGGTGCTCACCCCGTCGAATCTGCGCGTCTTCAACCAAGTCGTCCTCGCCTTCTGTGACCAACACGTCCGAGGTGCCGATCCGGTGCCCGACGTGCTGCCGTGGTGATCAAGGATCGAACTACCCGACGGTGTTCCTGACCGTTCTCTTGGACTTCTTCATGCCTTGACAGGAGCCATCCGATGATGACGACGCGGAGGAATCGCCCGACGACGAGGAGCCGGCCGAGGATCACGACGAGGAGCCGGCCGAGGAACCCGATGGACGACAGGACTCATCGGCCCGTCCGTCGAAGCGAAGGACCGCCTCGTGGGCGATCAGGGCGGTACGCGCCCAGTTCACCGATCTTTCCGGGGAGGACATCGAGCGGATAACGGGTGTCCACAAGGACGACGATTCGACCTGGACCGTCGGTGTGGAGGTCGTCGAGATCCGCATGGTGCCCGACACAGCCGACATTCTGGCGCAGTACGACGTCCAGGTGGATGGGGAGGGCGACATAGTCGGTTATCGACGGGGCCGTCGCTATCTGCGAGGTCGGGCCGATGGCTGAATCCCCGCGCGGCGGCATGACGCCGGCCGGTCGGCAGGCCCGGCCGCCGGCGTACGACCGCCCGCAACCCGACAGCCTGGCCGATCTGCTGGAACGCGTTCTGGACAAGGGTGTCGTCCTCGCCGGTGACATCCGGGTCAATCTGCTCGACATCGAACTCCTGACGATCAAGATCAGATTGTTGCTGGTTTCGGTCGACAAGGCCGTCGAGATGGGCATCGACTGGTGGCGACACGACCCGTCCCTCAGCTCCAAGGCGGCTGAGGAACATGACTCCCTGCAACAGGAGAACGCCAGGCTGCGTGAGCGGCTCGAGGCGCTGGAGGGCGGGCCATCGTCGCCGGACCGGGTGGAGTCCTCACCCGCCGACCAGGGCCAGGACCGCACCGGTGAAACAACCGGCGACGAGGAACCCGAACAGGTGCAGCGTCGATGACCGAACCGATCACCGAACCCACGACCGAGGACAGCGCAGACACACCGGATGAGTCGTCCACCGGTTCGGCCAGCTACATCTACCTTGCTGCCCGGGACATTCCCGACGACGCCGTGACCGACTTGGCCGGCCTCGAGGGACAACCGGTGCGCCTGGTCCGCAATGCCGGCCTGACCGCGGTCGTGAGCACTGTCGACCTCGCCGACTACGGCGAACAGGGGCTGCGCCGGAACCTGGAGGACCTGGGCTGGCTGGAACGGGTGGCGCGGACCCACGACGACGTCGTGCACCACGTCGGCCGACAGACGGCAGTCGCCCCGTGGCGGCTGGCCACCATCATGCTCGACGACGCCCGGGTGGCCCAGTTGCTTGCGCACTGGTCGGGCGAACTGCAGGCGAGTCTTGATCGCGTCGAGGGTTGTTCGGAGTGGAGCGTCAAGATGCTCACCGACCTCGCCACCGAACAAGGCGCCGAGGACGAGCCTGCGGCGTCGGGAACGGCCTACCTGCAGCGACGCCGCGCGGAGTACGCCAGGCACACCGACGCACAGCAGCGGGCCGCCGTCGCGGCCGACGAGATCCACGCGGCCCTCTCCCGGCTGACGGCGGCCAGCCGGCGACTGCCGCCCCAGGACCGCCGGCTGACCGGCCACCGTGGCGAAATGATGTTGAACGGCGCCTATCTCGTCGCGGACGATCAGAGCGAACAGTTCACCTCGCTGGTCGAGCAGCTCGGAGCCGACCTGTCCGGGTCCCGACTCGAGCTCGGCGGGCCGTGGCCGCCGTACTCCTTCGCAACGCTGGAGACCAGAACTCCGCAGGCCGGGGCCGGCGGATGAGTACGACGACCATCTCCACCATCGACCGGGTCGGCCAACCGGTGGCCGCCGACAGCGCCTCCGGCCGCCGCCAGGTGTCGCTGGTCGACCTGTTGGACCGGCTGCTCGGCGCGGGTGTCGTGCTCAGCGGCGACATCACCATTTCGATCGCCGGAGTTGATCTTGTCGAGGTACGGCTGCGGGCCCTGATCACCTCGGTCCGGGCAGAGATGCGGGCCACCGATCCCAGCGCCGACCGAGCACCGTCCAGGGGGAGTCGAACGATGACCACGCTTCCGCAGCGGATCGAGTCCGACAAGGATTCGGTGGAACGCGACCTCTTCAAACTGGTGCTGACCATCGTCGAACTCGTTCGCCAGCTGATGGAGCGGCAGGCGATCCGGCGAGTGGACGAGGGTGACCTCAGCGATGATCAGATCGAGGAGGTCGGAACGGCGTTGATGAAACTGGAGTCAGCCGTGACGCGACTCCGCGAGCTGTACGACCTGACCCCGGACGAGCTCAATCTCGACCTGGGGCCGCTGGGCCGGCTGCTCGCGGAGTGAACGCCGTCGCCGGGTTCAGCCCATCGTCTTCTGACCGTCGAGGGACTCCCGGATGATGTCGGCGTGACCGGAGTGCTGGCTCGTCTCGGCGATGATGTGTACGAAGGTGCGCCGCGCAGACTGGGAATCCTCGGTGTGCCAGGGCGCCTTCGGCAGCCGCTGCCGTACGTCGAGTGATGGCAGGCTGAGCAACAGCTCGTCGGTCTGGCGGGCCACCTCGTCGTAGGCCGCCAGCAGCCCCTGCAGCGTCTCGCCCGGTTGCATGGCGAATCCCTTCTCGCGTTCGGCGAAGTCCTCCTCGGTCCATTCTGAGAAGTCCTTCTCCCCGGCGAGTCCCCTGGGACCTTCGACGATGAAGCGGGCCCAACCGCGCTCGACCTCGGTGACGTGCTTGATCAGACCGCCGACGCTCAGCGCGCTCACGGTCGTTCGCTGCGCAGCCTGGTCGTCGGTCAGGTTCTGTGCGGTGTAGCGGAGGAAATGGCGGGCGGTCCGAAGCGCCGCCAGCAGGTCCTCCCGCTCGCCGGGGTTCGACACGGTGCTGGACGAGCCGGCGGATGATCCGGCGGATGGTGTGGTGGAAGTCATGGCACCAACGCTAGGACCAATAGATGCCAGGTTCTGTCACTAATTTGAGAAAGAATGCAGAACGTGGCCAGTACCAGTTCTCGCACGCTCCGCCTGTTGTCGCTGTTGCAGACCCACCGCTATTGGTCCGGTGTCGAACTTGCCGAGCGGCTGGAGGTGTCGCTGCGCACCCTGCGTCGGGACGTCGACCGATTGCGCGACTTGGGTTATCCCGTGCGGGCGGACCGCGGCGTCGGCGGTGGCTACCAGTTGGCACCCGGCGCCTCACTGCCGCCCTTGCTGCTGGACGACGAGGAGGCTGTTGCGCTGGCGGTCGGGTTGCTGGCCGGGGCTGGGGGATCGTTGGCCGGGATCGCTGAGGCGTCGGTCCGTGCCCTGGCCAAGGTGGTCCAGGTGATGCCGCCGAGCTTGCGCCGTCGGGTCGAGGCGCTTCGCTCGGCGACGGCGAGCCCACAGTGGCCGGCCGGACTCCCCGAGGCCGATCCGGTCGCGCTGATCGTCCTTGCGCAGGCCTGCAGGGACGACGAGCGGGTCAGCTTCGGTTACCGGGCTGCGGACGGCACCGCGACGGATCGTCGGGTCGAGCCTGCCCAGCTGGTCTCCGTGGGCCGCCGCTGGTATCTGCTCGGCTACGACCTCACCAGAGGTGATTGGCGGGTCTTCCGACTCGATCGGATCCAGCAGCCGACCGGCGCGGGAGCACGGTTCCGACAGCGCACCGTGCCGGGCGGCGATCCGGCCGCATACGTCAGACGCCGGCTCGACCGCACCGACGAGAGCAGGACGGTGACCGCTGTGATCCGGGCCGACGCCGGCGCCGTACGGCACCTGCTGGGCCGCTGGGTACGGGTCACCGATCTCGACGACGGATGTGCCCGGCTGGAGATGGAGGCGACCGGACTTGAGTGGGCCGCGCTGGCGCTCGGCGTGTCGGGTGCCGAGATCGTCGGGGTGGAACCACCGGAACTGGGCGACCTGCTCGCCGAATGGGCGTCGCGGTTCTCGCGTTTGGGCTCCCTGCAATCGGCTAAGAACGGGTCATGAGCACCACGAGCATTGTCTGGATCATCGTCGCTGTCGTGGTCGTGTTGGTGATCATCGCGATCGTGCTGGCAGCGACGCGCGGCCGCCGGGCCGCCAACCAGCGACGCGCCGCAGAGCTGAGGCAGCAGTCCGAGGAACAGGCAGTCGAGGTGCAGCAGACCGACCTCGATGCCCGAGCGGCACGGGCCGAGGCACGCAAGGTTCGTGCCGAAGCCGAGGTACGGGCCGCCGAGTCCGAACGCCGGGCGGCAGAAGCGGAGCGGCTGGAATCGACCGCCTCCGATCGGGAAGCCGAAGCCGCCGGTCGTCGCGAGGAGTTCGAGGCGACCCGCCGCCGCGCCGATGAGATCGATCCGAACACCAGAACCGATGTGGAGACCGGGACTGATCGGGACTCCGGAACTGATCGGGGGACTGATCGGGGGACTGATCGGGACGTCAGGAGGGACTCGGACACGGAGACGGGCCGGGGCATGCGAACCGACCCGGACATGCGAACCGATCCGGACGTGCGGACCGACCCGGACGTGCGGACCGACCCGGACGTGAGGATGGATCCGCGGCACGCCGACCCGAACACCAGGACCGATCCGGAGGCCGGCTCAGCTGAGGTGACGGATCAGCGGCCACAGCCGTGACCACGGATACTTCCGCCCGCTGCATAACTGGACCGGCGCGCCGGCCTCCTGATTGTCGACTCCGGGAGGAGACTCCAGGGTCGCGACGCGTCGGCAGGAGGTGAAGATCTCCGGCCATCGTGTGCCGAGGTCACCGACAGCGATCACCGTCGTCGCCGATTCCGGCGGCGGACCCCACAGCCCGAAACCGTTGTGTCCGGAGTAGACCGGTGGCAGTACCCGTCCGTCGGCTGTCCGTTCCCGACGCGCCAAACTGAGGGAGCCCGCTTCACCGTAGTTGGCGGTGATGATCACCGTTGCCGCGCGCTGATCCGGTGGCACCGATCGTGCGACCCGAGCGACCGTCGCCGTGTAACCGTTCCAGCCCACCGTCTCGGCCGAGTCAGGATTGACCGCCGCGCCGACCTGGAAGAGCGTGCTGCCGACCGGAGCGATCGGCAGCAACAACAGCGGCGTGACGATCGCAGAGACGGCCAGCAGGGCTACCGCGACGACGCGCCGCCAGAGCCGGGGGCGTAGGGCATCCAGCAGCGGAATCGCCCCGGCGGCCATCAGAGCGGGGAAGAAGGGCGACGGGTAGTAGGCCTTGCCGCCGGTCACCACCACCACGGCGAGGAAGATCAGATAACCGAGCGAAAGCCACCCGACCTGTCGGCGTCGACGTCGGCGGAGCAGCCATCCGACCCCGATGATTAGAACCACGCACAGGATCGGGCCGATGATCAGCAGTTGGGACGGAACGACCCCGGCCCGTGCGGTGGATGAGGTCGAGCCGCCGGCCGCGATGTTGGACGCGATCAACCGCATCGGCCAGCCGTGGATTGCCTGCCAGATCAGATTGGGTGCCGCCAGCACCAACGCGACGGCCGCCGACAGCCACAACTTCGGTCCCGCGAACACCCGCCGCGGCCCCAGGACGAGGATCGCGGCCAGAGAGGCGGCGATAACGAAGATCGCCATCATCCTGATCTCCATCGCGATTCCGGTGAGGATTCCGGCGGCCGTCCACGCCCGCCAGCTGTCGGTCCGGACGGCTCTGATCACCAACCACAGCGCCGCGGCGCTGATCGTCATGTCGAAGGTCTCGGTCGAGAAGAGATGACCTGTGGCCAACACCAGGCCGGTCAGGGCTGTAGCCACCGAGGCGGCGACCTGGTGCGCCCGGCCGCCACCGAGTTCGCCGGCGACCAGCCCGCTGATCAGCACATAGCAGCCCGCGGCCAGCGCGGGCAGCAGCCGGAACGCCCACAGGTGATCGCCGACCACCGTGCTCCAGCCGGCCGCAAGATAGGGGACCAGCATGGGGTTGTCGGGTTGGGCCCAGGCGAGATGGTGGCCGGACTCGATGAAGTAGTACTCGTCGCGGTGGAAGCCGTAGCGTCCGGAGAAGATCATCAGCAACAGCGCGACGCCGCCGGCGGCCAGGAAACAGCCCAACGGTGAACCGACCCTGCCGGCGGATGACTCCGGCGCGGCAACGGCTGGCGGTGTGCCGCCGGTCAGGACAGCAGATTCGCCGGAATCTGCGCCGCGGCCGCCCGATCCAGCAGCCATACCGTGCGCTCCCTTCCAACGGCCCGGCCGGCAGGCACCGGCTTGCTGCCGGTGACGGCCCAGCCGACGGCGTCGGCCTTGTCGGCACCGGAGACCGTGAACCACACCTCGGACGACCTGTTGATCACCGGATGGGTGACGCTGATCCGCAGCGGTGGCGGCTTCGGCGCATCCCGCACCGGGATGACCGGGGCGACGGCCTGGAGCGACGTCTCGAAGGACGGATGCTCGGGAAACACCGATGCCACGTGGCCGTCCGGTCCGACGCCGAGCAGGCAGATGTCGAAGACGGTGTCGCCGAGTTCCGCGCCGTATGCCGCCGCGGCCTCGTCCAGGCTGATCTGGCCGTCATCGGCGGGCATCGGGTTCAGGTTGGCGTCGGTCAGCGGCAGGGCCGGGATCAGCGCAGCCACCGCGGCCCGATCGTTGCGGTCCTCCGAGTCCGCCGGAACGAACCGCTCGTCGCCCCACCACAACTTCACGTGGGTCCAGTCGACCGCTGAACCGGGACCGTCGGTGGCCAGTTGCTGGTAGGCCTTGGTGGCGATCCGCCCGCCGGTCAGCGCCACTTGCACCAGCCGGTCGGGATCCTCCTCCTGGATCTCCGCGATCCGGGCGGTGAGGCGTACGGCGATCGCTTCGGCGACAGCGTCGGCGTCGGGATGGACCAGGAACTCGGTCGTCCCGGTCACCGGCCGGCCTTCTTCGCAGCTGCCCGCTTGGCGGGCGTCTTCTTCGCGGGTGCCCTCCCGGCGGCCCTCTTCGCAGGAGTCTTCTTGGCCGGAGTCTTCTTCGCAGGAGCCTTCTTGACGGCAGCCTTCTTGACGGCAGCCTTCTTGACGGGCGTCTTCGCAGCGGCACGCTTCGCAGCACTCTTCCGAGAAGTGCTCGTCGCGGTCTCGGCCTTGCCGTCAGCGGAGTCCTCCTCGGTCGCCCGCGGAGCAGTGCGCCTGGTGGATCGCGTGTCGGCGGTACGTCTCAGGAGGGCCTTGAGCGTCGCCTCGTAGACGACGTCGTGGTCCATCCGGCGCAGTTCCTCGGCAATCAGATCCGCGGTGGACCGGCGCTTCAGCGCCACCAGCCGGTTCGGCTGACCAGGTACGGCATAAGAGGCCAGCAATCCGTCGGGGCGGGTGATGGCGATGTCGCCGGCTGCGGTGGTCATCCGCACCGCTGTGATCCCCGGACCGGAGCTGGTGGTCTGCTTGACCGGGATCCGCAACCGGTCCTCCATCCACGCCGCCAGGAGGTCGGCCGACGGGTTCCGCCGTTCGGCCTCAAGGGTCGCGGCGGTGACGTGCGCCGGGAACTGGTCCAGGGCTGCGGCCAGCAGGGTGCGCCACGGGGTCAAGCGGGTCCAGGCCAGGTCGGTGTCGCCGGCGGCCAGATGTTCGGCGCGCCGGGCCAGCTCCCGGCGCGGCTGTCTGCTCGCCGCGGCATCGGTGATCCGCCGGTTGGACAGCTCGGCCAGCGAGGTGGAGGCGATCTTGTTGGTCGCGACCGAACCCGGCCACCAGACAACGACGGGGGAGTCCGGCAACAACAGCGGACGGATCACCGATGCCGGATGGTCGGCCAGCGGGCCGCGCATCCGGACCACGACGACCTCGCCCGAGGTGCCCTCACCGATCCGCACCTCGGCGTCCAGCGATGCCGAATGGCGGCCGTTCCCGGTCACCACCAGCAGGATCCGGCTGGGATGCTCCCGGCCGGCGGCCATGGCCGCGTCGAGAGCGGCGGGGTACTCGTCCTCGTCGGAGACGATGATCAAGGTCAACACCATGCCCGACGCCGGGCTGCCGGCACTCCGTCGCGCACTGAGCAGTGCCGAGCTGATCGTTGCCGAATTCGTGTCACTCAGCGTGATGATCATGAAAAATCCTTTGTGCAGAAGGGATTCCGGCGGTCACGGTCGACGCCAGGCGAATCCGTCCCTTGCCAGCATCTCGTCAGCGCTGGCCGGACCCCAGGTGCCTGCCTCGTAGTCGTCGGGCGGAGTACCCAGGGATGCCCAGTAATCGAGGATCGGGTCGAGGATCTGCCAGGACAGCTCGACCTCCTCGTGTTGGGGGAAGAGCGGCGGGTCACCGAGCAGAACATCCAGGATCAGCCGCTCGTACGCCTCCGGGGAGGACTCGGTGAAGGAGCCGCCGTAGGCGAAGTCCATGTTCACCTCGCGGATCTCCATCTGCGTGCCCGGCACCTTGGCGCCGAACCGCAGGGTGACACCCTCGTCGGGCTGGATCCGCAGCACGAGCGCGTTGTAGCCCAGCTCCGCGGTATCGGTCTTGGAGAACGGCAGGTGCGGTGCCTGCTTGAAGCCCAGTGCGATCTCGGTGACCCGGCGTGGCATCCGCTTCCCGGTGCGCAGGTAGAACGGCACCCCGGCCCAGCGACGGTTGTCGATGTCCACCCGGATCGCGGCGTAGGTCTCCGTGGTCGATTCCGGCGGGATCCGCGGTTCGTCGAGGTAGCCGCCGACCTTCTCACCGCCGGCCCAGGCCGCGGCGTACCGGCCGCGGGCCGTGTGCAGGTCGAGTCGCTGCGGCGGCCTGGCGGCGGCAAGCACCTTCTGCTTCTCGGCGCGCAGCTGCCTGGCCTCGAAGGAGGTCGGCTCCTCCATGGCGGTCAGGGCCAACAGTTGCAGCAGGTGGTTCTGGATGACGTCCCGGGCCGCGCCGATGCCGTCGAAGTAGCCGGCCCGTCCGCCGATCCCGATGTCCTCGGCCATGGTGATTTGCACGTGGTCGACGTAGTTGTTGTTCCAGACCGGTTCGAAGAGCTGGTTGGCGAAGCGCAGGGCGAGCAGGTTCTGCACCGTCTCCTTGCCCAGGTAGTGGTCGATGCGGAACACCGAACTGGACGGGAACGCCACCGACACGACATCGTTGAGCTCCTGGGCCGACTTCAGATCGTGGCCGAACGGCTTCTCGATCACCACCCGGCTCCAACTGCTGGTGGTGCTCTCCGACATCCCGTGGCTGCGCAGTTGCCCGATCACCGTCGGGAACAGCCCAGGCGGGATGGACAGGTAGAAGGCGTGGTTGCCTCCGGTGCCGCGGGCCTCGTCCAGTTCCTGGATCGTCTGGTTGAGCCGGTCGAAGGCGGCATCGTCGTCGAGTTCACCGGCGACGAACCGGATCCCTTCACTGAGCTGCTTCCAGACCTCTTCGCGGAACGGCGTCCGGGCGTGTGCCTTGACGGCGTTGTGCACCACCTCGGCGAAATCCTCGGTCGCCCAGTCCCGTCGCGCGAAACCGACCAAGGCGAAACCGGGAGGCAGCAGGCCGCGGTTGGCGAGGTCGTAGATCGCCGGCATCAGTTTCTTGGTGGCGAGATCGCCGGTGACACCGAACATCACCAGCGCACAGGGCCCGGCGATCCTGGGCAGCCGCCGATCCATCGGATCGCGTAAGGGGTTCGGGCGCGTTGTCTGACTCATAAAGACCTACTTCGACGTTTCAAGATCACGACACACCGGGGCTCGGGGGAAACCCTATGGCATCGGCCCGGTGTGTCGGCAAGCAGATCGAACTGCGGTCGCCCCCAGGGGCCCGGTCAGGCGGCGTTCTCCGTCTCCGGCGCAGCGGCATCTTCTGCAGGCCGGAGTCGGTTCAGGCTTCTTCGGTGATCTTGGAACGCCGGACGTAATCGCGGACGGCCCGCAGCAGGTCGGTCTCCCGGAAAGCCGGCCAGTATGCGTCGCAGAAGAAATAGTCGGCGTGACTGCCCTGCCAGAGCAGGAAGTTCGACGACCGCTGCTCGCCGCTGGTGCGGATGATGATGTCGGGCAGCGGCAGGTCCGGCTGGTAGAGGTGACGGTCGATGTCGTCGGCGTCGAAGGTCCGGGCCAGCTCGTCAAGGGTCGATCCGGCAGACGCCTGCTCCTTCAAGAAGCTGACGAACGCGTCCACGATCTCCTGGCGGCCGCCGTAGCCGACGGCAAGGGTCAGGTGATACCCGGTGTCCACGGACTCGGTCGGGATGCAGAGATTCTTCACGGCGGTCGCGGTGGCGTCGGGCAACACGTCGGGGTTGCCGGCCATGTGCACCCGCCAGGAGCGACCCGGCCGGGTCAGCAGTCGGGTGATCGTGGTCTCGACCACGTTCATCAGGAACGCCACCTCGTTGGCCGCCCGGTTGGTGATGTTCTCGGTGGAGCAGACGAACACTGTGACGTGGTGGATGTTCAGGCCCTGGCACCACTGCAACAGGTGCGCGATGTGTTCGGCCCCCACCCGGTGCCCGACGCTCGGGTTGGCGAACCCGGCCCGGCGGGCCCACCGCCGGTTGCCGTCCATGATCACGCCGATGTGATCGGGCAGCCGTTCGGCCCAGTCGTGCCGGATGAGGCGATTGCGCAGCCGACGGGCGTACGCCCGCTCGGCGGCGTGGCGCACCGCCGCGGCCGTCCGCGCAGCGATACGCGGGCGGCCGCCGGGTCCGCGGTCGTCGGTCAGCTCGCCGATGCCGCCTTCAGCGCGGTGTCGACGGTCTCGACCAGTTCACCCCAGGACTTGTCGAACTTCTCGACGCCTTCCTTCTCCAGCGTCTCGATGACGTCGGCGTAGGAGATCCCCAGCGCCGCCAGTCGATCCATCACCGCCTGGGCGTCGGCTGCGGCGCCGGTCACCTTGTCGCCCTCGATCACACCGTGATCGGCAACGGCGTTCATTGTCTTCTCCGGCATGGTGTTCACCGTGTTCGCGACGACCAACTCGGTCACGTACAGAGTGTCGGGGAGGTTCGGGTCCTTCACCCCGGTTGAGGCCCACAGCGGCCGCTGCACGTTGGCGCCCTTGGCCTCGAGCGCCTTCCACCGATCGGAGGAGAACGCCTCGAGATAGGCGGCATAGGCCAGGCGGGCGTTGGCCAGCGCGGCCTTGCTGCGCAACGCCTTCGCCTCCTCGGAGCCGATGGCGTCCAGCCGCTTGTCGTACTCGGTGTCCACCCGGGAGACGAAGAACGACGCGACCGATTGGATGCCGGACAGGTCGACACCCTTCTCAGCGGCCTGCTCCAGGCCGGAGAAGTAGGCATCCATCACGCCCTTGTAGCGGTCGAGTCCGAAGATCAGCGTCACGTTCACGCTGATCCCTTCGGCAGTCGCCGCGGCGATCGCCGGCAGACCCTCCAGGGTCGCCGGGATCTTGACCAGCGCGTTCGGCCGGTCCACCGTCGAGGCCAACTCCTTGGCCTGCTGAACCGTGCCCTCGGTGTCGTGCGCCAGCCCGGGTTCCACCTCGATGGAGACGCGGCCGTCGACACCGCCGGTCTTCGTGTACAGGTCGGCGAAAACGTCGCAGGCGTTCCGGACGTCGGTGGTGGTGATCGCCCGGACAGCCTCCGCGGTCGTCTTCCCGTCGGCGGCCAGTTCCTTCACCTGCTGGTCGTACGCCGACCCCTTGCTCAGGGCGGAGGCAAAGATCGTCGGGTTGGTTGTCACGCCCGTCACATGGGAATCGGTGACCAACTTGGCGAGGCTGCCCGAGTCAAGCCGCTCCCGGGACAAGTCGTCGAGCCAGATCGATACGCCGGCCTCGGCCAGCGCCTGCAATGCATCAGACATCTCTCGCTCCTGTCCGATCGGCTCCACGCCGATCGTCTGTCAACTGATCGTCACGCCCGGCTCGTCGACATGGTCGCCCGTTCCGGACGGGCCGCTGGTCGACGGGTGGACCGGATTACCGCCCTCGGCAGCCGCGGTGAGGCTCTCCTTCGCGGCGGTCACCACAGCGTCGGGGGTGAAGCCGAACTCCTTGAACAACGTCGATGCGGAGGCCGAAGCACCGAAATGCTCCAGGCTGACCGCCCGGCCCGCGTCGCCCAGGATGCCGCGCCAGCCGAGCGCGATCCCGGCCTCGACGCTGACCCTGGCCCGCACGCTGCTTGGCAACACCGATTCGCGGTAGGCCTCGTCCTGCTCGAAGAACCACTCGACCGACGGCATCGACACCACTCGTGCCTTGATGCCCTCGCCGGCCAACGCTTCCTGGGCCTTGACTGCCAACTGAACCTCCGAACCGGTGCCGATGAGCAGCACCTCGGGGTCACCGCCGCCCAACTCGCCCGGCACATCTTTCAACACGTACCCACCCTTGGCTGTTCCATCCGCCGAGGCGAATCCGTCGCTGTCCCGCGGGAAGGTCGGCAGGTTCTGCCGCGAGAGCACCAACGCCGCGGGCCGGTCGGTGTGGCCGAGCACGGTCTTCCACGCGACCGCGGTCTCGTTGGCGTCCGCCGGGCGGACCACGTCCAGCCCCGGGATGGCCCGGAGTGCGGTCAGATGCTCGATCGGCTGGTGGGTCGGGCCGTCCTCGCCGAGTCCGATCGAGTCGTGGGTCCAGACGTAGGTCACCGGAAGCCGCATCAGCGCGGCCAGCCGGACGCTGGGGCGCATGTAATCGCTGAAGGTGAGGAATGTGCCCCCGTAGACCCGGGTGCCGCCGTGCACCGCGATGCCGTTCATGATCGCGCCCATGCCGTGCTCGCGGATGCCGAAATGCAGCACCCGGCCGTACGGGTTGCCCTCGAACATCTTCGACTGCCGTTCGGTCGGCAGGAAGCTCGGTTCACCCTTCGGCGTGGTGTTGTTCGAACCGGCCAGGTCGGCCGATCCGCCCCACAACTCCGGCAGCTTCGGCGCCAGTGCGGTGAGCACCTCGCCGGAGGCCGCCCGGGTCGCCAGGCCCTTCTCGTCGGCCGGCCAGGACGGCAGTGCCTCCTGCCAACCCGGGGTCAGCTCCCGCTTGACCAACCGCTCGTAGAACTCCTTGGAGTCGGGGTTGGCCGATGCCCAGGCGTCGAACTCCTGCTGCCATTCCTCGCGCGCCAGCCGGCCCCGCTCGCGGAGCTGACGGGTGTGCTCGATCACCTCGGACGTGACCTCGAAGGTCTTCTCGGGGTCGAAGCCGAGGACCTCTTTCAGGCCCCTGACCTCGTCATCGCCGAGCGCCGAGCCGTGGGCGCCGCCGGTGTTCTGCTTGTTCGGCGAGGGCCAGGCGATGATCGTCTTCAGGTCGATGAAGCTCGGCCGGTCGGTGACCTCGCGGGCTGCCCGGACGGCGTCCTCGAGCGCCTTGACGTTCTCGGCGTAGCTGGTGCCGTCGTTGGTCCAGTCGACGGTCTGCACATGCCAGCCGTACGCGGCGTACCGGGCGGCGGTGTCCTCGCTGAGGGCGATCGAGGTGTCGTCCTCGATGGAGATCCGGTTGTTGTCGTAGATCAGCGTCAGGTTGCCCAGCTTCTGGGTCCCGGCCAGCGACGATGCCTCCGAGGACACGCCTTCCTGGATGTCGCCGTCGGAACAGATGCAGTAGATCTGGTGGTCGAAGGGGCTGGCGCCCGGCGCCGCGTCGGGATCGAGCAGGCCGCGTTCCCGGCGGGCCGCCATCGCCATGCCCACCGCGTTGCCGATGCCCTGGCCGAGCGGACCGGTGGTCACCTCGACGCCGTCGGTATGGCCGTACTCCGGATGGCCGGGTGTCTTGGAGCCCCAGGTTCGCAGCGCCTGCAGGTCCTCAAGTTCCAGCCCGAACCCGCCGAGGTAGAGCTGGATGTAGAGGGTGAGGCAGGAGTGACCGGCGCTCAGCACGAAGCGGTCGCGCCCCACCCAGTGCACATCCGACGGGTCGTGGCGCATGACCTTCTGGAAGAGCAGGTAGGCCGCAGGTGCCAGGCTGATTGCTGTGCCGGGGTGACCGTTGCCGGTCTTCTGCACCGCATCGGCGGCCAGCACACGCACCGTGTCCACGGCACGGGAATCAAGCTCTGTCCACCACTCGGGGAGCAGTTTCGGATCGGAGAATGTCGTCTTGGTCACAGCGAGCTCAGATTCCTTCCACGAATGGGGGGCAAACCGTTCCCGAGCCTATCGCCCGGCGCCTGCGAGGAGAAAGACAGCCGGTGACAGGTCTACACTGCAGGAGCGCATACGTACGACACTGTGTAGGAGATCGGGCGTGACGAGTCCGCACGTGGCCAGCCCCCAGGTGCCCAGTTCCGAGATGGGTGGTACCCACGGGTCGACCGGCGACCCACGGTCCCGGGTCTGGGACGTGGTCCGGGCCTATGTCGCCCTGACCAAGCCGCGGATCATCGAACTGCTGCTGGTCACCACGGTGCCGGCGATGTTCCTGGCGGCCGGCGGTGTGCCGAACCTGTTGCTGGTCCTCGCCACCCTGGTCGGCGGCATCTTCGCCGCCGGCAGCGCCAACGTCTTCAACTGCGTCCTGGACCGCGACATCGACGAGCGGATGCGCCGGACCCGTCGCCGGCCGTTGCCACGGCACACGGTCAGCTGGCGGAAGGCCGCCGTCTTCGGTGCGGTGCTCGGCGTGCTTTCGCTGCTCTGGTTCGGATTTCTGGTCAACTGGTTGTCCGCGCTGCTGGCACTGGCGGCGAACGCCTTCTATGTGTTGATTTACACGATGATCTTGAAGCGGCACACCTCCCAGAACATCGTCTGGGGCGGGATCGCCGGATGCTTCCCGCCGCTGATCGGCTGGACATCGGTGACCGCGTCACTGGCCTGGGCGCCGTTGGTGCTGTTCGCGATCGTCTTCTTCTGGACGCCGCCGCACACCTGGGCGCTGGCGATGCGCTACCGGGAGGACTACGCGGCCGCCGAGGTGCCGATGCTGCCGGTGGTGAAACCCCCGGTAGCTGTCGCCTGGCGGATCCTGATCTATTCGGTGCTCACCGTCGCCACCTCGATGCTGCTCTGGCCGGTCGCCCACACGGGCTGGCTGTATCCGATCGTCGCCGGTGTCTGCGGTGTCGCGCTGCTGGTCGAGTCGGTGCAACTGCTGCGCCGCGCCAAGGCAGGTCTCAGCGACGCCCTGATGAAGCCGATGCGGCTGTTCCACTGGTCGAACTCATACCTGGCGCTGATCTTCGTCGCAGCCGCCGTCGACCCGTTGCTGCGCTGATCACCTGGCGCTGATCGGCGGGGCACTGGCCGTACGCCGCGTTGGTACGGGATAATCCGGGCATCAGCGCCCTGACGGGAAGGCAACCGGTGGTTCATTCGATCGAACTGTTGCTGGACGACGAATCCGAAGCAGCAATCAAGCGGCAATGGCGGATGCTCGCCGATGCCGGACTGCCCAGTGAACACCGCTCGCCGTCGGGGGCATCCCGGCGTCCGCACATCACCATGATCGCCTGTGAACAGATCCCGGTGCCGATCGCGTTGGGGCTCGGTCCGACATTGTCGGACGCGCTGCCGCTGCCGGTGGTGGTCGGCGCTCCGATGATCTTCGGCATCCCGAAGGTGGGGCGTCCCGGACTGATCCTGGTCCGTCAGGTGGTCGCGACGGTCGAGTTGCTGCAACTGCAGCAGAAGGTGTTCGCCGCCTGCCCGCCGCCGGTCGAACACCGCTTCGGTCCGGGGTTCTGGGCGCCGCACGTGACGCTGGCGCGCCGTCTCAGACCTGATCAGGTCCCGGCAGCGCTGCAGTTGTTGGCCCGGAGCGGCGCATCGGTGGGGACCCCGCGGGAACTGTCCGGTCAGGTGTCGGGGGCTCGGCATTGGCTGGGCGATCTGAAGCAGGCGCGGAACCTGCTCTGACGCCGGGGCCGCCGTCGCCGGACCTCAGCCGGACCGAGCAGAGCACGTTGGCGGCCAGCGCCATCGTCGACGCCGCGCCCAGCATGTGCACCGCGACCAGCCCGATCGGCAGGTTGCTGTAGTACTGCACGAATCCGATCACACCCTGACAGATCTCGACCAGCAGCAGCAGGACGGCCGCCCGGTTGCGCAGCAGCACGATGCAGCCGATCGTCGCGGCGACCAGCAGGTAGACGGCTCCGGAGTGCAGATGGCTGATGTCGGCCGGATTGAGCCCGGTGCGCCGGGACCCCAGGTCGCCCGCGTGCGGTCCCGATCCGGTCACCACGGTGCCCAGGCAGACCACGAGCCAGGCCAGTCCGAAGGTGATCACCGACAGCGCCCTGGCCGCCGGACCCACCTGGCGTGCCGGGGCGGGCCAGGTCAGCCGGACCAACCACACCGCGAGGGCGACCAGGATCATCGAGTCCAGCATGTGCAGCGCCACGACGTACGGATTGAGCCTGGTCAGCACGGTGATTCCGCCGATCACCCCTTGGAACGGGATGCCGATGCCGAGCGCGAAGGACACCCAGCGCACCCTGCGGTTCCGCCGGTGATCCCCGCTGTCGTGCAGCAGGGCCGCGACGAAGGTCAGCACGGCGACCAGGACCAGCACGAAGGTGATCATCCGGTTGCCGAACTCGATCACGCCGTGCACGCCCAATGCGGCGTGCGGTGTGTAGGAGCCCGGTGTGCACTGCGGCCAGGTCGGGCAGCCGAGCCCGGAGTCGGTCAGCCGGACCAGGCCTCCGGTGACGATGATCACGATGTTCATGATCAACGACACGATCGCCATGACGCGGAGCGCCCGGCCGGAACGGGGAAGCGTCAGCCGACCCATCGAAACACCTTCCTGGCAAGAATCGCGAGAACACCGGCCCAGAACACCAGGACCAGCACCGACCAACCGTCGACAACCCCGGCCGATGCCTGCCGGAGCTCCTCACCGAGGGCGCCGGTGGGCAGCAGCCGTACCACGTAACCCATCGCCGTCGGGAATCTTGCTGCCGGGACGACCAGTCCGCCGGCGACCAGCAGGACGACATAGATCACATTGGCCAGGGCCAGTGTTGCCTCCGCGCGAAGCCGACCGGCGAGGATCAGCGCGAACGCGACGAACGCCGTGATCGCCAGCAGCACCGCGATGATCGCCAGCCCTGTCGTCGCCGCGGTGAACGCCGGGCGCCAGCCCAGCGCAACGGCAACCGCCGACAGGATGATCAACTGCGTAACAACGATGATCATCACGGCAAGTGCCTTGCCGGTGATCAGACCGCTGCCGCCCAGCGGTGTCGCCGCCAGCCGCTCCAGGACGCCGTAGCGGCGCTCGAAGCCGGTGGCGATCGCGACCGAGGTGAAGGCCGACGACCAGACGGCAAGCGCCAGCACGGATGCCGGAAGCTGCTCACCCAGCAGCTCCGATTCCAGGAACCGGGCTGCCACCAGGATCGCCACGGGAATGATCAAGGCCAGCAGCAACTGTTCGCCGTTGCGGACCAACAGCCTGGTCTCGGTGAGGCCGTGACTGAGCACCCGCCGCCCGGCCGGAGCGGCGCCCGGGGCAGGGGAGAAGTCCAGTGTCTTGTTGCTGGTCATCCGATGCTCGCGTGGGTGTTGGCCAGGAAGACGTCTTCGAGACTTGCGCCGCCTGCGGTCAGTTCGGTGACGGTGCCGCTGACCGTGACGTGGCCGCGGTCGACGATGTGGATCCGGTCGGACAGGGCGGCCGCCTCCTCCATGGCGTGCGTGGTGAGCACGATGCTGACCCCGGCCTGGCCCAACTCGGTCAGCAGGTCCCAGGTGGCTCTCCGGGCGTGCGGATCCATGCCGGCCGTCGGCTCGTCGAGGAAGACCAGTTCCGGGCGGCCGATCAGCGCGCCGGCCAGGTTGACCGCCTGCTGCTGGCCGCCGGACAGTCGCCGATATGTGGTCCTGGCCAGCGAGTGCAGGCCGAGCCGCTCGGCGAGGACTTCGACGTCCAGCGGGTGGGCGTACAGGGATGCCAGGTAACGCAGCAGTTCCAACGGGCGGATGCCGGACCAGGCGCCGGTGCTCTGCGGCATCATGCCGATCCGGGCTGCGGCCGGGGCACTGCCCGGAGGCCGACCGAGCACCGACACGGTGCCATGGTCGGGGCGGATCAACCCTGCGCAGACCCGCATCAGCGTGGTCTTTCCGGCCCCGTTGGGGCCGAGGACGGCGGTCAGTTCGCCGGTCCTGGCCTGCAGGGAGAGGTCATCGAGCACGGGTCGTCCGGAGAAGGAGACACCGAGCGCGTCGACCTGTAGCGCTGGGGATGACACGCGACGAGTGTACGGCTGGAGGCGTCTTCTACTACAACTGGTCGTACAGCGGTCGGGGTCGTTCCGCGGTCGAGGGATCAGGCAGCTGTCCTTAGCCTCGATCCACCGATGGGCTGGATCGTGCGCCGGTGTTGATCTTGGTCGGGTGATTCGTCGTTCGGGCGCTGCTGGTCGCCCGGCCTCGCTGTAGGGCGTGTTCCACGTGTTCGGGTTGGGCCGGTGCTCGGCAGGTGGTCAAGGGTCAGTTTGGCGGCGGGTCGCTGACCCGGTCGAACAGGGTGGTCCAGGCGGTGTGCCAGGGCCAGGCTGTTGGGAGGTGGAGTCGGAGTTTTCGGGCCGAGGATGCGATCCGAGCTGGAACGCTGATCAGGGTGCGGCGGATGGTGGCCGTGGTTGATTTGGCGAGATCGGGTCCGGTGATCGTGGCGGCGGCACGGGTCAGGTTGAACGCGATCACCGCGCAGACCAACCAGGCAGCGTTGGCGGTGAACTTTCCCGAGGGTAGGTGGGCCAGCGCGGAGTTCTTCAGGTCGGCGTGAACGTTCTCGATGATCGCGTGCCCGCGATGGGTTTTGTCGGCGGCCACGGTGTCCAGCAGGTCCGGGCTGGTGGTGGTGAAGAAGGCGTGGAACCGCCAGCTGTCGAACAGTGATCCCTGGCCCGGGACCGCGTTCAGGTCGGGAATGCGCCGCACGACCAGCCGGCCACTGATTTGCCGCTTGGTCGCCTGGGAAGCGAACGCAGTGAACGGAATCTCGGCGACCTCGGCCCGCGAGATCCACCGCCCGGTGGCGGGGTCGAAGACGGCGTCGGTGTATTCGATCGGAGTCCAGGATTGATCGTCGATAGTCGCGATCGCGGCCTTGATGGTGCTGGTCTGTCGCACCGTGACCGACACGTCGGCGCCGGCCCGGACCGCCGACCCGATGGTCGGATGACCGTAGAAGGCCGAGTCGGCCCGCACCAGCACCGGCCGCCATGGCTGATCTCGGCCGGCTTGGCCTGATCGGAGTTTGCCGACCGTGGCCAGCACGTCGCTGATCATCCGGCCCGCGCCACGCGGTGATCCGACCGAGCCTTTGCGGAGCCGTTGACCGATGATCACCGGCGCCGACTGCCCGGTGGTGACCGTTGCCAGTAATGCGTTCAGCCCGCGGACTCCTGAGTAGCCGTATCCCGAACCCTGCTTGACATATCCGTGGACCTCGATGATCGAGTCGTCGATATCGACCACCGCGTACTCATCGATCCCCGCGACGACCGGAGTCTGACCGGCTAGGCCGGTCAGGACCCTGGATGCGACGGCGTCGAGCTGGCGGACGTGGCCGAACGCGAACGACCTCAGAAAGGAGCCCAGCGTCGATGGTGCATAACCGGATTCGAAGAGTTTGCCCATCCCGCCATGACGCAGGATGGCCATGTCATCGATGCTGTCAGCGCCGGCGACCATCCCGGCCACCAGCGAGGACACCTTCAAACCGGCATGAGCACCCTTATCGGTCGGCACCGTCAGGAACTCATCAGCCAGCCCACGCAGACCGACATTCTCGGCCAGCCGAAGCAACGGGACCAGCCCAGCCGACGACACGAGATTCGGATCATCGAAGGCCGCGACAGCCACCGGACGGGTATGAGACAGTTGCATCTACGAGATGCCCTTCGTGATGGTGAAAGTCGTGCCCTAGACAAGTCCGATCTTCCCAACACGCAAGGGCATTCTCACTTCACGACGCGCTCAACCGGTCCAGCCCATCGGTGGATCCAGGCTTAGTGGTCGGCGTTCTCTACGGGCTGTCCAATGTCGGCCGGGCCGGCGGTTACGCCTGGTTGATGCTCGCCTGCTGGTCCGCGGGTTCGGACTGGGCGCCGTCACCCTGCCGCTGATGGCGCTGGCCTTCCGCGGACTTGACCGCGCCGAGATTGCCGATGCCTCGATCATCAGCCGGATCGCCAGCCAGGTCGGTGGCTCGTTCGGCGCGGCGGCCCTGACGGTCATCCTGGCCGGTGCCGCGACCGGAGCGCACAGCGCTGCGGCTGCGTCCGGGGCCTTCCAGCAGTCGTTCTGGTGGGCAGTCGGTTTCGCCGCCGCCGGAGCCCTGCTCTCCCTGCTGCTGCCCGGCCGGACACCCGAGGAACTGACTGGCCCCACCCGACCGCAACGTCCCCTACGGTTGGGTCATGGACCTGCCCGTGATGCCGCCGGTCTCGCCGATGCTGGCGAAATCGGTGAAGACGATCCCGACCGGTGACCTGAGCTACGAGCCCAAGTGGGACGGATTCCGATCGATCATCTTCAAGGACGGTGACGAGATCGAGATCGGCAGCCGCAACGAGCGCCCGATGACCCGGTACTTCCCCGAGATGGTGGCAGCCTTCCGCGAGCTGCTACCGGACAAGTGCGTCCTGGACGGCGAGTTGATCATGATCGGAGCATCCGGTGACCGGCTGGACTTCGATCAACTGCAACAGCGGATCCACCCCGCGGCGAGCCGGGTGAAGATGTTGTCGGAGACGACACCGGCGCGGTTCGTGGCGTTCGATCTGCTCGCGCTCGGCGAGGACGGGTACAGCGGTCGACCGTTCGCCGAGCGCCGTGCGGCGTTGGAGTCCGTTCTCTCCGACACGCCGGCACCGATCCATCTGACGCCGATCACATCGGACCCTCGGCTCGCCGAGCAGTGGTTCAACGAGTTCGAGGGAGCCGGACTGGACGGGGTGGTCGCCAAGCCACAGCAGTTGCCGTACCAGCCCGACAAGCGGGTGATGTTCAAGATCAAACACGAGCGCACCGCGGACTGCGTGGTGGCCGGCTATCGCACCCACAAGAGCGGCCCGGACGCGATCGGCTCGCTGTTGCTCGGCCTCTACGACTCCGACGGCCGCTACGGCGAACCGGGCAGTCTGCTCTCGGTCGGGGTGATCGGCGCCTTCCCGGCCGCTCGCCGCAAGGAGCTCTTCGTCGAGTTGCAGCCGTGGGTGACGACCTTCGACGATCATCCATGGGACTGGGCCAAGCAGTTGGAGGGCAACCGGACCCCACGCAATGCTGAGGGCAGCCGGTGGAGTGCCGGCAAGGACCTGTCCTTCGTGCCGTTGCGCCCGGAGCGCGTCGTCGAAGTGCGCTACGAGCACATGGAGGGCAACCGTTTCCGGCACACTGCCCAGTTCAACCGCTGGCGCCCCGACCGGACGCCGGAGTCGTGCACCTACCAACAGCTGGACGAGCCGGTCAACTTCGATCTCGGTGAGATCCTGGCCGGCTGATCGACGGTCACTCCGGTTGGTTGTCGTTGGTGCCCCTGATCATGAACGGCGTGCTGACGCCGGCATACATCAGATGCCCGATCATGCCCTGGGCGGAATGCTTCAGGTTGTGGCAGTGATCCATCCAGATTCCGGGATTGTCGGCGCGGAACGCGATCACATAGGTTTCGCCGTCGCTGACGTTCAGGGAGTCGATCCACCAGGGTGATCCGGTGGCGGCAACGCCGTTGCGGGACAACACCAACCCATGGTGACCGTGCAGGTGCATCGGGTGGACGTCGCCGCTGTGATTGCTGATGATCATTCTGACGACCTCGCCCTCACCCACCATGAACATCGGCACGTCGGGATAGAGGTGTCCGTTGATCGACCAGAACAGGCCAGGTCTGCCGTTCACGAAACCGGGTCGCCGGCCGATGTCGTAGCGGAAGCGCCGATCCACTCCCGACGGGTCGAAGAGCAGCCCGGTGGCAGACGCCGTCGCCGCCGGACTCCCGTAGTGCAACAGGTCGACGGCGGCGGTCGGCTGCGCCACGGTCGGCGCAGTTCCGCTGCCGATGATCACCGAGGTCGAGGATCCCAGCCGGACCCTGCCGGCGCCGGTGGCCGGCACGACCAGCGAAAGATCGGCACGACCGCCGGCAGGCACGGTCAGTACGCGTCCGGTGATCGGCGTCGGCCCGTGCACGTCCCGGCCGTCGATCGCCAACACCCGGTAGGGCAGCGTCGACCAGACCTGCAACTGGCCGTTGTCGGTGTTGATCACGCGGAGCCGTACCAGCTGTCGGGCCGGTGCCGGTACACCGAGATCACCCGGCCGACCGTTGATCGTGCGGATCCCTGAGTAGACGTGGGCCACCGCGGTGACGTCACGGACGTCGACGGCGGGCGTCCTCGGCCTGATCACCAACGGACCCAGCAGGCCACCGATCACCTGGACGTGCGACACCTGGTGCGAGTGGTACCAGAACGTCCCCGCGTGATCGGCGACGAACCGGTACACGAAGTCGTGGCCGACGCCGACGGCGTCCTGGGTCACGCCGGCCACGCCGTCGGTGGCATTGGGCACGTCGATGCCGTGCCAGTGCAGGGTGACGCCGTCGGGCACCGACGCGTTGTGCAGGTGCACTTCGATCAACTGTCCCTGCACAGCGGTGATCATCGGGCCGGGCGAACTCCCGTTCAGGGTGTAGCCGGGCATCGTCCGGCCACCGATCCGCAGGTCCTGCCGACGAGCGACCAGGTCGACCCGGACATCGGCCTTCCGGTGCGGGTCGGTGGTCAGCGCCGTCACGCTGCGCATCCCCGGCAGGTGCACACCGGCGTGCTGCACGCCGGAGCCGTGACCGGAGCCCTGTGCATGGTCGGTCGTTCCGCCGCCGTAATCGGGGCGACCCATGTCCATCACCGAGTAGGCCGACGGCATCAGGCTGTCGGCCCAGAGCCAGGTCACGGGCAGCAGAATCACGGCAGTGGCGAGCGCCGGGATGGCGACCCGCCACAGCCGTCGTCGAGAGGTCAACGGCTAACTGACCTCGACCCGGGGTGTCGCCGAGGGCACCGCGGCCGCCGCATGTGCCGGCCGGCCGATCCGGAATCCGGCCCAGGCCGCAGCACCCAGAACGCCGAAGGCGAACAGACCGTGCACGGCACCGAGGAGGTACAAGACGTGGGCGAAGATGCCCAGCGCCACCTGCGCGGCGATGCACCCGAACACGATCAGGCTCCAGGTGATCGCGCCCTTCGAACGGGCGAAGAACGAGCAGATGATCAACAACAGTCCCAGTGCGGGGATGATCGTCGTCCCCGACATTCCGTGGAACGCCAGACCGCCGACGCCGGTGAACTGCGTGGTCTCGGATTCGACCGCCGCCTTGTCCAGGGTGCCGCCGTTCTCGATCCAGGTCGTCAGCCCGAAGAATCCCAGAGCGATCGATGCCGCCTGGATGACAACGGCCAGCGCGATCAAGTACGCGATGACGCGATAAACAACCTTCATTGGTCATTCCCCCTCGGCCGGTGTTGCGCGGCGCGCATCCCCTGACACCGGCCCTTCGGGCCATGATGGCCCTGCAGTCGCCGGTCCGCACCGGAACTGCTGAAATGTCATTCCGGCGGGGGACCCGCGTCATTCCCAGGAGAGGGTTAGGTAACCCTTCCTTGAAGTGGGCCGGGTAATAAGAGCACACTGGTGTTGTGAAAAACCCAGGCAACGCACCGCTGGAGACAGCTGCGGGCGACGCTGGGTCCGAGGACGCCTCGACCCGGCAGCGGGTCGCCCAATCCATTCTCGAGCACGGACCGTCCACCGCGGCCGACCTGGCCAAGAGGCTCGGGCTGACCGCAGCCGCCATCCGGCGGCATCTGGACGGACTGGCCGCTCGGGGACAGATCACGTCCCGGGAGCAACGGATCTACGGCGCTCGGGGACGGGGGCGTCCCGCCAAGGTCTTCGAGCTGACCGACGCCGGCCGTGCCGACTTCTACCAGGCCTACGACAAGCTGGCGATCGCGGCTCTGCAGGCGCTCACCCGGACCGGGGGTGCCGAAGCGGTCACGGAACTGGCGCGGAGCCGGATGGTCGACGTCGAGGCCCGTTACCGGAGCATCCGTGAGCGAGCCGAACGGGACGCGGAGGCCGAGCCGCTGACGCCGGCGCAGGCCCTGGCGGCGGCCCTCTCCGACGAGGGTTATGTGGCGTCCACCCAGCCTGCGGTGGCCGGTGAGCAGGTCTGTCAGCACCACTGTCCGGTGGCCCACGTCGCCGCGCAGTTCCCGCAGCTGTGCGAGGCGGAGACGGAGACGTTCTCCCGGCTGCTTGGCGTTCACGTCCAACGTCTGGCGACCATCGCCCACGGCGACGGCGTGTGCACCACCCACGTCCCCCACGATCCCGAACTTGTCAAGCAGCGCATGAAGCAGCAATCGATCGCAACGGAAGGCAACTGAGATATGACCCAGGTCCAAGAGCCCGGCACCACTCCGCTGACTGATACGCGAGCAGCCAGGATCGCCGGCACCGGTGAGACCCAGGACCAGCATCTGGAGGCCCTGGGGCGTTATCGGTTCGGCTGGGCCGACTCCGACGAGGCCGGCGCCAGGGCGCAACGCGGACTCGGCCCCGAGGTCGTCTCCCACATCTCCGAGATGAAGAACGAACCGGAGTGGATGCGGCAGCGCCGGCTGAAGGCGCTGAAGCTCTTCGAGCGCAAGCCGTTGCCGCAGTGGGGCGCCGACCTTTCCGGCATCGACTTCGACAACATCAAGTACTTCGTCCGGTCGACAGAGAAGCAGGCGGCGACCTGGGACGACCTGCCGGCCGACATCAGGAACACCTACGACCGGCTGGGCATCCCGGAGGCCGAGAAGGCCCGCCTGGTCGCCGGCGTCGCCGCCCAGTACGAGTCCGAGGTGGTCTACCACAAGATCAACGCCGAGCTCGAGAAGCAGGGCGTGGTCTTCCTCGACACGGACACCGCGCTGAAGGAGTTCCCGGAGCTCTTCGAGGAGTACTTCGGCACCGTGATCCCAGCCGGCGACAACAAGTTCGCCTCGCTGAACACCGCGGTCTGGTCCGGTGGCTCCTTCATCTACGTGCCGAAGGGCGTGCACGTCTCGATTCCGCTGCAGGCCTACTTCCGGATCAACACCGAGAACATGGGTCAGTTCGAGCGGACCTTGATCATCGTCGACGAGGACGCCTACGTGCACTACGTCGAGGGTTGTACGGCGCCGATCTACTCCTCGGACTCGTTGCACTCCGCAGTCGTGGAGATCATCGTCAAGAAGGGCGCCCGCTGCCGCTACACCACGATCCAGAACTGGTCGAACAACGTCTACAACCTGGTGACCAAGCGGGCCACCTGTGAGGCGGGCGCGACCATGGAGTGGATCGACGGCAACATCGGATCCAAGGTGACCATGAAGTACCCGGCCGTCTACCTGATGGGCGAGCACGCCCGCGGCGAGACGCTGTCGGTCGCCTTCGCCGGCGAGGGACAGCACCAGGACGCCGGCTCCAAGATGGTGCACTGCGCCCCCAACACCTCGTCCTCGATCATCTCCAAGTCGGTCGCCCGGGGCGGCGGACGGGCCTCCTATCGGGGTCTGGTCGAGGTCCAGGAGGGTGCCGCCGGGTCGGCGTCGGTGGTCAAGTGCGACGCGTTGCTGGTCGACCAGATCAGCCGCTCCGACACCTACCCCTATGTCGACGTCCGCGAGGACGACGTGTCGATGGCGCACGAGGCGACGGTGTCCAAGGTCAGCGAAGATCAACTCTTCTACCTGATGAGCCGGGGTATGGAGGAGGACGAGGCGATGGCCATGGTGGTCCGCGGCTTCGTCGAGCCGATCGCCAAGGAACTGCCGATGGAGTACGCCATCGAGCTCAACCGGCTGATCGAGCTGCAGATGGAGGGCGCGGTCGGCTGACCGCACCCGTCGCTCGTCCCCAAACCACGCCTGAGAGATCACAAGCCAGAAAGCGACGTACGTGACTGTTACTGATGCTGCCCCGAATCCCGATCGGACCGATGCCGACCGGACCCGGGACAACCTGAGTGGCGCCATCGAGACCAGCGACAAGGTGGCCAGCCACCTGCACCCGCGGGGCTCGTTCCGGATCGAGGATCATCCGGTGCCGACCGGGCTGGAGGAGATCTGGCGGTTCACACCGCTGAAGCGGCTGGCCGGGCTGCACAAGGATGCACCGTTCGGTCCGGGCAACGTCGAGTTCTCCGCCGACCTGGCCGACGGCGTCACCCTGAGCGAGGTCCCGGCCGACGATCCGGTGGTCGGCAGCAGCGGCTACGTGCCGACCGACCGGATCAGTGCGCGAGCCTGGCAGGCGGCCGGCACGGCGACCGTGATCACGATCCCGAAGGACACCGTCGTCGACGGCGCCACGATCCTGTCGCACAAGGGTGTGTCCACCGGCACGGCCTCGGCCGGCCACGCGGTGATCGTTGCCGAGCCCTTCTCTGTCGCGACGGTTGTGCTGCGTTTCGAGGGCTCCGCCGTCGTCGCCGACACCGTCGAGTTCGTCCTCGGGGACGGGGCACAGCTGACCGTGGTCACCATCCAGGACTGGGCCGACGACGCCGTCCATCACTCCACCCAGCACGCGCTGGTCGGCAGGGACGCCCAGCTCCGGCACGTCGCAGTGTCGTTCGGTGGTGATCTTGTCCGGCTGAACGTGTCGCTCGCCTACGACTCGGTCGGCGGCGAGGCCGACCTGCTCGGCCTGTATTTCGCCGACGCGGGCCAGCACCTGGAGCACCGGCTCTTCGTCGATCACAACAAGCCCAGGTCGGTCTCCAACGTCGACTACAAGGGCGCGTTGCAGGGCGACAAGGCGCACACCGTGTGGGTCGGCGACGTGCTGATCCGCAAGGCGGCCGAGGGCATCAACACCTACGAGTCGAACCGGAACCTGGTGCTCACCGATGGCTGCCGCGCCGACGCGGTACCGAATCTGGAGATCGAGACCGGTGAGATCCTCGGTGCCGGCCACGCGGCGACCACCGGCCGGTTCGACGACGAGCAGCTGTTCTACCTGCAGAGCCGCGGGATCGACGAGGCCGAGGCCCGCCGACTGGTCGTCCACGGCTTCTTCGCCGACATCATCGGAAAGATCGGCGTTCCGGAGGTCGAACGCGGTCTGATGCAGGCGGTGGAGAAGGAGTTGGCGATCAACATCGGCACCCCTGACTCGTACGCGGTCAGCGCGGAGGAGCTTGGCTGATGGCGTTCGTCAGGGCCTGCCCGCTCGCCAGTGTCGCGCCGGAATCCGCCGTCGCGGTCGAGGTCGACGGCGAGGAGATCGCCGTCGTCAACTCCGGCGGCGAGATCTATGCGGTGATCGACGAATGCAGCCACGCCGCCATCCCGCTCAGCGAGGGCGATGTCGGCAACGGCGAGATCGAGTGCTACATGCACGGATCCCGCTTCGACCTGAAGACCGGTGAGCCGCTCGGCCTGCCGGCCACCGAACCGGTCGCCGTCTACCCGGTCAAGATCGAGAACGACGACGTGTACATCGATGTCGAGAACCCGCTCAACTGAACACATCCCGGACCGACAGTCACACCCCGAAGCACCAGGAGAAACCCGACCACAATGTCTACTCTCGATATCCGCGACCTGCACGTCTCGGTCAACACCGAGGACGGCGCCAAGGAGATCCTCAAGGGCGTCGATCTGACCATCGACTCCGGCCAGATCCACGCGATCATGGGCCCGAACGGATCCGGTAAGTCCACATTGGCGTACTCGATCGCCGGCCACCCGAAGTACGCGATCACCCAGGGTGAGGTGTTGCTGGACGGCGAGAACATCGTCGGCCTGACTGCGGATCAGCGCGCCCGGGCCGGTCTCTTCCTCGCCATGCAGTATCCGGTCGAGGTCCCCGGCGTCTCGGTGTCGAACTTCCTGCGCTCTGCCAAGACCGCGATCGACGGTGAGGCACCCAAGCTGCGGACCTGGGCCAAGGAGGTCCGGGACGCGATGGACCGGGTCCGGATGGATCCCGAATTCGCCTCCCGCTCGGTCAACGAGGGCTTCTCCGGCGGAGAGAAGAAGCGTCATGAGATCGTCCAGCTCGAGCTGCTGAACCCCAAGTTCGCCATTCTCGACGAGACCGACTCCGGCCTGGACGTCGACGCACTCCGGATCGTCTCCGAGGGCGTCAACCGCTACACCGCCCAGGGCGATCGCGGCGTGCTGTTGATCACCCACTACACGCGGATCCTTCGGTACATCAAGCCCGACTACGTGCATGTCTTCGTCGCGGGCAAGGTCGCCGACCAGGGCGGTCCGGAACTGGCCGAACGGCTCGAGGCCGAGGGCTACGACAGCTACGTGCAGGCAGCGAAGGCGGCGCAGGTCTGATGGCCCTCCTCCAGGCGCCGGAGATCCCGTTCGACGTCGATGCGATCCGCGGAGACTTCCCGATCCTCGACCGGACGGTCGGGAAGTATCCGTTGGCCTACCTGGATTCGGCGAACAGCTCGCAGAAGCCCCAGGTCGTGGTCGAGACGATCGATGATCACTACCTCAACCACAACGCCAACGTCGCACGGGCGATGCATCTGCTCGGCGCCGAGGCGACCGAGGCCTACGAGAACTCCCGGGCCAGGATCGCTCGATTCATCGGCGCCGCCGGCGAGCAGGAGATCGTCTTCACCAAGAACGCCTCGGAGGCGCTCAACCTGTGCGCCTACACGCTGGGCTCGCAGCTGAAGCCCGGTGACGAGGTGGTCGTCTCGGTGATGGAGCACCACTCCAACATCGTCCCCTGGCAGCTGGCCTGCCAACGGACCGGCGCAACCCTGCGCTGGTTCGACGTCACGCCGGACGGTCGGCTGGATCTGGCCAAGGCCGCCGAGCAGAACCTGATCAACTCCTCCACCAAGGTCGTCTCGCTGGCCTGGGTGTCCAACGTGCTCGGCACGCTGAACCCGATCAAGCAGATCGCCGACCAGGCCCACGCCGTCGGCGCGACGATGATCGTTGACGGCTCGCAGGGCGTACCGCAGCTGCCTACCCGCGTCCAGGAACTTGGTGCGGATCTGGTCGCCTTCACCGGGCACAAGATGGTCGGCCCGACCGGCATCGGCGTGCTCTGGGGCCGTTACGACCTGCTCGCCGAACTGCCTCCCTTCCTCGGCGGCGGCGAGATGATCGAGGTCGTCCGGATGACCGGATCCAGCTACGCCGCTCCGCCGCACCGGTTCGAGGCGGGCACGCCGCCGATCGCGCAGGCCGTCGGGCTGGCCGCTGCGGCCGACTACCTGGACACGATCGGCATGGAGGCCATCGCCGATCACGAGCAGGAGATCACCGGGTACGCCCTCCGGGCCCTGACCGAGATCGACGGATTGACGGTGCTGGGCCCGACCGATCTCGATGGTCGCGGCCGGCCGGTGGACCGTGGCGGTGCCATCTCCTTCACCCTGGAAGGAAAGTACGGCCAGATCCATCCGCACGACATCGCCCAGCTGCTGGATTCCCGGGGCGTCGCGGTCCGCGGAGGGCACCACTGCGCCCGCCCGCTGCACGAGGCGTACGGCATCCAGTCCAGCACCCGTGCGTCGTTCTACCTCTACACGACCACCGCCGAAATAGACCAGCTGGTGGACGCGTTGCACTACACCAGGGCCTTTTTCGACAAGTGACGAACGATGACGGGTGGATCACGCGTGAGCATGGACGTTGAGGAGATGTACCAGGAGATCATCCTGGACCATTACCGTGCCAAGCACTTCAGCGGTCTGCGGGACCCGCACGAGGCGGAGGTTCACCATGTGAACCCCTCCTGCGGGGACGAGGTGACCCTGCGGGTGCACCTGACCGACGGGAAAGTCGGCGATGTCTCCTACGACGGCCAGGGCTGCTCGATCTCCCAGGCGTCGACCTCGGTGATGGCCGGCCTGGTCCGCGACAAGTCGATCACCGAGACCTTGCAGTTGCACGATGAGTTCCTGGCGATGATGCAGAGCCAGGGGGGTGCCGACGCCGGCGCGCTCGAATCCGATCTCGAGGACGGCATCGCGTTCCTGGGCGTGGCGAAGTTCCCGGCCCGGGTGAAATGTGCCCTGCTGGGATGGTCGGCGTTCAAGGACGCCGTGATCCGGGCACAGGCCGGACAGATCCAGACCGAAGAGAAGGTGATCTCATGACCGAACAGACCCGACCCTCGGACCTGGTTCGCGACAACCTGCCCGATGATCTGTCGACGACGGGACAGGCCGGCACCGCCGCCGTCACCGTCGAGGATGTGACCGAGGCGATGAAGGACGTCGTCGACCCCGAACTCGGGGTCAACGTCGTCGATCTCGGACTGATCTACGGCGTACACGTCGAGGACGACAACGCGGTCACCATCGACATGACGCTGACCACCGCGGCCTGCCCGCTGACCGACGTCCTGGAGGACCAGACGGCCTCGGCGCTGGAGGGTTTGGTGGAGAAGGCGACGATCAACTGGGTGTGGATGCCGCCGTGGGGGCTGGAGCGGATCACCGAGGACGGTCGCGAACAGCTGCGGGCCCTCGGCTTCAACGTCTGACCGGAACAAGCTGATCAGAACCGGGTCCGAACAGGACCTCTCTGATCAGAAATGGATTTGGGCCGTACGGCCGAGTGAGGGATCGTAAACGCGTGTTGGTCGTACGGGATGTCGAGGTGCGGGTCGCTGCCCGGCTGTTGCTGGAGAAGGCGTCGTTCCAGGTCGCACCCGGCGACAAGATCGGACTCGTCGGGCGCAACGGCGCCGGTAAGACCACGCTGACCAGGATCTTGGCCGGCGAGGGTCAGCCCGCTGCCGGAACCATCACCCACACCGGCAGCGTCGGCTATCTGCCGCAGGATCCGCGGACCGGCGACCCCGACATCCTGGCCAAAGATCGAATCCTCTCCGCCCGCGGGCTGGACACGGTGCTGGCCCGGCTGCACAAGACCGAACTGGAGATGGCCTCAGCCGACGACGACGTGCGGGAGAAGGCGATGGAACGATATGCCCGCATCGACGCTGAACTGAGCGCCGCGGGCGGCTACGCGGCCGAGGCCGAAGCCGCCAGGATCTCCAGCAACCTTGGACTGCCGGACCGTGTTCTCAACCAGCCGCTGCGGACGCTGTCCGGCGGGCAGCGGCGGCGGATCGAACTGGCCAGGATCCTGTTCTCCGGTGCGGAGACGATGCTGCTCGACGAGCCGACCAACCACCTGGACGCCGACTCGATCGCCTGGCTGCGCTCCTACCTGATCAACTATCCCGGCGGCCTGATGGTGATCAGCCATGACACCGACCTGCTGGAGCAGACGGTGAACAAGGTGTTCCACCTCGACGCAAATCGGGCCGTCCTCGACGTGTACGCGATGAACTGGAAGCGCTATCTGCAACAGCGGGCCACCGACGAGGAGCGCCGCCGTCGGGAGCGCAAGAACGCCGAACGCAAGGCTGACCGGCTGTTCGCCCAGGCCGAGAAGATGGGTCACAAGGCCACGAAAGCGGTTGCCGCGAAGAACATGGCGCGCCGCGCGCAGCGCATGCTCGACGGCCTCGAGGCCGAACGAGTCCAAGATCGCGTGGCCAAGATCAAGCTGCCCCAACCGGCACCGAGCGGTCGGACACCGCTGACCGCGTCGGGTCTGAGCAAGGCCTACGGGTCGCTCGAGGTGTTCGCCGGCGTCGATCTGGCAATCGACCGCGGCAGTCGAGTGGTGATCTTGGGCCTGAACGGCGCGGGCAAGACGACCCTGTTGCGGATCCTGGCGGGACTGGCCGACCCGGACACCGGCCAGGTGCATCCGGGCCACGGACTCAAGCTGGGCTACTACGCCCAGGAGCACGAAACTCTCGACATCGACCGCACGGTGCTGGAGAACATGAAGACTGCGGCACCGGACCTCAACGAGACCGATGTCCGCAAGGTGCTCGGCTCGTTCCTGTTCACCGGGGACGACGTCGACAAGCCGGCCCGCGTACTGTCCGGTGGGGAGAAGACCCGCCTGGCATTGGCCACCCTGGTGGTCTCCAGCGCCAATGTCCTGCTGCTCGACGAGCCCACCAACAATCTCGATCCCGCTTCCAGAGAAGAGATCCTCGGCGCGATCCGGTCCTACGTCGGAGCCATCGTCCTGGTCACCCACGACGAGGGAGCGGTGGAGGCGCTGGAACCCGACCGGGTGCTCGTCCTGCCGGACGGCACCGAGGATCTGTGGACCCCCGACTACGCCGAGTTGATCACCCTGGCGTGATCACCAGCCGGTGATCATGGCTGAAACGATCACTACAAATAGTGATCATTTCCCCTGGTTGTCGATCTTGCTGCACCGATACGGCGGTCATGATCAGTGATCATGGCGAAGAAATTGCGCAAAACGACCCGCCGAATGCTACAAATGATTGATCATTGATCTTGAAGCAGCGATCATTGATCACAAGTCATGGTGCTGACATGTCATCGAGTACCCGCTTGATGACTGGAATCCAGGAGGAAGAGTGGCCAAGGCATCACTAGCTAAGGGTTCTCGGATCACGGGTGCCGAACGCGACAAGTTGGCGACCCAGTACAAGAGGGATTACGCGGGAGGCAAGAGCATCCGCGCGATCGCCGACGACTCCGGACGGTCCTACGGCTTCGTACACGGTGTGCTGGCCGAGGCGGGCGTCGACCTGCGCGGTCGCGGCGGCGCAACCCGGGGCGCCGCGAAGAAGGCTCCGGCGGCCAAGAAGACCGCCGCGAAGAAGGCTCCGGCGGCCAAGAAGACGACCGCGAAGAAGGCTCCGGCGGCCAAGAAGACCGCCGCGAAGAAGGCTCCGGCGGCCAAGAAGACCGCCGCGAAGAAGGCTCCGGCGGCCAAGAAGACCGCCGCGAAGAAGGCTCCGGCGGCCAAGAAGACGACCGCGAAGAAGGCTCCGGCGGCCAAGAAGACCGCCGCGAAGAAGGCCCCGGCGGCCAAGAAGACGACCGCGAAGAAGGCTCCGGCAGCCAAGAAGACCACCGCGAAGAAGGCTACCGCGGCCAAGAAGACCACCCGGAAGCGCTGAGCGTCACAGCTGATCACAGCCCACCGAAGGCCCGGACACCCACCAGGTGTCCGGGCCTTGGCGTACCAGGTGTTTGCGTACCAGACGTTCGACTACGAGATGGTGGTCGCGATCCGGCGATCGAGACCTACATTGGGGACTCATGAGCATGCGCGGTGCGGGCTTCAGCATGATGCGAATGTCCCGACATGATCGTGAAGTCCTGGATCATCGGCTGTCCAAGGGGCTTCTCCGCCGGGTCATCGGATTCGGCCGCGAATACCGCTGGCAGGTGCTCGGCCTGCTGATCATGGTTGTCGTCGACGCCGGTCTCGGCGTCATCCCGCCCCTGTTGTTCAAGTCCATCATCGACCGCGGCGTACTCGCCGGGGACGCCGCCGTCGTGGTCCGCCTCGCCCTCCTCGTCGCCGTTCTCGCCGTCGTCGACGCGGGACTCTCGGTGGTGCAGCGGTGGCTCTCGTCACGGATCGGTGAAGGCCTGATCTTCGACCTGCGCACCCAGGTGTACGACCACGTACTGCGGATGCCGATCGCCTTCTTCTCCCGGACCCAGACCGGCAAACTGGTGTCCCGGCTGAACTCCGATGTGATCGGCGCCCAGCAGGCCTTCACCTCGACGATGATCACCGTGGTGTCCAGCTCGATCACCCTGATCACCACCTTGATCGCCATGCTGCTGCTCAGCTGGCCGCTCACGCTTGCCGCGCTGGTGCTGCTGCCGATCTTCGTCATCCCGGCCCGGCTGATGGGCCGCCGGCTCGCCGGGATGACGCGGGAACAGATGCAGCTGAACGGCGAACTGTCCGAGGCGATGACGGAGCGTTTCAGCGTCAGCGGGGCGCTGCTGGTCAAGCTGTTCGGCAGGCAGCGGGACGAGCACGAGGTGATCGCTTCCCGCGCCGGCGCGGTGCGCGACGTCTCGGTACGAATCGCACTGAACGGTCGGCTCTTCATCACCGCCCTGACCCTGGTCGCCGCGCTGGCGACTGCGCTGGTCTACGGCGTCGGAGGGGTGTTCGCGATCCAGGGCTCGTTGACGGTCGGCACGCTGACTGCGCTCGCCGGACTGCTCGCCCGGCTGTACGGACCGATCACCCAGCTGACCAACGTCAGGATCGACGTGATGACGGCGCTGGTCAGCTTCGAGCGGGTCTTCGAGGTGCTGGATCTGCCGCCGATGATCGACGACCGCCCGGACGCGACGCAGTACGGCGGGCCGCCTTCGGTCGAATTCGATCACGTCGGCTTCAGCTATCCGCGGGCGGAGGAGGTGTCACTGGCCAGCCTCGAGGTGATCGCAAGGACCGAGTCCCGGCCGGACAACCCCGTCCTGTACGACGTGGACTTCGTCGCCCGGCCGGGCCAGACCGTCGCTCTGGTCGGCCCGTCCGGCGCCGGCAAGACGACGATCACCCACCTCGTCGCCCGGCTCTACGATCCGACGTCGGGCGCGGTCCGGGTCGGTGGCACCGACGTCCGCGAACTGCGTCAGGATTCGCTGCACCGGGCAATCGGCTACGTCACCCAGGACGCCCACCTGTTCCACGACACGATCCGGAACAACCTCCGCTACGCCCGGCCGGAAGCCGACGACGCCGCGTTGATGGCTGCGTTGTACGCGGCCCAGGTCGGCGATCTCGTGGCGACGCTGCCGGACGGCCTGGACACGGTCGTCGGGGAACGCGGCTATCGACTCTCCGGCGGTGAACGGCAGCGGCTGGCGATCGCCCGGCTGCTGCTGAAGGCGCCACCGATCGTCGTCCTGGACGAGGCGACGGCCCACCTGGACTCGGAGTCGGAGGTGGCCGTACAGAGAGCCCTTGACCAGGCCATGCAGGGCCGCACCAGCCTGGTGATCGCGCACCGGCTGTCGACCGTCCGCAACGCCGACCAGATCCTGGTCGTTGATCACGGCCGGATCGTTGAGTCCGGCACCCATGATCAGCTGCTGGCCGTCGGCGGCCTCTACGCCGAGTTGTATCGGACCCAGTTCAGCGAAGCCGCCGACGGAACGTCGACAGTCCGACCGACAGGGTGACCGCTGTCGGATCCGGGAGCGCCGCGATCCGGGCCGGCAGATCGTCCGGTCGATGGTGCGCTGTCGGGCCCATCAGCACCAGATCGGTCAGCGCGGACCTGTCCAACAGCAACTGCGCGCGGACCTCCTCACTGTGTTCGACCTGGTACCACTCCTGCAGGGAGGTGCGCAGCGTCTCGGACTTGCCCGGCCGAACGTCGATCATGCCGAGCCGGTGCCGTACCTCCGCCAGGTGATCACCGTTGGCAGCCGCGATCAGCAACCGGCCGCCAGGACGCAGCATCCTGGCGAAGTCGGCCGGGTTCCGAGGAGCGAAGACCACCATGATCAGGTCGAGCACCTGGTCGCGGACCGGAAGCCCTGCCCAGGTGTCGGCAACGACCGCACCGGCCCGATCGATCCGGGCGATCCGGCGGCAGGCGTACGGCGAGAGATCGGTCCCCACACCGCGGGCAGCCGGCAGCCGGTTGATCACTCGGTCCAGGTAGTAGCCGGTTCCGGCGCCGGCCTCCAGCATCGCCGGCGCGGACGGCACGACCTCCGAGGCGACTCTCGCGAGCCGGTCGGCCAATGGCGCGTAGTGCCCCGCGGAGAGCAGCCGGTCGCGGGCCGCGATCATCTCTCCGGTGTCGGCGTTGACGCCCCGGGGTGGCCTCGTCAACAGGTTCACATAGCCCTGTCGGGCGACATCGAAGCTGTGGCCCGACTCGCACCGGACGGCCGCCTGCTGAACGGCGAACGGCAGCCTACAGACCGGGCAGCGCAGCAGATCACTGATCGTGTCGATCATCTGGTGTCGATCATCGGGAGGCGGCCGACCGGTGACCGGGTCAGAGGGTGCGCAACGCCCCGCCGTCGACGGCGATCATGCTGCCGGTGACGTAGGAGGCAGCAGGCGAGAGCAGGAAGGCAGCAACCCGACCGAACTCGGCCGGGTCACCGTAGCGACGCAGCGGAATGGACTGTTCGCCGCTGGCCCGGGCAGCCGCCGGATCGGGCGAAAGAGAGTCGAGGTGCTTCACCCGATCGGTGTCGATCCGGCCCGGCAGCAGCCCATTGATCCGCAGACCGTCCGGCCCGTGCTCGTCGGAGAGTTGCTTGATCAACATTGCCAGCCCGGGCCGCAGGCCGTTGGACGCGGACAGGCCGCCGATCGGCGATTTCACCGAGGTGGACAGCACGACGGCGATCGCGGGATCGGGCGCGGTGCTGTTCTCGATCACCGAGCTGACCACCCGCAACGCGGAGAGGAACACCGACTCGAATGCGTCGCGCCACTGATCATCGGAGAGCTTGACCACCGGACCTGCCGCCGGACCGCCCACGCTGATCAGCGCGCCGTCCAACCGACCGAAACCGTCGAGGGCCGTCCGGACCGCGCGTTCGGCGGTCTGCGGGTCGGCCAGATCGGCGGTCAGGGACACGGCGGACTCGGCGCCGAGCTCGGTCACCACCTCGGCGAGCATCTCGCTGCGCCGGGCGACCAGGACGACCTTGGCGCCCTCGGCGACCAGTGCCGCTGCGCAGGCGCGGCCCAGACCGCTGCTGGCCGCGGTGACGATGAAGACCCGGTCAGTGAGCTGCAGATCCATGCGGTTGATCCTGCCATGCTCGTTCCCTGCGCTCGCGCCGGTCACGAAGATCACCGCGGATGAAGACCACGACCCCCAGCGCACCCATGCCGGTGAACATGAACCACTGCACCGCGTACCAGAAATGCGGTCCGTCACTGAGTTCGGGCAGTTCGATGACCTGCGCCGTGATGGTGTCCCTCGGATCCATCGACAGGGTGTCGACGTAGCCGTTGACCACCGGCGTGCGCAGATCGGCGGCGATCTTGTCGGAGTTGATCGACCGCGCGTGCCCGTCGACCGGAACGATGGCCCCGCTCCGGCCGGTCTCGTTCTGCCGCACCCGACCGACGATGGTCACCGGCCCGGACGGTGGCGCCGGCGCCGTGTTCGGGATCTGCTGACCACCGTCCAGGCCGACGAAGCCGCGGTCGATCAACACGGTCCTGCCGCTGTCGGTGCGCAGCGGGGTGACCACCTCATAGCCGTCGGCGTCGCCGTTCTGCCGGTAGCGGATGATGTACTGCCGGCCGGATTCGAAGGTGCCCGTGACCCGCACCCGCCGCCATTCGTCGGCGTCGCCGATCGGGTGGGTGAACACCTGGTCGAAGTCGGCGACCGGGGCAGCCTCGTTGGCTCGGATCACCTGGTTGTCGGCGCGGCGCTCGTGCAGCCGGCGCAGTTGCCACTCACCGAGGTTGACGAACGCAACACCCAGGACCGCAACGAACAGGGTCAGTGCCAGCCAACGCACCCAGAGTGGGCGCTTGGGTTCGGGTTTCGGCTCGGGATGCGGCTCGGACTGCGACACCAGACGAGTGTAGTTACGCCTCGCCCACGGCCAGTGCGGTGGCCTTCGCCGCGGACGACCCGAGGGACGCACCGCGGCCAACCGCCACACCGACCAGGAAGGTGGTCAACGGCGCAGCCGGCCGGTCGACGTGATGGGCGGCATCCCGGGCCAGGTCGAGGACCGTGTGCACCGAATCGTCGTCCAGGTCGAGATCGGACAACTCCAACTCTTCGGCCAACGACTCAAGCCAGGCGGTCAAATCCGAGTTCAGATCCATGGTGACATGATTGCCCCATGGCACGGGCGGCTCGTCAGCACCTGGTCCGCAGACTGACATCGGACGGCTGGTCGCCGCGCAGCGACCGGCTCGCTGTCGAGGAGCCGCTGGAGATCCGGCTCGGTGGCGAATCGTTCGCCGTGACGATGCGCACTCCCGGACACGACATCGACCTGGTGAACGGCTGGTGCTTCGCCGAGGGGATCATCCAGGCCGCCGCCGACATCACGACGGCGCGCTACTGCGACGGCGCGGGACCGGACGGCCTGAACACCTACAACGTGATCGACGTCGATCTCGCCGCCGGAGTGGGAGTACCCGACCCCGGTCTTCGGCGCAACGTGCTGACCACCAGCGCCTGCGGGATCTGTGGCACGACGTCGATCGACCAGGTACTTGGCCGCGCGGCCAAGCCGCTGGAGCCCGGTCCGGAGATCGCTGCCGAACTCATCGCGGAGGCGCCGGACCTGCTCCGCAGCCGGCAGCAGCTCTTCGCCGGGACCGGTGGCGTACATGCCGCGGGCCTGCTGACCACCGCCGGCGACCTGATCTGCGTACGCGAGGACGTCGGCCGGCACAACGCTGTCGACAAGGTCGTCGGCCACGCCCTGCGGTCGGAACTGCTGCCGCTCCGGGACTGCCTGCTCGTCGTCTCCGGCCGGGCCAGCTTCGAACTCACCCAGAAGGCGGTGATGGCCGGAATCCCTGCGTTGGTCGCTGTCTCCGCGCCCAGTTCGCTGGCCGTCGACCTCGCCGACCGGGCCGGTCTGACGCTGGTCGGTTTCGCCCGCGGCGACACCCTGAACGTCTACACCCACCCGGACCGGATCGTTACCGGTTGACCCACCGGCGGGGGCCTGAAGCGGCCCGACGCGTAGGCTCGGTTCATGAGCTCGGTGCTTCTGCCCACCCCGCGTCCTCTCGCGGACCGGCATGGCCGGGTCGCGACGGACCTGCGGGTGTCGCTGACCGACCGCTGCAACCTGCGCTGCACCTACTGCATGCCGGCCGAGGGTCTGGAGTGGCTGCCGAACGACGAGGTGCTCACCGACCGGGAATTCCTCCGGCTGATCGGGATCGGCACGTCGCTGCTGGGCATCCGGACGGTACGGCTGACGGGCGGCGAGCCGCTGCTCCGCAAGGGGCTGGAGCGGCTGGTCGCCGGCATCGCCGCGCTGCCCACCCGGCCGAGGATCGCCCTCACCACCAACGGAATCGGGCTGGCCCGTCGCGCTCAGGCGCTCGCGGACGCCGGGCTGGACCGGATCAACATCTCGCTGGACACGCTTGATCCCGAGACGTTCCACCGGTTGTCCCGGCGCCGCCGACTGGACGATGTGTTGGCCGGCATTGCGGCAGCCCAACAGGCTGGCCTGCAGCCGGTCAAGATCAACACCGTGCTGATGCGCGGCATTAACGATCATGAAGCGCTGCCGTTGCTGCGGTGGGCGATCGACCAGGGCGTCCAGCTGCGATTCATCGAACAGATGCCGTTGGACGCCCAGCACGGGTGGAACCGGCAGACCATGATCACCGCCGGAGAGATCCTCGAGCAGCTGTCGGCCGAGTTCAGCCTGGCGGAGGATCCCCAGGACCGTGCCGCCCGGGGCAGCGCGCCGGCGGAGTTGTTCCGGATCGCCGGGACGGACCATCGGGTGGGAGTCATCGCCGCAGTCAGCCAACCCTTCTGCGGTGCCTGCGACCGGGTCAGGCTGACCTCGGACGGGCAGTTGCGCAACTGCCTCTTCGCCCGCACCGAGCAGGATCTTCGGACGCCGCTGCGCAGCGGTGCGACCGACGAGCAGATCGCCGACCAGTGGGTCTCCGCGGTCGCGGTGAAGCTCCCCGGCCACGGCATCGACGATCCGTCGTTCCTGCAACCGGACCGGCCGATGTCGGCCATCGGCGGCTAGCTCGGCTTCAGAGCTCGGTGACTTCGCGGAGGAAACCGCGGGCACTGAGAAACTTCGCCAACGACTCACGATGCTCGGGGCAGGCCAGCCAGTGTTTCCGCCGATCGGGCGTATGGATCTTCGGGTTGTTCCAGCCGAGGTCGAAGCCCGCCGGTTGCTGGCAGCCCTTGGCCGAGCAGATCAGCTCACTCATCCAACTCTTTCCGGTGATGGTTCTCCAGCTCCCGGCCGCCGTGTTCGAAATGGCCGTGCCGGGTCCGCTGGTCCGCCTGGTTGGCGAAGATCACGGCTATGTACGGCAGCACGATCGCCGCGCCGAGCAGGAACCAACGCCACGGACTGGGCACCCAGAGCATCGAGATGAAGCAGACCACCCGGAACCCCATGGTGATCGCGTACCGGATCTGTCGTTGTTTGAGGTCAGCGCTGGAGCCCTCCTGGGCGTCGGTGATCACGATGCGCTCGCGCGACCCGCGTGCTGCTGACCTCACCCGGCCCAGCTTACGCTCAGCAATCCGCTACGGTGACCCGCGTGACTGAGCCAAGCGTTGGGCCGACCGTCGGGTCGAGAAGTGTGCTGGTGACCGGGGGCAGCCGGGGCATCGGGCGGGCGATCGTCGAGCGGTTCGCAGCCGCCGGCCACAGGGTGGCGTCGACCTCGCGCAGCGGCGAGGCACCCACCGGCGTGCTCGGCGTGCAGTGCGACATCACCGACCCCGGTCAGGTGGAGGCCGCGTTCAGCCAGATCGAGGAGGCGAACGGTCCGGTCGAGATCCTGGTCGCCAACGCCGGGGTCACCCGCGACACGCTGGTCCTGCGGATGTCGGACGAGGACTGGCAGACGGTGATCGACACCAACCTGACCGGCGCCTTCCGGGTGGCCAAACGGGCCGTGCGGCCGATGATCCGGCAGCGCTTCGGGCGGATCATCTTCATCTCCTCGGTGGTCGGCCTGTTGGGCTCGGCCGGACAGGTCAACTACGCCGCGTCCAAGGCCGGCCTGCTCGGCATGGCCAGGTCATTGGCCCGCGAGGTCGGCTCCCGTGGCGTCACCTCCAACGTCGTCGCACCCGGCTTCATCGAGACCGCCATGACGGCCGAGCTGTCTGAGGACCTGGTCGCCGGCTACAAGAAACAGATTCCGGTCGGCAGGCTGGGCGACGTCGCCGACGTCACCTCGGCAGTGGAGTTCCTGGCCGGCGACCAGGCCGGCTACATCACCGGCGCACAGATCCCGGTCGACGGCGGCCTGGGCATGGGCCACTGAGACGCCACGGAAAGAGGTAAGCAACGTGGGAATCCTTGAGGGCAAGAACATCCTGGTGGCCGGCGTCACCCTGGACACGTCGATCGGCTTCCACACCGCCAGGATCGCGCAGCAGGAGGGGGCGACCGTGCTCGTCTCCAACTTCGGCCGCGCGATGAGCCTGACCCGGCGGGTGATCCGGAAACTCGACCCCGAGCCGGTGCTACTCGAGGTCGACGTCACCAACGAGGAGCATCTGGCCGGTCTGGAGTCCGCGCTCCGCGAGCACGTCGACCGCCTCGACGGAGTCGTGCACGCGATCGCCTTCGCCAACCCGGAGACGGCCCTCGGCGGCGGGTTCCTGTCCACCCCCTGGCCGGACGTGTCCACGGCCCTGCAGGTCTCGGCGTATTCGCTGGCCTCACTGACCATGGCCTGCAAGCCGCTGTTCGGCGAGACCGCTGCCGTGGTCGGCTTCGACTTCGACGCCACCGTCGCCTGGCCGGTCTACGACTGGATGGGCGTCGCCAAGGCGGCACTCGAGTCGACGTCCCGCTATCTGGCGCGCTACCTCGGTCCCGACGGCGTACGGGTCAATCTGGTCTCGGCCGGGCCACTGGACACCCTGGCCAAGAAGGCGATCCCGGGCTCGGACCAGTTCAACGGACTGTGGGCCGACCGCGCACCGCTGGGCTGGGACGCCAAGGACATCACGCCGGCCGCCAAGGCCGCCGTCGCGCTGCTCTCGGACTGGTTCCCCAAGACCACCGGCGAGATGATCCACGTCGACGGCGGCATGCAGAAGATGGGCGCCTGAGAGCGGGGGAGCGGCGGTTTCCGACTCCACACCCAGGCGCCCTGTCGCGGGTCTAGCGTCGAAACCGTGGACGACAATACGGCCCCGGACCGGGACGGCTTCCTGAACTGGGTGCGGGGCCCGCTCTACCAGGCGGAGCTGGCGCTGCACAACGGCGATGCCGGCCCGCGTCGGGCCCTGTGGTCGCGCCGTGAACCGGTGAGCGTGCTCGGCGCCTGGCGAGACGCGCACGGGCAGGCCGGGATCGACGAGCTGTTCGCGACACTCGGCGACAGCTTCTCCGACTGCGCGGCCTACGACTTCGACCTGCAGGCCTTCGACGTCGTCGGCCGAATGGCGTACACCGTCGGGCTGGAACACACCGCGGCCTCGGTCAACGGGAAGCCGCGCGCCTACACGCTGCGCGCGACCCAGATCTACCGCTGGGAGGACGGCGGCTGGAAGGTCGCGCACCGCCACGGCGACGAGATCGCCGGCCCGCCGACCGAACCTGGCTGAATGCCGAGGTGAATCCCGCCGTCGTTCAGCCGACCGATGACTGCGGGCCGGGCGGGAAGCTCACCGCGGCGCACAGCGCATCGCTGGCGGCCGCCCGCAGCCGGCGCAGGACAGTGCCACGCTGATCAGCCTCGAAGACCGAGATCGCCCCGCCGTCGTCGGCCAACGCGGCATCGGCGGCCCGCAGCAGCCTGGCCGCCCGTTCCGCCGTAGCCAGTTGCCGACTCGGATAACCCGGTGCCAGCCGCAGCGATCGCTCCTCCCGCGGCCGGGTCCCGGCCGCGACCTCGAGATTGCTCAGCGTCCGGGCGGCCTCCAGCACCACCTCGTTCAGGGCGCGCTCGGCGTCGTACGGAGTCAGCGTCGTGAAGGGCCGTTCGGCGGCGAACACCCGCCACTGCACTGCGGGACCGATCCGGGTCGGCACCAACCCGACACCGGCAGTGACGCCGATCACCGCCTCGCCGGCCTCCAGGGCGGCCTCGTTGAAGCCTCGCGGCCCACGTAGCGGCCCCAACGCACCGGGAAGTGGAAGAGCGAGCGCCCAGCTGTCCCGCTCGGCCATCCGGAGCACGGGCAGCGCGGTCTCCAGCGGATGCGCGTTCAGCGGCAGCAAACCCAGCCGGCCGTCTGAGTCGATGACGTGATGGGCGACGTCCGGTTCGATGATCTCGTGGGCAGCCACCTCGGCGCTCATGGCGCGGTGGATCAACGCGTTGAGATGACTTGCCAGGCGGACGGAGGGCAGGTGCACCAAAACACGGTACGTCACGCCTGTAAGTTCTCCTTCATGGCAGCCGTGATCGACCTCGCTGAAGTCACCATCGTCCGGGGCGGCGCGACCTTGCTGGACAAGATCAGCTGGACGGTCGACGAGGCGGAACGCTGGGTCATCATCGGACCGAACGGAGCCGGGAAGACCACCTTGCTGCAGGTGGTCTCCGCCCAGATCCACCCGACCTCGGGTGTTGCCGGTCTGCTGGGCGAGGTGCTCGGCACGGTCGACGTGTTCGAACTCCGGCCGCGGATCGGTCTGACCTCCGCGTCGCTGGCCGAACGGATCCCGCGCAGCGAGCGCGTGCATGACGTGGTTGTGTCCGCCGGGTACGCGGTGATCGGCCGGTGGCGGGAGTCCTACGACGAACTGGATCACCAGCGGGCCGATCAGCTGCTCGCCCAACTCGGCATCCAGTCGCTGACCGACCGGACGTTCGGAACGCTGAGTGAGGGCGAGAAGAAGCGGGTGCAGATCGCGCGTGCGCTGATGACCGACCCCGAACTGCTGCTGCTCGACGAGCCGGCCGCCGGTTTGGATCTTGCCGGCCGGGAGGGGTTGGTGCGCACCCTGTCCCAGCTCACCACCGACCCATACGCACCGGCGACCGTGCTGGTCACCCACCATGTCGAGGAGATCCCCGCCGGTATCACCCACGCCATGCTGCTCAAGGGCGGCTCGGTGGTCGCTGCCGGTCCAGTGGCGGAGACCCTGACGGCCGAGACACTGAGCGAAACCTTCGATCTGCGGCTCGAGCTGTCCGAGGACCGCGGCCGGTTCGCGGCTCGCGCTGGGTAGCGGCTGGCACTATGGACGGTAAGACAGACAACGGGGTGATCCGATGCCGATGAACTTGACGGACTGGCTCGGCGACAACCCCTGGGCACTGTGGCTGACGCTGGCCGTCCTGCTCGGGGTCGCCGAGATCCTGTCCCTGGACTTTGTGTTGATCATGATCGCCGTCGGTGCGGTCGCCGGGGCGGTGGTCGGTGCCATTTTTCCGGAGTTGTGGTGGCTGCAGATCCTGGTCGCCGCCGGCGTCTCGGTCGGGATGTTGGCAGTGGCCCGGCCGACACTAATGAAGCGGGTGCACCAGCTGCCCGGCTACCGGTCGTCGGCCGACAAGATGGTCGGCAGCAGTGGCCTGGCCACCACCGACATCACCACCCAGAGTGGCGAGATCAAGGTCGACGGACAGACCTGGACGGCGCGGGTGTACACGCCCGACACGGTGATCACGAAGGGCACCGAGATCGAGGTGTACGCGATCGACGGGCCGATCGCCGTCGTCTATCCCAGGTACGGTGAGCTTCCCACCCCGTAGGCTGGAAGTCGACAATCTCCGAAGGAGTGCCATGGGCGGCATTATCGCGTTGATCATCGTCATCATCGTGCTGATCATCGTGCTGGGCAGCGCGATCCGGATCATCCAGCAGCAGCGGGTGGCGGTGGTGGAGCGCCTGGGCAAGTTCCACCGGACACTTCCGCCCGGACCGCACCTGTTGGTGCCGTTCGTCGACCGGGTCCGTTACAGCATGGACATGCGCGAGGTCGTCGTGCCGTTCCCGCCGCAGGGCGTGATCACCGAGGACAACCTGATGGTCAACATCGATTCGGTGATCTACTTCCAGGTGATCGATCCGGTGCGGGCCGCGTACGAGGCGCAGGACTACGTGCGGGCGATCGAACAGCTGACGATGACGACTCTGCGCAACATCATCGGCGGACTTGATCTTGAACAGACGCTGACCAGCCGTGAGGAGATCAACGGCAAGCTGCGCGTGGTGCTCGACGAGGCCACCGGCAAGTGGGGGATCAAGGTCAACCGGGTCGAGTTGCGGGCCATCGATCCGCCGCCCACCATCCGCGACGCGATGGAGAAGGGCGCCCGGGCCGAGCGCGACAAACGGGCCCAGATCCTGTTGGCCGAGGGCCAGCGGCAGTCCCAGATCCTGTCGGCCGGTGGTGAGAAGGAGTCGGCGATCCTACGCGCCCAGGGCGAACGCGAGGCCGCTGTGCTGCGCGCCCAGGCAGATCGGCAGTCGCAGATGTTGCGTGCCGAGGGCGAGGCGCAGGCGATCACCACTGTCTTCAACGCGATCCACGCCGGTGAGCCGGACCAGGCGCTGCTGTCCTACCAGTACATGCAGATGCTCCCGCAGATCGCCCGCGGCGACGCCAACAAGGTCTGGGTCGTGCCGTCGGAGATCGGCAAGGCTCTCGAGGGTCTCGGTGGTGCGGTCGCGCAGGCGGCCTCCGGCATCCCGACCTCGAACGACGGGCACTTCTCCGCGCCGAAGAAGATCGACGTCCAGGCTGAGCTGGCAGAACAGAAGAAGGCCGAGGACGAGGACGCCGACAAGCGGGTCCAGGAGGCGATCGCCGCGGCCCAGGACTTGGAGAACACCAGGATGTCGCGGCTGTCGCCGTCGAATGGCCCCGCTGCACTGGGTGCCGGGTTGGGTGCCCCGGCGCCCGATTCCGGGGCGGACGAGCAGCCGCAGCATCAGGCTCCCTCCTCCGCGCCCACCCCGCCGTCGGCTCCGCCCGAGCCGCCGCAACAGGGTTAGAGGGCGATCCGGAGCACCTCGGCCCCCGGCAGCTTGGCTGCCAGGGAGCCGGGAACGGCCAGCTTGCTGCCGCGGACACCGCTTCCGATCACGATCCATGGCTGCCCGGTGACGGCGGTGTCGACCAGGATCGGCCAGCCGTCCGGCAGCCCGATCGGGGTGATTCCGCCGTACTCCATCCCGGAGTCGGAGACGGCGTCGTCCATCGACGCGAAGGAGAGCTTGCGCACGCCGAGATGCTTGCGGACAGTCTTGTTGACGTCCGCCCGTTCCGTGGCCAGCACCAGACAGGCTGCTGTGGTCTGCACCTCGGCCCGTCGGCCGGCGACGACGACGCAGTTCGCCGAGGTCTCCAGCGGCGACTGGTAGGCCTCGCAGAACGCCGCGGTGTCGGCCAGTTCCGGATCGATCTCGGTGACGAACACTTGGTCGGCGTCGATCACACCCGACTCCAGTGCAGTCTTGACCGGTGCGGCCAGGAGTTCGGGCCGGGTCAGCGCGGGCTGCCAGGTCAAGGTTCCGAGTCCGACGGGCTGTGACATGCGTGGAATCATAGACACCGTGCCCGCCGTCCCCGCCTACCTGTCCGGTCTCCGGCTGTCCGGACGCCGGGTGGTGGTGATCGGCGCGGGCCGGGTTGCCGAACGCCGCCTTGACCGGCTGCTGGAGGCGGGGGCGGAACTGATCGTGATCGCGCCCGTGGCCACGGAGTTGATCAAGCAGCTGGCCGACTCGGGACGGCTGACCTGGTTGCAACGCGGCTATCTGTACGGCGATTTGGAGGGTGCCTGGTACGCCCTGGTCGCCACCGATGATCATGACTGCAACGAACGGGTGTCGACCGAGGCGGAGCAGCGCCGGATCTTCTGCGTACGGTCCGACGATCGGCAGGCGGCAACCGCATGGACCCCGGCCAGCGCAGTGACCGACGGGGTCCAGATCGGCGTTCTTGCCGGCGGCGATCACGGTCGATCCCGCCGCATCCGCGACGAGTTGCTGCGACAGTTGGACCTGTGATCGAGCACCAGATCATCAAGATCACCGGGTCGGACGACGGTCGAATCGACGATTACGTGAAACTGCGGGATGTCAACCTGCGCAGGCATCTCGAAGCGGAGCGCGGTCTGTTCATCGCCGAGGGCGAGAGGGTGATCGGGCGAGCCCTTGACGCCGGCTATCGCCCCCGATCCTTCCTGCTTGCCGAGCGCTGGCTGGATCCACTTGCCGACCGGCTCGTTGATCATCCGGACGTACCGATCTACCTGGTCACCGAGAGGTTGGCCGAGGAGATCACCGGGTTCCATGTGCACCGCGGAGCTCTGGCCTCATTGCACCGGCAACCGGATCGATCGGTGCAGGACCTGCTACGGCTGGACCGACTCGTGGTCCTGGAGGACATCGTCGATCACACCAACGTCGGCGCCATCCTGCGGAATGCCGCGGGGCTCGGCTGGCAGGGTGCTCTGCTCTCCCCGCGGTCGGCCGACCCGCTGTACCGGCGGGCGATCAAGGTCAGCATGGGCGCGGTGTTCTCCCTGCCCTGGGCACGGATGGCGGACTGGGGAAGTGCGGTCGGGCTGCTCAACGATCACGGTTTCACCACCGTCGCCCTCGCTCTGACCGACGAGGCACAGGACCTTGATCAGGTACGCGACCGGTTCGCCGCAGGCGGGCGAGCCAAGATCGCGATCCTGCTCGGCACCGAGGGCGCCGGCCTGTCGAAGCGCTGGATCGACCAGGCGCAGCTGGTCGCGAAGATTCCCATGCGGGCCGGCATCGACTCGCTCAACGTGGCAGCGGCGAGCGCGGTGGCCTGTTACGCACTCGCTTCCGGACGCACCGCCGGATGACAGTGACCACCCTGGATAGGGTCGAGACCCATGGACGAGAAGTCAGTGCTGAAGCGGTACTACCAGCGCGCCAGGGAGTCGCTGTTGTGGAAGGTCGACGGGCTGTCCGAGCGCCAGGTCCGAATGCCGTTGACCCCGACCGGAACCAATCTTCTGGGTGTGCTGAAACATGTCGCCTCGGTCGACGTCGGTTACCTGGGTGAGGTCTTCGACCGACCGTTCCGGCATCCGCTGATCGACCGGATCGACGCCGATCCCAGCACCGACCTGTGGGCCGCCGAGGACGAGTCGGCAGAGATGATCAAGGAGTTCGCCCGCCGGGCCTGGGCACACACCGATGCCACCATCGAGGAGCTCGAGCTGGATGCGGTCGGCCGGGTTCCGTGGTGGGGCGACCAGGAGGTCACGCTCGAATGGATCCTGGTCCACGTGATCAGCGAGAACGCCCAGCACCTCGGGCAGGTCGACATCGTTCGCGAGCTCACCGACGGAGCCGCCGGCCTGCGCCCGGACGCCAGCAACCTGCCGGACATGACCGCTGCGGACTGGGCCGAGCACACCGCCAGACTGCGCGCACTGGCCGAGTCGTTCCCGGAGTAGCTCAGTCCCGCGGGAGTTCGACCAGATCGGTGATGTGGCCGCGGACCTGGTCGACCCACCACGGCTCGTTACGACGCAGGGGCAACAACGACCACCACATCACCGAACTCCAGCCCAGCAGAATCACTCGGACCCGGTCCAGCCGATCATGATCGGGCAGGTCGGCGCCGAGCGCCGCTCGCTCCTCGGCGAGCAGGCTGATCAGATCCGGGGTATCCGGGGTACCGGACGTCAGCTGGGCATACGCCGCGTCCCAGGCCCAAGGTGCGGTCCGCGGGATAGGGTCGATCAGCCGCCACGGTCCGTTCGGAGTGCCGGCTACTGCGTTCCAGGGGTGGACGTCGCCGTGACACTTCACGTAAGGGCTGTCGGCGTGCAACCACGCGTCGTCGGATCCGGCCCGGTCGAGCAGCTCGGCGACCGGGCCGGGGCAGCCATGATCAACAGCTGACTGACCATTCGTCCGTACGAAGTTCGCATCGATCGGGTAGGTCGACAGATCGAGTTCGGTGGCCTGCTGCTGGAAGCGGGCCGCCTGATGCATGATCGCCCGTGCGGTGTCCACGACGTCGGAGCGGCCGCGATGAGGCAGGTCCTCCATGACCAGCCACCGCTGTGGCCTTCGCCCGAGCCGGTCGCCCTGGGCCAGCAGCCTGGGCACGACATCATCACAGCGGGACGCGATGGCCGGCATCCACACCGCCTCGAGATCACCGAGCCCGATCTTGAGAACACAGCGTGAGCTGTCGGCTCGCCACCGGGCGCGGAAGATGCGCTCCTGCTCGGGAGGGTCGGCGGTCACGCCGTCCAGCAGTGCGTCCAGCACTGGGTCGGTGATCGCATCGGTCATCTGCCCGGGCGTCATGTGCCCAGGCTGCTGATCAACCGGCGGGGTAGCAAGCAGATATCCGATCGCGTACTTGTGCACAGCCATCCCCCGCGCCACCGGCAAGTGTCAGCGGTGCCGTCTAACATCGTGATCATGGACGACAGGCTCGATGATCGCGGTGTTCTCGCCGCGGCGCGGTCTGCCGTCGAGGCGGAACGCCGGTCAGGCTGCCAGTTGTTGGAGGCCGCCGCTGCGTGGGCCGACCTCCATCCCTCGGAGAGCCTGCTGACTCCGGAGCAGCGGCTGGAGGAGTACGGCGAGAAGGCGGTGCTGTTCGGTGGCGACGGCACCCCGGACGTGGCCGAGACGGCAGCGGGCACCCTCGGCGCTGAGATCGGCATGAATCCCGACCAGGCGCGCAATCTGATCTCCGACGCGCTGGATGCCCGCCATCGGTTGCCGCAGGTATGGCGGTTGATCCAGGCCGGGCAGGTCCGGCGAGAGACGGTGCACCGGCTGGCGTTCAGGACCCGGCACCTGACCCGCCCGCAGGCCGAGGACATCTCTCGGCAGATCGCGCCCGCGTTGCCGAGACTGACGCCGGGACAGCGGCTGGACAATCTTGTCGAAGCGGAGATCATGCGGGTGGATCAGGAGCGGTTGGAGCAGGCCGCCCTTGAGGCGATCCATGACCGCTACGTCCGCAAGGGGCGTCCCGATGCGGAGGGACTGACCGACCTGTTCATCCACACCACGGTGGCTGACGCCGAGTCGTCGATGGCGGCGATCAACGATCTCGCACGATTACTGAAGGCACGGCAGGATCAGCTGCCGGCCGGTGTTCCCGTCCGCGGCGCACGCACCGTCGACGGCGGTCCGACCGGGCGCGACGGTCGGGACTGCATGGACGAATGGCGTGCCGTCGCGGCGCAGCTGTTGCACACCAACCCCGGATTGGCATTCCGGATCCAGCTCGAAGCCAGCCAGCCGGGACTCTTCGACGGCACGCTTCTCGACGGCACGGTTTTCGAAGGCACAGCTGACGATCACCTCGTCACCGAATTGATCAAGCGCATCGACTTCACCAGGCTGCAACCGGCAGCAACGTTGCACGTGCACATCGCCGACACCGCGCTGGACGATCCCTTCTGCCCGGACGCACCGCAAGCCGGGATCACTCGGGTCGAGGAGATCGGCCCGGTGTTCCTCGAGGTGGTCCGGCGCTGGCTCGGCCAGGCCTGCACCGTCCGGCTGCAGCCGGCGATCAACACCGGTGCCGTACCGGCGGTCGACCGGTATGAGTTCCCGCCGGCGATGCGGGAGGCAATGCTCGCCGGATCACCGGCCTCCCGGTTCCCGTGGTCCAACAGCCTGTCCCGGCGCAACGATCTCGACCACACCGTGCCCTATCTACCACCCGAGCGGGGCGGGCCGCCGGGGCAGACGGGCCTGCACAACGGGGGACCGTTGACCCGGCGCGAACACCGGTACAAGACGTTTGGGCAGATCTCCCTACGACAACCGCAGGCGGACACGCACGTCTGGAGAACGAAATACGGCGGCGTCCTCGTGGTGAACCCTTCGGGCACCTTCGACCTGGGTGCCGGGGAGTTCGCCCGAGCCGTCTGGATCGCCGGCGAATGCCTCGACGACCAACACAGCATGGTCGAGGAACTGCTGCGCGAGCGGCTGGCCCTGAGCGCTTGATCACCACCGGGTGATGCCCGCGCCGGCCGACCAGCGAAGATATCTGGTGTGAAGCTGTGCATCCTGGGTGGTGGTGGGTTCCGGACCCCGTTCGTCTGGCAGGCGTTGCTGAGGGACACCGGCAAACCACGTGTCGATCAGGTGAGCCTCTATGACACCGACGAGCGGCGCCTCGGGGTGATGGTCAGGATTCTGCGTCAGCTTGCCGAGCCGTTCCCGGACGCTCCGTCGGTGACCGCGACGACCGATCTTGATGCGGCGTTGACCGGCAGTGACTTCATCTTCGCGGCGGTCCGGGTGGGCGGGCTTCGCGGGCGCCAGGTCGACGAACATGTCGCCCTGGAGCTCGGAGGTGATCGGTCAGGAGACCACCGGACCGGGCGGACTGTCGTACGCCATCCGCACCCTGCCGGTCATGATCGACATCGCCCGCCGAACCAAGCGGCTGGCGCCGGAGGCGTACTTCCTCAACTTCACCAACCCGGCAGGCATCATCACCGAGGCCCTGCAGACCGAGCTGGGCGATCGGGTCCTCGGCATCTGCGACACACCCTCCGAACTCGGCAGGCGGGTGGCGGGCATCCTCGGTAAGGATCACCGCCGCCTGCAGCTGGACTACGTCGGGCTCAATCATCTGGGTTGGATGCGCCGGATCCTTCTCGACGGTCGCGATATCCTGCCGGAGCTGTTGGCCGACGATGCTCGACTGGCCAGGCTCGAGGAGGCGACGATCTTCGGCGCCGATTGGCTGCGCAGTCTGGGCATGATCCCGAACGAATACCTGCACTACTACTACGACAACCGGGATGCGGTGGCAAGGATCCGCGCGGCCCGGACGACTCGGGGCGATTTCCTGGCAACGACCCAGACCGCCTTCTACCACCGGGCGGCGGAGACCGAAGACGTCGCCGAGCTGTGGCGGCAGACGGTCGAACAGCGGGAGGCCAGCTACATGGCCGAGGCCAAGGGTGGGGTACAGGGCGCCCCGGCAGCGCATCCGCAAGGCAACGAAGACGACCCGACGGCCGATCCCGGGCAACTGGGCTATGCCGGTGTCGCGCTGGCCGTGATGCGAGCGATCAGCCGCAACGAACGGGGCGCAGCGATCCTCAATGTTCGCAACCGTGGCACCGTCCAGGGACTGCCGTACGAGGCCGTCGTCGAGGTGCCAACGGTGATCGACGCCAACGGTGTTCATCCGCTCACCGTCGATCCGCCGGGTCTGGCCGAGCTCGGCCTGATGCAGCAGGTCAAAGCCGTCGAGCAACAGATCATCGCCGCTGTCCGCGCCGGCTCCCGCAGCGCCGCAGTCACCGCCTTCGCGCTGCACCCGCTGGTCGACTCACGAAGCATCGCCCGGCAGCTGGTCGATGCCTACCTGGCGCAGCTCCCCGAGGTAGCCGCAGCCTTGCCGAACGCCTGACGGGAGGAGGTCAGTCGTCGGTCGGCGTCGGCTGGCTCCTGGGAGTCACCGGCCAGTCGGCAGGATAGGTCTCGGCGACGCTCTTGTGCTCCTGGTACAGCTTCTTGCGTGCCCGGGAGGACAACCGGTCACCGAACACGGTGCCGTTGAGGTGGTCGGTCTCGTGCTGCAGACACCGGGCGAAGTAGCCGGTGCCCTCGACCCTGATCTCCTTGCCGAATGCATCCTGGCCGGTGCAGATCGCGACATCCGGTCGGGCCAACTCGATGTACGCCCCGGGCAGCGAAAGGCAGCCTTCGTCGATGTAGTCGAGTTTGCGGTCCTTGCCCTCCGGCAGTGTCACCACCGGGTTGCAGAAGACGCCGATGTGCCGGCGCCGGTTCTCGTCGGGGCAGTCGTAGACGAACAGGGCAAGATCGACTCCGACCTGGGGTGCGGCCAACCCGACGCCGTCGGCGGCCGCCATGGTGGCGAACATGTCCCTGATCAGCCGGTGCAGGTCGTCGTCGAAACTTGTCACCGGCTGTTGCCGCCGGTGCAGCACCGGCTCGCCCCACCGGGTGATCGGCCGTACGGTGCCACCGGTGGTCAGATCGGAGGTACTCAGTTCACTCATCCCGCGCGGCTCCGGAGCACGGTGTACGGATCCGCGGTCACCCCGGTGCCCTGGTCGTAGTCGTAGGAGTAGACCGGGCGGCCCTCGATCAGCACCTGCTCGGCGCGGCTCATGATGTCCAGCGGATCGCCGCTCCAGACCACCACGTCGCCGTCCTTGCCCGGCTCGAGGGATCCGATGCGGTCGGCCAGTCCGAGCATCTCCGCCGGGTTGATGGTCAGCGCTCGGATCGCGGTGTCGCGGTCCAGACCCTCCTTGACCGAGACGATCGCCTGATAGATCAGGAAGTTGATCGGCACCACCGGATGATCGGTGGTGATCGCGATCTTGACCCCTGCCTTGGCCAGCAGGCCGGGATTGCGCATGTGCCGCTGGTTCAGTTCCACCTTGCTGCGTGAGGTGAACAGCGGCCCGATGATCACCGGGATGCCCTTGTCGGCAAGGACATCGGCGAGCAGGTGTCCCTCGGTGCCGTGGTTGATCACCAGCTTGTAGCCGAACTCCTCGGCCAACCGGATGGCAGTCGCGATGTCGTCGGCGCGGTGGGTGTGCTGGCACCAGGGCAGCTCACCGGACAGCACCGAGGCCAGGATCTCGTTGTTCGAGTCGCGGGTGAACGCCTTGCCGTCGCGTTCGGCCTCAGACTTGCGGAGCACGTAGTCCTGGGCGCCGGCGAAGGCATCCCGGATCACCGAGGCCACGCCGAGCCGGGTCGACGGGGTCTGCTTCTTCTCGCCGTACACCCGCTTCGGGTTCTCACCGAGGGCCGACTTCACGCTGCACGGTTGCTTGATCAACATCTCGTCGACGATGCGGCCCCAGGACTTGACCGCAACGGTCTGGCCGCCGATGGGATTGCCCGACCCGGGCTTGATCACCACAGATGTGACGCCACCGGAGAGCGCGTCGCGAAAGCCCTCGTCGGCGGGATTGATCGCATCCAGGGCACGGAACCTGGCGCCGACCGGGTCGGTCATCTCGTTGGTGTCACTGCCGGCCCAGCCGTTGCCCTCCTCGTGGACCCCGACATGACCGTGTGCCTCGAGGAACCCCGGCAGCACCCACTTGCCTGCAGCGTCGATGATCGGCAGATCGTTATCGACCTTGATCTTGGCGCCGACGGCGGTGATCTTGCCGTCCTTGATCAGGACGGTGCCGTTCTCGATCACCTCTCCGGTCACCGGGACCACCCGGCCGCCGACTATCGCGACATCCTGGCCGGTGCTCGGCTCTGTCCGGCTCTGCTTCCGTGCTGCGCGGGCCACGGGCTGTCTCCTCGTTCTCAGGACGTGTTCTCAGGACGCGTTCTCGGCGACGTCTCTGGGTCGGGGCCCAACGCTATCGCGCCGGTACCACGACGGCCGGTGTCGGTGTGTCGATCTGCAGCACCGTCTTCCAGTCCTCGGCGTTCGGGCTGACCGCCGTCGGCTTGATCACGGTGACGTTGTTGCCGACCTGGTTGGCGACCCACAGCTGATCGTCGTCGACGGTCAGATCTCGGGGCCAGGCGCCGCCGCAGTCGATCTCGACCAGCGGGTGCGGCGTCCCCGACGCGTCGAGGGTGAAGAAGCTCAGCGTGTCCGCACCGCGGTTGGCGATAACGATCTGGTCGCCGTACTGGGCGATCGCCGACGGGTAGACCCGCTGGTCGGTCTCCCGAGCCGATGTCGGCAGGCTGACGCCTTCGGAACCCACCTCGGCGTCCAGGGCACCCACCCACAGCACGGCGGACAGCTCACAGGCCACTACGAGGTACTGGCCGGACAGCAGCAGGTGTCGAGGTCCTGAGCCCGGCGGCAGGATGATCGAATCGGTGGCCGGGTCGAGGTTGCCGTCGTCGTCGATCCGCACGATGTGAATCGAGTCGGTGCCGAGATCGGGCACCAGGAGCGCAGTGCCGGCACTGACCACCTGGTGCGCGTGGGCCGCGTCCTGCCGTTCCGGATCCGGACCGGACCCGGAGAACTGCAGCAGGCCGATCCGTTCGGACAGGGCGCCGTTGTCCTCGATCCGGAAGCTGGCGATCGATCCGCTGGTGTAGTGGGCGACCACGACGAACTTCCCGCTGTGGTCGAAGGCAAGGTGGCAGCCGCCGTCGCCGCCACTCTCAACGGTGTTGATCAGATGCGGACCGCGTTCGTCGTAGCGCAGCGCCGAGACGGTACCCGGTGTCGACTCGCTGACCGCGTACAACCACGGTTGGGTCGGGTGCTTGACGACATAGGTGGGTGACTGCAGTCCGGCGGTCCCGGTCTCTGTGTTGGGGTCGGATCCGGATCGGCCGCTGAGACCGGCTGAGCCGCCGCCCATCTCGCTGGTGTAGCCACCGATGAAGATCTGCTCCGGTGCGGTGTAGGACGGCGCGTCCTGCGTGTCGGCTTCGGTCATGGGCTCACAGATATCAGAGAGTGGGGGACATGGGGCAACCGGGCGAGCAGTTCGCCGATCTGCGGACCGATTTCGAACGGCACCTGCGCTCGGAACGCCGACTGTCCGAACACACGGTCAGGGCCTATCTGGGCGACCTGGAGAGCCTGTTCGCGCATCTGGAGGCGATGGGCCTCCACGATGCCGCCGCGGCCGAGTTGGCCGACCTGCGCAGCTGGCTGGCGCGGATGCAGAGCACCGGTGCCGCGCGCGCGAGCCTGCAACGCCGTTCCGCTGCCGTTCGGGTGTTCTGGGCGTGGGCGTGCCAGACCGGTCGCGTGCCGCGGGACGTCGCCGCCGGACTGAAGTCGCCGAAGAAGCAGCGGCGGCTGCCGGCCACAGTCGACCAGCGGGCTGCAGCGTCCATGCTGGAGGGCGCCATCGGCCGGGCCGAGGAGGCAGGCGGTCCGGTCGGCGTCCGGGACGTGGCCATCCTGGAAACCCTGTACGCGACCGGGATCCGGGTCTCGGAACTGTGCGGGCTCGACCTTGCCGACGTCGACCCCGATCGGCGCGTGCTGCGGGTTTTCGGCAAGGGAGGCAAGGAACGGTCGGTGCCGATCGGCGGGCCGGCGCTACGTGCTGTGGATCGCTGGCTGGCCGAAGGGCGCGCGCTGTTGGCCGGGCCGAGGTCCGGCACCGCCGTGTTCCTCGGAGAGCGCGGCGCGCGGATCGACCCGCGGGTCGTGCGCCGGATCGTGCATCGCGCGCTCGGTCTGACCGAGGGCGCGCCCGATCTGGGCCCGCACGGACTGCGCCATGCGATGGCTACCCATCTGCTGGAGGGCGGCGCTGACCTCCGCAGTGTCCAGGAGATGCTCGGCCACTCCTCGCTCGCGACCACGCAGATCTACACCCACGTCACGAACGAACGGCTGAGGCGGGCCTTCGAGCAGGCCCACCCGCGTGCCTGAACCGACCCGGCCGTCCGGGGCCGCGCGGGCTCCACCCGGTACTCAGCGGGCCGGTGCGGATCGGGCCGGTACGGATCGGGCCGGTACGGATCGGGATAATTCCCCCATGACTGACGGATATGACGTGGCGATCGCCCGGCAAACGGCGCCGTACCTCGCATCGTGGATCGCGTTCCAGCGCGGGATGCTGCGTACACCCGGCGTCCAGTTGGCCATCCGGGTGGGCGACGAGCTGATCCTGTCCGAGGCGTTCGGCCTCGCCGACGAGCCGGCCGGAGAGCCGTTGCGGACCGATCATCTGTTCCGGATCGCGTCCCATTCGAAGACCTTCACAGCGACATCGATCATGCAACTGGTCGAGCAGTCCAGGCTCAGATTGGACGACCCCATCGGTCATTGGGTGCCGGAGATCGCGGGAAGCAGGATCGCCGGGGTCACGGTCCGGGAACTGCTCGGCCATCAGGGCGGGGTGATCCGCGACGGTCTGGACACCGACTTCTGGCAGTTGATGGTTCCGTTCCCGGACCGTGACGAGTTGATCAAGCTGTGCAACGCGCACGGCAAGGTGTACGAGGCCAACGAGCATTTCAAGTACACCAACGTCGGCTTCTCGCTGCTCGGTATGGCGATCGAGGCCGCCAGCGGGCGGAGCTACCACGACTACGTCCGCGAGCACATCATCCAGCCCCTCGGCCTGGGTAACACCGGTCCGGAGTACCGGCCCGAGCGGAGCTCGGATTACGCCGCAGGCCATACCGGCCTGCTCGACGGCGCCGAACCCCGGGAGGCGATCGGTCACATCGACACCCGCGGCATGGCCGCCGCCACGGGGTTCTACTCCACGGCCGACGACCTCACCCGGTACGGCGCCGCGCACTTCTTCGGCAACGAGGTGCTGCTCTCCGATGCCGGCAAGCGGCTGATCCAGCGGCTGGAGTCGACCGTGATCAGCAACAGCTCCGAACAGGGTCGGTACGGCCTGGGGATGGATCTGGCCACGATCGGCTCCCGCGAATGGGTCGGGCACAGCGGCGGCTACCCCGGTCACATCACCAGGACCTTCATCGATCCGAACGGTCGCGCCGTCGTCTCCGTGCTGACCAACTGCATCGGCGGACCCGCGACACCGCTGGCCGAGGGTGTGATCAAGTTGTTGGACCTCGCCCACGATCTGGCGCGGTCCACGGACCGGGTCGGTCCGGCACCCGACGGCATCGATCTGAACAGCTTCACCGGACGGTTCGCGAGTCTGATGGGGCCGCTCGACATCGCCCTCCTGGGCGGCCGCCTGATCGGATTGTCGCCCGCAGCGGGCGACCCGACCGGAGGTGGGTGGGACGAGTTGCAGGTGATCGACGAGAACACCCTGCAGCTGCTGCCGGACGCCGGGTTCGGTCCGGTCGGCGAGCGGGTCGAATTCACCCGGAACGGCGCGGGCGGCATTGAATCCGTGCGCTATTGCGGCGGCACGCGGTGGCCGCTGGACGTGTTCAAGGCACGCCGTTCGGCCCAGATCGCGGCGGTCCGATAGGAATAGGTCCCATGACTGACTACTCCGAACCCACCGTGACGCTGGCCGGCGGCCCGAAGATGCCGCTGCTCGGCTTCGGCACCTGGCAGATCTCCGACGCCGAGGCGACCGCCGCGACCACAGCCGCGCTGGAAGCCGGATACCGGCACATCGACACCGCGACCGGATATCAGAACGAGGCCGGCATCGGGAAGGCGCTGGCGGCCGGCGGCCTGAGCCGGGATGCCGTCTTCGTCACCACCAAGATGCCACCGGACCATGTCGGTCGGGAGCGGCAGACACTCGAGGAGAGCCTGACCAAGCTCGGCCTGGACCGAGTCGATCTGTGGCTGGTGCACTGGCCGCCGAACAAGGAGGCCACGCCACAGGCCTGGGAGCAGTTCATCGCCGCCCAGCAGGAGGGTCTGGCAACCTCGATCGGTGTCAGCAACTACTCCCTGGACCAGATCGATGAGCTGATCTCCGCCACCGGAGTCGCACCGGCGGTCAACCAGATCCGCTGGAGCCCGGCGATCTACGATGCCGAGGTTGCCTCCGGGCTGGCCGAGCGCAAGGTGGTTCTGGAGGGTTACAGCCCGTTCAAGGCATCCAACCTGGAGGATCCGACGCTGGTGTCGATCGCCGAAGCCCATGGCGTCAACGCCGCGCAGGTGATCATCGCCTGGCACGTCAGGCACAACTTCGTGGTCATTCCCAAGTCGACCAAGCCGGAGCGGATCGTCAGCAACGCCGCCGGCGCGACGGTCGAACTGACCGCCGACGAGGTTGCGGCGATCGACGGGCTCTCCAACTGAGCAGCTAGTACCAACTCATCGGATTCACCACCTGCCCGTCGATCCAGACCATCAGGTGCAGGTGGCATCCGGTGGAGTAGCCGGTGCTGCCGACGAAGCCGAGCAGCTGACCCTGTCGGACGCGGTCGCCGACGTCCACCAGGTAGGACGCGGCGTGGTTGAACCCGGTGACCACGTGACGTCCGTCGATGGTCCCGTGGTCGAGCATCAGGCGGTTGCCGTAGCCGGCGTTGGAGTAGCGCCGGACGACAACGCCCGGGGCAGGGGCCCTGATCGGGGTCCCGCAGGCCGCGCCGAAGTCGGTGCCGTCGTGCAGCTTCCAGACATGCAGGATCGGATGGAGGCGCATCCCGTACGGCGAGGTGACCGGACCGGCCACCGGGTCGACGAACCCGTGGGAACCGGCCGGACCGGTCGCCGGTGGCAGTTGCCGGAGCAGTGTGCGCCGGATGGTGGCGCGCCGTCGCACGGCGGCGCGTTCGGCTGCCGGCACCAGCCGGTAATGGCCTCCCGCCGGATTCGACGGCGCGAGCAACAGGGGATCGAGGTAGTTCTGCCCCTGTTTGAGGCCCCAGTGCAGGCACGAACGGGCGGGACAGTGATCGCCGCGGGCCAGGGTCCCGATCCGTTCACCGGCGGCCACCCAGCTGCCGACCGGCAAGCTCGGCGTGACCGGTTCGTACGTGGTCCGGACCGGCCCGTGATCGACAACGACCACGCCGCGACCGGCCAGCGTCCCCGCGTAGCTCACGGTGCCTGCAGCGGCGGCCACGACCGGGTCGCCGACCCCACCGGCCAGGTCGACGCCGCGGTGGCCGGCGCCCCACGGACTGTCCGGTGGGTCGTAGCCGCGGATCACCTCCGGAACTCCCGGCAGCGGCCAGCTGGTGTTGCGCGGCAACACGGGAGCGGCATCCGCGGCCGGGCTCGGACCGGCCAGTCCGCCGAGGGCGAGCGTGCCGAGGATCAGCAGGATCGCGGTACGTCTCATACCTTCACCTTGGGGTCGACGGCCGTTGGTGTTTCAGGCTCGTCAGGATCTGTGGATACCGCTTCGCGGAGCCTTGAGGCCTGTGGATGGGTCGATCACTCGCGATGGGTTGGCAGCCGATGCCGCGCATTGTGGCGAACCTGAGATCAGCCCCCGGTGATGCGCTGACAGCCCGGATCGGGGCTGACCTTGCGCCGATCCATTGCCATGGGATCCGGTGGCGAGTAGCTTGATTTTCTCGGGGAATCCCTGTGGTCTGGGGTCCTTCACAGTCAATGGCGTCTGATGCGGGGGCATGGCGATGTCTATACGGATTCGAGACCTCGCGATCACGATCGAAGGACGCCACTTCACGCCTTGGGCGCCCTGGCAACTAGCCGAGTGCGGCAGCACGGACGTATGCGGTGAGACCGGTACGTGCGGACAGACCGGTACGTGCGGTGAGACCGGCTGCGGGGAGACGACCTGCGGCGAGACCGGGACGTGTGGCGCGACCGGTTGTGGCGAGACGACCTGCGGCGAGACCGGGACGTGTGGCGCGACCGGTTGTGGGGAGACGACCTGCGGTGAGACCGGCACCTGTGGTGCAACCGGCACGTGTGGTGCAACCGGCACGTGCGGCGCAACCGGCTGTGGATACACCGACTCGTGCGGGATGACCGATTCGTGCGGGATGACCGATTCGTGCGGGATGACGGATTCGTGTGGGCCGACCGGTTGCGGGATGACCGATTCGTGCGGGATGACGGATTCGTGTGGGCCGACCGGTTGCGGGATGACCGATTCGTGCGGGATGACGGATTCGTGTGGGCCGACCGGTTGCGGGATGACCGACTCGTGCGGGATGACCGATTCGTGCGGGATGACCGATTCGTGCGGGATGACCGGGAGCTGCGGGACGACTGGGGGCGATGCTGTCGCGAAGTGGTGGACTGCGCTGTCGATCGAGACCAAGGCAGCAGAGTTCGAACGCGTCCTGGCCGGTCCGAACCGCGACGCACTGTTGAAGATCATTCAGGCGAAGCGGGGGACGCCTCCGGTACAGCGGTCTATCGATGAGCTTGACGACCGCGAACTGGTCGAGTTGGAGCGCTCGCTTGAGGTCGCCTTGAGCGAGGTGCGTGCGAAGCGGTCCGGCCGCGGCACGACGGCTGTATGACCACCGGCGATCCGGCAGTTTCCACCAGAGCCCGGCCGGTGGCGCCCACCACGGCAAACGCCGGTGTGTCCCGCGAGGCCGTCGAGCACGCCGCAACTCTTGTGGGTCTCGTACCCCACTCGACCGTCCGCAGAGCGTTGTACGCCTACGGTCGCCGGCCGTGCGGCCCGCGCTGGGCGAGAGAATTCCCTGATGCTCTGCTCGTCGCCTCCCGCACCGAGGACGCATTCGTGCCGCTCGACCGTCGAATGTGGCGGACGCGACTTTCCACAGAACCTGCCGGTCGGTGGAGATTCGAGACGCGTCTATCCACCGGCACCCGGCCGGGATTCCAACCCGTCAAGCTCTACGTGAACCTCGGTTGCCGGAGCCTCCTCTCGATCCTCAAGTCGATGATCGAGCGGATCGCCCTCTCCGAAGCAGTCGCCTTCAAGGTATGTGTCGACCCTTGGGGACTGCTGCGGCCCGACAAGTTCGTCATCTATCTTCCGACGATCGAAGCCGCCGGCAGACTGCATGACGCGCTCGCCCCTCTCGTGTCCGAGCTCGACGTCCAGCAACTCCCATTCACCGCGCCCCTGGACCAACGCGGTGCCGTCTCACTCGGGTTCGACCCCCACGGCGCGTGGTCGACCAACTGGGAGAGCCCAGCTGGCGTGGTCTGGTGTGCGGTCTGCTCGAGGTCGCCGTTGTCGAGGCAGTCCAACACCGCGAGGCACGACCGGTTGATGCCGCATTGACAGCTGTCCGAGCAACGGGAATAGACACGGCGACGTGGGCTCCGATAGGCGTTCTGTGACAAAGCACGCGCCTGCATACATCCTCGACCCGGAGGTCATCGTCAGGCCCGTGGAACAGCTGCGCTCCGACATCCGGGAGCTGCTGGACTGGCGGCCCGGCGACTTCGTTGTGACCAACCCGACGGCGCGTGCTCGATCGTTGCTGGTGGACGAAGCGACGGCCAGAGTCATCTCCTCCTGGCGAGAGGCTACGAGCGTTGCGGACGTGGCCGCATGGGCGGTCGATGCCGGACTCCGCCTCGACAGGCACGACATCAATGAGCTGCACGAGAAGCTCGTAGCGCTGGGATATCTGGTGTCGACAGCCGCATCGTCACCACAAGCCGATCGGCTTGTGGCGGGCACGCAGCTGGATGGAATCACCGTCGGTCGGCTGGCCCACGAAATGCCCGACAAACATGTCTACGCGGGAGTGGATCCCCAAGGGGAACGAGTCGCGATCAAGATCGCTGCGCATGCGACGGACGCCGCGACTCGCAGCACTATCGAGCGTGAAGCCACGATCCTGAGCGATCTGTCCCTACCAGCAGTGCCTTCACTGACCGCTCGTGGCGACTTCAACGGACGGGCATACATCGCGATCGAATGGCGCGACGGTGTCGATGCGCTGACGCACGCCAACACCATTCGATCGGAGGCCGGTTCGCCCGCAGAGTCGGCCGCGCCGTTGCGTGACCTCGTCGCGACGATCTTCGAGGCGTACGCGCAACTTCATCAGGCGGGCATCGCTCACGCTGACATCCATCCTCGAAACATCCTGGTGGGCGAGGGCGGATGCGTCTCGCTCATCGACTTCGAGCTGGCCACCACGCGATCAGGTGGTGGGGAGCCGTCCGCTCCACGGGGCGGTGTGCCGTACTTCTTCGATCGTCACTACTCCAAGGCGCTCCTCGAGGGGCGCCGTCCACCCGGGGCAGACATCGATTCGGACCTCCACGGCCTGTTGGCGCTGGCGTACCTGCTGATGACCGGCAGTCATTACCTGCCATTCCGACTCGATCGCGGACAGTTCTACCGACAGATCTCAGACGGCGGCATGCAACCATTCGCCCTGGCGGCGGGGTGGACATGGCCAAGTGTCGAGGAGATCCTCGCCACAGGACTCAACTCCGGTGGCCGGAGCGCCGAGGATCTCGCCACGGCGCTTCGGCGCGCATCACTCGAGGATGTCGCAGTCGGGGTCACGCCAACCACACCTTGGCCTGCGGACTTCATCTCCACATTCCGACATGGGGGCGTTCATGACGCCTGGCCACTTCCGGCGCCCTCCGGTTGTATCCACCATGGGGCGGCGGGGATCGCCTTCGCGTTGCTTTCGGACCCTGCCGCGGACGCGGGCGTCCTCGCCGACGCAGCGATGTGGTCGCATCGCTCGGTGCGAGCAATCGACGCGCGCGATCCGACCGCTGGGGGCGTGCTCGACCCGGCCCTCGCCCGTTCGTGGTCCTTGCACTATGGCGCGGCTGGAGTACAGCTTGTGAGGGCGCTCGTAGCCTGCGCTCAAGGCGCCGGCCCGGAACTCGATCGAGCGGCCGACTCATTCCGGCGCTGCGCGGATGACTTGGACGATGAATCCACCGAGCTCGCAAGTGGGGCCGCTGGGTGGTTGCTCGGGGCTGCTCTACTCTGCGAGGCGATTCCCGGCGCGTCTGCGATGCCGGCCCGGGCGTCGCTGATTCAGCGCGGAGATGCCGTCCTGACCACGCTGTCTCGCCAGGACTTCGGCGGTCTTCCCGTCGGTATAGCGCACGGGATCGCGGGTGTCGCGTTCGGCGCACTTCAATGGGCTCGTGTGCGGGCCGCGGCCCCGCCCGGGTGGGCCATCGCGATCTGCGAGGAACTCGGCGGTCGTCAGAATGAGACGTGCGATGCCGGCTGGATCGCGCCGACGGAGTGGGACTCGGTTCGAGCCGAGCGCTTCGCGTCCAGCTGGTGTAACGGCTCCAGCGGTCTCGCGCTTCTCTTCTGTGCGGCCTACGAATGCACCCAGCGAGCAGACTTCCTCCGATTCGCCACGACGGCGGGGCAGATGGCGGACCGGGCGAAGCAGAACGGCGCAAGCCTGTGCTGCGGCGATGCGGGGCGCGCGCTCGCTCTGGCAGCAGTCGGGCGCGTAACCGGCGAGGACAAGTGGGTCGGGCGAGCGCGCGAGAACGCACTAACGGCCGCCACCGCCCGGCAGACCATACCTACGTCCCTCTACAAAGGAGCCCTCGGCGCACGCGTCGCCCAGCGTCTGCTGCGTGATCCGAGGAGCGCGCGGTTCCCGCTGTTCGAACTCGCGGGCTGGCCCTCGCGTTGGACTCATGGCCCGGCTCGGACCGAGAGGTGGGGATGACGACGAATCAGCCAGGCGGAATCCCACTCGGCGTGCTGGAGCTCCTCAAGAGGTCGGACAAACAGCCGGCAGATGACGTCCGAGACCTCATCACTCTCGCCCAGGGGGTCGAACGGGCCGGCTACCGCCGCATCTGGTTGGCCGAGCACCATGTCGATGATGCCGCGGTGACGACGCCAGAGGTCCTCCTGGCCGGAATGCTCATGGCGACCTCGACGATCCGTGCCGGCCTGGGAGGCGTCATACTCCCGTACCGAAGCCCGTATCGTGTCGCTGAGCTGGCCCGATCGTTGGCCGCGCTCAGCCCGGGTCGCGTCGACGTGGGTGTCTGCCGAGGACCAGGTCTGGTTGATCCGGCAATCGCCGGCGAGCTTGTTCAGGGCAACGAGTGGGAGATCGCTCCGGAGGCGTTCGAACCCAAGACCCGCAGGGCCCTGCGCTTCCTCCGGGGCGAGGGCACTCCGCCCGTGTGGCCGAACGGTGACGTCGACTATTCAACCTGGGTGCTTGGCTCTTCGGACGGCACCGCCAAGCTCGCGGGCGAAGGTGGAGCCGGCTTCGCCGCCTCGTTGTTCATCGCCCGCAACGAGGAACCAGTCGCGCGAAGCATCGGGGCCTACCGCGCAGCTCTTGGCGCATCCGCCGGTCGGGCTGTGGTCGCCGTGAGCGTCGTCGGAGCAGCTACCGCAGACGCTGCGGAGCGGCGCGAGGAAAAACTGCGGCGGGAAGGCTTCCTGCCGAGCAATGTGGTGGGCGACTTCGACGACTGCCGTCGCAAGCTCGCCTCGATAGCGGCGCGTTGCGGTGCGGATGAACTCCTGATCGTCTCGTTCTCGCGGAACCCCGCGGAGCGCGCCGGCCTCTACGCGAATCTGATGACATCCAGGTAGCCTCACAGAAGCTTGGATCCCGGCCGCGGGGGAACTCGGAGAGCGCCGTCCAGCTGTCGATTCGCGGATCCAGGCTGAACGGGGCGGACAGGGCCGGACGCTGCCTCCCGACCGATTACCGCCGGGCATCGACAACGGCGTAAGATGTGCCGAGCAGCCCCGCGTGGGCTGACTTCGCATGCACACTTACCTCCGCTTCGGCGGCGGGCGTGACCTGGCGGTCTCCAGCGGAGACGGGTTTCGCGTGTGCGTCAGGGGTGTCGCACCGCGGCGCCGACAACCGTCGAACAAGGAGGAACAGGCTGATGCCTGTCGTCACCACGCGCCAGCTCCTGGAGAGCGGCGTTCACTTCGGTCACCAGACCCGTCGTTGGAACCCGAAGATGAAGAGATTCATCTTCACCGAGCGCAACGGCATCTACATCATCGATCTGCAGCAGTCGCTGACCTACATCGATCGTGCGTACGCCTTCGTCAAGGAGACCGTGGCCCGCGGCGGCCAGGTCCTCTTCGTCGGCACCAAGAAGCAAGCGCAGGAGGCCATCGCCGAGCAGGCGACCCGGGTCGGGATGCCGTTCGTGAACCAGCGCTGGCTGGGCGGCATGCTCACCAACTTCCAGACCGTCATCAAGCGGGTGCAGCGGCTCAAGGAGCTCGAGGGCATCAACTACGACGACGTTGCCGCCTCCGGCCTGACCAAGAAGGAACTCCTCGGGCTGCGGCGCGAGAAGGACAAGCTGGAGAAGACTCTCGGCGGCATCCGCGACATGGCCCGCACCCCGCAGGCCGTCTGGATCGTCGACACCAAGAAGGAGCACCTCGCGGTCGACGAGGCACGCAAGCTGCACATCCCGGTGATCGCCATCCTGGACACCAACTGCGATCCCGACGAGGTCGACTACGCGATCCCGGGCAACGACGACGCGATCCGTTCGGTGTCGCTGCTCACCCGCGTACTGGCCGACGCCGTCGCCGATGGCCTGATCGCCCGCTCCGGCGAGCAGTCCGGCGACGTCGCCGCCGAGCCGATGGCCGATTGGGAACGCGAACTGCTGGCCGCCGGCCAGGAGGCCCCGGCGGCCGAGGCGTCGGCGTCCGAGGCGTCGGCATCCGAGGCACCGACATCCGAGGCACCGGCTTCCGAGGCACCCGCAGCCGAAGGCGCCGTGGAGGCGGCCGAGGCCCGGACCCCGGCCGACGAGCAGCCGGAGACCGCCACGCAGAACGCCGAGGAGGCCGCCGATGCCGCGGTCGACGTCGAGCAGCAGAACGACCAGCCTGCCAACAACTGACGACTTCGAGTCGACCTGGTTGTCGACCCGGCAGCAGACCGACTCGAGCACGACGAGAAGAACGAGGACAACCAAGAGCTATGGCAACGATTGCTGCCGCTGATGTGAAGAAGCTCCGCGACGCCACCGGCGCCGGGATGATGGACGCCAAGAAGGCCTTGGTGGAGGCCGACGGCGACTTCGACAAGGCGATCGAGGTGCTCCGGGTCTCCGGCGCCGCCAAGGCCGCCAAGCGGGGCGCCGAGCGGTCGGCGAGCAACGGACTGGTGGCTGCGGCCGACGGTGCGTTGATCAAGCTCGCCGCCGAGACCGACTTCGTCGCCAAGAACGAGGAGTTCCAGAACCTCGCCACGGCGATCGTTACCGCCGCCGCGGAGGCCAAGGCCGACGGCGTCGAGCCCGCCAAGGCGGTCACGCTGGAGGGTGGCCGGACGGCTGCTGACGCGGTCACCGAGCTGGCGGCCAAGATCGGTGAGGCCCTGGAACTGGCCGATGCCGCCTACGTCGACGGCAAGAGCGCGGTCTACCTGCACCGTCGCGACCCCGACCTGCCGCCGCAGATCGGCGTCCTGGTCGCCTACGAGGGCGACGACGAGGAGGCCGCCAAGGCGGTTGCCCGGCAGATCGCGGCGATGCGCCCGAACTTCCTGACCCGGGACGAGGTTCCGGCCGAGGAGGTCGAGCGGGAGCGTCGGATCGCCGAGGAGCGGGCCCGCGAGGAGGGCAAGCCCGAGCAGGCGATCGGCAAGATCGTCGAGGGCCGGGTGAACGCCTTCTTCAAGGAGGTCGTCCTGCTGGACCAGCCGTCCGTGCTGGACCAGAAGACGACGGTGGCCAAGGAACTCCAGGCTGCGGGCGTGACCGTCACCCGATTCGTACGCTTCGAGGCCGGAGCCTGATTAGATAGGAACCATGCGCCGTGTGAGACGAGGAGACTCGGATCACACGGCGCATGTTCGGTTCTGCAGCCGTTGTACCGTTTCCGACGACACCGAGGAGAACTGATGGGCGAACCCTACAAACGCGTTCTGCTGAAACTCTCCGGCGAGGTCTTCGGCGGCGGCAGAGTCGGCGTCGATCCTGATGTGGTGAGCGCGATCGCCAAGCAGATCAAGGCGATCGCAGACCGCGGCGTGCAGGTCGCCATCGTCGTCGGCGGCGGCAACTTCTTCCGTGGTGCGGAATTGCAGCAGCGCGGGATGGAACGCGACAGGGCCGACTACATGGGCATGCTCGGCACGGTGATGAACTGCCTGGCGCTGCAGGACTTCTGCGAGAAGGAGGGCGTGCAGACCCGGGTGCAGACGGCGATCACGATGGGGCAGGTCGCCGAACCCTACATTCCGCGGCGCGCCGAACGACACCTGGAGAAGGGCCGCGTGGTGATCTTCGGCGCAGGCTCGGGAATGCCGTACTTCTCCACCGACACGGTCGCCGCCCAGCGGGCCCTGGAGATCGGCGCCGAGGTGCTGCTGATGGGCAAACAGGGCGTCGACGGGGTGTACGACGCCGATCCCCGGACCAATCCCGATGCGGTGAAGTTCGACGAGCTGACCTACGACGAATTCCTCGCCCGCGATCTCAAGGTGGCCGACGCCACGGCCATCAGCATGGCCCGTGACTACAAGCTCCCGATGATCTTCTTCGGCCTCGACGAGCCGGGCAGCATCGAGGCTGTCGTCGCTGGTGAGAAGATCGGTACCACGGTGCACGCCTGACGGCGGGCGCCTCGACGAACGTTGAACACTCAAGGAGCCGACCTGTGATCCCCGACATCATCTCTGACGCCGAGCAGAAGATGGCCAAGGCCATCGACTATGCGAAGGACGAGTTCGCCGCGATCCGTACCGGTCGTGCCCACCCCGCAATGTTCTCCAAGTTGACCGCCGACTACTACGGCTCGCCGACCCCGATCCAGCAACTGGCCAGCTTCCAGGTGCCGGAGGCCAGGATGATCCTGATCACGCCGTACGACAAGGGCGCGATGCCGGGCATCCTGAAGTCGATCCGCGATTCCGATCTCGGCGTCAATCCCACCGACGACGGCAACATCATCCGGGTCACCTTCCCCGAACTCACCGAGGACCGGCGCAAGGAGTACATCCGCCTGGCCCGGACCAAGGCGGAGGAGGCGCGAGTTGCGATCCGCAACGTTCGCCGGAGCGCCAAGGACGACATCGACAAGCTGGTCAAGGATTCCGAGGTGGGCGAGGACGAGGCCAATCGTGCGGAGAAGCAGCTCGACGGGGTGACCAAGAAACACACCGATCAGGTCGACGAGCTGCTCAAGCGCAAGGAATCAGAACTCCTCGAGGTCTGAGTGGCTGCCGAGGCCGATTCCCCGGACGATCCGGAGGATTCCCCGCAGATGCAGCACCGGCCGCCGCCGAGGCCGGGTGGCGACCTGCCGATCTGGTCGACGGACCGGCCGCCGGTGGATTACGGACGGGTGGGTCGTGACCTGCGCGCAGCGATCATCACCGGCGTCCTGTTGGGCGGCGCGATCGTCGCCTCGTTGATCTTCTTCAAGTTCGGTTTCATCCTGATCATGGCCGCCCTGCTGGTGCTGGCAACGGTCGAACTCGGCCACAACTTCGCCCGCCGGAACATCAAGGTGGCTGCGGTACCGGTGGCCGTCGGCACCGGGCTCGCGGTGATCGTCCCCTATCTCGCCGAGTACATCCCTTCACTGGACGGCAACGGGTTGGGCCGCAACGCCGTGCTCGTCGGACTGCTGGCGCTGACCTCGATCGCCGCGCTGGCCTGGCGGATGCGTGGCGGGTCCCAGGGGTTCCTGGTCGACGCGTCGGCGAGCCTGTTCCTGATCGCGTACGTCCCGCTGCTCGGTTCGTTCGCATCGCTGCTGCTCGCCGGTGACCGCGGTATCGCGCGTGTGGTCACCTTCATCCTGGTCGTGGTGTGCAGCGATCTCGGCGGTTACGTCGCCGGCGTCCTGTTCGGCCGACATCCGATGGCCCCGGTGATCAGCCCCAAGAAGTCCTGGGAAGGCTTCGTCGGGTCGATGGTCTTCGCCACCGCAGCCGCTGTGCTGATGGCGGTGCTCGGACTGAAGGTCGACTGGTGGGTCGGGCTGGTGCTCGGACCGCTGCTGGTGCTGGTCGCCACAGTCGGTGATCTGGTCGAGTCGTTGATCAAGCGCGATCTCGGGATCAAGGACATGAGCAGTTTCCTGCCCGGTCACGGCGGGGTGATGGACCGCCTGGACTCGTTGCTGCTGGCCGCCCCGATGGCCTGGTTGATCATGTACCTGTTGGTGCCCGGCGGCTGATCGGTCGTTGCGATCACTGATCATCCGGTGGTTCATCCGCCATCCAGTCGCTCCCGAAGTGCCATGGCATCGCGCGGCGAATGCACCTTGGCGTCGTTGTCGAAATAGATGTAGACGTCCTCGACCTGCCTCCGCCATCTTCTGATCTTGGTCGCCCAGGCGTCCAAGCCTTCGTCGGAGTAGCCGGAAACGTAGAGTTCGTCGGCGCCGTGCAGGCGGACGTAGCAGAAGTCCGTGGTGATCTCCTCGATCTGCGGCCAGATGCCAGCTGTGTCGGCGATCACCATCGCGACGTCGTGATCACGAAGCAGCTGGAGGAACTCCGGCGTCTTGTAGCTGTCGTGCCGAACCTCGAGGGCATGCTGCAGCCGCTGATCACCGCGTTCCGGGTTCAGGAAGACCCGGTCCTCGGTCAGCCGGTCGTCGTGTCGGGCGCCCAGGTCCGCCGCCTCGGCGTGCGTCCGGGGCAGCGCGGCGAAGAATCTGGCCAGCCGATCAGGGTCGTAGCCGAGATCGGGTGGCAGCTGCCAGAGGATCGGGCCGAGCTTCGATCCCAGGGGCCAGTACGCCGGAGGCGAAGAAGTTGGCCAGCGAAGTCTCGGGATCCCGCAGTTTCTTCATGTGCGTGATGAACCGTCCACCCTTGACCGCGAAAACGAAGTCCGGCCGCACCTGATCCCGCCACTGCAGGAAACTGCTCGGGCGTTGCAGAGCGTAGAAGGTGCCGTTGATCTCGATCGACGCCATCCGTTCGGCGGCGTAGGCGAGCTCCTTGCGGTGAGGCAGGCCCTTGGGGTAGAAGACCCCGCGCCACGGCGGATAGGTCCACCCGGAGATGCCCACTCGGATCATCAGCGATTCCTGTTCGACGTTGCCCGCATGGGACAATAGTGCCGTTATGACAACCCTTCCCCTGGTCTTCGAAGCGCCCAAACGCGGGTTGCCGCCGAAGCACATCGCGGACCTGACGCCCGAGGAGCGGGCCGAGCGGGTCGTGGCGCTGGGGGAGAAGGCGTTCCGCGCCAAACAGTTGTCCAACCACTATTTCTCCCGGCTGACCGTCGACCCGCGGGACATGACCGACATTCCGGCCGCCGCCCGCGAGCGGCTGGTCGACGAGCTGATGCCACCGCTGCTGACCGAGGTCAGAGTGGTCGCGGCCGACAGAGGCAGCACCCGCAAGACACTGTGGCGGGCCCACGACCACACGTTGATCGAGAGCGTACTGATGCGCTATCCCGACCGCGCCACGCTGTGCATCTCCAGTCAAGCCGGCTGTGGCATGGCCTGCCCGTTCTGCGCCACCGGCCAGGGCGGCCTGCAACGCAACCTGTCGACCGCGGAGATCGTCGACCAGGTCCGGTCCGCTGCGGCGGTGATGCGCGACGGCCTGATGCCCGATGCCACCGGCCGACCGAGTCCCGGTCGGCTGAGCAACATCGTCTTCATGGGTATGGGCGAGCCGCTGGCCAACTACAGGCGGGTTGTCGCGGCCGTCCGACGGATCACCGAGCCGGCTCCGTCCGGCCTCGGCATCTCGCAACGCTCGGTGACGGTGTCGACGGTCGGCCTGGCTCCGGCGATCCGGAAACTGGCCGACGAACGGATGCAGGTGCGTCTGGCCGTGTCGCTGCACACACCCGACGACGAGCTCCGCGACACTCTCGTGCCGGTCAACAACCGCTGGTCGGTCGACGAAGTGCTGCAGGCGGCCCGCTATTACGCCGACACCAGCGGTCGACGAGTCTCCATCGAGTACGCCCTGATCCGCGACGTCAACGACCAGCCGTGGCGCGCCGACCTGTTGGCCAAGCGGCTCCGCCAGCATCTTGGCCAGCTGGTGCACGTCAACGTGATCCCGCTGAACCCGACACCCGGATCGAAGTGGGACGCCAGCCCCAAACCGGTGGAGCGGGAGTTCGTCCGCAGGGTGAACGCCGGTGGCGTCGCCTGCACCGTTCGGGACACTCGCGGCCAGGACATCGCCGCCGCCTGCGGACAACTGGCTGCGTCGGAGAGCTGACCCCGGGATCCTCTCTTGGACCCACATTGGCTGGGGTTTGGAGCAGGCTGTGTTGTCTGTGAACACCCCTGCCAGAACGGCTCCTGCCTCCTAGGCTCGCGTCGCGATCACGCTACGCAGGGGGGTCAAACAATGAAGTCTTCCCAGCTCACCCGCCGAAACTTTCTGTACGGGTCCGCGCTGCTGGCCGGGGCCTCGGTGCTCAGCGCCTGCTCGACCGGCGGGAGCTCGAAGAACGCCGGAGGCAACCCCAATGCCGGCGGAGGCGGCAGCGCAGCCAGTACGGCCAAGGGATCGGCCACCAAGCCCCTGCCCAAGCCGGGCAGGTTCAACGAAGCGCCCTCGCTGAAGGGCAAGGGGCTGCCGCCGGTGGAGCAGCGGCTCCCGACCGATCCATACGTCATTCCCCACCACTGGGTGCAACCGGGCAAGTACGGCGGTCGGCTGAACATGAACACGCTGTCCACCCAGGGAGCCGCCAAGGCCGATTCGGACCGGGAATTCTTCTACGGCAACTCCCTGCTCCGCTGGCTCAACGACGGGCTCGACGTCGGACCCGGCCTGGTCGAGACCTGGCAGTCGAATGCCGATGCCTCGGAGTGGACCCTGCACTTCCGCCAGGGCGTGAAGTGGTCGGACGGAACGCCCTTCACCACCAAGGACATCATGTGGTGGTGGGAGAACTTCATCCTCGCTGAGAAGATGGCCCAGACACCGCCGGACGAGACCCGCTCCGGCAAGGGCACACTGGCCAAGTTCACCCCCGTGGACGATCACACCCTGAAGATGTCCTTCGACGCCCCGGCGCCGCTGACCGGCGACCGGCTGGCCATGTGGGTCAAGGGCGCCATCGGCAACAACGGTCCGATCTGGACCATGCCCAGCCATTACCTCAAGCAGTTCCATCCCGGCGGCGGCAACAAGGTTCCGGACGACTGGGACACCGTCGGCGGGCTGATGCAGACCAAGGCGGACTGGCACCGCAACCCGGACTGCCCGACGTTGATCGGCTACAAGTGCAAGTCCTTCGACAACAACGACGGCGTCGTCCTCGAGCGGAACCCGTACTACTGGGTGGTGATGCCCAACGGTGATCAACTTCCCTATATCGACGAGATCCAGATCAACGTTGTCACCGACCCGGAGGCCGGGAAACTGCAGGTGCAGCAGGGTAGTGTCGACTACCTGCAGGGCTACTTCAACGGGACGACGCTGAACGACGTGCAGGGTTTCCGGGACAGCGGGCCGAAGGCGCACACCCAGGTGATCTTGTGGGACAGCGGTTCGGGTACGGGTTCGATCTTCTTCTTCAACTACGACTACATCGACGATGATCTTCGTCCGCTGATCCGGAACCCGAAGTTCCGCCAGGCGATCTCGCACGCGTTCAACCGCAGTGCGGTGCAGCAGGCCGTCTATTTCAACACCGGCCAGAAGACGACCGGGACGTTCAGCCCGAAGGCCAAGGAGTACCACGTCAACGACACCGGCCGGCGGGCGTACGTGACCTGGCGGGATTCGTATGTACAGTACGACCCGGCGAAGGCCAAGTCCCTCCTCGACTCGATCGGTGTCAAGGCTGGACCGGACGGGATCCGGACGCTGCCCAACGGGAAGCCGTTGAAGCTGCGACTCGACTACCAGGCCGACGAGGACGACGAGCACAAGACCAAAGATGATCATCTGGTCGCCGACCTCAAAGCCATCGGAATCATCATGCAGATGAACCCGATCCCGCCGCAGAGCTACGACGATCAGTGGAAGTCGGGCAAGTTGATGTCGCACAGCGACTGGGAGGTCGGGGACGGACCCAACCACCTGGTCTACCCCCAGTGGCTGGTGCCGCTGGAGTACACCCGCTGGGCCCCGCTGGAGGGGCAGTGGTACCAGCAGATCGGGACGTCGACCAACAAGACAGAACTCAATGTCAACCCGTGGAAGCGCCATCCACCGCGGATCCTGCCGGATCCGAACGGACCGATCCAGAAGCTCTGGGATCTGTACAACAAGAGCAAGGTCGAGCCTGACGAGATGAAGCGGGACCAGCTGGTCTGGGACATGATCAAGGTGCATGTCTCCGACGGCCCGTTCTTCCAGGGGACGGTCGCCAACTACCCTTCGGTGATCGTTGCCAAGACCGACCTGAAGAACGTTCCCCTGAAGGAAAATCTTGCCCAGGGTGGTTTCGTGAACCCGTGGACCCATCCCGTGCCCGCCGTCTACGACCCGGAGACGTGGTACTGGGACAGTCCCGACCAGCACAACACCTAGAGCTCTGCGCGTGGGTCTCGCCTGGCCAGGCGGTGCGCGGCAAGGTGATGGCCTACTCCGATGCCGACTACGTCAGCGCCGCCCGAACGGCGGGCTCATCGGACCTGCGGATCCTGCTTGCCGACCTGCTACCCAAATGCCGCCAGCCACATCGTCGCGGTGTCGATGTTGGCGATCCCGGCCGCCTTCCTGGCCGAGACGGCCCTGTCCTTCCTCGGCATCGGCATGCCGTCGATCCCTACAGCCAGGACGCAACGATGCCGAGACGAGCGCTGCGAGCACGATGCGTGACCAGACGAGAGGAGACACGGTGACCGAGCGGGTGCGCAGCGGACTGCCGCATTTCACCGGGATCCACACCTACCAGGACCCGCAGGGGCGCTTCGAGTTCCGGCATCCCTGGGGATGGCAGGAGTCGGAACTTGAGGATGATCGGGACGGAGTGATCGTCAGCCCCGAGGATGCCGATAACGACACCTGGTTCGCGGTCTGGGTCACCGCCCTGGACACCAGTGTCGAGGCCGCGGACCTGCCGGTACTCAAGGAAGGGTTCGATGCCGGGCTCGCTCGGCTGGCGGGTGTTGAGATCCAGGAAGGCAACGACAAGACGTACAACAACATCGTCCGGTTGGAGCGGGTGCTGATCTTCACCGAGGGAGCCATACGGCGCAAGCGCCGGGTGTGGGCGTTGTACGCCGACCAGTGGCAGTTCGTCGTGGCCTACCAGGGGGCGACCGAGGACGAGTACGCCTACTGGCTGCCGATGGGCAACTACTGCTTCACGTCCTTCAACCTGCCGTCGGCGCTCTGGTTCGCCACCGATCCCGCGGTCTACAAGCGGCCGGGCAGGCAGGACCCGGGCGGAGCACGGACGGGTTGCTGATGCCCATGGCATTCGACCGTTGGGTAGCCTCCCGACCATGACGAATCCCTACGACGCCATTGCCGAAGTACCGGCGTTCACCCTTACCAGCAGCGACATCGCCGACGGTCAGGAGCTCGCCAAGCCACAGGTCAGCGGCATCATGGAAGCCGGTGGCGAGGACGTGTCGCCGCAGCTGTCCTGGAGCGGCTTCCCGGAAGGGACCAGGAGTTTCGTCGTCACCGTGTTCGATCCCGACGCTCCGACCGCTTCGGGCTTCTGGCACTGGGCCGTCGTCGACATCCCGGTTTCGGTGACCAGTCTGGAGACGGAAGCCGGGGACGAGACGGGTTCCGGTCTGCCCGACGGAGCCTTCCAGCTCGCCAATGATGCTGGTCTCAGGCGCTACGTCGGGGCCGCGCCGCCGTCGGGGCACGGCCCGCACCGCTACTTCACGGCGGTCCATGCGGTCGACGTCGAGTCGTTGCGGATCCCGGCGGATGCCAGCAATGCGTTCCTCGGCTTCAACCTGCACTTCCACACGCTGGCGCGTGCGGTACTCGTGCCCTGGTTCGAGGTCGCCTGACTGCGTCGCGAACCGCGGAGCAGTGGAACATGATCGACATCCGGCCGGCCAAACCGAACTACACCGGGTCAGATCGCAGCGGCCCTGGTCAGCATCAGGATGTCCATCCGTCCCTGCTGGACGACGTCCTCGCGCTGGTTGATCAGTTTCAGCTCCCGCTGCACGACACCGGTGTTGCCCTTGCTGGTCAGCCTGGTGCCGACGATCTCCACGAGGCAGGTCAGGGTGTCGCCGATGAACACCGGGTTGGTGAACCGCCAGCCGTCGATGCCCAGCAGGGCGACGGAGCTGCCCTCGAACGCGCCGATACGGGCGATCAGACCCAGGCAGAGCGAGGCACCGAGCATGCCGTGCACAATGCGCTGCCCGTAGCGGGTGTGCTTGGCGAATTCGGCGTCGGTATGCACCTGGTTGTTGTCACCGGTCCACGCGGCGAAGCTCATCACGTCGGCCTCGGAGATGGTCCGACCGGCAGTGGTGAAGGTTTGCCCGACGGAGAAGTCCTCGAAGTACAGCGGTCCCATGGCGGCCATCATGGCAGCCATGGGACCTGCGACCGCAACCCGTTCTGTGCCGCCGACGACCCATCAGATGGGTGCATGCCGGCCGGTCGGCGCGGGTGTGGCTGATACGTCCTCACTCGCTGGATTTCGGGACATTCTGGACGGCGAAGAGCCCCAGCCGTCCGGGCTGGGGCTCTTCGCGTCAGATGTCGTCGACCAAACAGTTGATCATGCGGCCAGATGGTGCTGGACCGGCTGGTCCTGCAGAGCCAGCGCCAACACCTCGCCGACGTCGCTGACCGGATGGATGGCCAGGGCCTCCCGGACCGAGTCCGGCAGGTCGTCCAGATCAGGCTCGTTCCGCTTCGGGATGATCACATCGGTCAGCCCCGCGCGGTGAGCGGCCAGCAGCTTCTGCTTGACGCCGCCGATCGGCAGCACCTTGCCCTGCAGCGTGACCTCGCCGGTCATCCCGACGCTCGACTTGACCGGCCGTCCGGAGGCCAGCGACGCGAGCGCCGTTGTCATCGTGACGCCCGCGCTCGGGCCGTCCTTCGGCACCGCGCCGGCCGGCACGTGGACGTGGATCCGCTTCTCGGCAAGATCACCGGCCAGGCCGCGAGAGCGCAGATAGGACAAGGCGATCTGCACCGATTCCTTCATCACATCGCCCAGTTGACCGGTCAGGATCAGCCCGGCGTCACCATCCATCTCGGTTGCCTCGATGAACAGCACGTCACCTCCGGCGCCGGTGACCGCCAGCCCGGTCGCCACGCCGGGCACCGAGGTGCGTTCGGCGCTCTCCCGGGTGAACCGCGGCCGTCCGAGATAGTCCTTCAGGCTGTCGATTGTGATCCGGATCGGCTGTTGATCATCATCGGATTCCGGTCGGGAATCGAGCTGCACCGTCGCCTTGCGCAGCACCTTGGCGATGGCGCGCTGCAGCTGCCGCACGCCGGCCTCCATGGTGTATTCGCGGGCGATCAGTCCCAGTGCCTCGTCGGTGATCGTCACCTCGCCGGCCTCGAGGCCCGCCTTGGTCAGCTGGTCGGGGAGCAGGTGGTCCCGAGCGATCGCGACCTTCTCGTCCTCGGTGTAACCGTCGAGGGTGACGACCTCCATCCGGTCCAGCAGCGGCTGCGGGATGGTGTCGATCACGTTGGCGGTGGCCAGGAACAGCACGTCCGACAGGTCGAGATCGACTTCCAGGTAGTGATCACGGAACGTGTGGTTCTGGGCCGGGTCGAGGACCTCGAGCAGTGCAGCCGCCGGGTCACCGCGGTAGTCGGCACCGACCTTGTCGATCTCGTCCAGCAGGATGACCGGGTTCATCGAACCGGCCTCACTGATCGCCCGGACGATCCGACCGGGCATTGCGCCCACGTAGGTCCGCCGGTGTCCGCGGATCTCGGCCTCGTCGCGTACACCGCCCAATGCGACCCGGACGAACTTGCGGCCCAGTGCACGGGCGACCGACTCACCGATCGACGTCTTGCCGACGCCGGGCGGGCCGACCAGGGAAAGCACTGCACCCGAGCCGCGGCCGCCGATCACCGACAGGCCACGACGGTTGCGCCGCTGGCGTACCGCCAGGAACTCCACAAGGCGCTCCTTGACATCGTCCAGGCCGGCATGGTCGGCATCCAGGATCTCCCGGGTCCGCTTCAGGTCGTCCGAGTCCTCGGTGCTGGTGCTCCAGGGCAGCTCGAGCACAGTGTCCAGCCAGGTCCGGATCCAGCCGGTCTCCGGCGACTGTTCGCTGGTCCGCTCCAGCTTGTTGACCTCGGTCAACGCGGCCTTGCGCACGTCCTCGGGAAGATCGGCCTGCTCGACCCGGGCCCGGTAGTCGTCGGCGCCCTCCGGGTCGTCCTCGCCCAACTCCTTGCGGATGGCGGCCAATTGCTGGCGGAGCAGGAACTCCCGCTGCGTCTTCTCCATGCCCTCGCGGACGTCCTTGCCGATCTGGTCGGCGACCTCCTGCTCGGCCAGATGGTCCTTCGTCCAGCCGACCAGGGCCTCCAACCGGGCGACCACGTCGGGCTCGGACAGCAGGGTGATCTTCTGGTCGTGACTCAGGTACGGTGCCCAGCCTGCGGTGTCGGCGAGCTGGCCGGCATCGGTGATCTTCTGCACCGAGTCGATCATCTGCCAGGCGTTGCGCTGCTGCAGGATCGATGTCACCAGGGACTTGTATTCCCGGCTCAGCTCCGCGGCCCTGGCTTCGTCGCTGACGAACGTTTCGATTTCGTGGGCCTCGACCCACAAGGCGGCTCCGGGGCCGATGACGCCGGCGCCGATCCGGGCCCGCGACTCGGCGCGCACGACGGCCGCAGGCTCACCACTGGGCAGTCTGCCCACCTGTTCGAGCACTGCGATAACGCCGACCGGGGCGTACTCGCCGTCGGGCCGGGGGACCAGCAGCAGCCGGTCCTCGGCGGTCTGGGCGGCGTCCACCGCGGCGCGGGACTCCGACTCGTCCAGCTCGATGGGGATCACCATGCCCGGCAGCACCACCGAGTCGGAGAGCGGCAGGACGGGCAGTTTCTGGGTGTCGGTCATGTCCTACCCAACTGCGCGTCCACCCGTCCCATTCCAGAGTTGAGTCTGGTTCGCTCAAGGTGAACATTTCGGTCGTTGCTGTCGGATCCATCGCGCCCCGTTCGATGAAGGGGTGAAGGACCGAACCGACGTGACCCGACCAGGGAGTCGACGATGAACTGCACCGATCTCGCACCCACCGACATCGCCCCCACCGGCCGAGAACGCGCAGCCAGAACCCTCCATCCGGTGATCTCCCGGGTCTGGCAGAAGGCGAGCCCGGAACAGGTGCTCGCTGCTCACCACCGGGGATGTGCCGAGGCAACGCGACGGATGCTCGGCACGCTGTCCGGCTCGCCCGCCGTCATCCGGGCGGCCGATGCCGCGACCAAGGCGGCCCTGAGTGCACCGGTCGCCGGCCGGACGCTGTTCGCCGCGCTCCGGTCGCTGCCCGTACCCGACGAACCGGTCGCCAGACTGTGGCACGCCGCGACGCTACTTCGGGAGCACCGCGGCGACGGGCACAACGCCGCGCTGATGGCCTACGGGATCGGCGGCCCGGAGTCGCACGTGCTGCGCGCGTTGTCCGACGGTCAGCCGGCTCATGAGGACGGCCGGATCCATCATCTCGGCCGGCGTCGGATTGACGCCGTCATCGCCGGCATGAAGGTCCGCGGCCTGGTGGAGGAATCGGGTGCGCTCAGCGATCACGGTCGTCGCTGCAAACAACTGATCGAGTCGCTGACCGACCGGTTGGCGGCGACCGCGTATCGCGCCCTGCAGCCGGCGGAACTGGACGTGCTGATCACCGATCTGCAACTCATCGGCAAGGCGGTCGACGCCACCGGTTACTGAGCCGGAGGGTGGCGGCTGGTCGGTGCCGCGGATGTGGCTCGCATAGGTCTGGAATAGTGATCAACTTCGCGCTATTACAGGAAGCAACAGCTGATCCCTCGCTCCCCGCTACGGGCTGTCCCCGGATCGTGCATACACGTACGAAAGGTGGCTTCAATGGCTGTTCTCCAACCGAGTCATGAATATGGCTCGACGGCTGCAAAGGTGTGGCCCTGGTCGATGACCCGCGGCGCGCTCGCCGTGATCTTCGGGATACTCGGGTTCGTCCTCCTGTTGCCGATCGGCACGCTCAGAATGTTTGCCATGGTGATCGGGATCTTCGCGATCCTCGACGGGGTGGCCAACGGCGTCGAGGCATCTCGACGGCGCAGCACTCCTATGGTGCTTCGCGGCATCGCAGGTCTCGTCGGCGTCGTCTTCGGCGTCCTGGCCCTGGTGATGACCGGAATGACCATGACCACGATGCTCTGGATGACCGGTATCTGGGCGTTCGTGATCGGTGGCCTGGAATTCGTCAGCAATCTGATCGAACGCGGCGCCGGTCACCGCGACTGGATCTTCGGCCTGATCATGGGCGGACTCGCTGTGGTTCTCGGCGTACTGGCCGTGGCACTCATGCCGGGCATGACCCTGCTGATCTGGCTGGCCGCGATCGCGACCGTTCTCTGGGGGATCGCCGGCCTGATCATGGGCGGCAGTGAACGGAGCCTCTCCCGTCACACCAGCTGAATTCCAGCAGTACCGGCCCGGACCCGGCAGCATGAATCGCTGCGGGGTCCGGGCCGACACTAGGTTGGGTCCATGTCAGCCACGCCGGCACTGTCCGAACTCGCCGCCGAAGTGGGCATCGCGACCCGGTACGACGATTGGCGCGGCGGCCTGCGCGAGGTCGCCGACGACACATTGATCGCCGTCCTCCAGGCCTTGGACATCGACGCCTCGACACCAGAAGACGCGGCCCGCGCGCTGTCCCGAAGGCGAGCCGGGAGCAGGCGGCCCGGCCTTCCGGTGTGTTGGGTGACCCGGGCCGACCAGCTCGAGCCGATTCCGGTACGGCTGCCGTCCGACGCAGCCGCTTCACTGGTTGTCCGGACCGAGGCCGGTGACGAGCAGACCGTGCAGCCCGGCACTGCCGTCGACAGCTACCAGATCGACGGCGAGCGGACCGAACTGCGCCCGACGCCGATACCGGACCTGCCGAACGGCTACCACACGTTACGGCTCAGCGTCGGCGACCGGGTCTGGTCGATGCCGTTGATCATCACGCCCGGCCGGTTGACCCGGCCCGGCCTGGACGATCAGGGTTGGGGGCTTGCGGTTCAGCTCTACAGCATCAGATCCGAACAGTCCTGGGGGATCGGTGACTTCAGTGATCTTGCTCGGCTGGGCGGCTGGTCGGCGTCCGAACACGGCGCCGACTACATCCTGATCAACCCGGTTCATGCCGCAGAACCGCTGCCACCGATCGAACCCAGCCCGTACCTGCCGGTGAGCCGGCAGTTCGTCAACCCGATCTACCTGCGTCCGGAGGAGATCGAGGAGTACGCCGGGCTCGATCCGGCGACCTGTCGCCTCATCTCCGATCTGCAGCGCACCGCTGCCACCTCCGACCGGACCGACGACGACATCTCCGGCAGCGCGAGGATCGACCGTAATGCCATCTGGGGTGCCAAACTCCGGGCCCTGCAGTTGATCTTCGCCGAGCCGCGGACCGACGAGCGTCAGCAGGCCTATCGCGACTACCGGCACCGGGAGGGAGCCGATCTTGATCGGTTCGCTACGTGGTGTGCGATCGCGGAACAGCGGGGCGCGGACTGGCGCCGTTGGCCCGAGGAGTTGCAGGAACCTGACTCAGCAGCGGTCGCCGGGTTCACCGATGATCATGCCGGCCGGATCGACTTCCATCGCTGGCTGCAGTGGGTCACCGACGAGCAGCTGGCCCAGGCACAGCGCGTGTGCCGGCAGGCGGGCATGGGGCTCGGCCTGATGCCCGACCTGGCGGTGGGAGTACATCCGGGCGGCGCCGACACCTGGGGCCGAGCCGAGCTGTACGGCACAACGGTCGATGTCGGGGCGCCACCGGACGCGTACAACCAGAACGGACAGGACTGGGGACAGCGACCCTGGCGACCGGATCGCCTTGCAGCATTGGGATACCAGCCGTTCGTCCGGCTGGTCCGCACGGTGCTGCGGCACGCCGGTGCGGTGCGGATCGATCACATCATCGGCCTGTTCCGGCTCTGGTGGATCCCGGTCGGTGTGCCGGGCGCCGGTTCGGGCGTCGGCGGCCCGGGGGCCGGCGCCTATGTCCACTACGACCATCAGGCGTTGGTCGGGATCCTCACCCTGGAAGCCGAGCGGGCGGGCGCGGTCGTCGTCGGTGAGGACCTCGGGACGGTCGAGCCGAGCGCCCGGAGCTACCTGGGAGAACGCGGCATCTTCGGCACCTCGATCCTCTGGTTCGAGAACACGCCGTCCGAGGGCGGTGGTGACCTGCCGCGGCCGGCAGATGAATGGCGGGAGTTGTGCCTGGCCTCGGCGACCACTCATGATCTTCCGCCGAATACTGCCTACCTGGCCGGTGATCACGTACGCCTGCGGGCCCGGCTGGGTCTGCTGACCCGTCCGTACGCCGAGGAGCTGGCCGCAGATCGGCGGGCCAGGTCCGCCTGGCTGGCCGCCCTGGTCGAAGCCGGCGTGCTGGACAGCGAAGATCAACGCCTGCCCGACAACCCCGGACAGCCGGGCGACCACGCGGGCGTTGAGCGGGGAGTCGATCGTGATCTTGTCGATCGTCAGCTGCTGGCCCTGCACCGCTATCTGGCCCTGACTCCCGCGCGGTTGATCAACGTCGCGCTGACCGATGCCACCGGTGACCGCCGGGCGCAGAACCTGCCCGGGACCGCCAACGAGTACCCCAACTGGCGGGTACCACTGGGGGATCGGCACGGAAACCAGGTCACTGTGGAGAATGTGATGACGATGTCGCGGGTGTCCGAAGTGATTTGCGCCGCCCGTGGATGCGGTGCCGGCGAGGCGGGTGACCCACCGCAGTGAGCGCCGAGAGCACCCCACTGCAGCAACCCACCGAGGACCAGGGGAGCCTGACGACGGTGCTGATCGCGTTCGGCGCCAATCTGCTGATCGCGGTGGCCAAGACGATCGCGGCAATGATCACCAGCTCCGCGTCGATGGTCGCGGAAGCGGCACACTCGTGGGCCGACACCGGCAACGAGGTCCTGCTGCTGATCGCGGACCGCTCGGGACGCCGCGGCCGGGACGACGGCCATCCCCTCGGCTATGGCCGGGACAGCTACGTGTGGAGCATGTTCGCCGCCTTCGGTCTGTTCACCGCCGGCGCCGTGGTGTCGATCATGCACGGCTTCCAGCAACTGTTCGCCGCCGAACCCGGCGAGCACTTCCTGATCAACTACATCGTGCTGGCGATCGCGTTCGTCCTTGAGGGCACCTCGTTCGTCCAGGCCTTCCGGCAGGCCCGGGGGTCGGCCGACGACACCGGCGCCGAACACACCCTGGAGTACGTGCTGGACACCTCCAACCCGACGCTGCGCGCCGTCTTCTTCGAGGACGCCGCGGCACTGATCGGCGTGGTCCTGGCGGCAACCGGCATCGCGGCCCACCAGCTGACCGGATCGCCGGTGCCCGACGCGCTGGGGTCGATCGCAGTCGGCATTCTGCTCGGCGTCATCGCCGTGGTCCTGATCCAGCGCAACCGCAACTTCCTCCTCGGACAGCAGATCAGCCCGGAACTGCGCCGCACCGTGCTGCGGGAACTCCTCGCCCATCCCGATGTCGAGCGGATCACCTATCTGCACGTCGAGTTCGTCGGGCCGAGCCGGGTCTACCTGGTGGCCGCGGTCGATCTGACCGGCAACGAGCGGGAACACGATCTCGCTGTCCGGCTGCGCGGGGTGGAGCGCGACCTCGAGGGTTACGCGGTGATCGAGGAAGCCGTGCTGACGCTGGCGACCCAGGACGAGCCGGCGCTCGAGCCGTAGCCGCACTGATCGCCGCGCGCGCCGCGCCGCGCCGCGCCGCGCCGCGCCGCGCCCGTCACCGCGCCGCGCACCGCGCCGCGCCCGTCACCGCGTCCGTCGCCGCGCCCGGTCGCCGGGCCCCGTCGCTGCGCCCCGTCGCGAACGCTCCCGCACTGTTTGCTCGTCCCCGCACCGTTTGCTCGTCCGCGCACCACTTGCTCGGCGGCGCACCCGCTGCAGGTGGTGCGCGGCCGAGCAGGTGGTGCGCCATCGAGTTGGCAGTGCGGGGCCGACCAACTGGTGCGGGACGGAGCGGTGCACGCGTTCAGGTTCGCGCCGTGTCCCGGTCGCCACAGGAGGGCACTCCCGCCGACTCCATCCCGACCCTTCCCGCACCAGTTGCTCGACGCCGCACCGGCCGCTCGGCGGCGCACCCGTTGCAGGCGGTGCGCGACGGACCAATTGGTGCGCGGCCGGCCAATTGGTGCGCGGCCGACCAACTGGTGCGCGGCCGACCAACTGGTACGCGGCCGGCCAATTGGTGCGCGGCCGGCCAACTGGTGCGCGGCCGACCAATTGGTGCGCGGCCGACCAACTGGTGCGGCGGCGACCACCGACCGGTGCGGCGCGACGCTACAGTGCGCCGTTGAGGACGTGGTGGGGGACCGAGCAGGCGGTGCGAACGGCCCACGCCCAGCGCCGCCCCTCGTACGCACCACTAACTCGGCCCCGCACCACCTGCAGCCGGTGCGGGGCCGAGCAACTGGTGCGAACCGCCCGCGCCCCGGGGAAGCTGATACCTGAGAGACTGGTGCGGTGCGAGACGTGGTCATCCTTGGCAGCACCGGTTCGATCGGCACCCAGGCGCTGGAGGTCATCGGTCAGCGACCGGACCTGTTCCGGGTCACCGGGTTGTCGGCCGCCGGCGGCAACATCAAACTGTTGGCCAGGCAGGTGCTGGATTTCCGACCCGAGGTGGTCGGGGTGGCGCGCGCCAGTGCGGTGCAGGATCTGCAACTGGCGCTGTATGCGGAGGTTTCCCGCCGTGGCTGGAACCGCGGCGAGATGAGACTGCCCAAGATCCTGGCCGGACCGACGGCCTCGGACGAACTGGCGGCCTACGGCTGCGACATTGTGCTGAACGCCATCACCGGAGCCGCCGGGCTGACCGCAACCCTGGCCACTCTCGGCCGGGGCACAACCCTCGCCCTGGCCAACAAGGAGTCGCTGATCATCGGCGGGAGGCTGGTCACATCAGCGGCACGGGACGGACAGATCGTGGCCGTCGATTCGGAGCATTCGGCCATCGCCCAATGCCTGCGCGGCGGCCGCGCCGACGAGGTCGACCGGTTGATCGTCACCGCGAGCGGCGGCCCGTTCCGCGGCATGACCAGGGAGCAGATGGCCGACGCCACACCCGAACAAGCACTGGCCCATCCCACCTGGAACATGGGCCGGGTGATCACCACCAATTCGGCGACGCTGGTGAACAAGGGTCTGGAGGTGCTCGAGGCACACCTGCTCTACGGCATCGATCTGGACCGGGTCGACGTCGTGGTGCACCCGCAGTCGATGATCCATTCGATGGTGCAGTTCGTCGACGGCTCGACGCTCGCGCAGTGCTCGCCGCCGGACATGAAGCTGCCGATCGGTCTCGCCCTCACCTGGCCCGACCGGCTGGTGGGAGCGGCTCGCCCGGTGGACTGGTCGACCGCCAGTTCCTGGACCTTCGAGCCGCTGGACGACGAGGCGTTCCCCGCTGTCGAGCTGATCCGCCGAGCCGGCAAACTGGGTGGCACCGCCCCGGCCGTGGTGAACGCCGCCAATGAGGAATGTGTCGACGCGTTCCACGACGGCCGGATCGGCTTCAACGCCATCACCGACACGGCGGCCGCAGTGCTCGCCGAGCACACCTCCGCGCTCCCTGAGCGGATGTCGGCGCCGATTTCGGCCGAGAACGTACCCTCGAGGATGGTCAGCGACGACGACCTCACGCTGGATGTCGTGCTCGCTGCGGATCGGTGGGCGCGGGAGCGTGCGGCGCAGTTGATGATCGAAGCGTGATGATCGAAGCGTGATGATCGAAGCGTGATGATCGAAGGTTGATGGTCGGACGTGGTGGTCGGATGGTGACAGTTGGACAACGGGAGTAGGGCGTGCACATCCTGATCTACATCGCGGGAGCGATCGTCTTCTTCGTGATGATCATGGTCTCGGTGGCCCTGCACGAGATCGGACACCTGGTCCCCGGGAAGTTGTTCGACGTCAAGACCACCCAGTACATGGTCGGTTTCGGCCGCACCCTGTGGTCGACGCGGAGGGGCGAGACCGAGTACGGCATCAAGGCCGTTCCGCTCGGCGGTTACTGCCGTTTCGTCGGCATGTATCCGCCAGATCCCGGATCGGGGAAGTTGCGCACCGTACGTACCGGGATCTTCCAGTCGATCGCCGACTCCGCACGAGCCGCGGAATGGGAGGACATCCGGCCCGAGGACGACGGTCGGCTCTTCTACCAGAAGAAGACCTGGCAGAAGTTGATCATCATGTTCGGTGGCCCGACGATGAACCTGATCCTGGCCTTTGTGACCATCCTTCTGGTCAGCCTCAGCTACGGTCTGCCGCAGCCGACTGCCCGGGTCGCCCAGGTCAGCGAGTGCATCATTCCGGCAGCAAGGCAGGCCAGCCCCGACCCGGCCCAGCATCGATGCCGTCCCGGTGACCCGCCGACGCCAGCCGCCCTGGCCGGGTTGCGCTCCGGCGACGTGATCACCGTGTTCAACGGCGTTGCCGTCCGCGACTGGAACCAGCTGTCCGACCTGATCCGCGACAATCTCGACCACGAGGCACGGATCACCGTCCGCCGCGACGGGCACAGCGTCGACCTCAAGCCGGTGCACACCGTGATCAGCGGCGTGAGCTCCAACACCGACCCGGGCAAGGTGGTCCGGGCCGGCTTCCTCGGCTTCAGCCCCAGCCAGGAGATGGTGCACGGTGGCCCGGTGTTCGTGGTCGGCCAGCTGTGGACGATGACCGAGCAACTGGCCAATGTGATCGTCCGGTTCCCGGTCCGGGTCTACAACACCGCGGCCGACCTGGTCACCGGAAAGCCGCGCGACGTCAACGGCCCGATCAGCATCGTCGGGGCCAGCCGGCTGGCCGGCGAAGTCGCCGCCACCAACGACATCGACGTGTCGACCAAGGCAGCGCAGATGTTCCTGCTGCTGGGCACGGTGAACCTTTCTCTGGCTTTGTTCAACTTCGTACCCTTGATGCCGCTGGACGGCGGTCATATCGTCGGTGCGTTGTACGAGGCCGTGCGGCGGCGGCTGGCGAGGCTCTTCGGCCGGCCTGATCCGGGCCACGCCGACACGGCGAAGATGCTGCCCGTCGCCTATGTTGTCAGTGCTGTGATCGGAGTCAGTGGCCTGATCCTGATCGTGGCCGATGTGATCGACCCGATCACGTTCTAGCAGCACCAACCGGAGGAACCGGGAGAATAGGAAGAGATGACGACGATCGACCTGGGACTGCCCGCAATGCCGCCCGAGGCGCTTGCGCCGCGGCGCAAGTCCCGCAAGATCAAGGTCGGCAAGGTCGAGGTCGGCGGTGACGCTCCGATCAGCGTCCAGTCGATGACCACGACGCTGACCTCCGACATCAACGCCACCCTGCAGCAGATCGCCGAGTTGACCGCCGCGGGCTGTGACATCGTGCGGGTCGCCGTGCCGAGCGCCGACGACGCCGCCGCCCTACCGGCGATCGCGCACAAGTCGCAGATCCCGGTGATCGCCGACATCCATTTCCAGCCGCGCTACGTGTTCGCCGCGATCGAGGCGGGTTGTGCGGCGGTTCGGGTCAACCCGGGCAACATCAAGGCCTTCGACGACCAGGTCAAGGAGATCGCCCAGGCGGCGACCGAGGCTGGGGTGTCGCTGCGGATCGGTGTCAACGCCGGCTCGCTGGACAAGCGGCTGCTGGCCAAGTACGGCCGTGCCACCCCCGAAGCTCTGGTGGAGTCGGCGCTGTGGGAGGCCGGCCTCTTCGAGGAACACGGCTTCCGCGACTTCAAGATCTCGGTGAAGCACCACGATCCGGTGATCATGATCAAGGCCTACGAGCTGCTTGCCGAACGGTGCGACTACCCGCTCCATCTCGGTGTCACCGAGGCCGGACCAGCGTTCCAGGGCACCATCAAATCGGCCGTGGCCTTCGGCGCCCTGCTCAGCAAGGGAATCGGCGACACCATCCGGGTCTCGCTGTCGGCCGACCCGGTCGAGGAGGTCAAGGTCGGCACGAAGATCCTCGAGTCGCTGAACCTGCGCCCGCGCAAACTCGAGATCGTCTCCTGCCCGTCCTGTGGCCGGGCCCAGGTCGACGTCTACAAGCTCGCCGAGGAGGTCACTGCCGGGCTGGAGGGACTCACCGTACCGCTGCGCGTGGCCGTGATGGGTTGTGTGGTGAACGGTCCGGGGGAGGCGCGGGAGGCCGATCTCGGTGTCGCCTCGGGCAACGGCAAGGGCCAGATCTTCGTACACGGCGAGGTGATCAAGACGGTCAAGGAGAGCCAGATCGTCGAGACCCTGATCGAGGAGGCCATGCGGATCGCCGAAACGATGCCCGAAGAGCAGGATGGCGTTGTGGGGACACCGCAGGTCAGTGTCGGCTGAGACGCGCTAAGTTCTCTCCTAGTGGGTCACGTCCCGGGTCCACGATCGGAGGCGGAGGATGAGCCAGACAGCGGTTCGCTCCGGTGTCCGCGTGTTGACGTCCGCCGACACCGACGACGCCGTCCGGCTGCTGGCGGCATCCCCGATCGACAACGTCTTCGTCGCCTCCCGGGTCCGCAGCTCGGGACTCGAGGCGCGTGACCTCGGCTGCCCGATCTGGGGCTATGAGGAAGGCGGCCGTCTGCGTGCCATGTGCCACGCCGGGTCCAATCTGGTCCCGGTGAACGCCGGTCACGAGGCGGTCGCGGCCTTCGCCCGCTACTCCGGTCCGCGCCGGATGTGCTCCTCGATCATCGGTCCCGCTGCCATGGCCATGGAGCTGTGGCAGCAGCTCAGCGCGCTGTGGGGATCGGTCTGGTCGCAGACCCGGGAGATCCGGGCGCACCAGCCGGTGCTGGCGATGGACGGCGATCCGCTGGTGCCGATCGATCCTGGCGTCAAGCCGATGACCATCGACCACTGGGACGCGTACTACCGGGCGGCGGTACGGATGTACACCGAAGAGGTCGGGGTGTCGCCGCTGCAGGGCAACCCAGCAGGATACCGCTACTACGTGCGCCAGTTGATCACCTCCGGCCGAGCGTTCGGCGTGGTCGAGGGCGATCGGGTGATCTTCAAGGCCGACCTCGGCTCGGTGTCTGCCGGCGTCACCCAGGTCCAGGGCGTCTGGCTCGATCCGACCCTGCGGGGACGCGGCCTGGCGCCGGCGATGATGGCTGCCGTTGTCCATTACGCCCGCCGGATCGCACCGGTCGTGTCGCTCTACGTCAACGACTTCAACACCCCGGCGCGGGCGACCTATGCCAGGGTCGGCTTCCGCCAGACCGGTGAGTTCGCCACGGTCCTCTACTAGCCCCGGCCGCTGCCGGCCGCGCCGTCCGACGCGTCGGGACTCGCAGTGTGGGATAGGCGACGGCGGGGAGATTCCGGACCTAGACTCCGAACGTGCCCGCAATCGACGAAGACCTGCAGGAACTGGTCGACGAGGCTGTCGACCGGCTGATGCAGCGATGGGAGCTCGCCGAGGCCGAGTTGAGGGCCCTGTTGCAGGAGTCGATCGACACCGAATGTGCGGTCAACGACCCGGACCGGGTCAAGGTCTCGTCCACCCGGGTGAAGAACAAGGCCCGGATCGCGGAGAAGATCCAGCGCCGGGTCCGCAACCGCGAGATCGCAATGCCGCAATGCATCGAGGAAGTACAGAACTCGATCTTCGACATCATCGGGCTGCGGATCATCTGCAAGACGCTGCGTGACGTTGATCTTGCCGCCAAGGCGGTGACCGCCGCGTACGGCCCGAAGTTGGAGCAGGTCGGCGACCCGAAGGACTACATCCGCAACCCGAAGGCGTCCGGTTACCGCTCGCTGCACTATCTGCTGAAGATCACCGTCGATGAGCCGGACGGTCCGGTCCAGGTGCCCTGTGAGGTGCAGATCCGGACCATGATGCAGGACGCGTGGGGCGAGCTGACCCACGAGAACTCCTACAAGTCCGGCGATGCGGCCCTGCCCGGCCTGTTCCTCGACCTGTCGCGGCACATGGCCGACCTGATGGACCAGGTCGACCAACTCGCGCTCACCCTGGCCGAGGCCAGCGAGTCCATCCTCACCCAGATGGCGGTGCACAACGAGTATCCGGTGATCGATCCCGACAGCGGGAACCATCGGCCGCCGCTGCTGGCCGGGAGGACCTATCTCGGTCGGGTGCTGACCACCGGCCGCAACTACGCTTTGGTGCTGGTCGACCAGTTCCGCGGACTGCTCGGCGCCTCGGAGATCAAGCAGGCGCTGGGCCTGGACACCTTCGTTGAGGTCAGTGATTACGTGCTGCCGGGTGACTCGTTGCCGGTGCGGATCGTGGAACACGACCCGGCGCGCGATCGCCTGCTGCTGGAACCCGCCGACCCCAAGGATCTGCGCAGCAGATACAAGCGGCGCCGGAGCAGCTCGGCGGGATAGAGTCTGTGACCGGCAATCGGCGCGTCGACTGCCCGTGGCCGGCTGATGGGCCATGACGGTAGGTGTGAAGGGAAGCAACACGTGATCACCCGCATGACGGAGCTGTTCGTCCGGACCCTCCGGGAGGACCCGGCCGACGCGGAGGTGCCCAGCCATCGGTGGCTGGTCCGGGCCGGCTACATCCGCCGGACCGCTCCAGGGGTCTACTCGTGGTTGCCGCTGGGTTACAAGGTGCTGCGGAACGTCGAGCGGATCGTCCGCGAGGAGATGGATCCGATCAGCCAGGAGATCTCACTCCCCGCACTGCTGCCGCGCGAGCCGTACGACGCGACCGGGCGCTGGGAGGAGTACGGGCCGAACATCTTCCGGCTGAAGGATCGCCGCGGCAACGACTATCTGCTCGGGCCGACGCACGAGGAGATCTTCACCCTCCTGGTCAAGGAGATGTGTTCCTCCTACAAGGATCTGCCGCTGGCGCTCTACCAGATCCAGACCAAGTACCGGGACGAGGCGCGGCCCCGGGCCGGTCTGCTGCGCGGCCGGGAGTTCATCATGAAGGACTCCTACACCTTCGACATCGACGATGAGGGGCTGGAGAAGCAGTACCAGGCCCACCGGGACGCGTACATCCGGATCTTCAACCGCCTCGGTTTCGAGTACGCGATCGTGCACGCCATGTCGGGCGCCATGGGCGGCTCGGCCAGCGAGGAGTTCCTGGCCATCGGCGAGAACGGCGAGGACACCTTCGTCCGCTCGCCGGGCGGCTATGCGGCCAATGTTGAGGCGGTCACCACACCGGTGCCCCCGGCGATCCCGTTCGCCGACGCACCGGCCGCCCACGTCGAGGACACTCCGGACACTCCGACCATCGAGACCCTGGTCGCGCTGGCGAATGCACGCGTCCCGCGCGCCGACCGGGCCTGGCAGGCCGGCGACACGTTGAAGAACGTCATGCTGACCGTTCGCCATCCCGATGGCAGCAAGGAGCCGTTGGCGATCGGCGTCCCCGGAGACCGCGAGGTCGACATGAAGCGGCTCGGCGCTCAGCTGGAACCGGCCGAGGCCGAACCGTTCACCGACGAGGACTTCCGGCAACACCCCGGACTGGTCAAGGGGTACATAGGACCGCAGGCGCTCGGCCTCGACTCGTCGACCAGGATCAAGTACCTGGTCGATCCGCGGGTGGTCGCCGGGACCCGTTGGGTGACCGGCGCGAACGAGCCTGGTCGGCACGTCTTCGACCTGGTCGCGGGCCGGGACTTCACCCCGGACGGCACCATCGAGGCGGCCGAGGTCCGCGAGGGCGACCCGGCACCCGACGGCTCCGGGCCGCTCACCCTGGCCAAGGGAATGGAGATGGGCCACATCTTCCAGCTCGGCCGCAAGTACGCCGAAGCACTCGGCCTGAAGGTGCTGGACCAGAACGGCAGGCTGGTCACCGTGACGATGGGTTCGTACGGCATCGGCGTCTCCCGTGCGGTCGCCGCGGTGGCCGAGAACACCAGTGACGACAAGGGTCTGTGCTGGCCGCGTGAGCTGGCGCCGTTCGACCTGCAGTTGGTGATCGCGGGCAAGGGCGACGACGCGGTGACCGCCGCCAACGACCTGGCCGCCCGGCTGGACGACCTGGGCGTTTCGGTACTGCTGGACGACCGCAAGGCGAGCCCGGGCGTGAAGTTCGCCGACGCCGAACTGATCGGGATGCCGACGATCGTCGTGATCGGCCGCGGTTTGGCCGACGGCGTGGTCGAGGTCAGGGACCGCAAGACCGGCGAACGGGAGAACGTGCCGGTCGACGACGCCGTCGATCGGATCCTGGCGGTCGTCCGCGGCTGAGCGGGTCAGCGGGTCGGGTAGCCCGGCCACACGGTGATCTTCGGCGACCACTCCACCGTGTGGTCGGCAGTCCTGATCATGGTGGCAAGCGTCGCCGACCGGTCGGCCTTGTCGACAGTGGCCAGCCACTGTCCCAGGAAGGGCAACATCCGGGTCTCCATGATCGCGATCAGCCGGGCGGCCCTGCCGGCGCTGGTCGGCTGGACCGCCAGGCGGTACGCCGCAGCAGCGGCTGGCACCCTGGCCTGCTGATCATCGAGCTGTGCCGCCAGTCGATCACGGAGATCGCGATAGCCGGCCAGCCTGGTCGACGCAGTATCGACGCGATCTCCGGACAGCTGTGCGATGGCGCTCTGGTAGCCGAAGATGATCGCGTAGCACTGGCGCAGCAGGTTCGCCACCGCCGTCTGCTGATCGGGGATGATCACGTTCAGGCGATGATCACCGATCACCCCCGGTCCCGGATCGGTGCCGTGACGACAGGCGGTCAGGTAGCCGGCCGATGCCGCAGCCAAAGAGCCCCAGAGCAGCACCAGCCCGGCCTGTTGATCTTCCGGACCGGCGGCAGACTCGGCCAGCGCGGCGTAGGCCTTGGTGGCTCGCGACTCCAGCGTGCGGAGTTCGGCCAGGGCGGCTTTCGGGCTGTGACCGACCGATGGTCGGCCGGCGGACGCATCGGTCGTCGGGGTCGGCGTGCCGGCCGGAGTTGCCGGAGTGGTCGGGTTCGGTGTGGTCGTCGAACCGTCGGGTGCGAGCGGATCGACACGTCCGAGTACGGCTGCGTGGCCCCGGTGGGCGTCCCGCAGGCAGACCAGCAGATGACGTTGTGCGATGGTCAGCTCTCCGCGGAACCGGCGTAGGGCCGTGGCCGCGAAGATCGCGAGATCGGTCTCCCGCGTCGCGCTCTCGACGGTGCCGGGCAGTTGTGTGGGGGTCGGTGTCGGCGGTATTGCCGCGGAAGGGTCGGGACGGTCCGGCCCGGGCAACCGATCGCCCGTACATCCGGCCAGCCCGACAGCCCCGAACCCGACACCGACAGCCCCGACACCGAGGGAGACGCCGAATGACAGGAATTTCCGTCGACCCACAGACCCCGGCCGTTCGATCGCGGTTCCTCCTGGTCCGTGCAGCCGACCATCCGCGAGAACGGGCGTGCTGCGGCCCGACCCTGCCCGACGTGCAGGCGCCACATTGGTGCGGCACGACACTATCTCACTGTGCGATGATGGCCTGCACAACTGCACGGCACAACCGGATCGAAGGACGACATCGTGATGCATCTGCAGGTGGTCGAGGCCGCGCCGGGCGGGACCCCGACGGGTGGTGCCCTGCGATGAACCGGGACCGGATCGTCGAGGTTGTCGAGCCGGTGCTGAAGCAGTTCGCGCTCGATCTGGATGCCGTGGAGATCAAGCCCGCCGGCAAGCGCAGCGTGGTTCGCGTCGTGGTGGATGGTGACGGGCCCGACGGCAGCGGTCCGTCGCTCGACGACATCGCCGAGGCGACCACGGCGGTCTCCGGTGCGCTCGACGCGTCGGATGCGACCGGCGCCGGTCCGTACACCCTGGAAGTCACGTCGCGCGGCGTGACGCGACCGCTGACCCTGCCCAGGCACTGGCGACGCAACACCGGCCGACTCGTCGCGGTGACGCTGGCCGACGGAGCGGCGGTCACCGGCAGGATCGCCGGTTCCGACGACGACACGGTGACACTCGAGGTCGCGGGCGGGCCGCGGGAGGTCGCGTACTCACAGATCAGCAAGGCGCTGATCCAGGTCGAACTCAATCGTCCACGGCGGACCGACCCGGCCGGAAGGGAGAACTGACATGGACATCGACATCTCCGTACTGCGTCTGATGGAACGTGAGAAGGATGTTCCCTTCGACCTGTTGGTCAACGCCATCGAGGAAGCGTTGATGTCGGCGTACGACAAGACGCCGCATGCCGTGCCGGGTTCGCGGGTGGAGCTGAACCGCAAGACCGGACACGTCCGGGTGCTCGCTCCCGAGCTGGACGAGGAAGGCAACAGGATCGGCGAGTACGACAACACGCCCGAGGGCTTCGGCCGGGTGGCGGCGTCGACGGCCCGACAGGTGATCTTCCAGCGGTTGCGGGATGCCGAGGACGAACAGAAGTACGGCCAGTTCTCCGGCGTCGAGGGCGACATCGTCTCCGGTGTCATCCAACAGGGGCACGATCCGCGGACCGTGCTGGTGGACCTGGGCAAGATCGAGGCGATCATGCCGGCGGCCGAGCAGGTCCCGGGCGAGACCTACCGGCACGGTTCACGGATCAAGGTGTACGTGGTCTCGGTGCGCAAGGAGAGCCGCGGCCCGCAGGTCGTGGTCTCCCGGACCCATCCGGCGCTGGTCGAGCGCCTCTTCCGGCTCGAGGTTCCGGAGATCGCCGACGGCACCGTGGAGATCAAGGCCGTGGCCCGCGAGGCGGGACACCGCAGCAAGATCGCGGTCTGGAGCAATGATTCCAACGTCAGTGCCAAGGGTGCCTGCATCGGTCCGATGGGACAGCGGGTGCGTGCGGTGATGCACGAACTCAACGAAGAGAAGATCGACATCATCGACTACTCCGACGACCCGGCCACCTTCGTCGGCCAGGCGCTCTCGCCGGCCAAGGTGAGCTCGGTCACCGTGGTCGACGAACGTGCCCGGGCCGCCCGCGTTGTTGTCCCGGACTACCAGCTGTCGCTGGCCATCGGCCGCGAGGGGCAGAACGCCCGACTGGCCGCCCGGCTCACCGGCTGGCGGATCGACATCCGTTCCGACACCGCGCCGGCCGAGTCCTGACCTCGGCGCGGCGTCGCCCCGCTACCGAGGTTCGGGTGCGCGGCCGAGCTTCGACGGCCACCAGATCCGCCGGCCGATGTCCAGCGTCACCGCCGGCACGAGCAGGGTCCGGACGATGAAGGTGTCCAGCAACACACCGAAGGCGACGATGATCGCCAGTTGCAGCAGGAACAGGATCGGGATCACCGCCAGGGCGGCGAAGGTTGCGGCGAGCACCAGTCCGGCCGAGGTGATCACCCCGCCGGTGATCGCCAGCCCACGCCGGATCCCGGCCCGGGTTCCGTGGGCGAGCGCTTCCTCGCGGACCCGGGTCATCAGGAAGATGTTGTAGTCCACGCCCAATGCCACCAGGAAGACGAACCCGTACAACGGTACGGCCGGATCGGCACCGGGCAGATCCAGCACCTGGTTGAACATCAACGCCGACACCCCCATCGCCGTGCCGAGCGACAATACGGTCGCGATGATCAACAACAGCGGTGCCAGCACGGCTCGGAGCAAGATCATCAGGATGAGCATGATCACGGCAAGTACCACAGGGATGATCAGATTGCGGTCGTGGATCGACGCGGCGTTGGTGTCCACCGCCGTCGCTGTCTCACCGCCGATCATGGCAACGCCGGCCAGTCGGTCGCGGAGTCTGCTGATCGTCTCCTCGGCGTCCACGCTGTCCGCAGGATCGGTGAGCGTTGCCTGCAGGAGCACGTCTCCGCCGGACACCGTCGGTTCCGCCGGTTTGCCGCCCGGCGGACCGGCCTGCTGGATGCCGTCGGACGTGACGGGAAGCGTCCCGGCAGCGGAATCCTTCGCAGTGACGGCGACACTGTCGATGCCGCGGTCCGCCAGCAGTACGTCGGCGGTCCTCTGCAGGTCGTCCTCCGCGGTGATCACATAGGCGGGCGTCCCGGACCCGCCGGGGAAGTGGTCGGCAAGCACCCGCTGGCCGTCCCGGGCATCGGAGGTCGTCGTGACCAGATCGCTCTGAGGTACGCCGTCGGCCCGCAGCTGGGTGACGCCGACAGTGCCGGCCAGCAGGGCCAGGGTGACCACGATCCAGGTCAGCCTGGGGCGCCGGGAGATCCGATCCCCGATCCGCGCGTACAGTCCCGAAATTCCCGGGTCGGTCTGCGGCCGGGACCGGCGCGACATCCGCGGCCAGTAGGCGGCCCGACCGAAGATCAACAACAGACTGGGCAGCAGAGTCAGTGCGGCCAGCAGTGCGAAGGCGATGCCGATCGCGGCGACCGGTCCCAGTGACTTGTTGGAGTTGAGATCGCTCAGCAGCAGGCAGAGCAGACCGGCGATCACGGTGCCGCCGGAGGCGAGGATCGGCTCGACCGTGCTGCGCAGGGACGCCCGGGTGGCCGCCAACTTGTCCTGTCGGGAAGCCAGTTCTTCGCGGAAGCGTGCGGTGTAGAGCAGTGCGTAGTCGGTGGCGGCGCCGATCACCAGGATGAACAGGATGCCCTGGGTCTGGCCGGTCAGCACGAGCACGTCGGCCTTGGCCAGCAACCAGACCACCAGCAGGGCGACGCAGAGCGCGAAGGTGCTGGTGATCAACACGAGGATCGGCAACAGCAGTGACCGGTAGACGATCACCAGGATGACCAGTACCGCAGCCAGGGCGACGCCGAGCAGGAGCCCGTCGATGCCGCTGAACGCCTCCTTGAGATCGGCAGTGAAACCGGCCGGTCCGGTGACATGGGCGGTGACGCCTTCCGGGGTCTTGTCGGTCACGGCCGTACGGATCGCCGCGACCACCTCGCCGACGTCGGCATCGGAGTCGACCGGCACGAAGGCCTCCGCGGCACGACCGTCCTCGGATCTGATCACCGGCGAGGCGCCGTCGGCCACGCCGTCGACCTTCTCGGCCCGCTTCACGGCCTCGCCCAGCTCGGTGAGCTGGCCGGCCGTCAGCTTGTCGTCGGCAGCGAAGACGATCACCGCCGGAATGACGTCATCGCCGGTGAAATCGGTCAGCCGCTGCTGCACCCGGGTCGCATCGGCGCTGGCAGGCAGGAAACTGGTGTTGTCGTTGGACGACACCTCATCGACCCGACCGAAGTACGGCCCGCCGATCCCCGCGACGGCGACCCAGGCCAGGGCCAGCAGCGAAGGCACGACGACCCGGAGCACGCGACCCACACGGGAGCGGCCACGACCACGGTCATCCTGTTGGTCCGGGGTCCCCGGGCCCGGAACGCCGACGTCGACGCCGGTCGGGGAGTCGGGTTGCTCGGCGGGCGGGATTGAGGCAGGCGACACGGGAGTCCTTTACCTAGCTTGGCTAGCAATCATGATAGTTGGTGATATACCCGCATCGACGGCGAATCCACGGAGGTGACATGCCGAAACCTGTCGAGGATGCGCCGTTGGCGGCGGACGGCGAACCGGAATCGGGGACCCGCTCGGTGTACGACCTGGCCGCCAGCGACCCGCACGGTGAACTGGTCGACGCGGGCGAGTTGTCGGCCGCGGACATCGAGCAGGTGGACGGGATCATGGCGGCGATGGCCCGGCTGCGGTACCTGGAGCAGGCGCTGTCGAATGCCGCGCAGTCGAGCATGGCGATGAACCAGACCGATCTACGAGCGGTCCAGTTCCTGATCGTCGCCGAGAACACCGGCCGGATCGTGACGGCCGGGGATCTGGCCAGACATCTGGGAATCACCACCGCGTCGACGACCAAGATGCTGAACCGGCTGGAGCGGGACGGGCACATCCATCGGCGACCGCACCCCGCGGACCGGCGGGCCGTCGCGATCGTCCTGGCGCCGGACAGCAGGCGCCGGGCGATCGAGACGGTCGGCCGGCAACAGGCCCGCAGGTTCGCCCCCGCCGCGGCCCTGACACCGTCGGAACGGGAGATCGTCCGTCGCTTCCTGGTGGCGACCGCCGACGCCCTCGAGGCGGGTATCGACCGGCCGCCCGCAGCGCGTTGATTCCCGGCCGGCTGCAGGACTCAGATCACGCCAAGGGCGAGCATCGCGTCGGCGACCTGGGTGAAGCCGGAGATGTTGGCGCCGGCGGCGTAGTTGCCGGGTACGCCGTACTCCTCGGCGGTGGTCAGGCAGCGGTCGTGGATGTTGCGCATGATGTCGGCCAACCGCTCCTGCGTGTGCTCGAAGCTCCAGGAGTCCCGGGACGCGTTCTGCTGCATCTCCAGTGCGCTGGTGGCGACCCCGCCGGCGTTCGCGGCCTTGCCCGGGGCGAACGCGACCTTGGCCGCGGAGAACGCCTTGACCGCCTCCGGGGTACACGGCATGTTGGCACCCTCGGCCACCACGGAGCAGCCGTTCTTGATCAGCGTGTCGGCATCCCGGCCGTTCAGCTCGTTCTGGGTGGCGCAGGGTAGCGCGATGTCGCACGGCACCGACCAGATCGAGCCGTCGTTGATGTGCCGGGCCTTGTCCCCGCGGAGGTCGGCGTACTCGGTCAACCGGCCGCGCCGCACCTCCTTGACCTCGCGCAGCAGTTCCAGGTCGATGCCGTTCTCGTCGACCACGTAGCCGCCGGAGTCGGAGCAGGCGATGACCCGCCCGCCGAACTGCTGGACCTTCTGGATCGCATAGATGGCGACGTTGCCGGAGCCGGACACGACGACCGAACGGTCTGCGAAATCCTCGCCACGGGTCGCCAGGATCTCCCGGACGAAGAACACCGTGCCGTAGCCGGTCGCCTCGGTGCGCACCTGGGAGCCGCCCCAGGTGAAGCCCTTGCCGGTCAGCACGCCGGACTCGTACCGGTTGGTGATCCGCTTGTACTGGCCGAAGAGATAGCCGATCTCCCGGCCACCCACGCCGATGTCACCGGCCGGCACGTCGGTGTACTCGCCGATGTGCCGGTACAGCTCGGTCATGAATGACTGGCAGAAGCGCATCACCTCGCGGTCGGAATGACCCTTCGGATCGAAATCACTTCCGCCCTTCCCGCCGCCGATCGGCATCCCGGTGAGGGCGTTCTTGAAGATCTGCTCGAAGCCCAGGAACTTCACGATCCCGAGATAGACGCTGGGGTGGAACCGCAGCCCGCCCTTGTACGGCCCGAGCGAGGAGTTGAACTCCACCCGAAAACCGCGGTTGATCTGCACCCGCCCCTGGTCGTCGACCCACGGCACCCTGAAGATGATCTGCCGCTCCGGTTCGCAGATCCGCCGGATCACCTCCGCGTCGGCGTACTCAGGATGTTTGCCAACAACCGGGCCCAGACTGTCCAGGACCTCGTGAACCGCCTGGTGGAACTCCTGTTCGCCGGGATTGCGACGAAGAACCTCTTCGTAGACGGGGATGAGCTTTTCGTCAAGCACGGACAACTGGAGCTCCTGATTGATGGTGGCTTCCGACGCGTTCGAATGTATCGGGCGCGGCTGCCGCCCCGAATTCGGCGGTCGGCGGGTCGAGGAGAACCTGGTTGCGGCAACTGGGTAATCTGGATTCGTGGAGCCGGTCCGTACCTGTCTTGGGTGCCGTGGCCGGGAGAACAAGGCTGACCTGATTCGACTCGTCCGGCGTGACGACGCAATCGTGGTCGACGTACGGCGGACGGCACCTGGCCGTGGTGGCTATCTGCACCGCAGGCCGGAGTGCTGGGAACCGGCGCTGCGGCGGCGGGCATTGACCCGGGCACTGCGGGTCACCGATGTCGATCGCGAAGCGCTGCTCGGCCGTCTGGATGCAGCCGTCGGCGACGGCGGGGCCGCTTAGGCGAATCGCGGCGGGTTGGCATAGAGTTCTCATTTGAATCCGCTCGTCCCAACGTCAACGACGTTGAAGGGGCGAGTAGGCGTACGCCCTGGCCGTGACCGCGGCCAGGTCTGGAACCAGAAGGTGGGCTAACGCTCATGACCACTCGATGAGTACTGCTCAATGAGCACGCACAACAACTAACTGGTCCAAGACACCACCCCACGTCCGGGGCATGGTGACCGACTTGGACCGCATGAGGGAGAGTAGTGGCAAAGGTCCGAGTCTACGAGCTCGCGAAGGAGCTCGGAGTCACCAGCAAGGACGTCCTGAACACGTTGAAGGACATGGGCGAGTTCGTCCGGTCGGCATCGTCGACGGTCGAAGCACCCGTGGAACGCCGCCTCAAGGAGAGGCTGGCGAACGAACCCATCAGGAAGGGCGGTCGCAAGACCGCCAAGAAGGCTGCGCCCGCACCTGCCGCGAAGTCGGCCGAGGCGGCCGAGTCGACCAACGGCTCGGCGAGCACCTCGGCCAACGGTGCAGGCCGGCCCGAGGCGACGACCGAGGCTCCGGCAGCACCGGCAGCAAGGGTCGAATCGCCGAAGCCTTCGGCTCCACGGCCCGCTCCGGCCGCCGAGGAGAACGGTGGCCGCCCGTCGGCGGCCGAAGCACCGGAGCGGACCGCTCCGTCGGCCGAGGTCCCCGACTCAGACATCGCAGCGCCGGCACCGCGCACGCCGTCCGCCGGTGCGCCCGGCACGCCGTCGGCTCCGCCGCGGCGCCCGACCCCTGGCCCACGCCCCGGCCCGCGTCCGGGTGCACCGCGTCCGGGTGAACCCCAATCCCGGCAGGGTGAGTCGCGTCAGGGTGAGTCGCGTCAGGGTGACTCCCGTCAGGGTGAGTCGCGGTCCGGCGAGGCCCGCCATCAGGACTCTCGTCCGAGCGCCCCGCGTCGCGATTCCCGCGACGGCGGCCCACGTCCTGGCGGCCCACGTCCCGGACCTCGTCCCGGTGCGACCGGCGGTCTGCCGAGCGGTGGTCCGCGTCCGCGGACGACCGGTCCGCGTCCGGGCAACAATCCGTTCTCCTCGTCCCAGGGGATGGGCACGTCACGTCCGGGACGGCCGGAGGGCGCGCCGCGTCCCGGCATCCCGCGTCCGCCGGCCGGCCGCGGTGGTGGCCAGGGTGGCCCGGGCGGTCAGCGTTCCTCCGGTGGCGCCCCGGGTATGCCGCGCCCGAATCCGGCGATGATGCCGCGGCAGAGCAACAGTCAGCTCGGTGCTGCCGGTACCCGTGGCCGTGGCGGTCCGGGTGGTGGCACCCGTGGCCGCGGCGGTCCCGGTGGCGGTCGTGGTCCGGGCGGCGGTCCGGGTGGCCCGCCCGCCGGGCGCGGTGGCCGTGGGGGTCGTGGCGGCACCCAGGGTGCCTTCGGCCGCCCGGGCGGTCCGTCACGCCGTGGTCGCAAGTCCAAGAAGCAGCGTCGTCAAGAGTTCAACGAGATGGAGGCGCCGTCGCTCGGCGGTGCCCGGGTCCCGAAGGGCGACGGGCAGGTCATCCGACTCGCCCGTGGCGCCTCGCTGACCGATCTGGCGGAGAAGATCAACGCCGATCCGGCAGCACTGGTGCAGGCGTTGTTCCATCTCGGTGAGATGGTCACCGCGACGCAGTCGGTCTCTGACGACACCCTGCAGGTGCTCGGTTCGGAGCTCAACTACGACATCCAGGTCGTCTCGCCCGAGGACGAGGACCGGGCGTTGCTGGAGAGCTTCGACATCGAGTTCGGCGAGAACGAGGGTGGCGACGAGGATCTGGCACCGCGCCCGCCGGTCGTCACGGTGATGGGTCACGTCGACCATGGCAAGACCCGACTGCTGGACACATTGCGCAAGACCAATGTGGTCGCCGGTGAGGCGGGTGGCATCACCCAGAGCATCGGCGCCTACCAGGTCGCGACCGAGGTCGAAGATCAGGAACGCAAGATCACCTTCATCGACACTCCGGGTCACGAGGCGTTCACCGCCATGCGTGCCCGGGGCGCGAAGTCGACCGACATCGCCGTCCTGGTGGTTGCGGCCGATGACGGAGTGATGCCGCAGACCATCGAGGCGTTGAACCACGCCACCGCGGCCGATCTGCCGGTCGTGGTCGCGGTCAACAAGATCGACAAGGAAGGCGCCGATCCGACCAAGGTGCGCGGTCAGCTGACCGAGTACGGCCTGGTTCCCGAGGAGTACGGCGGTGAGACGATCTTCGTCGACGTCTCCGCGATCACCGGGCAGGGTCTTGACGATCTGCTCGAGGCGATCGTGTTGACCGCCGATGCCGCACTCGACCTGCGGGCCAATCCGGAGATGGACGCCCAGGGGGTCGCCATCGAGGCGCACCTGGACAAGGGTCGCGGTCCGGTGGCAACGGTCCTGGTCCAGCGCGGCACGCTGCACGTCGGTGACTCGATCGTCGCCGGTCCGGCCCACGGCCGTGTCCGGGCGCTGCTCAACGACAGCGGCGAGAACGTCGACGAAGCCCCACCGTCGATGCCGGTCCAGGTGCTCGGCTTGACCGCCGTACCGGGTGCCGGCGACAGCTTCATCGTCGTCGACGACGACCGGACCGCACGGCAGATCGCCGACAAGCGGGCCGCCCGAGCACGGATGGCCGCACAGGCCGCCGGTGCCCGGCGTCGGACGCTGGACCAGCTGTTCGAGCAGTTGGAGAAGGGCGAGACCCAGGAACTGCTGCTCATCCTCAAGGGCGACAGCTCCGGTTCGGTCGAGGCGTTGGAAGATGCGCTCACCAAGATCGACGTCGGCGAGGAGGTCTCGCTGCGGGTCATCGACCGCGGTGTCGGTGCGATCACCGAGACCAACGTCAGCCTGGCCGCCGCCTCCGACGCAGTGATCATCGGTTACAACGTCCGAGCCCAGGGGAAGGCCACCGAACTGGCCGACCGCGAGGGCGTCGACATCCGCTACTACTCGGTGATCTACGCCGCGATCGACGAGATCGAGGCTGCTCTGAAGGGCATGCTGAAGCCGATCTACGAAGAGGCACAGCTGGGTACGGCCGAGGTCCGGGAGATCTTCCGGTCCTCCCGGGCCGGCGTCATCGCCGGTTGTATGGTCACCGGCGGCATCATGCGGCGCAACGCCAAGGCGCGGCTGGTCCGCGACGGTGTGGTGGTCACGGACACGACGATCAACTCGTTGCGGCGCGAGAAGGACGATGTCACCGAGGTGCGCGAAGGCTTCGAGTGTGGTCTGACGTTGGCCAACTTCTCCGACCTGAAGATCGGGGACGTTGTCGAGACGTACGAGATGCGCGAGAAGCCGCGCGACTGACCCGTCCGATCGACGGTTTGCTGACGGTGTGATTTGCCGCACCGGCTGCTGCATCCCGCACCGGGTACACCCGGTGCGGGATGCCGCAAGCGGTGCGGCAGTGGAGCGAGGAGATGGTGATGGCGTCGCCACGTGTGTTGAAGTTGGCCGATCAGATCAAGACGATCGTTGCCGAGATGTTGGAACGCCGGATCAAGGATCCTCGACTGGGGTTCGTCACGATCACCGACGTCCGGCTGACCGGGGACACCCGGGAGGCCACCGTCTTCTACACCGTCTTCGGTGAGGACGCCGACTGGGCCGCGACGGCCGCCGCCTTGGAATCGGCGACCGGTCTGCTCCGCTCGACGGTGGGCAAGCGGCTCGGGCTGCGCTATGCGCCGACCCTTGCCTTCGTCCCCGATGCGGTGCCGGAATCGGCGCGGCAGATCGAGGAACTGCTGGCGGCCGCCCGGGCAAGTGACGACGAGGTGGCCAAGCGCCGCGAGGGTGCCAGCTACGCCGGCGAGGCGGACCCGTACAAGCGTGACGACGACGATGACGCGGAGGCCTGACCCGGCGGTCTCCGGAGTCGTCGTCGTCGACAAACCCGCGGGGCTCACCTCGCACCAGGTCGTCGGCCGGGTCCGACAGTTGGCCGGTACCCGCAAGGTCGGCCATGCCGGAACCCTGGACCCGATGGCAACCGGTGTGCTGGTGATCGGCATCGAGCGGGCCACCCGGCTGCTCGGCCACCTCGCCCTCGACGAGAAGCAGTACCGCGCGACCGTCCGGTTGGGCATCTCGACGGTGACCGACGATGCCGAGGGTGCCACCGTCCACTCCGTCGGAGCCGCCGATCTGGACCCGAACGCCCTGAGGCAGCAGGTCGCTGCACTGACCGGCGAGATCGACCAGGTCCCGTCGGCGGTGTCGGCGATCAAGGTCGACGGGGTACGGTCCTACGCCAAGGTCAGGTCCGGCCAGCAGGTCCAACTGGCTGCTCGTCAGGTGACCGTCAGCCGCTTCGAGGTTCTGGCGCGATCCGATCACCGGGTGCCGACCGAATCCGGCGACCTGCCCGTTGTCGATCTCGAGGTCGAGGTGACCTGTTCGTCGGGCACCTACGTCCGGGCGTTGGCCCGGGATCTCGGTACGGCCCTGGGCACCGGCGGTCACCTGACCAGCCTGCGGCGCGTCCGTTCGGGCAACTTCGACGTCGCGCACGCCCGCACCCTGGAGCAGCTCGAGGACGACCTCGAGGTGACCGGCATCGACGACCTTGCCCGGCAGGAGTTCCCCGCGGTCGACCTGGACGACGCGAGCGCGGCCTGGGTCCGCAACGGGCGGCGGTTGCCCGACCTGCGGTTGACCGGCTTGACCGCACTCTTCGCCCCCGACGGCAGATTCCTGGCGCTCTACCGCCCGGCGGACGGCGACGCGGTGCCCGAGGCGGTCTTCGTGCCGTGATTAACTTGCGCCCATGAGCACTGCCCGGGTCGTCGTGATCGGCAACTTCGACGGCGTACACCAGGGGCACCAACAACTCCTCACCGCCGCCCGGGACGCCGCCGGCGAGGGCACCCTCATCGCGGTCACGTTCTGGCCGCACCCGATGTCGGTGATCCGCCCGGACCGGACCCCGTTGCTGCTGACCAGCCTCGACGAGCGGCAGAACCTGTTGCGCTCCGCCGGGGTCGACGAGGTCGTCGTGGTCGAGTTCACCGACACCGTCGCCAGCTGGCCGCCGGAGAGTTTCGTCGACAGCGTGCTGCGGCCGCTGCGGCCGACGCTGATCATGGTCGGGGAGAACTTCCGGTTCGGTTTCCGGGCCGCGGGCGATGTCAGCCTGCTGACCCGGCTGGGCAAGGAGAGCGGGAGTTTCGAGGTCGAGGGCGTCTCGCTGTACAGCGCCGACAACCGGCCGGATTCCTCGACCAGGATCCGGTCCGCGGTCGCCGACGGCGACGTCGAGGAGGCGCGGCGGCTGCTCGGCCGGCCCTTCCGGGTCCGTGGTGTGGTGATCAAGGGCGCCCAGCGAGGCCGGGAGATGGGTTTCCCGACCGCCAACGTGCCCGTTCCCGACGGTCTTGCGGTGCCCTCCGACGGCGTCTATGCCGGCTGGGTGACCTGTCTGGACCGACCCGACGCCGAGCGGTGGCCGGCGGCCATCTCGGTCGGCAGCAATCCGACGTTCGTCGGCGAGAACCGCCGGGTGGAGAGCTACGTCCTCGACCGCACCGATCTGGAGTTGTACGGCATCGAGATCGCCGTCGATTTCGAGCACCGGTTGCGCGGTCAGATCAAGTACTCCGGGATGGAAGCACTGATCGACCAGATGCACCTGGACATCGACCGCGCCCGGACCCTGCTGCTCGGCGGCTGACTCCCGGCTGACCTCCCGTTGATCCCGGACTGATCCCGTTCGCTACCGCTCGGTCAGGACGCTGGCGTCGGCGATCTCCCGTGCCGTCGCCGGATCGAGATTCCCGGGTCCGGGCAGCAGCGCATTGGCGACACCGCAGCCGGTGGCCAGCCGCAGCGCGGTCGCCGGACTCGCTCCGACATCGGTCGCTGCCAGCCAGCCGCCGAGGAACGCGTCACCGCTACCCACCGGGTAGCGGCCGTTCACTCCCTCCGGCAGCCGCACCGAGTTGCAGGCGCCGTCCTGGGTGCGTCCCAGCGCACCCTCCCGGCCGTCGGTGATGATCACCTGGCCGCCGGTGCGGTCTCCGATGATCTTGGCCAGGTCCGCCAGATCGGCACGCTCCGCCCGGCGGCCGGTCAACTCCGCCGCCTCGAACCGGTTGATCTTGATCAACTCCGGAGAGGCTCCGACGGCGGCCTCCAATGCCGGTCCGTGGGTGTCGACGGCCACCTTCAACCCGGCCTGGTGGGCCATGATCACGATCTCCGCATACGCCGAGGTGGCAAGCCCCTGGGGCGCGCTGCCGTTGATGGCCAGCCATCCCGGGCGGCCGATGATCATTCCGGCCAACTGGGACCGGAAAGCCCTCCACACCTGCGGGGGCATCTCGGGCGCGTACGGATAGAGCTCGGTCAGACCGTCGCGGTCCTCAGCGGCGATCGAAACGCAGATCCGGGTGTCGGCCGGCGAGTCGACCGATCGGACGGCGATACCGGAGTTGATCAACTCGCTGGTGATCGTCCGCCCGGTGGCACCGCCCAGGACGGCGACCGCGGCGACGTCGGCACCCAGGGTGTTCGCCGCGCGGGCCAGGTTCAGCGACTTGCCGCCGGCCACCTGATGCACCGCGGTCGGGCGGTGGATGGCGCCCAGGCCAAGATGCTCGACCAGATAGGTGACATCCAAGGACGGGCTGAGCGCGGCAACCGTGATCACGGTCGCTCAGACTACCGGGAACGGACCGACCCGCCCTGCCCGCCGATCGCCTAAGGTCGTTGCCGTGGACCTGATGATCCGGGTGGCGGTGGTCGAGGATGCAGAGGGCATCGGCGCCGCCCACGTGGCCGCCTGGCTGGGTGCTTATCCGGGACTGATCCCCGACGACCATCTGGCCCGGCTGGACCCGGTGGCCCGGGGGAGGGCGTGGCGGACGTCGATCGAGGCCGGTACGTCCGACGCCACCACGCTGGTCGCCCGGGTCGGCGACCGGGTCGCGGGTTTCGTGTCGTACGGGCCTTCGCGCGAGGAGGTCGATGACGGCTGGGGCGAACTCTGGGCGATCAACCTGCACCCGGACCGCTGGCGGCAGGGCATCGGTACGGCGCTGGTGCACGCCGCCGAAGCCGGGCTGCGCGGCCTCGGCTACGACTACGGCTACCTGTGGGTGCTCGACGGGAACCAGCGGGCGATCGACTTCTACCGGCGGGTCGGATGGCCGACCGACGGTGCGATCAAGATCGACGATCAGTACGACCCGCCGCGCCGCGAACTGCGCTGTTCCACCCGACTGCAGCGAGAAGGAGAATGATCATGAAACGTGCCGTCGTCACCGGTGGCGGAACCGGGATCGGCCGGGCGATCGCCGAACGGCTCTCCTTCCAGGGGACCCGGGTGATCATCGTCGGCCGCCGTGCGGAGGTGCTGGCAGGGGCCGCCGCGGATCTCAACAAGCGCCATCACGACGAGCTGGTCGAATACTGTGCCGCGGACCTGACCGATCCCGACCAGGTCGAGCAGCTGGCTTCGCGGATCACCGCCGAAGGCAACGTCGACATCCTGGTCAACAATGCCGGCGGGAACTTCGCCGCCGACGCACCGAGCCTGACCGGGATCGCCGACGGCTACCGCGCCGATTTCGAGGGCAATGTGCTGACCGCCGTGCTGCTGACCGAGGCGTTGCTGCCCGCCGTCAGCCGGCCCGGCCGGATCGTGATGATGAGCTCGGTCGCCGGGCTCCGGGGTGCCGGATCCTACGGCGTGGCCAAGGCGGCGCTGCACGGCTACGTCTGGGACCTGGCCAACCGGCTCGCCGCGCAGGAGGTCACCGTGAACGCGATCGCGCCCGGTTTCGTACCCGACACCGAGTTCTGGGAGGGCCGCCGGAACGAGGAGTCGGTACGCAGCCGGCTGGCCCGGATCCCGATGGGCCGCGCGGGGACACCGAGCGAGGTGGCGGAGGCGGTGGCCTATCTCTGCAGCAACGAGAGCGGGTGGACCACCGGTCAGATCCTCCAGGTCAACGGCGGGACGCTGCTCGGCCACGGCTGATCCGATCGGGGCTGATCGCGCCGATTGGGCCGCGACGTCGCCCGCTGGTAACCTTGAGTCGCCGTTTGATCGGCCGCGGAAGCCCAAGAGCTCCCACGTCACACCGGGTGACAGCTGCACCGCAGCGATCCGGGAGCGCCGCGCAACGGATTCGAAGGGAGAGCTAGTGTCGATCGACGCTGCCGAAAAGAAGAAGATCATCGACGAGTACGCGACGACCGAGGGCGACACCGGTTCCCCGGAGGTCCAGGTCGCACTGCTCAGCCGCCGGATCGCGCACCTGACCGAGCACCTCAAGCAGCACAAGCACGACCATCACAGCCGTCGTGGCCTGATGCTGCTGGTGGGTCAGCGGCGCCGGTTGCTGAACTACATCGCCAAGAACGACATCGAGCGTTATCGGTCACTGATCGAGCGTCTCGGCCTGCGGCGCTGAATCGTAGAGAGCGGTCCTCCGGGTCTTTTGGGAGGGCCGCTCTCTAGGTACCTCGCGGGTGAGGTTTGGCGAATCACCCGGGGGCACGTGAATAATCGCTTTAGGCACAACTCAAGAAGGTTGCATCCCACGCTTAGCCCGCGCGGACCCGTCACCCGGTCCTCGGTAGTGGTTTTCGGGAAGGCGCCGCCGACAGGCGGCAGTCAGGCCCGCGGACCTCGATCGAAGACCGGCCAGAGACATCCAAGTGTCACCAGACAACGTCATCGGAAGACGACTTGGACCGCGATCGCAGGGCCCTCGCGAGTGTGGGTGCAGTCGCACACGCGAGAAAGGAGTCCCCGTGGAGGGACCAGGTATTGAATTCTCCGAGGCAGTCATCGACAACGGTGCACTCGGAAAGCACGTCATTCGCTTCGAGTCGGGTCGGCTTGCCCAGCAGGCCGCCGGTTCGGCGACTGTTTACATCGACGACGACACGATGTTGTTGTCGGCGACCACCGCGCAGTCCAAGCCGCGCGACGCCATCGACTTCTTCCCGCTGACGGTCGACGTCGAGGAGAAGATGTATGCCGCGGGCCGGATCCCCGGTTCGTTCTTCCGCCGCGAGGGTCGGCCCTCGGAGTCGGCGATCCTGACCTGCCGGCTGATCGACCGGCCGTTGCGTCCGCTGTTCGTCAAGGGCCTGCGCAACGAGGTTCAGGTCGTCGTCACGGTGCTGGCGCTGAACCCGGACAAGCTGTACGACGTGGTGGCCATCAACGCCGCCTCGATGTCCACCCAGCTGGCCGGTCTGCCGTTCTCCGGTCCGGTGGCCGGTGTCCGGGTCGCCCTGGTCGGTGACCAGTGGGTCGGTTTCCCGGATAATTCCCAGCTGGAGGACGCTGCCTTCGACATGGTCGTCGCCGGCCGGGTACTGCCCGATGGCGACGTCGCGATCGCCATGGTCGAGGCCGAGTCGACCGAGCAGACCTGGGACCTGGTGCAGAGCGGCCGGACCGCTCCGACCGAGGAGGTCGTCGCCGAGGGCCTCGATGCGGCCAAGCCGTTCATCAAGGCGCTGTGCGACGCGCAGGCTGACCTGGCAGCCAGGTTCCCCAAGGACACCGCGGAGTTCCCGATCTTCCGGGATTACCAGGACGACGTGTTCGCCGCCGTCGAGGCCGAGGCCTCGGCCGAGCTGGACCGGCTGACCCAGATCGCCGGCAAGCACGAGCGCAACGACGCCATCAGCGACTACAAGGCGACCGTCAAGGACAAGCTCGGCGGCCAGTTCGAGGGTCGCGAGAAGGAGATCTCCGGCGCCTTCAGCGCGCTGACCAAGAAGCTTGTCCGGCAGCGGGTGCTCAAGGACAAGGTCCGCATCGACGGGCGGGGTCTGGCCGACATCCGGACGCTGTCGGCCGAGGTCGGCGTCGTACCGCGGGTCCACGGATCCGCCCTGTTCCAGCGTGGCGAGACCCAGATCCTCGGGATCAGCACGCTGAACATGCTCGGCATGGAGCAGAAGCTGGACAATCTTGGTCCGGAGACCACCAAGCGGTACATGCACAACTACAACATGCCGCCGTACTCGACCGGCGAGACCGGCCGGGTGGGTTCTCCGAAGCGTCGCGAGGTCGGCCACGGAGCGCTTGCCGAGCGGGCCGTGCTGCCTGTGCTGCCGACCCGCGAGGAGTTCCCGTACGCCATCCGGCAGGTCTCGGAGGCACTGGGCTCCAACGGCTCCACCTCCATGGGCTCGGTCTGCGCCTCCACCCTGGCGCTGTTGAACGCCGGTGTGCCGCTGAAGGCCCCGGTCGCCGGCATCGCAATGGGACTGATGAGTGAAGAGGTCGACGGCAAGACCCATTACGTCACGCTGACCGACATCCTCGGCGACGAGGACGCGATGGGTGACATGGACTTCAAGGTCGCCGGCACCCGGGACTTCGTCACCGCCCTGCAGTTGGACACCAAGCTCGACGGGATCCCCGCCGACGTGTTGGCCGGTGCGCTCAAGCAGGCCAAGGACGCCCGGCTGACGATCCTCGACGTGATGGCCGAGGCGATCAACGAGCCCGACGAGATGAGCCTGTACGCCCCGCGGATCATCACCCTGAAGATCCCGGTCGACAAGATCGGCGAGGTGATCGGCCCCAAGGGCAAGGTGATCAACCAGATCCAGGACGACACCGGCGCCCAGATCACCATCGAGGACGACGGCACCATCTACGTCGGTGCCGAGGCCGGCTCGGCTGCCGAACAGGCCCGGTCCATGATCAACGCGATCGCCAACCCGACGATGCCGGAGAGGGGCGAGCGCTACCTCGGCACGGTCGTCAAGACCACCAACTTCGGTGCGTTCGTGTCACTGCTGCCCGGCAAGGACGGTCTGCTGCACATCTCCAAGCTGCGGCCGCTGGCCGGTGGCAAGCGGGTCGAGGCCGTCGAGGACGTGGTCAGCGTCGGCCAGAAGATCCAGGTGGAGATCTCCGACATCGACGACCGCGGCAAGCTGTCCCTGGTCCCGGTGATCGAGGAGGCCGAGTCGGCCGACAGCGCGCCGGCCGAGCACGAGGAACCGGCGCCGGCAGACGCCTGATGCGGCGTAAGTCTGCTTCGAGGGCCGTCCGGCAGTACCTCGGCGGGGAAGTCCGCCGTACGGTGCTGCCGAACGGCCTCCGGGTCGTCACCGAGCGGATGCCGCACAGCCACACGTTCAGTGTCGGTTTCTTCGTCGGCGTCGGTTCGGTCGACGAGACCGACCGGAGCAACGGCTCGAGCCATTTCCTGGAGCACGTGCTCTTCAAGGGCACCCGCCGCCGCGCCCCCGAGGAGATCTCGGCGGCGATCGAATCGGTCGGCGGCGAGCTGAACGCGTACACCGCCAAGGAACACACCTGCTTCTACGCCCGGGTGCTGGCCGAGAACGCCGATCTCGCCATCGACGTGCTGTCGGACATGATCACCTCCTCAGTGATCAGGACGCCCGATGTGCAGGCGGAGCGGGCCGTCATCCTGGACGAGATCGCCATGCACGGCGACGATCCGGTCGAGTCGGTGCAGGAGATGGTGTCGGAGCAGTTGTTGCCGCACCCCGGCCTCGGGCTGCCGGTGATCGGCACCGAGGAAAGCATCACCGCGCTGTCCCGGCAACAGATCGTCCGGCACTGGCGGCGCAACTACCACCCCGGATCGCTGGTCGTCGCCGCCGCCGGACAGGTCGACCATGATCATCTGGTCGCGCAGCTGGCCGAGATCGGCGACTTCGGCGGGCCGGACATCCGGCGCCGTCCGCGGCGAGCCGGCTCCGGCGGCTCCGGCTCTCGGCTGGTCGCCGACCGGCGGCCGTTCGAACAGAGCACGGTGTCGCTGGCCTATCCGGGTCCCGGGATCTTCGAGGCCGAACGCTTTCCGCTCGGCCTGCTGTCGGTGATCCTCGGCGGCGGCATGTCCTCCCGGCTGTTCGTCGAGGTCAGGGAACGGCGCGGCCTGGCGTACGGGATCGAGGCGGGGGAGACCAGCTACACCGATCACGGTCTGTGGAGCGTCGACTGGCAGTCGGCCCCCGACAAGGTCGAGGAGATCCTGCACCTGGTCCGCCACGAGCTGGCCGAGATCGCGGAGAACGGCGTCACCGACGAGGAGCTGGACCGGGCCAAGGGCCAGATGCGCGGTCAGACCGTGCTGTCCTACGAGGGCCCGCAGAGCCGGATGAGCCGACTCGGCACGGCGGAGTTGATCGGCGACCCCCGGACCGTGCTGCAACTGCTGGACGAGTACGACCGGATCACCAGCGACGACATCGGCAAGACCGCCGCCGACCTGCTCGGCCGGCCGGCGGTGCTCGCCCTGGTCGGCCCGCGCCGGCCGACCAAGCGGCTGGAGAAGTTGATCAGCTGATCACCCGCTGACCGACTGCGGGTCATCGGGCAAGCAGGACGACCTTGCCGACCGTACGGCGCTCCTCAAGATCCCGATGTGCGCGGGCCGCCTCAGCCAGCGGGTAGCTGGTCACCAGCGGCCGCCAGTCGCCCTGCCCACCGAGTTCGAGAGCCCGCCGGGCGAGTGCCTGCACGCCGCCGGGATAGGACGCCATCCGCGGTCCGAGCGCCCACGAGACGCTGATCTGTCCAGCCACGAGGTCATCGGTGGCCAACGGGGTCGGCACGCCGGAGGCGTATCCGAACATGATCATCCGACCGCCGGGGGCGAGCGATTCCAGGGCCGCCCGGCCGATCCGACCGCCGACCCCGTCCAGAACAACGGTCGGCGCCGCCGGGAACCGGCCCGTCCAGCGCTCGGCGTCGTAGTCCACCACGGCGTCGGGGTGCAGGTCGGCGAGCCGATCGAGCTTGTCGGAACCGGCCGCGGCGATCACCGTGGCTCCGGCCTGCCGGGCCGCCTGCACCAGCAGCCAGCCCATCCCGCCCGCGGCCGCCAGCGCCAGCACTGTGTCGTCGGGCGTGATGCGCGCCTCGGTCAGGATGCCCAGAGCCGTCCGTCCGCTGCCCACCAGGGCCACCGCGTCGGCACCGGAAAGACCCTCCGGCACCGGGATCAGGTTGTCCACCGAGGTGACCGCCTGTTGCGCATACCCGCCGGGGACCTGCCTGAGATGGGCGACCACCCGCTGGCCGAGCCATCCCGGGTCGACCCCGTCGCCGAGCAGATCGACCGCTCCGGCGACCTCGCGGCCGGGGATCGTCGGCAGGTCCGGCGGCGGCATAGCGCCGGGCACACCGCGCCGGATCCTGGTGTCGATCAGGTGTACGCCGCATGCCGCGACCCCAATGCGCACCTGGCCTGCGGCGGGCTGGAGATCATCAACCTCCTCGGGGATCAGAACCTCAGGTCCGCCGAAGCTGTGCTGCCGAATCGCGATCATGTCGACAGTGTGCAAGTTCCAGCCCGGTTGAGCTCAACGGTTGGCAGCCGTCGTGGACGTGATGAAGCACACGTTGCATTTATCACAGTAGATACTGTAAAAATAAGTGACAGCATAATTTAATCTCGGAGACCCCCATGATGCTCACTCTCGATCCGTCGTCGTCCCTGGTGGCCGTGAAGGGTCGGCACGCCGACCTGCGAGCCGGCCTGAGCGGGCTCACCGAAGCCTTCATCACCGCCGTCGGTGACGGCGTGCCGAGCCGCACCGCCCGAGACCGGTTGGTGTCCTTCCTGCGCACCGAACTGCTGCCGCATACCGAGGCCGAAGAGTCCCTGCTCTACGACGCAGCGACCCGTCCCGAGACGGCTCTGCTCAGCAGGGCGATGCGCGATCAGCACCGGACGATGACCGCCCTGATCGATGAGGTGGAGCAGGGTGCAACGATGGACGCCGTCGTGGCCGCGGGGGCGCTGGTGGTGCTCTGCGACCTCCGGATCCAGCAGGAGAACGAGCAGCTGCTGCCCTCGCTGGCCGCGACCGGACTGGATCTGGACGGTGTGCTCGGAACGCATCCCGAGATCGTCGGCAACCGACAGCGGGCTGGATCCGTGGAGTCGGCACCCGGCGGCCGGCGAACCGTCGATCTGCGCGGTCTGGACTACTACAACCGGCGGCACCTGCTGTACACCGCGTTGCGGCGGCTGGGTCCGGGCGAGGAGGTCCGGGTGATCAGTGAGCGGCCGCACGACCTGTCGGGTCTCCGCTACGACATGGAGGAGCGGATCGCGCAGCGTTACAGCTGGATCACCCATCAGGGCGAGAACGCCGCCTACACGATCGTCCGGTGCCCCTGCAGCTGGAGCGACGAGTCGATCACCGTGGGCTAGCGGATCGTCCCCGCGACCGGGCACTAGTCTGCTCGGGTGAGGTCGGCGTGGCTCGGGCGGGTGCAGCGCGGCGTCCGCGGCCTCAATCCCGGCTACTTCGCGCTGGTGATGGCGACCGGGATCATCTCGGTCGGCCTGCAGCTCGGCGGATTCGTGATCCTGTCCGGGCTGATGTCGATAATCTGCGCGGTCGCCTTCGGTGTGCTGGTGCTGTTGACCGTGTGGCGACTGCTGAGCTACCGGGCAGAGCTGCGACGGGACCTGACCGATCCCGACGTCGCGTTCGGTTTCTTCACCGTCGTCGCCGGCACCAACGTGCTCGGCGTACGGCTGGCGCTGGCCGGGGCGCATCGGACGACGGCGATCCTGCTGGTCGTCTCGGGGATCCTCTGGTTCGTTCTGGGTTATGTCATTCCGTGGGTCGCCTTGCTCGGCAATCCGCACCGGCCCCTGCTCGACCGGGCCAACGGCAGTTGGTTCGTCTGGGTGGTGGCCAGCCAGTCGGTGGCGATCGCGTCCGCGACATTGGAGCCGGTCTACCGGGGTCTGCGACCAGGACTTGCCGTGGTCGCCGTGCTGTCCTGGTCGGTCGGTGTGTTCCTCTACGGGCTGGTCGGGTTGCTGGTCGTCGCGCGGCTGTTGATCCACCGGCTCCGGCCGATCGATCTGACCCCGCCGTACTGGGTGGCGATGGGCGCGGCGTCGATCACCGTCCTTGCCGGAGCCCGGATCGTTGAGATGGCCGACGCGCCGATGGTGCAGGCCACCCGCGGCCTGGTGGCCGGCCTCGCCGTGGTGTTCTGGGCGCTGGCCACCTGGCTGATCCCCGCCCTACTGGCGGCCGGCTGGTGGCGGCACGTCACCCATCGGATCCCGTTCACCTACGACGCCACCTGGTGGAGCGTGATCTTCCCGCTGGGCATGTACGCGGTGGCCGGCATCTACCTCGGCCAGGCCGACCGGTTGCCGCTGGTCGGTGACATCGGCGGCACCGAACTCTGGGTGGCGTTCGCCGCCTGGGTCGCCGTCCTCGGCACGATGATCATCCACCTGGTCCGTACGGTCTTCCGGTCTCGCCCCGAGGCCGCCGAAGCTGGGCATGACGACCGGTGACAGCGTCGCGACGAGATAGACCGCACCGACGGCGAGCAACGCCAGCGGCAGACCGAACCCGGTCACCAGCAGCCCGCCGAGCAGGCCGCCGAACGGCATCAGCGACCAGGCGGTCGCCCCGACCAGGCTGGTCACCCGCCCGGTCAGTGATCTGGGGATCCGTTCGAAGATCACCGCGCCGATGATCGGATTGATGAAGCCGGAGGCGAAACCGCCGATCGCGCAGCTGATCACGATCACCGGCATCGGCGCGTCCATCGCGAAGATCGCGAAGCGGGGCAGCCCGCCGATCATGAAACACACCGTGTACATGATCAGCCGCGGCAGCCGCTCGCCGCGCGCGGCGGCGATCAGCGCGCCGAGGATCGAGAAGCCGGAGAAGAGGGCCAGCACCAGGCCGACCCCGCCGGCGCCATGGCCGGCATTCCTCGCCCACACCGGCAACATGACCACCACGAAGGCCTGGTCGAGCAGATTGGTGATCGCGATCATGATCGCCAGACCCAACAACACCGTGTCGGTCCGCAGAAAGGTCCAGCCCGCCCGAAGATCTGCCAGGTAGGCACCCGCGCGGCTGTCCGGCACCCGGTCACCGGGATGATCTTCGCTCGGCGCGGACGGGATGCCGAAGGCGATGATCACGGCCGACACCGCGAAGGTTCCGGCATTGACCGCCAATGCCGAAGCCGGGCCGATCAGGGCGACCAGCCCGCCGGCGCCGGCGGCACCCGCGCTGCTGGCAAGGCGTTCGATCGCGGCCTGGACGCCGGTGACCCGCTCCAGTGGCGCACCCGACCATTCGGCGACCCGCGGCGGCAAGACACCCTTGGCGGCGTCCGACGGTCCCCGGAGCGTGCCCATCAGCGCCACGATCGGAACCAGCAGCGCGATGTGCAACGCGCCGAGCAGGTGGAGCACCGGGATCGCGCTGATCGTCAGGACGCTGATCAGATCGGCGCCGACGGCGATCGGTTTGGTGCCCATTCGGTCGACGATCGGTCCGGCGAGGAACTTGCTGATCACGTACGGCAGCATCTCGGCCATTGCGACCGTTCCGGTCATGGTCGGGCTGCCCGTGGTCGTCAGCACAAGCCAGGGGATCGCGATCATGGACAACCGGGTGCCGCCGAGCGAGAAGGCCTCGGCGGCGGCGTACGCGACGAACGGTCGGCGGCGGAGGACCGGGGTGCTCGTCACGGTTCGCTCATGACGCATCAGCTCCGGTCAGCGTCCCAGGTCGCGGAAATCCGTGCAACTGGATGATGACCTGTTCCGCCTCGGGGGCCGCCTGCGACCGGTCCGCCGGCGCCCGGCCGGCGTACTCACCGAGGAGTGCATGGATCCGCGACATCAGTTCCTGGGTCTGGTCGGGGGTCAGCCACATCCACCAGTCGCTGTGGGCCGAGACGTCCTGCCAGCGGAGGGGAATCGTCGAGCGCTCCCGGAAGGCTGCGGCCAGGCTGTCCAACTGCGCATAGCCGACTGCCTGCCAGTAGGGGCCCATCGCCTCTCGGGCCGCGTTGTCGGTGAGGTCGGCCGGCCCGGTGGTGGTCGATTCGTGCACCGCGCGCCACCAGCGATCACGTTTGTTGCCTTGCTCGCCGGCCTCCTCGACGAACCCGTGCTGGGCAAGTTGGCGGAGGTGATAGCTGGTCGCTCCGGTGTTGAGCCCGAGGCGTTCGGCGAGCCGGGTCGCGGTCGACGGACCGTCCATCCGGAGGATCCCGAGCATCGTGACCCGCACCGGATGGGCCAGTGCCTTGAGCTGGGTGACGTCCGGCGCGACGAAACTGATCTCTCGTGGCTCACTCACCCCGTCATCGTATATTGCAAAGATTTCTTTGCACAGAAGTATTTGGAAAGTCGTCCGGCTAAGGTTGCGGCGTGATCAAGGTTGGCGTGTTCGGAGCACACGGACGAATGGGCTCGGAGACGGTCCGCGCGATCCGGGCGGCGCAGGGGCTGGAGCTGGTGGCCGCGATCGGCTCGGACGACGACCGGGAGGCGGCCGCAGCGGCCCAGGTCGTCGTCGACTTCACCCGGCCCGATGTGGTGATGGACAACCTCCACTGGTGCATCGAGCACCGGATCCACGCTGTGGTCGGCACCACCGGCTTCACCGACGACCGGCTCCGCGACCTGCGCGGCCGGCTGGACGGCACGGACCTGGGAATCGTCATCGCCGCCAACTTCTCGATCGGCGCCGTGCTGACCATGCGCTTCGCCGAACAGGCTGCGCGGTTCTACGAGAGCGTGGAGATCGTCGAGTTGCACCACCCCGGCAAGGCCGACGCCCCGTCGGGGACGGCGACCGCGACAGCATCCCGGGTCGGGGCGGCGCGGGCCGCGGCGGGGCTGGGACCAGTGCCGGATGCCACTGCCCAGCAGCTGGACGGGGCGCGCGGCGCGGTGGTCGACGGCGTGCACGTCCACGGCGTACGGCTGCGCGGGCTGGTGGCTCATCAGGAAGTGTTGTTCGGTGCCGAAGGGGAGACGCTGACGATCCGGCACGACTCGCTGGACCGGGCGTCCTTCATGACCGGTGTGCTGGCGGCGGTCAGAGCGGTCCCGGACCGTCCGGGGCTGACGCACGGTATCGAAGACATCCTCGGCCTGGGCTGACCCGGGACAGGGCGGGCTGACGCAACCGATGACCAAGGGGTCGGGCATTCCGGACTTCGAGCCGCCGCGGGCCGGTCCCGTCCGGCCGGACGCGCCCGGCTCGTGGCCAGGCTCGAATCCGAACCCGGGCCAGGCGATCGGAGCCGATGGCCCGCGTCGGCCGGGGGTTGGCCGCCCCGTGGTCGCCCTCCTTGTCGCGCTGGGACTGGTCCTCGTCCTCCTGGTCGCTGCTGACCGGGTCGCACCGCGGCTGGTCGGCGATCGGATCGGAAGCACCCTGCAGACGGTGCTGGGCACTCCCGCACGCCCGGTCGTTCGCATCGGCGGGGTGCCGTTCCTGACCCAGGTCGCCACCCGGCACTTCCGACACATCTCGATCACCGCTCGCGACGTGCCGGTCCCCGGCAACGGTGGCCGGTTGACGATCGCCGAACTCGACGCCGGGCTGAGCGACGTCCGGGCTGCGGCCGGCTACCGCCGCCTGACGGTCGGCCGGTTCGCCGGGTCGGCCACGATCGGCTATGCCACGCTGTCCGAGGCGGCCGGCGCACCGGTCACCTATGACGCGGAGGGCGACGGGCAGCTCACCATGAACCTCGGCGGCGCGATCACCGTGACCGGGAGACCGGCCATCGACCGCCGGACCGAGGAGATCTACCTGGGGCAGCCACGGTTCCGGATCGGCGGACGTCTCCTGCCCGGTGCCCTGCCACAGGGCGTCCTGACCCGCTTGTTGCGAGTACCGGTGCCGGATCTGGTGCCCGGCATTGCGCTCGACGACGTACGCGCGGAACCGGAGGGGCTCACGCTCGCCGCGTCCGGGACGGACGTCAGGCTGGGTCGCTGACGCCCGTCCCGGGGGCAGCGCTGCCGCCGGCGCTCGTGTCGGTGCTCGTGTCGGTGCTCGTGTCGGTGCTCGTGTCGGCGCTCGTGTCGGTGCTGATGTCGGTGTGCAGCCGAATCTGCTTGATCCGATGGCTGCCGTCCTCGGTGCCGATCTCGCGGTGGGCGCCATCGGGCTCCCAGCCCGCCTCGGTCAGGAAGGCCCGGGTGATGTCGTCGCTGGTGCTCAGCCACCAGCGTCCCCGGGTGAACCCGTCAGCGCGCAGTGTGTCGGCGGCTGCATTGAGCAATCGGGAGCCGTGGCCCTGCCGCTGGGCCGGCCGATCGACGACGAATTCCCCGATCGCCCCGTCCTCCTTCGGGTCGGCATCGCCGTCGTCACCGGGCAACGTCGTCGCGAAGCCGACCACCTGGGTCCGCCCGGTCTGATCGGTTCCGAGGGCGACCAACACCCGGAACCGCGCCTGCGGCGGTCTGGTGATCGCCGCAGTCCAGATCTCGGCCATCTCCTCCAGGGCGACGTCGGTCAGCATCCGGTCGGCGATCTCGGCCGGCAACCGGTCGCCCCAACTGCGGCGCTGGATCGCAGCGATCGCGGTCGCCTCGGAGGGCAGGGCGAGACGTACGGAGTCTGCGATCGGGTGCTCGGTCACGGCGCGATGGTACCGACTGCCGCACTCACCGGCTCTGCCGGGAATGGTGGCAGGCAACGGCCTGCTCGAAAAGTCTGGCCCCGAAAACCCTGCCCGGGAAGCGTGGCCCGGACATGAATGAAGTCCGTGGTTGCCTGCTCGGGGGTTCAGGTAACCACGGACTTCGTATCTATCATCGCGGAAACTGCGCCGAATGTTACTCGTTACACGTGTGATGTGAGTCACACCGAGCAGGCGCCCGCCGGACGCCCGGTCGGGCCGGCCGGTGGTGAACCGATAATCTTCGGTCGTGGCCGCAACACAGCTCAAAACTCCGCCTCGTCTGGCACGGGAGACGCTGCGAATCATCCCGCTCGGCGGGCTCGGCGACATCGGGCGCAACATGGCGGCGCTGGAGATCGACGGACAGCTGTTGCTGATCGATTGCGGTGTGCTCTTCCCGGAGGACGACCATCCCGGCGTCGACCTGATCCTTCCGGGCTTCGACGCCATCGCCGATCGGCTGTCCGATGTCGTCGGTCTTGTCCTGACCCATGGCCACGAGGACCACATAGGCGCTGTGCCGTACCTGCTCCGGCAGCGGCCGGACATTCCGGTGATCGGCTCCCGGCTGACGCTGGCGCTGCTGGCGGAGAAGATCAAGGAGCACCGGCTCTCCGGTGCCCAGCCCAGGCCGGTGGCCGAGGGCGACCGGCTCCGGCATGGCCCCTTCGACCTCGAGTTCGTTGCGGTCAACCACTCGATCCCCGACGGCCTGGCGGTGTTCGTACGGACGGCCGCAGGCACCGTGCTGCACACCGGTGACTTCAAGATGGACCAGTTGCCGTTGGACGGCCGACTGACCGATCTCCGTGCCCTGGCCCGACTCGGTGAGGAAGGGGTGGATCTGTTGATGATCGACTCCACCAACGCCGAAGTGCCGGGATTCACCACTCCGGAGAAGGACATCCTCCCGGCCCTGCAACGGACCTTCGCGACCAGCAAGCAGCGGCTGATCGTCACCAGTTTCGCCTCGCACGTACATCGCATCCAGCAGGTGCTGGACACTGCAGTCGCCTACCACCGCAAGGTCGCCTACGTCGGCCGGTCGATGGTGCGCAACATGTCGGTGGCTCGCGATCTCGGTTACCTGACGATCCCGGAGAACACCCTCATCGATCTGCGCGAGATCGACAACTTCCGGCCCGACCAGGTGGTGCTGATCTCCACCGGGTCACAGGGCGAGCCGCTCTCCGCTCTTGCCAGGATCGCCAACCGCGAGCATCCGGCGATCAAGCTGGAGCCGGGGGACACCGTGCTGCTCGCCAGTTCGCTGGTGCCGGGCAACGAGGCCGCGGTCTACCGGGTGATCAACGGACTGACCAAACTGGGTGCCCGCGTCGTGCACCGCGGCAACGCCCTGGTCCACGTGTCCGGCCATGCCAGCGCCGGTGAGTTGTTGTACGTCTACAACCTGCTCAGGCCGCGCAACGTGATGCCGGTGCACGGCGAGGCCAGGCATCTGATCGCCAACGCCGATCTTGCGGTGTCGACCGGGGTGCCACGGGAGCGGACAATCATCGCCGAGGACGGCACGGTCGTCGATCTGCGCGATCATCGGGCCCGGGTGGTCGGGCAGATCGAGTGCGACTACATCTTCGTCGACGGTTCGACGGTGGGCGACATCTCCGAGTCGGCACTCACCGACCGGCGGATCCTCGGCGAGGAGGGCTTCATCTCGGTGGTGGTCGTGGTGAACCTGCGCACCAAGCGAGTGCTCAGCGGACCCGACATCCACGACCGCGGCTTCCTGGAGGACCCGACGGTCTACCAGGCCGTCCGCGGCCGGATGACCCAGGCGCTCAACGACGCGCTCGAGGACGGGGTCGACGATACCCACCGGTTGCAGCAGGTGATCCGCCGACAGATCGGCAGGTGGGTCAGTGACACCTACCGCCGCCGCCCGATGATCATCCCCGTCGTCGTCGCCGTCTAACCCATTCCCGCGAGGGGTCACAAAATCCCTCATCCGGACGGCGTGTCGTCGCGGCCGGGCACGCCCGGCCCGCGACACGCCGCCGAGATGAGGGATTTTGTGACCCCTCGCGGGAATGCCAAAGGGCCCACCCGTACGGATGGGCCCCTGTTCCGCCGTCAGGCGGGGTGGGTCAGCGAGAGACCTTGCCGGCCTTCAGGCAGGAGGTGCAGACGTTCAGCCGCTTCGGCGTACCGTTGACGACCGCGCGCACCCGCTGGATGTTGGGGTTCCAGCGCCGGATGGTCTTCTTCTTCGACCAGGGCACGTTGTGGCCGAAGCTCGGGCCCTTGGCGCAGATATCACACACGGCAGCCACTGCAGTTACTCCTGATTGAGTTCAACGAACGAGGGATCGCCCAGGACCGAGCCCGAGCAACCGCACAAGAATATCCGAAACCGGCCGCCGATCGCGAATCGGCCCGGCTCAGCACGGCCGCCCACCCGGATCAGCGCGCGGTGGGCCAGGACTCCCCGCGCCAGGCGGCGTCCCAGAACATCCACTCGAACCGTGTCGACCGGACGTAGGCCGCCAGCATCGCGTCGCGCTCCTGGTCGCCGGCCGCGTCGGCAAGCCGATCGGTGTACGCCTCCGCCATCCGAACCGCTTCGGCGAATGCGGGATCAGCGTAGGTCTTGATCCACGCCCGGTACGGGTGCGGGTCGGGTACCGCCTGGCCGATGATCCAGCGTCCGACCTCGGCATAGACCCGGAAACAGGGCAGGACCGCGGCCATCCCGACGCCCGGCGGCTCGGCGAATGCGGTGGCCCGCAATCCGTCGACGTAGGCGACGCAGGTCGGCGTCGGCTCGGCCGCGTCCGGCGCATCCGGGTCGACGCCTCGGGGCAGCAGGTAACCGCGGTGCAGTTGTCCCTCCGCCTCCAGTGCACCGGCGGCCGACCGCGCCAGCATCACCCGGGCTCCGTGGTCGGTGCTGCGGGCGGCCAGCGTGGCCAGCGCCGCCGAGTAACCGGTGAGATAGTGCGCGTCGTCCAGCAGATAGCGGGCGAAGACCGGCTCCGGCAGAGTCCCGTCCGCCAACTGTTGCAGGAACGGGTGGGTGGTGATGGCGGTGAACCAGTCGGCCACCGCCCGCCAGGCCGTTTGGGAGAACCCGGTCACCGGCGCAGCTCCCAGAGGTGGTCCACAGGGCCGGAACCGTCGCCGATCCGAAGGCCGACACCCGCGCGCAGCGCTCCGGTCAGGTAGTCCTTGGCGGTGCCGACCGCAGCCCGCAGCGGATCGCCGAGCGCCAGTCGTGTGGCGATGGCCGAGGACAGGGTGCACCCCGTGCCGTGGGTGTTGGGCGTTTCGATCCACGGCGCCGTGAACCGGGTGACGCCGTCGGCGTCGGCGAGCACATCGACACTCTGCGCCTCACCCGACGGCGTCGTCACCCCCGAACCGGTCAGGTGCCCGCCCTTGACCAGTGCGGCGGCGGCTCCCTGGTCGCGCAGCCCCTCGGCGGCCACGACCATCTCCTCGACCAGCCGAGGAGCGGCGAGGTCCAGCAATGCTCCGGTCTCCGGGAGGTTCGGGGTGACAACGGTCGCCCGGGGCAACAGCTCCCCGATGATCACCGCCGTCGTCTCCGGCGTCACCAGACGGTCGCCGGAGGTCGCGACCATCACCGGATCGAGCACCATCGGGATGTCCGGGTGCTCCGCCAGCACCCCGGCGACGGCCGAGGCAACCGCGGGCCCGGCCAGCATGCCGATCTTGATGGCGCCGACGTCGAGATCATCCAGTACTGCTCGTGCCTGAGCGGCGACGAAGTCGGCGGGCACCTGCTGGATGCCGCTGACACCGCGGGTGTTCTGCACCGTCAACGAGGTGATCACCGCCGCGCCGTAGACGCCCAGCGCGGTCGCCGTCTTCAGATCGGCCTGGATGCCTGCGCCACCGGACGGATCCGATCCGGCGATGCTGAGCATGATCGCTGTCCGGCCGCGATCGGTCATGATCGACTCCTGGCCTGCCGGACGACCGCCACCAGGTGCGCAGCGGCTGCCCGCGGGTCGGGTGCAGCGCAGATCGCCGAAACCACGGCGACGCCGTCGGCACCGGCATCGATCACCCGTCCGGCGTTGCCGGCGCCGATTCCTCCGATCCCGATCAACGGCAGTCCCTGCGGCAGACCTGAGCGCAGCTCCGCCACCCCGTCGAGGCCCCAGGGCGTGCCGGTGTCGATCTTGGTCGGTGTCGGCCAGACCGGGCTTGCCGCGACGTAATCGCAGGCACCGAGACCGTCCCGGTCATCGAGTTGATCACGATCATGGATCGACCAACCGATCACCGCGTCCGGCCCCAGCAGGTCGCGAACCCGGGCGGGATGATCATCATCCGGGCCGACGTGTACTCCGACACCGGGGACGGCGGCGGCCGCCGCCAGATCGTCGTTGACGATCACGATCGCCTCCGGCACGGCGTCCTGGAGTCGATGCAGCGCGGCTATCCGCTGCCGGGTGGTCATCGCCTTGTCCCTGAGCTGGACGACCCGGACGCCCCCGGCGACTGCCGCGGCGACTACCTGCACAGTCTGGTCACCGGCGGGTTCCGCGGTGACCAGATAGACCGCAAGATCATCGGTGATCATGATCGTACGGGGACGGTGGCCAGGGCGGCGTCGTCCAGCGTCGACAGCTCGTCGAGCAGTCGCCAGCGCAACGATCCAGGTCCGGCGGCGTCGCCGGCCCGCTGGACGGCCGCAGTCATCATGATCATCGCCTGCGCCGCACCGGCCAGCGGATCGGGCCGGCCGACGCAACAGGCGGCGGTCAGCGCGGACAGCGCACAGCCCAGGGCCGTGATCATCGGTGCCCGCGGGTCGCCGCCGTCGATCAGCAGGTTTCGGCTCCCGTCGGTGACCAGATCGGTCGCCCCGGAGACCGCGATCACACAGCCCAGCTGTTCGGCGAGTTTCGCCGCCCGGTCACCGACCTCTTCGGAGCCGGCGGCGCTGTCCACGCCGCGGCTGGCACCGGCGACGCCGGCCAGCGCCAGGATCTCACCGGCATTGCCGCGGATCACCGTCGGCCGGTTCTCCAACAGCCGCGCAGCAAGATCACGGCGGTAGCCGGTGGCGCCGACGGCCACCGGGTCGAGCACCCACGGGATGCCGCGCCGATGAGCGACCGCGGTCGCCGCGAGCATCCCGTCGGCCCAGGCAGGCGACGGCGTGCCGATGTTGGCCACCACCGCATCGGCCAAGCCGGCGAACTCGGCGGCCTCGTGTGCGTCGTGCACCATCGCCGGCGAGGCGCCGGCGGCGTTCAGCAGGTTGGCGGCCAAGTCCATCGACACATAATTGGTGATGCACTGGACCAGCGGGTTGCGTCCCCGCAGTGTCGTCACAGAGAACTCGTACGGCATGTTGGCTCCCTCTCGCCGGAATGACCCGGATCAGGTTCGGCGGGTGTGTTCTCAGCCCGATCCGCTGTCCGCATCGGGCACCCCGGCCACATCGAGGTCGAGCCTACAACCGCTCGCCCCGGGCCGATCCTCGCGGGCGACTCGGGGGCTATTGCACCGTCGCGCCGGTTGGGCTGTCGTGATCCATCGTTAGGCTTGCCGCCGTGAGCACGACAGTCAGCCGGTGGCGGACCGAGGCGTACGCACGTCTTGCCGCCAAGCTGGCCAACGTCGTCGGCGACAAGACCGCCAAGCAGTTCGAGAAGCTGCGCATCGCGACCGTCGGCGATCTGCTGCAGCACGTGCCGCGGCGCTACATCTCCGGCACCGAGTTGAGCGATCTGAGGACGCTCAAGGAGGGGGAGGAGGTCGCCGTGCTGGCCGAGGTCTCCCGCACCCAGACGCACGGCAACGGCCCTCGCAGCCGACTCGAGGCCGTCATCACCGACGGCAGCGGCTTTCTCACCCTGGCGTTCTTCGGCAAACCGCACTTGATCGGCTACTGGCAGAACCAGCTGTCCAAGGGCGCCCGCGGCATCTTCGCCGGCAAGGTCGGCCGGTTCCGCGACACCCTGCAGTTGGCCCACCCGGAATTCGTCATGCTCGACGAGTACGGCCGCTACGCCGGAGGACGCAAGGACAACGCCGTGCTCGCCGACGTCACCAGGACCGAGTTGATCGGGCTCTATCCGGCGACCGCGAGACTGCGCACCTGGACCATCGCCGAGTCCGCCAATCTGGCGCTCGACTACCTGGCGGGGGTCGACGATCCGCTGCCCGAGCCGGTCAGGGAGCAGGCCGGAGTGACCGACCTGCTGGCGGCGTACAAGGCGGTGCATCAGCCGCAGACCCGGACCGCGGTCGCCGAGGGCCTGGCGCGGCTGAAGTTCGACGAGGCGTTCGCGATCGGGCTCACCATGGCCCATCGCAGGGCGCTGGCCCGGCAGCATCCGTCGGTGCCGCGGCCGCGGCGGGCCGGAGGGATCCTGGACGCCTTCGACGCCACCCTGCCCTACACGCTGACCGACGGCCAGCAGCTGGTCTCCGAGCAGATCTTCGCCGACCTGGCCGGCGGTCACCCGATGCAACGGCTGCTGCAGGGCGAGGTCGGCTCCGGCAAGACGGTGGTCTCGATCCGCGCCATGCTGTCGGTGGTCGACGCGGGTGGGCAGGCCGCCTTCCTCGCCCCGACCGAGGTGCTGGCGACCCAGCACTACCAGACCATCACCCGGATGCTCGGCGAGTTGGCCGCCGGTGGCACCCTCGACGCCCCCGACCACGCGACCCACGTCGTGCTGCTCACCGGGTCGATGCCCTCGGCCCGCAGACGGGAGGCGCTGCTGGCGGCCGCCAGCGGTGAGGCCGGCATCGTCATCGGCACTCACGCCCTGCTGTCCGATCAGGTCCAGTTCGCCGATCTCGGGCTGGTCGTCGTCGACGAGCAGCACCGCTTCGGCGTCGAACAGCGCGCCGTGCTGAGCAGCAAGGCCAAGACCCAACCACACGTGCTGGTGATGACCGCGACACCGATCCCGCGGACGGTCGCGATGACCAGCTTCGGCGACCTGGAGACCTCGGTGCTGCGGGAGGTCCCGGCGGGACGGGCCGCCGTCCAGTCAGTCGTCGTCGACACCGTGCACAGCCCGGCCTGGGTCGACCGCGCCTGGCAGCGCGTCGTCGAGGAGGTCGCCGACGGTCGGCAGGCGTACGTCGTCTGCTCCCGGATCTCGGCCGGCGACAAGGACGAACTGTGGGAGGACGGCCGGATCCTGGAGGAGGAGGACGTCGAGGAGGGCCAGCAGCCGCAACGCCCCGCGGTCGCGGTCGAGGACCTGTACGCCGAGCTCAGCAGCGGACCCCTGGCCAGCCTGCGGGTGGCCACCCTGCACGGCCGGATGAGCAGCGAGGACAAGGAGGACACGATGCGCCGGTACGCCGCCGGTGACATCGACGTCCTGGTCGCCACCACCGTCATCGAGGTCGGCGTCGACGTGCCGAACGCCTCGATGATGGTGATCTGTGACGCCGACCGGTTCGGCATCTCCCAACTGCACCAGTTGCGCGGCCGGATCGGCCGCGGACAACACCCCGGGGTCTGCCTGCTGATGAGTTCCAGTCCACCGGACAGTGTGGCCGCACAACGGCTGCAGGCCGTCGCGTCGACCCGGGACGGTTTCGAACTCGCCGAGGAGGACCTGCGGCTGCGACACGAGGGCGACGTCCTCGGTTCGGCGCAGGCCGGACGCAGGTCGAGCCTGCGGCTGCTCAACGTGTTTCGCGACCGGGACCTGATCGCCCGGGCCCGTGAGATCGCCGACGACTGCATCGCCGCCGATCCGGACCTGACCGACCCTGGACTCGCCGATACGGTTGACCGGATCGAGTCGCTGTCCGGGGAGTGGTTGGAAAGATCGTGAGGCGCGTGTGAGCCGGATCATCGCCGGGACCCGCAAGGGTCACCGGCTGCAGACCCCACCCGGCGACCGGACGCGTCCGACCAGCGACCGGGTGCGGGAGGCGCTGTTCTCGGTGATCACGTCCTGGGCCGGTACCGCCGGCAGTCGCAGCGAGGAATCGCTGGCCGGCCTTGCCTTCCTCGATCTTTACGCCGGATCCGGGGCGGTCGGCCTTGAGGCGGCCAGCCGGGGAGCAGCTCCGGTGTTGCTGGTGGAGTCCGACCGCCGGACGGCACGGATCATCGGCGACAATGCCCGCGAACTCGACCTGCCCGTCCAGGTGAGGACCGGCCGCGTGCTAGACGTCATCGCCGGCCCGCCGCCGGGGCCGTACGACGTGATCTTCGCCGACCCGCCGTACGAGCTGGGATCTGCGGACCTGTCGAGGGTGCTCGCGACCCTGCTCGAACAGGGCTGGCTCAACGACGACGCGCTGGTCGTCGTCGAACGATCCTCACGGACCGACGACCTGAGTTGGCCGGAGGACCCGGCAGACGTGTGGAGCAGGGCGTACGGCGAGACGACCCTGCACTTCTGGCAGCGGTAGGGAGACCGACGAAGAGATGGGGAGCGAGCGGATGCGACGAGCGGCCTGCCCGGGATCCTACGATCCGCCGACCCGCGGACATCTGGACGTGATCAGCCGTACCGCAGCACTGTTCGACCAGGTCCACGTGCTGGTCGGCACCAACACGGCCAAGACCGGGCTCTTCACACCCCAGGAACGGGTCGGACTGCTGGAGGAGGCACTGGCCGACCTGCCGGGGGTCGAGGTGCACGTCTTCGGTGGCCTGGTGGTCGACTACTGCCGGACCCACGACATCGACGCTGTGGTCAAGGGCATCCGTGGGGCGGTCGACCTGGACTACGAATCGCAGATGGCCCGGATGAACCGTGCGATGACCGGTTTGGAGACGCTGCTGCTTCCGGCCGCGCCGGAGTGGTCGGCCGTTTCCTCCAGCCTGGTTCGCGACATTGCCAGGATGGGTGGCAGCTTCGAGCAGTTCGTCACGCCGGGGATCGCCGCCCGGACCCGGGTAAAACTCGATGCCGGTTCGTGAACAGGCCTCGAGGGCGGGACACTGGTAGCCAGACACTGATCAGCCAGACCGCTATCAGCCAGACAACGATCAGGGGGAGGGGTTCGTTCACATGCCGGAGGAGCTGACCACGCAGGCTCGGCTGGAGCAGTTGCGGGAGATGATCGCCTCGGCCCGCTCCATGCCGATGTCGGCGTCGTGCGTGGTCAACAGAGCCGAGGTCTTGCGAGCGATCGACGACATCGCCGGCAATCTGCCGGGCGAACTGGCCGAGGCCCGCGGTGTGATCGAGGAGCAGCGGTCCCAGTACGAGGCCGGCCGCGCCCAGGCCGACCGGATCGTCGCCGAGGCTCATCAACATGCTCTCCAGCAGGCCGGGCACAGCGCGCAGGTCCGTGTCGCCGAGGAGCAGGCGGCCAAGATCGTCGAGGATGCCCGGGCCGAGGCGGACGCGCTGAAGCGTGAGGTGGACGTCTTCATCGACTCCCGGATGGCCGGCTTCGAGTCGGTGCTGGCCAAGACCAGCTCTCAGGTCCGGATGGCCCGCAAGCGACTCGCCGAGCGCAACGGCGAGGAGGCCGAGGAGGAGCGCCGTCCCCGAGCGACCGAGCTGCCGCAGCTGGACTGACCCCGGTCCCGCGCCACCCGCGAGGATGCGCGGCGGGCTCTGGTTTGGTCGGTGTTCCTCCGGCCGGTAAAGTTTGACGTCGGTCACGACGATGTTCTGACCGCTCGTGTTGAAGGGATCTGCTTGTGGATGCGGCAGCTCGCCCGCTCGACGCCCGTTCGGACCTGGTGATCGACACCTACGAACTGGGCCGAGGAGCCGGCCGGTCGATGCTCGTACGGCGGACCGCGGAGGCACCGGCGGACCTGGGGATCGAAGTGATCGGGGTACCCCAAGGCTCACCGGTCGAGTTCGATCTGCGACTCGAATCGGTGGTTGAGGGCGTGCTGGTCACCGGTACGGCCGAAGTCCGGCTGGCGGGGCAGTGCGTTCGGTGCCTGGTGGAGTTGACCGACACGTCGGTCGTCGACTTCCAGGAGCTGTACGTCTATCCCGGCAACGAAGCGGGCGACGCCGAGACCGAGGACGAGATCAGGCACCTGGAGGGTGACCTGCTCGATCTCGAGCCGGTGTTGCGCGACTCGGTGGTGCTGGATCTGCCGTTCCAGCCGCTGTGTCGCCCGGATTGTCTGGGTCTGTGTCCCGATTGCGGGGCCGACCTGAACGAGGATCCGGAGCACGAGCACGACGCCCCGATCGATCCGCGGTGGGCAGGACTTGGATCGTGGCCGCACGACGAGGCGTGACCTCACCAGTAAGTGCACGAGTACGAGGAGATTGATCGTGGCTGTTCCGAAGCGTCGGATGTCCCGCAGCAACACCCGGCATCGCCGGTCCCAGTGGAAGACGTCCGCTCCGACGCTGGTGACCTGCGCCAATCCCGCCTGCCGTCAGAAGCACCTTCCGCACACCGCCTGCCCGTCCTGCGGCCAGTACGGTCCGCGCGGCGAGCGTCGTCAGGTCATCGAGTCCTGACAGCCGGCCGTGGCAGAACCTTGGCGCGCCGGCGTGCTCGAGGTGCTTGCCGAGCTCGGGATCACCATCGGACCCGAGCTGATGGACCGTGCACTGACCCATCGCTCGTACGCATACGAGCAGGGCGGTCTGCCGACCAATGAACGGATGGAGTTCCTCGGAGACGCCGTCCTGCAACTCGTCGTCACCGAGCACCTCTACCTGACCCATCCCGACATGTCCGAGGGGCAGCTGGCGAAGCTGCGTGCCGCTGTGGTCAACTCCCGCGCGCTGGCCGACGTCGCCCGCGGCCTGGACCTCGGGTCGGTGATCAAACTGGGCCGCGGCGAGGAGACCACCGGCGGCCGGGACAAGTCCTCGATCCTGGCCGACACCACCGAAGCGGTGATCGGCGCGGTGTTCGTCGAGCACGGCATCGACCGGGCCCGGCTCTTCGTGCATCATCTCTTCGACCGGCTGATGGACCGGGTCGCCACCCTCGGCGCCGGCCTGGACTGGAAGACCAGCCTGCAGGAGCTGTGCTCGCTCAACGGTCTGGACGCGCCGCAGTACCTGGTCACCGAGGCCGGACCGGACCACGCCAAGACGTTCACGGCAAGCGTGCTGCTGGACGGGCAGACCTACGGGCCCGGTGAGGGTCGCAACAAGAAGGAAGCCGAGCAGAAGGCCGCCGCGATCGCCTTCGACGCAGTGCGGCAGACAGCCGGTGCGGCCGGGCCCGGCGCCGCGACCGACGACGGTGCCGGAACTCCCTGAGGTCGAGGTCGTCCGGCGCGGACTGGACCTCGCGATCACCGGCCGCACCATCAGCGCCGTCGAGGTGCTGCATCCGCGGCCGGTCCGCCGGCACCCGGCCGGCCCCGACGATTTCGCCGCCACCCTGGTCGGGCGGACCTTCCGGCAGCCTCGACGCCGCGGAAAGTACCTCTGGCTGCCGTTGACCGACGGCGACGCGATCCTGGCCCATCTCGGCATGAGCGGCCAGTTCCTGGTCGCCGACCATGATCAGCCCGACGTGCGCAACACCAGGATCCGGTTCTGTTTCGCCGACGGCGGCCAGCAGTTGCGTTTCGTCGACCAGCGGATGTTCGGCGGGCTGTCGCTGTCACCGGGTGGCGCGGAGCTGCCTGGCGAGGTCAGCCACATCGCGCTCGACCCGTTCGATCCGGCCTTCGACACGCCGGCCGTCGCCGACCGGATCCGCGGCAAGCACACCATGATCAAACGCGCACTGCTCGACCAGACCGTGGTCTCCGGAATCGGCAACATCTACGCCGACGAGGCACTCTGGCTGGCCCGGATGCACTACGCCCGTCCCACCAACACGATGACCCGCAAACAGGTGATCACCGTCCTCGACGCGGCACGGGAGGTGATGGCCGGAGCACTGGGCCAGGGCGGCACCAGCTTCGATGCGCTCTACGTCAACGTCAACGGCGACAGCGGCTACTTCGACCGCTCGCTGGCCGTCTACGGGCGCGAGGGCCTGCCGTGCCGCCGGTGCGGACACCTGATCCGCCGTGAGCCGTTCATGAACCGGTCCTCGTTCCGCTGCCCGCACTGCCAGCGGGCGCCACGCCGCTGAGCCGGTCGATCGACCTGCGACCCAGGTCGTACGGTTGCCTCGTGAACGCCTTCTGGGATCGCTGGCGCAAGCAACTCACCGAGCCGTCCAGGCCGTCGAGAGCAGCCACCGGCGCGCTGGCGCCGCACCTGATCGATCACGTCCGCGATGTGCTGGGAGCAACCGCGACGCCGTGCGCGATCATCGGCATCGCCGGCGCGGCGACCGATCCGACGCAGAGCTTTCTGACCGGACATCCGTATCTGCCCGCCGGATCGACCTGGCCGGAGGGCCGTCACGGACCGCAGGTGTTCGTCGCCCAGATCAACTTCGCCGAGGTCGGACAGTTGCCCGGGTTTCCTACGAGCGGCCTCCTGCAGTGGTTCGTCGATCCCGACGACAGCTACGGGCTGACGTTCGACGACACGGCCGGCGCCACCGGTTTCTCGGTGCGCTGGTATCCCGAGCCGTCAGCGCCGAGCCTCGCCCGGCCCGATGCCCCGACACCGGTCGACCAGGCCGAGGAGGTCCCGATGGAATTCGTCGGCCCGACGGCGGTGACCTTCCGCCCAGGGGCCAGCATCCCGTCCTGGGACGAACTGCCCGCAGCGCTCCGCCAGGACACGGTCTGGGAGCGGGTGGCGATGGCGTTCGGGGAGAACCGGTCGGAGCCGGCCTTCGTCTACGACGAGTACGTCCGTGGTGGCACCGCGGTGCTCCCCGACAACGGAACCGGCAGCAAGATCGGCGGCTATCCCACCTTCACCCAGCAGGACCCGCGGGGCAGCGGCGACTATCCCGAGCCCGGAACGCCCGCTGCCGGATTGTTGATCGAACTGGACTCCATGGACGTCGGCGGCTGGGGCGATTCCGGGGTGGCCCACCTGTTCGGGGATCCGGTGGCGTTGGCCCGTGGCGATCTCAGCGGTATCCGCTATCACTGGGACTGCATGTGACCCGGCTGCCTGTTGACCCGACTGCCTGTTGACCCGGCTGCCTGTTGACCCGGCTGCCTGTGACCCGACTGCCTGTGACCCGACTGCCTGTGGCCTGGCTGAACGCGACCCGTCCGGTCCGACGGATTCCTGGATGCAGCGGTGGCATCCGGCACCGCCTCACCGAACACCTGCTGGCCGTCGGCGGGCACATCGGCCACTGGATCCGACCATCCGCCCGCCGTCAGGGCAGGCCACGGCCGCCTTCCGCGCGCATTCCGGGCCCGGCGCGGGAGCCGGGTAGGCTCGACCGATCGTGAGACGTCTCGGGCACTACCTCTTCGTACGCCACCGCCACAACTGGCTGCAGCTGATCCGCTTCGGCCTGGTCGGCGGTTCTGGCGCGCTGGTGAACATGCTCGTGGTGATCGTGCTGAAGAAGGTCGGCCCCAACTACCGCGACGTCTTCATCGACCTGCCGCTGACCGATTTCAACGTCCGCTGGTATCACGCGTTCGTGACCGTGGCGTTCCTGGTCGCGAACTTCTGGAACTTCGTGATCAACCGACGCTGGACCTTCCGGAGCACCAAGCACGCGGCCTGGTTCGCCGAATATCCGCCGTTCCTGGCGGTCGGCGCCATCGGACAGTTGATCGGGTTGGGCCTGGTCACCGCGTTGATCCACTCCGGTTCGCCGATCTCGCTGCCGGACAGCGTCTTCGACGACTCGACCGGTTTCCGTACCAAGCTCTACTGGGCGCAGCTGATCTCGATCGTCGTCGTCACACCGGTCACCTTCGTGGTGAACAAGCTCTGGACGTTCTCCGCGGTCCGTACCGGGCGGCCCACCCATCTGGTGCCGATCGACGGGGAGTCACTGACCTCCGACGAGCTGGTCGCAGAGCGCAACCCGCAGCCGTCGGCGCAGCACCCGGACGAGCGGGAACCTGCTGCAGCCGCGCCGCCGGAGGGTCGCGCGGCGAGTTGACCGCGTAAAGTCAGCGGGCCCGACTAGAGTGAAACGGCCTTCCCAACCGGCCGGATCTGCCCCGGTGGATCCACCCTTGTCGGATCAACCAGCCCTGCACGACCCAAGCCAGCACACGAAGGGGGAGCGCGTGTATCTGAAGAGCCTGACCCTGAAGGGCTTCAAGTCCTTCGCTTCGGCCACCACGCTGAACTTCGAACCTGGCATCACCTGCGTTGTCGGTCCGAACGGCTCCGGCAAATCCAATGTCGTCGATGCTCTCAGCTGGGTGATGGGCGAGCAGGGAGCCAAATCGCTGCGCGGCGGCAAGATGGAGGACGTCATCTTCGCCGGCACCTCCGGCCGGGCGCCGCTGGGTCGTGCCGAGGTCGTGCTGACGATCGACAACGCCGACGGCGCGCTGCCGATCGACTATTCCGAGGTCACCATCAGCCGGACGATGTTCCGCAACGGCGGTTCGGACTACGAGATCAACGGCCAGCGGGCCCGGCTGCTGGATGTCCAGGAGTTGCTCTCCGATTCCGGGATCGGCCGGGAGATGCACGTCATCGTCGGTCAGGGCCAGTTGGACACGATCCTCCAGGCGACACCGGAGATGCGCCGTGGCTTCATCGAGGAGGCCGCCGGGGTCCTGAAGCATCGCAAGCGCAAGGAGAAGGCGCTTCGCAAGCTGGAGGCGACCGAGACCAACGTCAACCGGCTCAACGACCTGGTCGCCGAGGTACGCCGCCAGCTCAGGCCGTTGGGCCGGCAGGCCGAGGTCGCCCGCAAAGCCGCCGTCATCCAGGCCGAGGCACGTGACGCGAGGTCCCGGCTGCTGGCCGACGACCTGGTCCAGGCGACGCTATCGCTGGAGAGCGATCTGGCCGACGAGGCGCAGCTCAAGGAACGGCGTCAAGGACTGGAGAAGCGACTGGAGGCGGCCCGGGCCGCCGAGCTGGAGGCCGAGGAGACGGTACGCGCCCAGGTGCCGCGACTGAACCAGGCACAGGACGTGTGGTATTCGCTGGCCGCGTTGCGGGAACGAGTCGCCTCGACCATCTCGATCGCCGCCGAGCGGGTGCGCAACGCCCAACGCGACCCTGGTGAGGAGCGCCGCGGTCGCGACCCCGAGGAGCTCGAGGCGGAGGCCGACGCGGTGGCCGCCCAGGAGGAGGCGCTGGCCGCCGAGGTCGGGCAGAAGTCCGAGGCGTTGACCGCGGCCACCGATCGACGGACGACCGCCGAGGAGGCCCACGCCGCCGAGGAGAAGCGACTCGCCGGTCTGGTCCGGGCCGCGGCCGACCGGCGGGAGGGCCTGGCCCGACTGCACGGTCAGGTGAACTCGATGCGCAGCCGCGCCGAGGCTGCCGATGAGGAGATCGGACGGCTGAGCGCCGCCCTGCAGCGCGCCGAGGAGCGCGCCGAGGCGGCCGCGCGGGAGTTCACCACCCTGGAGACGAAGGTCGCCTCGCTCGACGACGGCGAGTCCGACCTGGACTCCGAACACGAGGACGCCACCGAACGCCTCGAACAGCTCCAGGCCGAACTCGAACGGCTGCGTACCGAGGAGGCGGCGGCCAACACCGAACGCGGTGCGGTCGCCGCCCGGCTGGAGGCGCTGCAGCTGGGACTGAGCCGCAAGGACGGCTCCGCGGCACTGCTCGCCGCCGAGGACCGGGTCAACGACCTGTTGGGATCGGTCGCCGCGCTGGTCAGCGTGGAGCCCGGCTACGAGGCGGCTGTCTCGGCGGCCTTCGGAGCCGCCGCCGATGCCGTCGCGGTGACCGGACTGGACGCCGCGGTGTCCGCCTTCGACCAGTTGCGCGCCGACGACCTCGGCCGCGCCGGGTTACTGCTGGCCGGGGCACCGCAGACCGATTCACCGGCGGACTGGCCGGTGTTGCCCGAAGGCGTCCGGTACGCCGCCGATGTGGTCAGCTGCCCCGATGACCTGCGTCCGGCGGTCAACCGGGTACTGCGCAAGGTCGCCGTGACAGCCGATCTCGCCGCCGCCCGGGAACTGGTCGCCGCGCTGCCGGACCTCACGGCGGTCACCCGGGACGCCGACCTGCTGTCCGCACATTTCGCCGCCGGCGGCTCCAGCGCCCAACCGAGCCTTATCGAGGTGCAGGCCGCCGTCGACGAGGCCGAGCAGAAGCTCGCCGACGTCACTCACACCTGCCAGCGTCTGCGCTTCGCCCAGGCGGACCTGGCCGAGCAGCGGGCTGCGGCCAAGCAGGAGGTCGAGTACGCCCTCGCCCGGCTGCACGAATCGGACGCCGAGATGGCCGCGCTGGCCGAGGAACTCGGCCAGCTGAATTCGGCAGCCCGGTCCTCCCGGGAGGAGGCGACCCGGCTGAAGCGGGCGATCACCGAGGCCGAGGAGGCCCGGGAGCAGACCGTCATCCGGCTCGCCGAACTGCAGGAGCGGCTGGAGGCAGCCAGCGCCGAGGAGACGGACGAGGAGCCCGATCCCGCCGAACGGGACCGGCTTGCCGAGGGGGCCCGGCTCGCCCGGGCCGCGGAGATGGACGCCCGGCTCGCCCTGCGCACCGTCGAGGAACGCGCCCGTGCGCTCTCCGGCCGGGCCGACGCCCTGCGACGGGCGGCTGACAACGAACGCGCTGCCCGCGCCCGGGCGCAGGCCCGCCGCGAGCGGATGCTGCGCGAGGCTCGGGTGGCCGCCGCCGTACACACGGCAGCCGGCCACCTGGCCGGCCGCATCGAGGCATCGATCAGCCTCGCCGATGCCGAACGGAAACAGGCTGAGGCCGGTCGTGCGGAGGCCGAGGAGGCGTTGACGGCCGCGCGGAGAGGTGCCCGGGAGTTGTCGGCCGAGCTGGAGTCCTTGGTCGACACCGTGCACCGGGACGAGATGGCACGCGCCGAGCGGCGGATGCGGATCGAAACCCTGGCCGAGAAGTCGATGAGCGAACTCGGCGTCGAGGCTGAGACGCTGATGAAGGACTTCGGACCGGAGATACCGGTCCCGGTGCTCACCGACAAGGACGGCAACGCGCTCGACCTGGAGAACCTGCCGCAGGACGAGAGACCGGAACCGGTGCCGTACGTCCGCGAGGAACAACAGAAGCGGCTGCGCCGGGCCGACCGCGCCCTCAACCAGTTGGGGAAGATCAATCCGCTGGCGTTGGAGGAGTACGCGGCGATGGAGGAGCGGCACGCGTTCCTCGCCGAACAGGCCGAGGACCTCCGCAAGACCCGCCAGGACCTGTTGTCGATCATCGCCGACGTCGACGCCCGCGTCGAGCAGGTCTTCGCCGAGGCGTACACCGACGTCGAGAAGGCGTTCACCCGGGTCTTCGAACGGCTGTTCCCCGGCGGCGAGGGCCGCTTGGTGCTCACCGAGCCGGGCGACTGGCTGAACACCGGAGTCGACGTCGAGGCCCGGCCGGCGGGCAAGAAGGTCAAACGGCTGTCACTGCTCTCCGGCGGCGAACGTTCGCTGGTCGCGGTCGCCTTCCTGGTGTCGCTGTTCATCGCCCGGCCGAGTCCGTTCTACATCCTGGATGAGGTCGAGGCAGCCCTGGACGACACCAACCTCGGCCGGCTGCTGGAGATCTATGAGGAGCTCCGGGAGAACTCCCAGCTGCTGGTGATCACCCACCACAAACGCACCATGGAGGTCGCCGACGCGCTCTATGGGGTGACGATGCGCAACGACGGCGTCTCCGCGGTGATCAGTCAGCGGCTTCGGGAAGCCCAGGCGTCGGTTGCCTGATCACCGACCCGCGCCGCGCGCCCGGTCAACCGGGCCAGCAGCACGGCGCTGATCACTCGGGTAGTCCAGCACAGCGACCAGCGCGAGGGTGATCATCACCAGCATCCCCGGTCCTTCGACGTAGGACCAGCGGAAGTGTCCGGGCAGCCAGAGTGCGGCGAGGAAGATCAACGTTGCACCGGCCGACGTGGTCAACACCACAGCAGATCCCGGAGCATGCGCGGACCGGTCCCGCGGCGCCCTGACCGGTGTACGGCCCCGATGGGCGAGCGGGCCGAGGGCGGTCAGGGCCAGGACCGCGACGGCGATCAGCATCACAAACGTTGCCGGCCGGCGCATCGCGTACTCAGGATCGATCGTCGTCCGCGCGGCGAGGGCGGTCAGGCCGACGCCGATCAGGAAGACCAGCGGCGTGATGATCAGTCCGCGAACGGTGAGCACCCCGGTGCCGCCGCCGTGCCACGCCGGCAACCTGACAGTTGGCAAAGAGGTTTCCGACACGCCTTCGACCGAGCGCGTTCACAGCTAACGTCGAGGTTGCGCTGCAACAATGATGTATGTACGCCGTCGGGCTCGTGACGCGACGGCGTACGGCAGTTCCTTCCCCGCGCTGCTGATGCCGTGCAACTGTCTGGAAAGGCATGTCTTGTGATCGTCTACGTGGTTGCCATGATCGCGATCCTCGCGGTCGCCGCCGCCGTCGTCGGGTTGGTGTTGGTCGGCATGGAGGGCCGGGGACGTTCCCGGATGCCGTGGCTGGCCGACAAGTTCACCCGGGTCGCCCAGCATCTCAACGGCGAGGTCGAGCCGCCGGAGGGTTTCAACCGGATCGTCGGGCGGTCCCGGGTCGTCCACCGGGAGCGCGGCCGGGAACATTCGACCGCCGGCCACTGATCCGCTCGGGGCAGCCCCGCACCGATAGGCTGACGCGGTGACTGCAACGATCCTCACCCTGATCATCGCCGGCGTCGTCATCGTCGTCGGACTCGTCACCGGCCTGGTCGTCGGGACGCGGCGCAGGCAGCTGCCCGCCCAGGTCCGACCCGAACTGGGTGAGCAGCGCGGCGATCGCGTCGTGGGCGGCCCGGCTGTCGCTGAACGCGAATCCGATTCCGCGGCGGGCACCGTCGAAGCGACCCCTGGGGTGGTCGCCCCCGAACCGGGCATCCAGCCGCCGGCCGAGGCCGCCGCCGAGGAGGCGGCGGAGGTCCCGACGATCGAGAAGCCGGAGGCCCCGGAGAGTCGTCTTGTCCGTCTCCGCCGCCAGCTGTCCGGATCCAACAACGCGCTCAGCCGCGGCTTGTTGACGTTGCTCTCCAGGGATCGGATCGACGAGGAGACCTGGGAGGACTTCGAGGACACGCTGCTGACCTCCGATCTCGGCGTCAAGCCGACCACCGAACTGGTCGATGCGTTGCGGGACCGGATGCGGGTCGAGGGCATCTCCGATCCCGGCCAGGCCCGCGGGGTGCTGCGTGAGGAACTGATCAGACTCGTCGACCCGACGCTGGATCGCTCGTTGGCGATCACCCGCACCGAAACCCCGGCCGTCGTTCTGGTGGTCGGCGTGAACGGCACCGGCAAGACCACAACCGTCGGCAAACTCGCCAGGGTGCTGGTCGCCGAGGACAAGGACGTCGTCCTCGCGGCGGCCGACACGTTCCGCGCCGCCGCGGCCGACCAACTGGAGACGTGGGGCAGCCGCGTCGGCGTACCGACGGTCCGCGGTGCCGAAGGTGCCGATCCGGCCAGTGTCGCCTTCGAGGCGGTGAAGGCGGGTATCGAGGGCGAAGCCGACGTGGTGGTCGTCGACACCGCCGGCCGACTGCACACCAAGACCGGCCTGATGGACGAACTGGGCAAGATCAAGCGGGTGATCGAGCGTCAGGCACCGGTGACCGAGGTGTTGCTGGTACTCGACGCGACGACAGGGCAGAACGGTCTCACCCAGGCCCGGATCTTCGCCGAGGTCGTCGATGTCACCGGGGTCGTTCTCACCAAGCTGGACGGTTCGGCCAAGGGCGGCATCGTCATCCAGGTGCAACGCGAACTTGGCGTGCCGATCAAGCTGGTGGGACTCGGCGAAGGTGTCGACGACCTCGCACCGTTCGAGGCGGAGTCCTTCGTCGACGCTCTGCTTGCCGCCGACTGATCCGGGCGAACGGGGTCCCGGCTCAGAGCCGGGACTCCATCCGAGCGCTGATCGCCGCCTCGTCGTAGTCCAGTTGCTCCAGCATCTCCCGATAGGTGTCGTCGTCCAGCCGGAAGGCGTCACGCTCGGCGGTCAGCGCCTTGCGCTGTGCCGTCAGCATCTTGATCCTGAACCCGTTGATCACCCGCCACCGGTCGGCGCGCTGCTGATCGACGTCGGCGCGTTCCGGTGCCTCGGCCTCCAGTTGCATCGCCTCACGCACCTGCTGGAAACGCTGCAGTTGTTCGCTGAGCATGGCAGCGGTCGCCGGATCGAGATCCGGTCCGGTTCCGCGTCTGCCCCGGCGGTCGCCGGCGTCCTCCTCGGCGTTCTCGGCCGCCGCGTTCCCGGTCCTCGCGGTCTCGATCCTGGTGACTGCCTGTTGGATGACCTCGGAGGCGGCCTGTCGGCTGATTTCGGCGGCGCGGTGACGCTGCTCAGCCTCGTACCTCTCGTCCTCGTCGGAGCGGATGCGTAGTTTGCGGATCAGCGGCGGCAGGGTCGGGCCCTGGATCATCAGCGTTCCGACGGCGACGACGAAGGCGATCATCTGGATCTCTGCCCGTGCCGGGAACGGGCCACCCTGCGCGGTCAGCGGGATACCGGCCGCCGCGGCCAGCGTGACCACCCCGCGCATCCCCGTCCAGGAGATCACCAGATCGTGCTTCAACGGGAGCGTCGCCGACTGCCGCGCCGGCCCGCCGGTCGGCATCTCCCGGCGGCGGTCCGGGTGCCGTCGGTTGTGGCTGGCGATCCGACGCTCCAGCAGCGCCTCCCGGCGGTGTCGGCGTTCCGCCTCTCGCTCGGGGTGCCTGGCGCGCTGCCGCCGCACGAAGGCTGCCTGGAGTGCCAGCCGGCCGTGGTTGAGCAGCACGTAGGCCGGTCGGATGGCCAGGACCACCAGCAGCGCCGCCAGCGCCGCGATCAGGACGGTCGACAGTGATGTCTGGGAATCCAGCACCTCGTCGACGATGAACTTCATCTGCAGGCCCATGTAGGCGAAGACGAAGGCCTCCAACAGCACGTCGAGACTGCGCCAGACCTGGGTCTCCTGGATCCGCGCGGCATAACCGCTGCGGGCCCGGTTGTGCCCGATCGCGAAACCGGCCGTGACCACGGCGATCACACCGGATGCGTGTAGCTGCTCGGCTGCCAGATAACAGGCGAACGGCAGAACCAGACCCAGTACGGTCTCCAGACCCGGATTGTCCAACCGTTGCTGGAGTCTCTGCACCACGAACGCCAACAGTCGGCCGACGACGATGCCGATCACTACCCCGTATCCGAAGAACAACACGGGCTGGGAGATGAACGCCGTCCGGCCGGTGACCGCGACGGTGGTGATCGTGAACATCGTCAACGCCGCTGCGTCGTTGATCAGACTCTCACCGGTGAGAATCGTCATCACCCGTCTGGGTAGCCCGAGCCGTCTTCCGATCGCCACGGCCGTCACGGCATCCGACGGGCCGACGACCGCGCCGAGCACCAATCCGGCGGCCGGGACCAATCCGGGAACCAGCCAGCTTGCGGTGAACCCGACAGCCATCGCCGTGATGATCACCAGGAGGATCCCGAGCCCGACGATCGGCCAGAGATTCCGGACGAAGTTGATGAAGGAGAACTCGATCGCCGTCGAATAGAGCAGCGGCGGCAGGACGACGCCCAGGATGATCTCCGGCTCGATCTCCAGTCGGGGAAGGCCGGGTATGAAGGACACCACCAGGCCGAGGGCCACCAGCACCAACGGCGGTTGCAGTCCCCGGCGTTGGGCGAAGGCCGTCACGGCTATCGCGGCAATGACCACCAGGAGGAGTTCCACGCCGTTCATGGGGTGAGCGTAAGGGGCGTGCCGATCCCGGCCGCGGCGGACACTTCCGGGTCGGGCGAACAGTGGATCGGTAGTACGTTGCTCGGGTCCGACCTTCGTCGACCCGACGGGATCCAGCACTGTGAGCGATGCAGACGAAGTACGCCGGGGCGCTGCGATCTACAGCAGGCCGGTGTTGCGGATCTACGACCTGGTGGTCGTCCGGCTGTCCAACAGCTTCGTGTGGCGGTGTCACCGCGACCGGATGGTCGAACAGTACGAGCGCTGTGTCGGCCGACGGCACCTGGACGTCGGTCCCGGAACCGCTTGGTATCTGGCGAAGGCATCGCTGCCGGCCGGTGTGATGATCACCTTGGTCGACCTCAACGCCAACAGCCTGGCTCGCGCATCGGCGCGACTGGCGGGGCTGACGACCATTGCCGTACAGGCCGACGTGCTCGCCCCGTTGCCGGACGCCATCGGCCGCTTCGACTCGGTCGCAGCGAACTTCGTGTTCCATTGCCTGCCGGGATCCTGGGCCGTCAAGGGAGTGGCGTTCGGGCATGTCGCTGACCGGTTGGCCGCGGATGGCGTCTTCTTCGGGAGCACGATCCTTGGCCGCGGTGTCCGGCACAATCTGGTGGGGCGTCGGCTGATGGCGATCTACAACCGTCGCGGCATCTTCCACAACGCCGATGATGATCAGGAAGGGCTGGAGAGGTCGCTCCGGGAGCACTTCATGGAGGTGACCGTCACGGTGGTGGGCACCGTCGCACTGTTCCGGGCGCGCGGCCCGCGACGCTGATCGTGGAGCGGTCGGCGGCGGCGCCGCGGGAACCGCACCCATCCCTGTCCAGCGCGGGTCAGGACTCCGCCGCCCCGGGCGCGGTAGCTCTGGTGCTGCACAGCCGGTTCACTGCGCTCCAGCCGTCGCGTCAGCTGCCGTGATCACCCAGAGTGATCAGTTGCCGCCGGCGAGGAAGGCGGCGTACCACCGCCCGCTGGTCTTGACGGTCCGCTGCTGGGACTCATAGTCGACGTGGACGATGCCGAACCGGCGGCTGAATCCCCAGCCCCATTCGAAATTGTCGATCAGGCTCCACACGAAGTAGCCGACCAGTGGCAGGCCGTCACGTACAGCGTCCCGGCAGGCGGCGATGTGCTGCTCGATGTAGTCGCACCGTTCGACGTCGTCGAATCCGTCGGGTCCGGACTGGTCGGGATAGGCTGCGCCGTTCTCGGTGATCATCAGCGGAAGACCCGGGGCGTAGGACCCGGCCTGTCGCAGCACGTCGACGATGCCGTCGGGATGGACCGGCCAGCCCATCTGCGTCTTCGGCGCCCCGGTGTCGACGAATTCGACGAACTCGCTGCCCGGATTCGCGCTCGGCGAACCGTCCCAGGTCCCGGCCGTCGCGGTGTGCCGGCTGTAGTAGTTGATGCCCAGGAAATCGATCGGTGCGTTGATGGCCTCCAGGTCGGCGGACGGTTGGTCGGCGAACCACTCCTGCTCACCGAGATCAGCCAGCACATCGGCCGGATAGTGACCCTGCAGGACGGGTTCGAGGAAGAGCCGGTTCTGCAGCCCGTCGATCCGGCGGGCCGCATCCTGGTCCTGTGCGCTGTCCGAGGCAGGCCGGATCGAGTACAGGTTGAGCGAGATTCCGAGGCGCGCGTCGGGCTGCAGGCGGCGGATGGCCGCAACGGCCAGGCCGTGGGCCAGCAGCAGGTGGTGGACTGCATGGGACGACTCAGAGCCGAGCCGCCGGCCGGGCGCGTGGTGCCCGGAGGCGTACCCGAGGAAGGCCGAGCACCACGGCTCGTTCAGGGTGATCCAGTTGCCGACAAGATCACCGAGAGCCCCGACGGCAGTCTCGACGTATCGTACGAACGCGTCGGCGGTGTCCCGGCTGAGCCATCCGCCGGCATCCTCCAGGTGCTGCGGAAGATCCCAGTGATACAAGGTCGCGTACGGCGTGATGCCGCGTTCGACCACTGCCGTCAGCAGGCGGCGGTAGAAGTCGATTCCGGCGGGGTTCGGCTCACCGTCGGGCCGAAGCACCCGACTCCAGGAGATTGAGAACCGGTAGGCGTTGACGCCCAGCTCGGACATCAGGGCGACATCACCCGCGAACCGGTGGTAGTGATCGGCGGCGACGTCCCCGACGGTGCCGTCGGCGACGGTGCCGGGGATCCGGACGAACGTGTCCCAGATGCTGGGTGTCCGGCCGTCCTCGGCGACGGCCCCCTCGACCTGATAGGAGGCGGTCGCGGTTCCCCAGGCGAAGTCGGCCGGGAATTCGTTCCGGGTGACAGTCATGAGCGCATGCTAGGCGGTCGGCCTCACCTGCTTCCGAGGCAAAGTAGGAAAGCTGTCAACGGACGCCCCGGGTCGGCCCCGGCGAAGTCGGCGAACCGCTATCCCTCCGGCAGAAGGTAGGCTTGCTCGACGTTCGCATCCAGGAAGCGTGACTGAAGAGGATCGATGTTCGACACCCTGCAAGACCGTCTCGCCGCAACCTTCAAAAGTCTGCGCGGAAAGGGTCGACTCTCCGACGCAGATATCGACGCGACCGCCCGGGAGATCCGGGTGGCGTTGCTCGAGGCCGACGTCAACCTGCAGGTGGTCCGGGAGTTCATCGCCGCCGTACGGGAGCGGGCCAAGGGCGCCGAGCTGTCCGGTGCGCTGAACCCCGCCCAGCAGGTCATCAAGATTGTCAACGAGGAACTGATCGGAATCCTCGGCGGCGAGACCCGGCTGCTGCGTTTCAGCAAGCGGCCTCCGACGGTGCTCATGCTGGCTGGCCTTCAGGGCGCCGGCAAGACGACGTTGGCCGGCAAGCTGGCGTTCTGGCTGAAGGAGCAGGGTCATTCGCCGCTGTTGGTAGCGGCAGATCTGCAGCGGCCGAACGCGGTCAATCAGTTGCAGATCGTCGGCGAACGGGCCGGGGTGCACACTTTCGCTCCGGAGCCCGGCAACGGCGTCGGCGATCCGGTCGCCGTGGCCAAGGCGTCGATCGGCGAGGCCGAGCGCAAGTTGTACGACGTGGTCATCGTCGACACCGCCGGTCGGCTCGGCATCGATCAGGAGCTGATGCAGCAGGCCGCGGACATCAGGGATGCGGTCCATCCCGACGAGGTGCTCTTCGTCGTCAACGCGATGATCGGCCAGGACGCGGTGAACACCGCCAACGCGTTCGCCGAGGGCGTCGGCTTCGACGGCGTTGTCCTCACCCAGCTCGACGGCGATGCCCGCGGCGGTGCGGCGCTGTCCATCGCGCGGGTCACCGGCAAGCCGATCATGTTCGCCTCCAATGGCGAGCAGCTGAAGGACTTCGACGTCTTCCATCCCGACAGGATGGCCAGCCGCATCCTCGGCATGGGCGACATGCTCACGCTGATCGAGCAGGCCGAGAAGACCTTCGATGCGGAGCAGTCTGCCAAGGCGGCTGCCAAACTTGCGTCCAAGGACGGCGGCGAGTTCGGCCTGGACGACTTCCTGCAGCAGATGCAGATGGTTCGCAAAATGGGCCCGCTGTCCAAGGTTTTCGGGATGCTGCCCGGGATGGGCGAGCTGAAGGACCAGATCAACAACATCGACGAGAAGGAGATCGACCGGATCGAGGCGATCATTCACTCGATGACGCCCGCCGAGCGGAACGATCCCAAGATCCTCAACGGGTCCCGCAGGGCGCGGATCGCCAGAGGTGCCGGTGTGCAGGTGTCCGCGGTGAACAACCTGGTCGATCGGTTCTTCGACGCGCGCAAGATGATGAGCGCGATGGCAGGCGGCAAGATGCCGAACATCCCCGGCCTGCCGTCAATGCCCGGCATGGTCGGGGGAGCACGAAAGGCCAAGCAGCAGAAGAAGAAGGCCAAGACCGGTAAGCGCGTCTCCGGCAACCCGGCCAAGCGCAACGGTCAGCAGCAGGCGCCGGCTGCGCAGCCGGGTTCGGCCTTCGGTCTGCCGGCCGGAAACGGGCAGCAGGGCAAGGACGAGGACTTCGAGTTGCCGCCCGAACTCCGCAAGATGTTCGACCGGTAGCGTTCAGCCGCCGGGCGACGGCCCGTTCGGTCAGAGGCCGTCGCGCAGCCGCTGCATCCTGGCCAGCACGGATTGCTTGCCGAGGATCGCCATCGACTCGATTGATCCAACGGCAGTCTGTCGGTCGAACACCAACAGTGGTAGGCATGACCTTCGGCAAGCAGACGATCAACGTACGGAGCGTAGGTGTCGAGGCGCTCCGACTGCCGGTATGGCGCACACGGCCCACCGACGTCCGGGCCCTCGTCCCACACCAGCCCCAGCCAGTGCAGGGTGTCGTAGATCTGCGGCTCGCTGTCCGCCTGGTACCGCGCGCGGTCGGTGTCCTCCAGCCGCAGGATGAACCGGCCGCCCTGCTGTCGGGCGAATGCCAGATTGAACAGGGCCATGTACGCGGTGCCGACGTGCGGATCGCCGGTCGGCGAGGGCGCGACCCGGACGCGGGCGGGATGATCGGTCGAGGCAGCCATGGTCTTCTCAACCTAGCTGAGTTCCGGGATCCGATCCCAGCAGGTTTCATGATCACCGAGCCGAACCCATCTGCAGCACCGAGCCATTCCCTAGTATCTCCTCATGCCCAGTACGCCGATCCACCAAGATGATCATGGCTACCTGAGGGAGTCCCGGCGGCAGGTGCTGTCGTGCGTTGACGGGCTCGGCGAGTACGAGCTTCGGCAGCCGATGACGCCGACCGGGACGAATCTGCTCGGCGTCGTCAAGCACTTGATCGGAATCGAGGCCGGTTACCTCGGCCTCTGCCTCGGCAGACCGTTCGAGGAACCATTGCCGTGGATCAGTGACGAGAGCGCTGGACCGAATCGGGACATGTGGGCGACCGCGGATGAGCCCAAGGACTACATCACAAACCTTTATCGGCGCGCGGCCGCCCATTCCGACGCGGTGCTTGCGCAGGTGGGCTTGGCTGCTCCGGCCCGTGTGCCGTGGTGGCCATCGGGATCGCGTACGACCACAACGAGAGCGCTTCTGGCGAGGGTGCTGACAGACACAGCGACCCACGCCGGCCAACTCCAGATCCTCCGGGAACTCATCGACGGGAAGGCTGGCCCGGACCGGAGTGATGCCGGTGATGAGCACTGGTGGTCGGAGTACACACGGCGTCTCAAGGACCTGGCTGAGAGGTTCCGTCAATAGCTCGTTTCCCTTGTCTGCAAGGAAAGTGCGCTGATCGGGTCGTAATCGTACGTCTAATCCATCAGGCCTCGGCCATGGGATCGAGGAGATCCGGCCCGCGCAGGAGGCGGCCCGGTCGGTGGGGGTCGAACCCGTCCGTCGCGGGATGCGGACCGACTACGGGTAGCAGTCAGGAATCCAGCTCCCCGGCGATAATCGGATGACGCAGGATTCCGGCGGCCGGTTGGCCGGAGGTGATCTCGTCTCCACGAACAGCGAGGACCTTGCCGCCGGTACGCAGTACGCGACGGGCGATCTCGTCCGTCACGCTGTACGACCGGTGATCATCCGTGTCGGCGAACTCGATCCGACCGTCCTCGCCGACCTCTCCGGTAACCCGTCGTTCAAGATCGACCAGCAGGGTGTCGACCAAGCCATGTGTGGCTGCATAGGCCAGCGTTGCCAGATCCGTTGACGACCGGCCGCTGCTGCCAAGATCATCAATCCGGTGGTTGAGTTCCGTAACGTCCTGGCGATGTTGATCATCGACGATGGCGCGCGCGGAGGCGACCAGGTTCTCGTCCTGTACCTGCTCCGGATTGCCCGGTATGCCGTTCGTCAGCAGATGCGGATAGCTGTTCACTTGACGGTAGATCGAGGCGATCGGCTCGGCGGCGGCCAGGACGACCGGAAGATCCAACCCGGCAAGCAACGGGCGGAGGGACTGATCAACCTTGCGTGCGTACTGAAGCAACCGCAGCTTCTGCCCCTCCGATCCCTGGATCCGTCTGATCGGGGCACGATCGGACAGTGACGACTTGCCGGCCAGTCCGGCCGCGCTGTCGGGCAGGTCGGGAACCTTCACGACCTCCGAGGGTCCGTCCGCGACGAACTCGATCAGCCGTACCGATCCGGCGGCCAGGGCGAGTACGTACCCGGCCTGTGGGAAGGTGATCGCTCGCAACAGCGGTTTGACGTAGAGCCGATCACCGACCTCGACCTCGCTCGGCAGGCGGTTGGGCAACCGATAGGTCAGGAACAGCTCCGGAGTCGCGAACACCGCGACACTTCGGGATTGTTCCCTCCAGAACTCCCTCGTCGTCGACGAGATCGTCGAGTTCGTCGGTGATCATGTCCAGCTGCCCCGACTCCATACCGGATTGTTCGAGCTGGGCGCGAGCCTCCTTGGCCAGATTCTTGAACTCAAGGCGACTTGCCTCGACCTGTGCGCCGATCGGCGTACTGGGGGCATAGATCGAGACACAGCCCGGGGATTCGACATCAAGCAACTGCTCAATCTGGTGGCGCGACGGTACGTCGGTGTTGAGGCTCACAACGGCTCCTGTTCTCCAAGGACGGATCGGGCCAATCGGGTTCGCTCTCAGTCTGCCGCTGTTGGGATTGGCCGACAAGCAGTCGGCATGCTTGCTGGTTACACCCTGCCCAGCTTGATCACGCCGAGCACTGCATCGGCTTGGCGTCCCGGCTCGACGAACCGGTAGCCGTCCCGCTTGGCGTCGACCCTGCCCGCGTAGCGGTGCAGCACGGCGCGCAACCGGGTGGCGTCGTAGATCGTGACGACGTCCAATCGGGTCGGCCGCCCGTGGATCTCGATGGAACCGTGGTAGAAGCCCCAGCTCAGCTGTTCGAACAGGCGCATCCGCCGGGTGACCGTCCGGCGGAAGCCGAACAGGTCGATGTGCTTGGCCTCGACGTTGTCATAGCGGTCACCCGCCCGACCCGGATCGTACCGATCGGTTCCTGTGTGGAGAATGATGCTGATCAGCTGATCGACGGTCAGATCGGGATGATCATCGGCACTGACACCGCGGGCAATGATCTTGTGCCCGGCGAAGTGCGTGCGGATCGCCTCGTCGACCCGCCGCCCGATGCGGCGATGATCAGGTTCGGTCCGCACCTGATAGTCCGGCAGCGGCACCGTGATCACCGTCATGGGCCGACACCGATCGGCTGCCGGAGGGCGCGGCTCCCGGCGGGCTCGGAGAACACCGGACAAGTCTTGCACCGCGAGGCCGATCGGCCACCGGGTGTCGGAGGGCGCTGGGATGCTCATGCCATGGGACTCAGCGAACCGGTGCTTCGCGCCGTCGACGCCGTCATGGTGTCGGTTCCGGATCTCGACGCAGGCATAGCCTTCTATCGGGATCGGCTCGGGCACCGGTTGCGCTGGCGGAACGACGACCTCGGCCAAGCGGCGCTGGAGTGTCCGGACTCGGCGACCGAGATCGTGCTGTCGACGACGCAGCGCGCCGAGCCCAACTGGCTGGTGCGGGACGCCTCGCAGGCTGCCGAGATCGTGGAGCGAGCCGGCGGTCGGCTGTTGCAGCCGTTGATCGACATTCCCGTCGGCAAGGTCGCGATCGTCGAGGATCCCTTCGGCAACCGCCTGGTGCTGGTCGACCTCAGCAAAGGCGTCTATCAGACCGACGCCGACGGTACGGTCATCGGCGTGGCCCGGGGGGAATGACGGCGTCGATCATTGCGCGTCGGGCACTGGGGAAGAATGCCGTCGTGACGACGAACGGCTCACCCCGGCTGCATCTGGACGGCGTCGTACTCCCCGAAGGGGATCGGCGCGAGTTGTGGATCGTGGACGGGCTGGTTCGTACGGAGCCGGCCTCCGACGCTGTGGACCTGTCCGGGGGCTTCATCCTGCCCGGTCTGGTCGACGCGCATTGTCACGTCGGACTGGAGATGCACGGACCGGTATCGGATGAGGTCGCCGAACAGCACGCCCTGGCCGACCGGGCGGCCGGGGCGCTGTTGTTGCGCAGTCCCGGTTCGCCGACCGACACCCGGTGGATGGACGGTCGCGACGATCTGCCGCGGCTGATCCGCGCCGGGCACCACATCGCCCGGCCGAGGCGTTACATCCGCAACTATGGCGACGAGGTCGAACCGGAGGATCTGGTTGCGGCGGTCGAAGCCCAACTGCCTGGATCCGACGGTTGGATCAAGCTGGTGGGCGACTGGATCGACCGGGACGCCGGCGACCTCACGCCGCTGTGGTCACCAAAGGTGGCCGGGCCGGCGATCGACCGGGCCCACGAACTCGGGTTGCGGGTGACGGCGCACGTCTTCGGAGAGCAGGCTGCCGCCGAGCTCGTCGAGGCCGGGATCGACGGCATCGAGCACGGTACGGGAGTCACCGGCCGGACCGTGGAGCTGATGGCCGAACGGCAGGTCGCCCTGGTCCCGACGCTGATCCAGCTGGAGAACTTCGAATCGTTCGCCGCGCAGGGGGAGGCGAAGTTCCCGACCTACGCCGCCCACATGCGCGCGCTGTACGCGACAAGGCTGCAACGCTTCCGGGACGCGTACGACGCCGGCGTGCCGATCTTCGCCGGCACCGACGCCGGCGGCTACCAGCCGCACGGCCGGATCGCCGACGAGGTGGTGATGCTCGGCGAGCTGTTCGGCCCGGACTACGCGTTGGGAGCTGCCTGCTGGCGGGCCCGTACCTGGCTCGACCGTCCGGATGCCCTGGCCGACGGCGCGCCGGCGGACCTGGTGATCTTCGAGGAGGATCCGCGGAAGGATCTGCGCGCGCTGAACCATCCGCGGTCGGTGGTGCTGCGGGGCAACCTCGTGTGCTAGACCGCCGGTTGCTGCTGGTGCAGTCGGCGCGCGACCTCGATCGTCCGGTCGGCCAGCGCCGAGATCCGTGAACCGTCGAAGCCGAACAGCGCACTGTGCAGGGTGTCCTGTAACGGTTCGGTCCAGTTCGTCGGGATCCTCGCCGCGCCGCACAGCACTCCGGCGACGGAGCCGGCGGTCGCGCCGTTGGAGTCGGTGTCGAGGCCGCCCAACACGGTCAGCGCGATCGTCTGGGTGAAGTCCCCGTCGCCCCATAACAGACCGGCGGCGATCACTGCGGCGTTGTTGATCGTGTGCACCCAGCCGTAACGGCCGTAGCGCCGGCCGATGCGTTGCCGGGCGGCATCCCATTCCAGGCCGGCAGCGTGCATGCCGAGTACGTCACGGAGCGCTTCGGCCAGTCGGGACCGGGTCGGCACGAGTCCCAGGGAGACTTCGAGGGCCTCCCGGGCAGAGCCGGCCGTGAAGGCCGCGGCAACCAGCGCGGCGGCCCACATCTCGCCGTAGATCCCGTTCGCCACATGTGAGACGGCCGCATCGACGTAGCCGAACCGTGCCGCCGCTGCCGGATCTCCGGCGCAGGCGTAGCCGAAGGCGTCGGCCCGGATCTGCGCGCCGATCCACTCCCGGTACGGGTTGCGCCGGGTAGCTGTTTCGGGCGGACGCAGGCCCATGGCCAGGTTGCGATAGGCCACCCGCTCGGCCGTGTAGGTCTGGTGCATCGGGAGCAACAGCAACCAGCTGTCGGCCACCGCGGCGGAGGTCAGGGCGGCGCCGTGCTGCTCCAGGAGATGCAGGCCGAGGATGGTGTAGTCGACATCGTCGTCCCGCGAACTGCCGGCGATGTTGCCGCGGGTGGTGTCCACCCAGCAGTCGCGCAGTTCGTAACCGGCCGGCACCGGATCCAGGACCGGGAAGTAGTCGTCCAGGGGCCAGGCACCGGCGAGTTCGAGGTAGGAGCGCAGCCGCTCCGGCGTCCAGTGGTCGCCCCACTCGACCGGCTTGCCCAACATGTTGCCGGCGACCCTGCCGAGCCAGCCGCCCAGCACCTTGTCGTGCAACGCCGGGTCGCCCAACGCTGTGCCGTTGTAACTGCGATCGCCGGCGAGCGTCGGCACGGCCTGCACGAGGTCGTTCCAGTCCGTTGGCTCCTGGTACGGCCAGTCGGTCGGTTCGGGCAGCGATTCGAGTTCGGCGTACAGTCCCTCGAGCCGGGCAGCCGTGTCCGTCCCGATTGCTGCGCCCGAGGCCGGAACAAGCTCGCGGAACCGCTTCGCGATATCGGTCACGTCGTAGCCGGTCTCGGCTCGCTGACTGATCTCGTTCTCGACCAGGTCGGACCAGACGGCGGAATCGTGGGGCATGAACTCACCTGTCCTCTGTGCACCGACCGGTGGCCGGGCAGGATGGAAGGCCGGCCGGATGCAGGGTTGTGCAGAATGATGGTCGGCTCCGACCGTGGGAGTCAACGTCCTCCGGGCAGTCGGGCCGGCCGACGTCGGGTTTTCGCTGCGCGGTGCCGGTCTGGCAGAATGTACGGCGCGTCTGCGACGCGTCGGTGCCCTCTCATCACCGATGTGCGCCGTCCACCCGAATCTCCGCCCGGTGCCCCACTCCGGAGCGCGTGATTCACCCGTTCCTGGCCAGGCAGATCCTGGGCCAGTATCCCTACAGGAGAAACCACCCACCGTGGCTGTCAAGATTCGTTTGAAGCGTCTGGGCAAGATCCGGACGCCGCACTACCGCATCGTCGTCGCCGACTCCCGTACCAAGCGGGACGGTCGCGCGATCGAGGAGATCGGTCAGTACCACCCGAAGAACGATCCGTCGGTCATCAAGGTCGACTCCGAGCGGGCCCAGTACTGGCTGTCCGTCGGCGCCCAGCCGACCGAGGCCGTTGTCGCCCTGTTGAAGCGGACCGGCGACTGGCAGAAGTTCTCCGGTGACACCAGCCCGTCGGGCATCGATCCGCAGCCGGAGAAGAAGGACAAGCTGGCCGCGTTCAACGCCGCGCTCGCCGAGAAGGGCAGTGAGCCGGTCTCGGCCGCGATCACCACCGAGAAGGCCGACAAGGCTGAGAAGGCCGATGCGCAGGCCGAGGCGGACAAGCCGGCCGACGACGAGAAGTCCGAGGCCTGAGCGTGCTCGCCGACGCGCTGGATCACCTGGTCCGCGGCATCGTCAGCCATCCTGACGACGTCCACGTCCGGGACAAGGATCTGCGCCGCGGCCGGTTGCTCGAGGTGCGGGTCCATCCGTCCGACATCGGCAAGGTCATCGGTCGGAACGGCCGGACGGCGTCCGCCCTGCGGACCGTCGTCGGCGCCCTCGCCGGGCGGGATCAGGTGCGGGTCGATTTCGTTGACCTCGAGCAGCGTGAGCGTGGCGGTCGCGGCGGTGGCCGCGGCCGTTCCCGCCGCCGCTGAAGCCGTACGACCGCGGGTCGATGTTCACCGAGATCACTGTGGGCGTGATTGCTCGCGCCCATGGTGTCCGCGGTGAGGTCGTGGTCGAGTTGCGTACCGACGAACCCGAGCGCCGGTTCGCACCAGGTGAGGTGTTGCGCCCCGAGGAGGGGAGTGGCACCTTTACTGTTGCCCGGACCCGGGAGCACCAGGGCCGCTGGCTGGTCACCTTCGAAGAGGTACCCGACCGGAACGCCGCTGGAGGGTGTCCGCGGCGTACGACTGGTGGCCCAGGTGCCGGAGGACGAACGCCCGACCGGGCAGGACGAGTACTACGACCGGCAGTTGGTCGGACTGGCGGTGCACACCGCGGACTCCGACGACCTGATCGGTCGCGTCGCCTCGGTGCTGCACCTGCCGGCCCACGACGTCCTGGAGATCGCCACGGGCGAGGATCTGCGCCTGGTGCCCTTCGTCAGCGAACTGGTTCCGGTCGTCGATCTGGAAGCCGGGCGGATCGTGCTCTCCCCGGTCAGCGGCCTACTGGACGACGATGCGGAGACCGAGGGCGGCGGATGAAGATCGACGTCATCTCGATCTTCCCTGAATATCTTGACCCGTTGCACCTTTCCTTGGTCGGTAAGGCGATCGAGAACGGCATCGTCGACCTCGGCGTGCACGATCTTCGGAACTGGACCCACGATCGGCACCGCACGGTCGACGACACCCCCTACGGCGGTGGCGCCGGGATGGTGATGAAGCCCGAGCCCTGGGGAGAGGCGCTGGACGAGATCGCGCCGGGGGACCATCAGGGCCGCCTGTTGATCATGTCGCCCTCCGGGCGCCGATTCACCCAGGGGTTCGCCGACGAGCTGGCCGCCGAGGAGCATCTGGTCCTCGCCTGCGGCCGCTACGAAGGCATCGACGCCCGGGTCGCCGCCGACGCCACCCGGCGGATGCGGGTGGACGAGGTGAGCATCGGTGACTACGTCCTCAACGGCGGCGAAGCCGCGGCTCTGGTGATCATCGAAGCCGTCGTCCGCCTGCTGCCCGGCGTGATCGGCAACCCGGAATCGTTGACCGAGGAATCGCACGCCGCCGGGCATGACCAACTCTTGGAATACCCGCTCTACACCAAGCCGGCGAGCTGGCGTGGCCTGGATGTGCCCGAGATCCTCTTCTCCGGTCATCACGCGAAGATCGCGGCCTGGCGCCGGGAGCAGGCCGAACGGATCACCCGCGAACGTCGCCCCGATCTGCTGCCGTCCGATCCGGACGGCGATACCGGCTCCGACCCCGCCTGATCCGCGGCGTAGGTTGATCACCGAGTCGGACGACAGCGACCATCGCAGCGAAGGGCGATCATGGCGAATCTTCTGTTCATCGGCGGTACCGGAATCATCAGCGCAGCGGCGGTGCACCGTGCGACTGCGCTGGGACACCAGGTCACGGTGCTCAACCGTGGCCGTTCGTCCAGCCGTACGCTTCCTGAGCAGACCGAACTGCTGACCGCCGACGTCCGCGACCCCGACTCGGTACGCTCGGCGCTGGGGACGCGGGAGTTCGACGCCGTGGTCGACTTCGTCGCCTTCGTGCCGGAGCACGTGCAGACCGATCTCGACCTGTTCACCGGCCGCACCGGACAGTACGTCTTCATCAGCTCCGCCTCGGCCTACCAGAAGCCGCCGGTCACGGTGCCGGTGACCGAGGAGACGCCGCTGGTCAACCCGTTCTGGCAGTACTCCCGGGACAAGATCGCCTGCGAGGAGTTGCTGCGCGGCAGCAGCGGGATCAACTGGACGATCATCCGCCCCTCGCACACCTACGACCGCACCGCGTTGCCGACCACCGGCGGTTGGACGATCATCGACCGGATGCGGCGCGGGCTGCCGGTCTTCGTGCACGGTGACGGCACCTCGTTGTGGACGCTGACCCACACCGACGACCACGCGGTGGCGCTGGTCGGACTGCTGGCCAATCCCGCCGCGTACGGCGAGGCGTACCACATCACCAACGAGGCGCCACTGGCCTGGAACGACATCTACCTCAAGCTCGCCCGGGCCGCGGCTGCCGAGCCGAACCTGGTGCACGTCGCCTCGGAAACGATCGCGGCCATCCACCCTGCCTGGGGACCCGGCCTGGTCGGGGACAAGGCGTATTCGATGATCTTCGACAACAGCAAGGTCCGCACTGTTGTGCCGGAGTTCGCGCCGGTGATCGATTTCGACGAAGGCGCCCGGCAGATCATCGATTGGTACGACGCCGACGAGTCGCGGCGGGTCGTCGATCCTGAGGAGAACGCGGTGATCGACCGGATCTGCGCGGTCGCCACCTCGGTCGGCTGACGCACAGCACTGTCGTCGGCTGTCATCGCCGCGCTGACCCGTGTCAGCGGCGTGTGCGGGCGATATCAGCGGGTGAGCGCATCCTCGAGGGCGTCGGGCGAATTCCGCCCGTCGTCTTCCACGAGGAGCATTCATGACAGCCACCATCGAGGCCTCCGGACTCCGGAAGCGCTTCGGCACGACGCAGGCCCTGGACGGCGTCGATCTGACTGCCGAGCAGGGCACCGTGCTGGGCGTGCTCGGCCCGAACGGTGCGGGCAAGACCACCGCCGTGCGGATCCTGGCGACTCTGCTGCAGCCCGATTCCGGCACGGCGACGATCGCCGGCCACGACGTCGTGACCGAACCGCAGAAGGTCCGCGAATCCGTCGGCCTGACCGGCCAGTACGCGTCGGTCGACGAGGATCTCACCGGTACCGAGAACCTGGTCATGATCGGCCAGCTGCTCAACTACAGCGGCGCCCAGGCCCGAGTCCGGGCCAAGGAGTTGCTGGCCTGGTTCGATCTCACCGAGGCGGCCGGCCGGCCTGCCAAGAAGTACTCCGGCGGTATGCGGCGTCGGCTGGACCTGGCGGCCAGCCTGGTCGGCCGGCCGAGCGTGATCTTCCTTGACGAGCCCACCACCGGTCTCGACCCGGCCAAACGCGAGGACATGTGGGACGTCGTTCGCAACCTGGTCACCGAGGGTTCGACGGTGCTGCTCACCACGCAGTACCTGGAGGAGGCCGACGCTCTGGCCGACAAGATCACCGTGATCGACCACGGCCGGGTGATCGCCAACGACACCGCCGACGGCCTGAAGAAGGTGATCGGCGGTCACCGGATCAAGGTGCGTCCCTCCGACCCGGACGACCTCGGACGACTCGCCGGGTTGTTGACCAGGATCGGCACCGGAGAACCGGAGACCAGCGGACGAAACACGTTGACCGTTCCGGTCGCCGACGAGTCCGTTCTGCCGGTCGTCGTCGGGAGTCTCGCCGACGCCGGCATCGGCGTCACCGAACTTTCCCTGCACCTGCCGACCCTGGACGAGGTCTTCCTCACCCTGACCGGCAAGTCCACCATCGAGGATGAGGAGGAGGCGGCGTGAGCACCATCACCGCACCCGATCCGACGACCACCGCGATCGACCTGCAGGCGCAGACCGACCGGCCCCGGATAGTCAAGTACCTGACACACTGTGTCGTGCTCGCCAAACGCAGCCTGATCAAGACGATGCGCACCCCGGAGGCACTGGTCGACGTTACCGTGCAGCCGGTGATCTTCCTCGCCCTGTTCACCTACATCTTCGGCGGCGCGATCGCCAACGGGTCCCAGACCGACTACCTGCAGTTCCTGCTGCCGGGCATCCTCGGCCAGACGATCGCGATGGCCGGCATCAGCCTCGGATCCAATCTCAACAGTGATATCGAGAAGGGTGTCTTCGACCGGTTCCGGGCACTGCCCATCGGCCGCTCCGCGCCACTGGTCGGCTCGGTGATGGCCGACGTCGTCCGCTACCTGATCCTGGTGATCATCACTCTGGGTGTCGGAATGCTGATGGGCTTCCGGATCCACACCTCGGTGGCTGCGGCGATCGGAGGCGTCGCACTTGCGATCGGTTTCGCGCTGTGCTTCGTCTGGGTGTCGGTGTTCATCGGGATGAAGGCCAGGACCTCCGGCGCGGTCACCGGCCTGAGCATGCTGATCGTCATGCCGTTGAGCTTCGGCAGCAACGTCTTCGTGCCGACCGGCACCCTGCCCGGCTGGCTGCAGGCCTTCGTCAAGGTCAATCCGCTCAGCCATCTGGTCGGCGCGATCCGCGGCCTCTTCAGCGGAGGTGCCTGGGCCACCGATGTCGCGTGGACGCTCGGCTGGATGGCGGTGCTTCTGGTCGTCTTCGCACCCTTGGCGGTCCGCGCCTACCGCAAGCGGGTCTAGCCGACATCACATCCGGCCGAACCGTCCGGGATCCATCAGTTCGGTGATCTCCGGCCGGCTGAGCGACCGGCCCGCGGTGAACGCAGCGTCGTACGCCTCCGGTCCCAGCCGGGTATGCAGCCGGTCGGCGAGGTCGATCTGCCGCGGGTCGGTCAGCCGGTCAAGTCCGACCAACCTGGTGCTGCCGCCGAGCAGCCGGGCGGCGAGTTCCGGCTCGCCGGCCGCCTCGGCGGCAGCAGCGGTGACGGCGGCGAACTCGGCGATGATCGGCATGTCCTCGGTGATCAACGCGGCCGGATAGGCCCGGCGCAGATCCGTCAACGCCTGTCGCACCCGCGGATGCTCCCCGGACCCGTCCGGGCCGGCGAGCAGGTCGATGGACAACTCGACCTGGGCGGCGCTGCCAAGCGCCATTGCCGAGGCGTGGGCGGAGAACCTGTTGGTCAACAGGCCGTCGTCGATCTTGTTGCGCAACACCGAGACGAACTCGGAGGCCTCCTCGAGTCGCCCCTCGGCCACCAGGACCGCTGCTTCGACTGCGTCGCAGAGCAGTTGTCGCTCCCGCTCCATCGAGGAGTTCCAGTCCGGCCGGCGCATCGCCTCGATGTGCTCCCGGGCGGCGACCAGGTTCTTCCGGCGCATCTCCAGCCCGGCCAGGCGCAGGTGGGAGATCAACAGGTCGTCGCCGGCGCCGATCGCCGGAGCCAGATCCAGTGCCTGCTCCAACGCCTGGACGGCCTCGTCGGTCCTCCCCCTCGAGGGTGTGCAACTGAGCACGCTGGCTGAGGACCGCCGACAGTCCCCAGGCGTCGCCGGTCAGGACGAAGGCCTGATAGGCCTCGGCGGTGTAGCGGGCCATCTGTTCCCGGTCGCCCAGATTCTCCGCCATCCAGGACGCTGCGGCGAAGATCGCACCGCGGACCCACGGATCATCCAGCGATGCCGCGCGAGCCACCAGGTCGTCGATCGATACCCCGCTCTCCGCGCCGAGGTAGATCGGCAGCTGCTCGCGCAGCACCCGCAACCCGGGGAACGGCGGCTCCGGCGCCCGGTCCATCCGCGCGACGAGGTCGGCCATCACCTGCCGTGCGTGATCACCGTCGTCGCCGATGTTCAGCAGTCGGCGGTCGGACAGCAGGGCAAGCGCCTCGGCGTAGACCAGCAACGGCTCGTCGCGATCATCGTTGGCGGCGATCACCTGATTGACCCAGTAGCCGAGCTCGCTCTCCTGATCACGCACCTGGAACTGCCAGTACAGCCCGAGGGTCATGATCAACGCGCGCTGCGGATCCCCGCCGTCGATCAGGAACTGCAGTGCGGCGAAGATGTTGCCCCGCTCGGTATCCATGATCATCCGAGCCTCGCGCTGCCGGTGATCACGCATCTGCGGTTCCAGGTCGAGGACGAGATCGAAGAAGTAATCGGCATGCCTGGAACGCGCCTCGGCCAGTTCGCCGCGCTCGTCGAGCTGCTCGATGCCGTACTCGCGGATCGTCTCCAGCATGCGGAACCGGACCGGTGTATCGCTCGAGTGCTCCAGCAGGGACTTGTCGGCAAGATTGATCATCAGGTCGGCGACCTGATCGGCCGGCAGCCGGTGATCGGCACAGATCGCGGTCGCAGAGTCGATCCCGGCGCCGGCCGGAAAGATCGCCAACCGCTCCGCCAGCAGCCGTTCCGCACCGGTCAGCAGGTCCCAACTCCACTCGACGACGGCCCGCAGTGTCCGGTGCCTGGGCAGGCTGGTCCGGTTGCCGCCGGTGAGCAGCCGGAACCGATCGGACAACAGACGGGCGATGTCACCGACGGGGAGCACCCGCAGCCGGGCCGCGGCCAGCTCGATGGCCAGCGGCAAGCCGTCCAGCCGCCGGACGATCTCGACAACCGCGGAAAGATCCTTCTCGGTCAGCCGGTATCCGGGCACGATCGCCGAGGCACGGTCGATCCACAGCCGGACGGCGGCGTACTCCGCCACCCGTTCCGGCTCCACCCGCCGCGTCGGCGGTTGCCGGGGAGGCAACTGCAGGGGAGGCAGCGGACACAACGCCTCGGCGGTCAGCGCCAGCGGTTCGCGGCTGGTCGCCAGGACGCGCACACCGGCCGCCAGCGTCAGCAGATCCTCGACAAACGCGGCGACGCCGTCGATCAGATGTTCGCAGTTGTCGATCACCAGCAAACAGCTGGTCGTACTCAGATGATCAAGAAGACGCTGCAGTTCGTCGGCGCCGGTGCGTTCACTGCGTTCCCGCAACCCCGGATCGCCCAGACCGAGCGCACCCAGCACGGCACCCGGGATGTTCTCCGGGCTTCCGACCGGAGCCAGTTCGACCATCCAGGCCGGCTGGCCATGATCACCCATCCACTGCCGGCCCGCCTCGGCCGCGGTCCTGGTCTTGCCCGCGCCGCCCGGACCGACAATGGTGGTCAGCCGGGATGTCGTCAACGACTCGGCGATCCGGGCCAGTTCGGACTCCCGACCGATGAAGCTGGTCAGCCCGGGCCGGAGGTTCGTCGGTTGCTGCATCGGCGCACGCTCGGTCGGCGCGCCTGCCGATGCCGGCAGATCACCGCGGAGCAGGGCCAGGTGCAGCCGCTGCAGCTCCGGGCCTGGGTCCGAGCCCAGTTCTGCGGCCAGATACTTGCGGAACTGCTCGTAGCCGGACAGCGCCTCGCTGACCCGGCCAGCCGCCGCCAGGGCCCGCATCTGCTGAGCCACGAACCCCTCCTGCAGCGGATGGCTGCTGATCACTTCCTCGAGTTCGGTGATCACTTCCTGGGCCCGGCCCAGATCGAGCAGCGCCTCGATCCGCGTCGCGATCAGACCCAGCCGATGGCTCAGGCACGCACTGATCACCGGGTGGGCGTACTCGGCGCCGGCGGCGTCGACCAACGGATCACCACGCCAGAGCGCCAGCGCCGCATTGCAGGTGGAGAGTGACTCCTCGGGCCGGTCGGCACGCTGCAGCCGTCCAGCCTGCCCCGCCGATTCGATGAACCGGTGCAGGTCGATCGCACTGCGGTCGAGCGCCAGCCGGTAGCCGGCCGGGTCGGCGACCACCACCGCCGGATCGCCGAAGGCCCGGCGCAGCCGCGAGACCAGCGACTGCAGTGCGTTGGTCGCGTCGACCGGGGGGTCCTCGGACCAGACCGCGTCGATCAACTCCGGGACCGACACCGGCTTGGGCGCGTCGACGGCCAACCGGACCAGCAGCGTACGCAGCCGGGCGCCGGCCAGCGACACCCTCCGGCCGCTGACAGTCACCTCAAGCGGCCCGAGGATCGCGATCTGCACGGGGCAAGCGTAAGACTGGTGCCATGGGTCTGAGGCGAAGCTCGGTTGTCAGCGCCGTGTTGGTGGTCGGTGCCGCGCTGCTGGCCGGCGGAGCGCTGCTGCTTGTGCTGTTGCAGTCGGCCTTGATCAACACCGCCCAGGTGTCGCTGGAGGAGCGGGCCCGTGACGTCGCACTGCTGGTCCATCAGGGCGGCCTCGACCGGACCGACCTCGGCCTGACGGCCGATGTGGAGCACGGCGAGCGGATCCAGTTGCTGAACGCCGACGGGACGGTGCTGCAGAACTCGGACGACCGGCTCACCGAGGCGATGGCGCCCGGACTTCTCCCGGCGACCGGAGATTCCGACAGCCTCCGGGTCCCGCAGATTCCTGCGCTCGGCACGGACGAGGACGTGCTGGTGGTCGCGTACGGCTTCACCGATCAGGGCCAGCGGTTGGTCGTCCAGATCGGTCGTCCGGTCCAGATCCAGTCCGACACCATCCGGACTGTCGGGTGGTTCCTGCTCGGCGGCGGGCCGCTGTTGCTCGGCGTGGTCGCGGTCGCCACCTGGATGCTGGTGGGACGGTCGCTGCGTACCGTCGACCGGATCACCACCCAGGTCGGCCGGATCGGCGGCCGCAGCCTGGACGAGCGGATCGAGGTGCCGCGGACCGGCGACGAGATCGAGCACCTGGCCCGGACCATGAACTCCATGCTCGCTCGGTTGCAGGCCTCCGACCGGGCGCAGAAGGCATTCGTCTCCGACGCCAGCCACGAGTTGCGCAGCCCGTTGTCGACGCTGCTGGTCACCTCCGAGATCGCCGCCAAGGATCCGACCGGCAGGACCTGGCTGGAGATGGGTGATCTGATCGATTCCGAGGTCAGACGGATGCAGGGCCTGGTCGACGATCTGCTGACGCTGGCGAAGGTCGACGCGAACGGGCTGGTGCTACGCCCCGAGGAGGTCGATCTCGACGACCTGCTGCACACCGAGATCCGTCGGCTCCGGGCCGCGTCGGATGTCGGTGTCCGAGCGCAGATCCAGCCGGTGCGTGCCGTCGGCGACCCGGACCGGCTCGCCCAGGTGATCAGGAACGTCGTCGACAACGCGCGGATGCACAGCCGGGGGGCATGTCGCGATCACATTGACCGGTGACGACGGCGTCGCCCGGATCATGATCGACAACGACGGACCAGTGATCCCGGAGGAGGATCGGCAGCGGATCTTCGAGCGCTTCGTCCGGCTCGACGACGACCGCTCGCGGGACAGCGGCGGCAGCGGCCTGGGCCTGGCGATCAGCAGTGCGATCATGGCAGCACACTTCGGCCGGATCAGCGCCACCGAGTCCGAGGAGGGCTGGTGCCGATTTCTGATCGAGCTACCGATCAGCGCCGATCAGATCAAGGTCGATGATCATGAGGATGATCGATCGGTCGAGGAGAGCGCCGACGAGGTCGATCAACCCAGTGAGGCGGAACCCGCCAACCGGGGCGACACCTCGTCGCCGGACTGGTCGGGTGTCAGCCGGTAACCCATGCCGCGCACGGTCAGCAGCGTGTGCAGACCGAACGGGATGTCGATCTTCTTGCGCAGGTAGCTGATGTAGACCTCGACCACGTTCTCGCTGCCGTCGAAGGAGGAATCCCAGACGTTGTCGAGGATCTCGCCCTTGGTGACGATGTCACCGGCATGCCGCATCAGGTAGGACAACAGGCCGTACTCCCGGGCGGTCAAGGTGATCTCGTGTTCCCCGCGATGCACCCGACGCTTGGCGGGATCGAGCCGCAGCGTGCCGACCGAGACCACGTTCGGCCGCTCCGGCGTGCCACGTCGGATCAGTGCCCGCAGCCGGGCAACCAGCACGATGAAACTGAACGGCTTGGTCAGGTAGTCGTCGGCGCCGAGATCGAATGCGTCGGTCTGGTCGTAATCGCCGTCCTTGGCGGTCAACATCAACACCGGCGTCCAGATCCGCCGGCGGCGGATCTCCTTGAGCACGTCGTAGCCGTTCAGCCTGGGCAACATGATGTCCAACACGATGGCGTCGAAGGTGTTCTCGGTCGCCGACCAAAGGCCACTCACGCCGTCGTTGCAGACGTCGACGACGAAACCTTCCTGGCGAAGTCCGACGCGCAGCGACTCCGCGAGCTTCTTCTCGTCCTCGACCACGAGCACCCGCATGGCGCCTCCTATCAGTTTCTGCGATCCGGACCGCTCCATGGTGCTCGGCAATCCTGTGCCGATGCTGTGACGTCCATCCCAATCTAGTCCGCTGCGGTCGACCTGCTAGAAAGAAGTCTCGTGAGCCCGAGGCCCGGACTTCGGCAAGGAAATGAGGACTGACATGCAATACCGGACACTCGGCGCCAGCGGCGCGATCGTCTCCGCACAGGCCATCGGCGCCATGACCTTCGGCAGCGAGGCCGATGAACCAACCTCCTACGCCATCCTGGACGCCTTCTTCGCGGCCGGGGGCACCTTCATCGACACCGCCGACGTGTACAGCGGCGGCATCTCCGAAGCGATCGTCGGCCGCTGGCTCACAGTGCGGCCGACCGAGGCCCGCCAGGCGGTCGTCGCGACCAAGGGCCGGTTCCCGATGGGACCCGGACCGAACGATCTCGGACTGTCCCGCCGCCATCTCGGCGACGCCCTGGACAACTCGCTGCGCCGGCTCGGCGTGGATCGGATCGACCTCTACCAGATGCACGCCTGGGACGCGATCACGCCGATCGAGGAGACCCTGCGCTTCCTGGACGACGCGGTGCGGGCCGGCAAGATCGCCTACTACGGGTTCTCCAACTACCTCGGCTGGCAGCTGACCAAGGCCGTTCAGGTGGCCAAGGCCAACGGCTACGCCCCTCCGGTGACCCTGCAACCGCAGTACAGCCTGCTGGTCCGGGGCATCGAGCACGAGATCGTGCCCGCCGCGCTGGACGCCGGCGTCGGTCTGCTGCCCTGGTCACCGTTGGCCGGTGGCTGGCTGTCCGGCAAGTATCAACGTGATGTCTTCCCGACCGGAGCCACCCGGCTCGGTGAGAACCCCAAGCGAGGTCAGGAGGCATGGGAGGCCCGCAACGCAGATCCCCGCACCTGGCAGGTGATCGACGCCGTGTCCGGTGTCGCGAAGGCTCGTGGGGTCTCGATGTCCCAGGTGGCCCTGGCCTGGTTGGCCGCCCAGCCGGCCGTGACCAGCGTGCTCCTGGGCGCGCGGAGCGTCGACCAGCTCAATGACAACCTGGGTGCGGCCGACCTGGAACTGACTGCCGATGAGCTCAGCACCCTGTCCGAGGCGAGTGTCCCGCCGGCCGAGCCCTATCCGTACGGTGCGGCCGGCGCCAATCAGCGGAACCGGCAGATCAGCGGCGGCCGCTGATCGGTGTTCCCTCCGGTTCTCCTTGCCGGTCTCACCGGTTGCGGGCCAGGGCCTTCAACCGCGTGAGGCCGGCGCTGAACCGGTCGAGATCCATACCGGATCCGCTGTACTGCAGGAAGGTGTAGTACGGCCAGCCGCCTGGGACGCTGGTCGGCGTCCCGTAGTAGGCGAACCACAGCGGGTTGGTCTCACGGAAGGCGGTGGTGTTGCCCATGCATCGCTTCCAGAAGCTCATGTTGGTGTAGATCACCGCGTCCCGGCTGGTCAGCCTCTTGTACTCCTTGACGAAGCTCTTGGCCCAGGCGATGTTCTCGGCGTCGGAGTTGTACCAGCACGGATGTTTGCCGTTGGTGTAGTTCTGCTCCAGGTCAAGGGCGCCCGGCAGTGTCTTGCCGTCCGCGGACCAGCCGCCGCCGTGCTTGACGAAGTAGCGGGCCTGCGCTGCACCGCTGGCACTGTCCGGGCGGCCGAAGTGGTAGGAGCCGCGGATGAAACCGGTCCGGTAGGAGTAGGTGTACTGCTTGCCGAAGGACGGGTTGCGGTAGGACGTTCCCTCGGTCGCCTTGATGTAGACGAACCTCTTGCCCTTGTTCCACCACTTGCCCCAATTGACCGGAGCGTTGTAGCTGGACACGTCGATGCCCGGCACGGTCGAGCCGGTCGCCATCGGGGTGAGGGTCGACAGGGTGCTGCGCTGGATCCTGGTTGGGGTGGAGGACCTTTCGAGGTGACCCGACCAGCCGGCGTAGCCGCCACCGGCTGCCGTGATCCCGGCCGCCGCGGCCGCCGCGGACGGTGTCCGGTCCAGCCCGCGGGGCGTGGCGTCGGCGTTCTGGGTGACGCCGACGGTGAGGACGACCGACAGGCCGAATCCCAGGGCACCGAGGGCGAGGGGTCGTCGTGACATGGCAGGGCTCCTTCTCGCGTTCCCGAGCACGGCTTGTGGTCAGCTCCTCTTGGGGTTGAGCGGGTAGCGATCCTTGTTGTCCCGGACACCGTCGCGGTCGGTGTCCTTCTTGACCGGGTCGGTGCCGCGTCTGCGTTCGGCGACGTCGCTGACGCCGTCCTTGTCGGAGTCCTTGCGGTTCGGCGACGAGTACGCCTTGTAGGCGGCCCGACCCTTGACCCGTACCGTCACGGCCGTGGTCAGCTCGGTCCGATCACCCCACCCGTCGCCGTCGGAGTCGCGGCGCAATGGATTCGGCCTGACCGTCCCGTAGCGCGGCAACAGGATCCCGGTGCGCTCGGTCCGGTCGCTGTAACCATCCTTGTCGGTGTCCTTGCGCCGGGGGCTCAGGTGCAGGGAGCGCTCGGTGGCGTCGCTGTAGCCGTCATGGTCGGTGTCCTTGACGTTGGGTGAGGCGTAGGTGACGTAACGCTTGGCGGTCCAGACCTGGAAGCCCGTCCTCACCTCGGTGTAGTCGGACAGGCCGTCCCCGTCGGAGTCCTTGGACCGAGGATTGGGTCGGACGGTCCCGTAGTTCTTGATCAGGATGCCGGTCAGCTCGGTCTTGTCCGACAGGCCGTCGCCGTCGGTGTCCTTCTTCAGCGGGTTCGTGGTCACCACGCCGTAGTGCATGATCTTGGTGCCGGTCACCTCGGCCTTGTCCGACAGTCCGTCCTTGTCGGTGTCCTTGGCGTTGGGATTGGTGCCGTACTTGAGCTCCTGGGCGTTGGTCAGCCCGTCGCCGTCCGGATCCGCCGTCGATGCGGTCGACGGATCGGTTCCGGTGGCCAACACCTTGAGCCGGGAGGAGCTGCCATTGAAGATGTTGAGATCGGTTGATCCGGTGCCGGAGTACTGCCAGAACGTGTCATAGGTCCAGCCGCCGGGATAACTGCTCGGCCGGCTGCTGCTCCAGTACGCCAACCAGAACGGGCTGGTCGAGGAGAACGCCTTGCTGTTGCCCAGGCAGTCCTTCCAGAACGAGATGTTGCTGTAGATCACCGCATCGCGTCCGGTCAGCTCCTTGTACTGGCCGAGGAAGCTCTTCACCCAGGCCACGTTCTCGGCGTCGGTGTTGCCCCAGCACCGGCCGCCCCCGGTGTAGTTGTCCTCGATGTCCAGAGCGCCGGGCAGAGTCTTGCCGTCGCCGGACCAGCCGCCGCCGTGGGCCACGAAGTACTTGGCCTGCGCAGCGCCGGTGCTGCTGTCCGGCCGGGCGAAGTGGTAGGCGCCGCGGATCATGCCGACCTTGTACGAGCCGGTGTACTGCTGGCTGAAGTACGGGTTGGTGTAGGACGTGCCCTCGGTCGCCTTGGTGTAGGCCCAGCGCTTGCCGTTGGCGTACCAGTTCGACCAGTTGACGTTGCCCTGATAACTGGCGACGTCGATCCCCGGCACGCCGGCCGGTGTCGCGGTGGTCGCCATCGTGGTGTTGGACCGGAGGGTCGGCCGCTGCCGGATGGCCCAGCCGGCGTAGCCGCCGCCGGTGGCGGTGACGCCGGCCATCCTCGCTGCCTGGGTGGGCTTGCGGTCCAGCGGGGCTGCGGACGCGGTCGGGGAGAGGGCGACCGGTGTCAGTCCGACGGCAACGGCGCTGGCCAGAACAGTGGCCCTGCGCATGGTGAGGCGACGACGGCGGGGTCTGTGGGCCGGGCGGGGCAACGGAGTGGAGGAGGTTTCGATCATGGAACTTTCCGGGTGCTGGTGGACGACTGTGCGGTGGGAGGTTGCGGAGGAGGTGCGGGACGTCTGATGGCTTGGTGTGATGTGGTTGTGACCTGGTTGTGAGCTTCCTACGCCGTGCCCGGCGCAGGATTCCCGGCAGTCGCCCCGATCGACAGCACTTACCGCACTTTTATCACGAAACACCGGCCACGTCAGCCCCTCAGATCACAGTGGTTGTGCTATTGGCCCCTGGGCTGCCGTGACGTCATCGTGACCTGAGCGTGAGCTTGCCATCGGACGCCGGCCGGCCGACGCCTGCAGATTCGTCTCCACCAGGGGTCGAGAGTCGTCGCCGATGTGATCCCGGACACGGTTGGGCCCATGATTCGGCGTGCCCCTTCCCATTCAGCGGCCCAACACGGTATTGATGGCTTAGCGACTGCACGCACGGTGTCCACCGACGTCCACCGATGATCACCGACGTCGCACCAGCCGCATCGAGGGTCCGATGATGTACCTGCAGCGAGCCAGAACGTCACGTGCTACCGCCCTGACCGGGGTGAACCGGTGAGCGACGGAGGAGTGGTTGCTGCCCACGATGTACTGCTGGTGGGCGGCGGGGCCGCGGGCCTGAGGGCCGCCATCGGGATCTCGGAGTCCAACCCCGAGCTGGACATTGCGGTGATCTCCAAGGTCTACCCGATGCGCAGCCACACGGTCTCGGCCGAAGGTGGTGCGGCCGGTGTCGCCGGTGAGGACGACACCATCGAGGAGCACATCTACGACACCATCTCCGGCAGCGACTGGCTCGGTGACCAGGACGCCATCGAGGCGTTCGTCAACGAGGCACCGCGGGAACTGCTGCAGCTGGAGCACTGGGGCTGTCCGTGGAGCCGGCAGCCGGACGGCCGGATCGCCGTCCGCGCGTTCGGCGGCATGAAGAAGAAGCGCACCTGGTTCGCCGCGGACAAGACCGGGTTCCATCTGCTGCATACCCTCTTCCAGACCTCGCTGAAGTACACGACGTTGCGCCGGTACGACGAATGGTTCGTCACCAGGCTGCTCGTCGACGACGGTCGGGTGCACGGTGTGGTGGCCGTCGAGCTGGCCACGGGGGAGATCCACACCATCCAGGCCAAGGCGGTGGTTCTCGCGACCGGCGGGTGCGGCAAGGTCTTCCCGTTCACCACCAACGCCAACATCAACACCGGTGACGGCATGGCGTTGGCACTGCGGGCCGGCGCACCGTTGAAGGACATGGAGTTCGTCCAGTACCACCCGACCGGGCTGCCGTTCACCGGGATCCTGATCACCGAGGCCGCGCGCGCCGAGGGCGGCTGGCTACTGAACAAGGACGGCTACCGCTTCCTCCAGGACTACGACCTGGGCAAGCCGACCCCGACGCCGGTGCTGCGCAGCATGGAACTCGGTCCGCGGGACCGGGTGTCCCAGGCGATCGTCGGGGAGATGCAGAAGGGCAGGACGATCGACACGCCGTACGGCCCGGTCGTCCATCTGGACCTGCGGCACCTGGGAGCCAAGCTGATCGACACCAAGCTGCCCTTCGTCCGCGAGCTCTGCCTGAAGTACGAACGGATCGATCCGGTCAAGGAGATGATCCCGGTCCGGCCGGTGGTGCACTACATGATGGGCGGCGTCCACACCGACATCAACGGCGCTACCCCGATCCAGGGCCTGTACGCCGCGGGCGAGACCGCCTGTGTGAGCATCAACGGCGCCAACCGGCTCGGATCGAACTCCCTGCCGGAGACGTTGGTCTTCGGAGCCCGGGCAGGCAGGGCGGCTGCCGCGTACGTGCAGTCGCTGGGCGACGCGTCGGCCAGCACGCGGGCAGCGGTCACGGCTCAGGCCGACGACGAGGTCCGACGGCTGCGGTCGGACCTGATGGGCCGCGACGGCAGTGAGAAGGTGCCGGAGCTGCGCGAGCAGATGCAGCACACCCTGGAGGGCGCTGCCGGCATCTATCGCAACGGCCCGGACATCGCTGCCGGCTCGCAGAGACTGGCCGAACTCCGGGACCGGATGGCGAAGGTCGGAGTTGCCGATTCGAGCCGGGCGTTCAACACCGAACTCACCGCGGCACTGGAACTGGCCAACATGATGGACATCGCGGAGTCGATGTTGATCTCCGCCGGCCGGCGGGAGGAGTCCCGCGGCGCACACCAGCGGACCGACTTCCCCAAACGCGACGACGAGCAGTTCCTGATGCATCAGATGGTGCATCGCAACGATGCGGGGGAGCTTCGCATCGAACGACTGCCGGTGACCATCACCCGGTGGCCACCCGGCGAACGGGTCTACGGGAGGTAGTTGCGGTGACGGTCGAGATCGGTCCGCAGGCAGCAGCCCGGGCGGCGGAGGAAAGCATCACCATCGAGGTGACCCGCTATGACCCGGACAGCGACGACGAACTGCGCACGCAGTCCTACGAGGTGCCGTTGCGCAAGGACTGGACGGTGCTCGACGGTCTGAACCACGTCAAGGACACCATCGACCCGACCCTGTCCTACCGCTGGTCCTGCCGGATGGGCGTGTGCGGCAGTTGTGGCATGAACGTCCAGGGCCAGCCGAGCCTGTCCTGCGGCACCTTCCTCAGCGACTTCGCGCCCGGACCGGTCCGGGTGGAACCGCTGGCCAACTTCCCGGTGATCCGTGATCTTGTGGTGGACATCGGCGACTTCATGGAGAAGCTGTCCAAGGTCAAGCCGTGGATCATCCGCGACGACGTCGACGTGCACGCGGGGGAGTTCCTGCAGACCCCGGCGGAGCTGGACGCGTACTCCCAGTTCAGCTCCTGCATCAACTGCATGCTGTGCTATTCGGCCTGTCCGGTCTACGGCCTGGATCCCGACTTCACCGGGCCGGCGGCAATCGCGCTCGCCGAACGGTACAACCTCGATTCCCGCGACCACGGTGCCCGGGAACGACTGGACGTGCTCATCGAGCGTGAGGGCCTGTGGGGCTGCACTTTCGTCGGGGAGTGCACCAGGGTCTGTCCCAAACACGTCGACCCGGCCTCGGCCATCCAGCGCTACAAGCTGAAGGCGGCCCAGGAGTCGATCCGCGCCGTGCTGTTGCCGAGGGGTGCCGGATGAGTGCTCCGGTGCAGGGTCGGCCGCGCACCTACCGCAGGCCGATCTCGGTCTGGTGGTGGCTGAAGAAGCCGACCTATCTGCTGTTCGTCCTGCGCGAGCTCAGCAGCATCTTCATCGCCTGGCTGGTCGCCTTCCTGGTGGTGATGGTGTTCGCCATCGGGCGCGGCGCCGACTCCTACCAGGCGTTCATGGACTGGGCCGGGTCAGCCTGGGTGATGGTGATCAACATCGTCGCCTTCCTGTTCACGGCGCTGCACACCGTGACCTGGTTCCTGCTGACCCCCAAGGCGATGGCGTTGCGCGCCCGGGGCAGGGCCGTACCCGCCGGGATGATCATCGTCGGCGAATACGTCGCCCTGGCGATCGTCTCCGCCTTCGTCGTCTGGTTGGTGTTCCTATGACCTCCCAGCCCACGTCACGTCCCACTCAACCGACTCCCGGGTCCGGTTCCCGGCCGACATCGCAGCCGACGCCGGTCCGCGTGCCGCCACGGACGTCCGAGGTGGACCCGCGCTCACCGCGTCGCCGCCGACCACCGGCCGAACCGTTCGTCTGGCTCGGCTTCAGCGCCGGCGGGATGATCGCGGCGCTGTTGCTCCCGGTCGCCGCGTTCCTCTTCGCGATAGCCGTCCCGCTCGGCTGGCTGTCGCCGGACTTCGACCACCTGTCCGCAGTGATCACCCATCCGGTCACCATCATCCTGATGATCATCGGCTTCGTCGTACTGATCATCCACAGTGCACACCGACTGCGCTATCTGCTCTACGACGGGCTCAAGATCAAGCACCGCACTCTGGTCGGCGCGCTCTGCTACGGCGGCGCGGTCGTCGCCTCGATCATCGCCGTCATCCTGGTGCTGCTGGCCGCCTTCTGATCAAACCCGGCCACTCGGTCCGAAAGACACACCCGCGGTTCCTGCTCGTGGCTGCCCGCCCTCCGTCGCTGCCGCCCTCCGTCGCTGCGGCAAGGTCGAAGTTTGATCCAGTGGCGATGACACGCCGGTGGCGGGAGCCGCTGGGTCAAGGTTTGATCTTCGGGACGGCCGTACCTGCTCCCGATGGGTCAAGGTTTGATCCAGTGGCGATGACACGCCGGTGGCGGGAGCCGCTGGGTCAAGGTTTGATCTTCGGGACGGCTGTACCTGCTCCCGATGGTCAAGGTTTGATCTTCGGGATGGCCGTACCTGCTCCCGATGGGTCAAGGTTTGATCCAGTGGCGATGACACGCCGGTGGCGGGAGCCGATGGGTCAAGGTTTGATCTTCGGGATGGCTGTGCCTGCTCCCGATGGGTCAAGGTTTGATCTTCGGGATGGGCCGTACCTGCTCCCGATGGTCAAGGTTTGATCTTCGGGATGGCCGGACCTGCTCCCGATGGGTCAAGGTTTGATCTTCGGGACTGGCCGCATCCGCCTCGGGAACGCACCTGCGGGGGCGCCCAAGCCGGTCGTCGGCCCGACGGCAGGGGCCGATGGGATCTGCGTCACATAATCGATATGGCGTTCGACACAGTGGCGGGTCCTGGTTTAATGCCAGTCGCTTCTCAGGTCTAGTGTTGGCGGCGTGGCGACGACGACCCCTACCCCTGGAGCCGCTCCGCGTGTGTTGACTCCCCGTCAGCGAGCACGGCGTTCGACGGTGGCTCTGAAGGCGTTGATGGCAGTGTCCGGGCTGATCATGGTGCTGTACCTGCTCGCCCACATGTACGGCAATCTGATGGCCTTCGGTGGCCGCGAGACGTTCAACAACTACGCGACCCATCTGCATGTGCTCGGCGAGCCGATCCTTCCCTACGACGGGTTCTTCTGGATCCTCCGCGTCGTCCTGACCGCGGCTCTGATCGCCCACATCTATGCTGCCGCACATCTGACCGCCCGCGACTGGCGCGCGCGGACCGGAGTCACCAACCGCTACCAGTCCAAGAAGGGCCGGCGTGGTGTCCAGCGCAGCTATTCCTCCTTCACCCTGCGCTGGGGTGGCGTGGTCATCTTCCTGTACGTGATCTTCCACATCCTGAATCTGACGACCGGCACCATCCACCCGGGCGGTCCGTCACCCAGCCCGTACGACCGGCTGCTGAACACCATGAGCGTCTGGTGGGTCGTCGCGGTCTACACCATCGCCCTGCTGGCCGTCGGTTTCCATCTCCGGCACGGCGTCTGGAGCGCGCTCACCACGCTCGGCGCCCATACCAGCGCGAAGGCGCGCACCCGGCTGAACATCCTGGCCTACGTCATCTCGATCGCCGTCACGGTCGGCTTCCTGTTGGTGCCGTGGTCGATCGTCGCGGGCCTGATCCACTGAACTGCAATGCGGAGGATGATCTGATGACCGATCCCCAGGCTCCGACCCTCGGCGTCGACGCCGACGCGCTCTACATCGAGGGCGACCCGATCGCGGACACCAAAGCACCCGACGGCCCGATCGACGACAAGTGGCAGCGCCGCATCTTCTCGGCCCGCCTGGTGAATCCCGCCAACCGCCGCAAGCTCAGCGTGATCGTCATCGGCACCGGCCTGGCCGGAGCGTCGGCCGCCGCGACTCTCGGCGAGTCCGGCATGCACGTGAAGAGTTTCTGCTACCAGGACAGCCCGCGCCGGGCCCACTCGATCGCCGCCCAGGGCGGCATCAACGCGGCGAAGAACTACCGCAACGACGGTGACTCGGTCTACCGCCTCTTCTACGACACCGTGAAGGGCGGCGACTACCGTTCCCGGGAGGACAACGTCTATCGCCTGGCCCAGGTCAGCACCCAGATCATCGACCAGTGCGTCGCCCAGGGCGTGCCGTTCGCCCGCGAGTACGGCGGTCTACTGGACAATCGCTCGTTCGGCGGCGTGCAGGTCTCCCGCACCTTCTACGCCCGTGGCCAGACGGGTCAGCAATTGCTGCTCGGCGCATACCAGGCGCTGGAACGGCAGATCGCGGCCGGAACCGTGACGATGTACACCCGGCACGAGATGCAGGAGTTGATCGTCGTCGACGGGCGGGCCCGCGGCGTGATCGTCCGGAACATGATCACCGGAGAGCTGGAGACGCATTTCGCCGACGCGGTGGTGCTGGCCAGCGGCGGCTACGGCAACGTCTTCTACCTGTCCACCAATGCGATGGGCTCCAACGTCACCGCCGCCTGGCGGGCGCACCGCAAGGGTGCGCTGATGGCCAACCCGTGCTACACCCAGATCCACCCGACCTGCATCCCGGTGGCCGGCGACTACCAGTCCAAGCTCACGCTGATGAGTGAGTCCCTGCGCAACGACGGCCGGATCTGGGTCCCCAAGCGGGCCGAGGACGCTGAATTGGATCCGCGAGACATCCCCGAGCAGGACCGCGACTACTACCTGGAGCGGATCTACCCGTCCTTCGGCAACCTGGTTCCACGTGACATCGCGTCCCGCGCCGCCAAATACGTCTGCGACGAGGGCCGCGGTGTCGGGCCGAAGGTCGGCGACTTCCGGCGCGGGGTCTACCTGGACTTCTCCGACGCACTGTCCCGGATGACCCAGGCCCAGATCGCCGCCAAGTACGGCAACCTCTTCGACATGTACGAGCGGATCACCGGGGAGTCGCCCTACGAGGTGCCGATGCGGATCTATCCCGCCGTGCATTACGTGATGGGCGGCCTGTGGGTCGACTACGACCTGCAATCGACCGTTCCCGGTCTGTACGTCGCCGGCGAGGCGAACTTCTCCGACCACGGAGCGAACCGGTTGGGCGCCAGCGCCCTGATGCAGGGGCTGGGTGACGGCTACTTCGTGCTGCCCAACACCATCGGCGACTACCTGGCCGACGGTCCCTTCGCGCCGCTCGACGAGTCCCATCCCGCCGCTGTCGAGGCCAAACAGTCGGTGCAGGCCAGGATCGATCGGCTGCTGTCGATCAACGGCGAGCGCACGGTCGACTCCATCCACCGCGAACTCGGCCAGATCATGTGGGAGTACTGCGGGATGGAGCGCAACGAGGAGGGCCTGCGCAAGGCGATCGGCCTGATCCGGGAGTTGCGTGCCGAGTTCTGGACCAACGTCAAGGTGCTCGGCAGCAACGAGGAGCTCAACCAGGCATTGGAGCGGGCCGGCCGGGTGGCCGACTTCCTCGAACTCGGCGAGTTGATGTGCATCGACGCGCTGCACCGACGGGAATCATGCGGCGGGCACTTCCGGTCGGAGAGCCAGACGGAGGACGGCGAGGCACTGCGCAACGACACCGACTTCGCCTATGTCGCGGCCTGGGAGTTCGTTGGCAGCGACCAACCCGGCGATGTCGGGAAACCCGTTCTGCACAAGGAAGATCTGGCCTACAAGTTCATCGAGTTGAAGCAGCGGAGTTACAAGTGAAGGTCACCGTACGGGTCTGGCGGCAGCCGAATTCGCAGGCCGAGGGCCGGATGGTCAGCTACGAGGTCGACAACGTCAGTCAGGACATGTCGTTCCTGGAGATGCTCGACGTCCTCAACGAACGCCTGACCCACGAGGGACAGGACCCCATCGCGTTCGACAGCGACTGCCGGGAAGGCATCTGCGGGATGTGCGGCGTCGTGGTCAACGGCGAGGCGCACGGGCCGGTGCAGACCACCACGTGTCAGCTGCACATGCGGTCCTTCGCCGACGGCGACGTGATCGACGTCGAGCCGTGGCGTGCCGAGGGCTTCCCGATCCTGAAAGATCTCATCGTCGATCGCAGTGCGTTCGACCGGATCATCCAGGCCGGCGGCTACATCACCGCACCCACCGGCGCCGCGCCCGATGCGCACGCCACCCCGGTGCCCAAGGACGACGCCGACAAGGCGTTCGACGCGGCCACCTGCATCGCCTGCGGCGCATGCGTCGCGGCCTGCCCGAACGGCTCGGCGATGCTCTTCACCGCCGCAAAGGTGACCCACCTCGGACTGCTGCCCCAGGGTCAGCCCGAACGTGACTCCCGAGTGCTCGGGATGGTCGCCCAGCACGACGAAGAAGGCTTCGGCGGTTGCACCAACATCGGCGAATGCGCGGCGGTCTGCCCGAAGGGCATCCCGCTGGAGACCATCTCCCGACTCAACCGGGATCTCCTCGGCGCGCTGGCCCGCGGCGACCGCAACTGATCAACCAGCCTTCCGGCCGACCGCAAGTCAGCCGGGCCAGGTGATCGATCGGAACTGCCGTCGCGACCGGCCGGCACACACCGGGTGGATATGTTCCGCCCAGCCGATCCGCCCGTCCAGGTGCGCCCGGAAGTCCGGATGATCATCGGGGTTGGCATGCTCGGGTCCGTTGATCATCGCGTCGTGCAGGACGCCCGCGCCCGATCATGATCATCGCGGGCACCGGTTGGTCCGGGTCGTTGATCACGATACCGGTCAGCGGCTGTCGCCCGCGTCGTGATTGCCTGCGCTGTTTGGCATCGTTGAGCCAATGGGCTTCTTGCTCCGACGATCCGGCGCACCAGATCGCTTCGGCCCGAGGGTGCCTCGGGCGCCGAACATCGACGATGCTCGCCGATACGTCGCTGTCTGCGCCACCGCTGACCCCGAACCGCCCGGGCGACGGGTCTGCTACGCGGAAAACCTGGCCCCAAGCACTTGACGGGCGGCCGACGGTGGGGATGATCAAGGGATGCGGATCCTGATTCTGGGTGGGACGGCCTTCCTGTCGGCGGCAACAGCGCGATACGCCTTGGACCGCGGGCACCGGGTGACCTGCCTGGCCCGGGGCACGACCGCCCGTCCACCGGAGGGCGCGAATTGGGTCCGGGCTGACCGGGATGCCGGGCCGGAGGCGTACGAGGCGGTGGCCGGCCAGGACTGGGACGCGGTCATCGACGTCGCGATGCAGCCGATCCAGGTCCGCCAGGCGCTGGACGCGATCGCCGGTCGGACCGGACATTGGAGCTTCGTCTCGACCCTCTCCGTGTACGCCGACGACAGCACGCCCGGGCAGGACGAACAGGCGGCGCTCCACGAGCCGCTGGTGGCCGACCGATTCACCCAGATGGCCGACTACGGGCCGGCCAAGGTGGCCTGTGAGGACGCGGTGCGGTCGGTGATCGGGGACCGGGCCCACATCTGCCGCGCCGGGTTGATCGGCGGTCCCGGCGATCGCAGCGACCGGGTCGGTTATTGGCCCGCCCGCTTCGCCCGGGATCGGGACGATCAGGTCCTGGTACCTGATGTCACCGACGACGTCCAACTGATCGATGTCGATGACCTCGCCGAATGGCTGGTCAACGCCGCGCAGCACAGCGTGTCGGGAACCTTCAACGCGACCGGCGAACCGCAACCCCTCCCGGCAGTGCTGGACGCTGCCGCTCGGGTCGCGGGACACCGCGGGCCCAAGATCACCGTGGACCCACAGTTCCTTGTCGATCATGGCGTGCAGTACTGGGCCGGCCCCGATTCGCTACCGCTCTGGGTTCCGACCGAGGATCGCGGATTCGGCAACCGGTCGATCGCTGCCGCGCAGCGCAACGGTCTGCGGCTCCGGCCGCTGGAGGAGACGCTGGCCCGGGCGCTGGACCACGAGCGGACCCTGGATGCCGGCCGGGAGCGGAGAGCCGGCCTGAGCGCGGTGACCGAGGACAGGGTGCTCGCCGCCTGGCTCGCCCGCGGAGCGGTCACATAGCCGGTCGTCTGCGGCTACCGGGTTGAGTCCCGGGCCGGCGGTGGGTACGATGGGCCAGCCCTGTTGTCGGCGAAAGGCTGTCTGGTGGATCTCTGAAGTCGCGAACCCTGCACCGAACGACGCGTCGGTGCGCCCGCAATCGACTTCAGGAGCATCATCATGCCACCCGTCCTGGTCTGTCACGACCTCACGTTCTCCTTTCCCAGCGGGGAAATTGCGCTGGAGGAGCTGACCGCCACCTTCACCGAGGGCTTCACCGGACTCGTCGGTCGCAACGGCGCAGGCAAGTCGACCTTGATCAAACTGCTGGCCGGAACGCTGACCCCGACCTCCGGGTCGGTGGAACGACCTGAGCGGATCGGCTATCTCCCGCAGGATCTCGTGCTGGCCGGCGACCGCACGGTCGCCTCCGTACTCGGCATCGGGACGGTGCTGCAGGCACTTGCCCGGGTCGACGCCGGCGACGGCAGACTCGAGGACTTCGAGATCATCGGGGACGACTGGGACATCGAAGATCGGGTCCGGGCCGAACTGGCCGCCTTCGGCTTCAGCGATCTTGATCTTGACCGACGGATCGGCACACTGTCCGGCGGCCAGGTCGTTCTGCTGGCCCTGGCCGCCCAGTTCCTGGCCAGGCCGGACGTCCTGTTGCTGGACGAGCCGACCAATAACCTCGACGGCCCCGCGCGTGATCGGCTCTACCAGGCAGTACGCCGCTGGCCGGGCCCGGTGGTCGCGGTCAGCCATGATCGCGAGCTGCTCGAACTCTGTGATCAGATCGCCGAGCTCAGGGACTCCGCGATCACCTTCTACGGTGGCAACTTCTCGGCCTACACCGCCGCGGTGGCGACCGAACAGGAGGCCGCAGCCCGGGCCGTACGGACCGCGGAGGCGAACCTGAAGCGGCAGAGGCGGGAATTGATCGAGGCCCAGACGAAGATGGACCGGCACAACCGCTACGGCAAACAGTTCGCGGAGAAGAGCAACATGCCCGCGATCCTCGCCGGTGCGATGAAGCGCAAGGCCGAGGTGTCCCAGGGCAAGCTGCGCGGTGGTCACGAGGCGGATCTCGACGAGGCCAGGAAGCAGTTGGAGGAGGCCGAGGAACGAGTCCGCGACGACGACCGGGTCCGGGTCGACCTCAGTGCGACGAGCGTGCCGGGCGGCCGGGAGATCGTGATCACCGATGATCTTGTGTTGCGGAACGGGGTCGAGGTCGACCTGCACATCCGTGGACCGGAACGGCTGGCGCTGACCGGCGGCAACGGCACCGGCAAGACCACGTTGATCGACACCGTCACCGGTGCGGTGCCGCCGCGATCGGGCCGGGTGACCGGGTACGTCCCCATCCGGTTGTTGCCCCAGCGGCTGCAGATCCTCGACCCCGACCTTCCGGTGCTCACCTCGGTCTCACGGCTGGCGCCCGGCGCGGACGACAACACGCTGCGTGCCCGGCTGGCGCGGTTCCTGCTCGGCGCCGACGTGATCACCAGGCCGGCCCGGACCCTGTCCGGCGGGGAACTCTTCCGGGCCAGTCTGGCCGGTCTGCTGCTGGCCGAACCGGCACCGCAACTGCTGATCCTCGACGAACCGACCAACAACCTCGATCTGGACACAGTGGCGGCCCTGACGTCGGCGCTGCGCCAGTACCGCGGTGCGCTGTTGGTCGCCAGCCACGATCGACCCTTCCTGGACGAGATCGGTCTGACCGGGGAGATCAGCTTCACCGCCGAGCCGCCGCCCGGGCGGTTCGCCCGCGTCGAGGCCTTGGCCTCCTCAGCCGAGTGATTCGGCGTACCAGTTGCGGTCCACGAGGTATTGGTGCAACGAATCCGGCAGCCAGGGCAGGATCGGGTCCGGCAACCCGTCCAGGCCGAACCAGCCGACCCGATCGCACTCGCTCACCGGGGCCGGCTCGCCGTCGAAGGCCTCTGCGGTGAAGAAGACGTCAAGACCGGCCGCGTCACCGTCGACGTACCGCGCCATTCCGACCGGCACCAGATCGTCCGGATCGGTGCGGATCCCGACCTCCTCGAAAGCCTCCCGGGACGCGGCCATCGGCAGGGTCTCGCCGGGCTCGACGTGGCCTCCGGGCAATCCCCAGTGGCCGGAGTGATAGCTGACGCCGGCTCGGCGCGCGAGCAGCAGCCGTCCGGCGCGCCGTACGATGAGCCAGCCGACGATGTGGAACCTGGGAGCGGGCTGGGGATCGGCCTGATGATTCGTCACGAGGACGATTTCAACCCGCACGGGCTCCTGTGGCAAGATGGTCTGCTGTTGTCCTCGACGTTCGCGGCTCCTGCCACAGGGGGAACGTCCGCGCCCCGAGGATCTCAAGACATCACCGCTAACGGTGACCTGTGGCACCGGGCAAGGACACCGAACATGGCCAAGCTTGTTTCCCCCGCACTGATCGACGCGCTGGACAAGGCGTCGCTGCGTGACGACATCCCAGACTTCCGTCCGGGTGACACCGTCAAGGTGCACGTCCGGGTTGTCGAAGGCAACCGTTCCCGTGTCCAGCTGTTCACCGGTGTGGTGATCGCCCGCTCCGGCAGCGGCGTGCGCGAGTCCTTCACCGTCCGCAAGGTCAGCTTCGGTGTCGGCGTGGAGCGCACGTTCCCGCTGCACAGCCCGATCATCGACAAGATCGAGGTCGACCGCCGCGGCGATGTGCGCCGCGCGAAGCTCTACTACCTGCGTGGGCTCCGTGGCAAGGCCGCCAAGATCAAGGAGAAGCGCGAGGCCTGAGGCACGCTTCGAGCGTCCCGTGCCCTCCTCCCGGGTGCCGGTTCACAGCCACGGCGTCACCGGGATGGTCCGGTGCTCGGGTGATAATGGCGCAGTGGCTATTGATCACCAGATGGCGGATCACCCGATGGCGGAACACCCGATGACCGGCCGACGACGCTGCCGACAGTTCGGCCGCAGTGCCGGCGGAGCAGAGTGTCGGGAAGCGAGCCGGTGAACGCCAGACGGGGCACCGAGGACAATCCTGAGACGGTCGGTGACAAGATCGGTGGTCTGATCAAGGAACTGGTGATCGTCGTCGTCGGCGCACTGGTCATCGCTTTCCTGATCCGCACCTTCCTCGGGCAGATGTTCCTGATCCCGTCGGGATCGATGGAGCACACGCTCAACGTCAATGACCGGATCGCGGTGCAGAAGGTCACCCACTTCGAGCGCGGCGACATCGTCGTGTTCCAGGATCCTGATCACTGGCTCGGTGACGAGCCGCAGGCGCCCGAACGCAGTCCGATCGGCAAGGCCCTGGAATTCATCGGTGTCCTTCCCAACACCAGCAGCGAATATCTGGTCAAACGGGTGATCGGCATGCCCGGCGACCACGTGAAGTGCTGCGACAGCGAGGGCCGGATCACCGTCAACGGCCAGCCGCTGGACGAGCGGAGCTACCTCTATTCCCAGGACGGCCAGCAATCCAAGCCGTCGGACCAGCCGTTCGACGTTGTCGTACCCAGGGACCGGCTCTGGGTGATGGGTGACCATCGCGACGACAGCGCGGATTCCCGCTGTCACCTCAGGGACCAGACGGCCGACGGGACGTCGATGAGCGCCTTCGTCCCGAAGGACGATGTCGTCGGGCCGGTGTTCGCGATCGTCGCGCCGTTCAGTCGGGCGACCTGGATCCACATCCCGAAGACCTTCGAGAACGTTCCCGATCCCAAGGCCCCGGCGCCCGCCGCCCCGGTGATCAGGTCGCACAATGACGCTTGTGGGTAATGGTGGAGCTTCCGGTCAGGCGTCTCCCGGGAGCGGCCGGGTGCAGGTCAGGCGGGACAGCGGGATCTACGGCTACGAGCGGGCCCTGAAGCGGGTCGGGCTGTCGCCGGTGGCCGGGGCCGACGAGGCGGGTCGCGGGGCCTGTGCGGGTCCGTTGGTCGCCGGGGCCGCGATCCTCTCCGATGCCAAGTCCAAGCAGATCACCGGGCTGCGCGACTCCAAACTGCTGACCGCGGCCCAGCGGGAACGCTGCTACGACCAGATCGTCGCGAAGGCCATCGCCTGGTCGGTGGTGGCGATCGAGCCGGAGGAGTGCGACCGGCTGGGGATGCACGTGGCCAATGTCGAGGCGCTGCGCCGGGCGCTCCTGCGGTTGGATGTGCCGCCGACCTATGTGCTCACCGACGGGTTCAGCGTGGACGGGCTGGGGGTGCCCGGCCTGTCGATCCGGAAGGGTGACCGGGTGGCGGCCTGCGTCGCGGCGGCATCGGTGCTGGCCAAGGTGACCCGCGACCGGATGATGGCCGAGCTGGACGAGGTCTACCCGGAGTACGAGTTCGCCGTCCACAAGGGCTACTGCACACCTTTGCATCAGGAACACCTGGACCGGCTCGGGCCGTCGACGGTGCACCGGATGCGGTTCGACAACGTCGCCCGGACGGTGAAACCAGGCCAGGTCGTACGGTCCATCCTCGGCCGCGGCGATCGGGAGCGGGTGGACCCCCAGACCGGACAGATCGAGACCGGACAGATCGAGACCGGACAGATCCAGAGCGTCGACCCGGACGGCGACAGCGGGATGGTCTCCGCCGAGACGGCACAGGCAGACATCACAGAAGGTGGGACGCGATGAGTGCAGAGGACCTCGAGCAGTACGAGAGCGATCTGGAGCTGCAGCTGTATCGCGAGTACAAGGATGTCGTCGGCATCTTCACCTACGCCGTGGAGACCGAGCGTCGCTTCTACCTGTGCAATGCCGTCGACCTCAAGGTCCGCACGGAGGGCGGCGACGTCTATTACGAGGTGTCGATGGCCGACGCCTGGGTGTGGGACATGTACCGGCCGTCCCGATTCGTGAAGAGCGCCAAGGTGCTCACCTTCCGCGACGTCTCCATCGAGGAGATCGTGCACAGTGACCTCGAACTGCCCAAGGACGTGTCCGGAAACAGCTGATCTTTCGCTTGACGCGTGAGCCGTTCGTCGGCCTCCAGCGGCAACACGAATCCCTCAAGCTGTGTGAATCCGATCCGTATGACGCCCCGTTTGGGGCATCGGAGCCGGGCGGGTCTAACGGACAACCCGGTGTGAAGCAGGAAAATTCGCCCAGCCGACGTCTCATTAGGGGAACGATCACCGGGCAGGGAACCTTGGTCGGACGCGGAGCTGGCAGGGTCAGCTGACCCGGGTGACGTCTTTGCCTGAAATCGCGAGCGATGGCTCTGGCCGGGGCTGGTGGGGGCTCTTTGGTCATGGAGATGTGGCTGCTGGTGTGAGGATTCGTCTCGGCGTGCGTCTTAACGGTTGAGAGCGGAATGCAACATCGTGCGTGCCGCGGATCTAAGGAGTTTCAGATGAGTGAGTCCACGACGACTCGACCGGTCACCGGTGAGGAGCAGCGCGCTGTTTCGGCTGCGGCGAAGGCGGCTGAGCCGGATCAGAAGCAGTTGGATGATCTACACACGATTTTGGGCGATACGACCATTGCGGACACCGTGGTGCAGAAGATTGCCGGTCTTGCTGTACGGGAGGTGCCGGGCGTGTACGCGATGGGCAATGTTGCTCGACGCGCGTTCAACAATCTGTCACAGCGTGTTCCCGGCACCGGGCAGCCGAGTGTGACTGGTGGGGTCGCGGTGCAGAAGGGTGAGCGAGAGACCGCCATCGATGTGTCGATCGTTGTCGAGTACGGCGCTCGGATCGCCGAGGTGTCGCAGGACATTCGGGAGAACGTCATCCGGGCTGTCGAGGGCGGTACCGGGTTGTCGGTGGTGTCGGTTGATGTCGATGTCACGGACGTTCATCTGCCCGAGGATGACGACGATTCCGCTGGTGGTCAGACCAGCTCTGATGAACAACTCCGCTGAGTTTCCCGGTCGCGTGAGCGGGCCGGCGCCGATCTCTCAGACTGACCGGTCGGCGTTTGGACTTTCCGACGAGTTCGGTAGGTCGAATCCATCGACCGGTGTCAGGAGGATTGAAATGTCTCGTACCACGATTGCCTTGTTTGTCGGGCTCGTTCTGGGCGTGACGGCGGCGTTTGGTGGCTTCGGGCCGTTCTTGATTGTGGCGGTGTTCGGTGCGGTCGGTTTGATCGTCGGGCTGGTTCTGGATGGCCGGATCGACTTGCCACGTCTGCTGGGTCGGGCGACGGAGCGCCGATGATGTCCACCGGGATCAGGTATCCGAGCGACGATGGTCGGCTGGGTGCGGGCGGGTCTGGGCCGGAAGTGCCCGCGCGGTTGCGTGGTCGGGTACAAATCCCTGAGCGGGTGGTGCAGCGGATCGCGGCCCAGGCTGCTTCCGAAGTGGCCGCCTCCGGTGGTCGATCGGGCGGTTTCCTTGGTATCGGCGAGCACACCGACCTGGATGCGCGCCCGGAGGTCAAGGTCGACTTGTCCAGCGATGCAGTCCATCTGGCGATCGAGCTGGCGGTGGAGTATCCGACGTCGCTGCGGTCAGCAACTCAGCGGGTCCGAGATCATGTCACCGAGCAGGTGCAGCAGCTGACGGGGATCGGTGTCGGCCGAGTCGACATCGACATCGTTGCCGTCGGGGAACGCAGACAAGAGCAGAGCGCGGGGGCCTTGCGATGACCCGCCGGGCACCCGGGCTGCAGCGTCGCCCCAGCCGAACCGTGCCGGCATCGATCGCTGCCGGTGTGCTGACAGTCGCCGGTGTGTTGATCGTGCTTGTCGGCGTTTGGCGCCTGATCGACGGTACGTGGCCGGCACCGGCGCAAGCTGTCCTGGGGTACCTGGCCAAGATCTCGTGGGGATCCACCGGCTGGTTGATCTTCTGTATCGGCGCAGCCGTTCTCGGCCTGATCATGATCATCGCCGGCGCCACACCGGGCCGCTACAACGCTGCCCGCATCGGCACACGTATCGGCACAGGCTCCACGCCTGGCACGACGCCCGAAACGGAGTTCGTGATCAGCCGCCGGGGCATCGCCCGGCTCGCGGCAGCCCACGCGGATCTGGTCGATGGGGTGGAGTCGGTGACGGTCAAGGCCGGCGCCCGGCGGGTCCGGGTCTCGGTCGGCACCACATCTCGGCACACGGGCGACATCGCCCAAGCCGTCACCGTCGCAGTCCAGGCCGCGTTGACCGATGCCGGACTCAGCCCGGTGCCGCGGATCAACACCACGGCCTGGACGAAGGAGATCTGATGCGCTACCTCGCCTCCGGGGTCAATCGCGCCTGGCTGATCATCATCGGAGTGGTGTTGCTCGTTGCCGGGCTGCTCGGGACGCTGATTTCGCAGGACGGACTGCAACAGGCCGCAGCAGCAATCGGCCTGAACCTGAACCGTCCCGGCCCCGATGACACCATTCTTAGCCCCGCGGCTGTCTCTTGGCTGAATGATCCTCTGGGCGTGCTCAGCGTGATCATCGTCGGTGTGCTGTTGTTCCTCGCCGGGCTGGCATGGCTGGTCCGTCAGATTCCGCGGCGCGGGTTGGCTCAACCGTTCCGCTTGCACGACGACGTCCGATCCGGCATCACCCAGGTGGACAGCCAAACAGTGTCTGATGCCGTGCGTCGGCAGGTCGAGTCGTTTCACGACGTCAGCCAAGTCGTAGCCCAGCTACGCGGCACTGCGCGGGACCCCGAACTCAGCCTCAAAGTCACAGCCGACGAACGGGCCGACATCGGCCAGCTGCTCAGTCTCATCCAGACAACCGTGATCGCTGACCTGCAGACAGCATTGGACACCGACGTAGCCCGGCTCGCAGTCCAACTGGAGATCGGTCGCGGACATACCAGCGCCGGCCACGTCACCCTCCCCGCCGGCCCATCCACCAGCGCACCAGCCATCACCAGCACCGGACGCGGAGCACGAACGTAGAGTGAACAAGGGAGCCCAGTCGCGTTCGCGACGGACCGGCAGCCATTCAAGCTCGCGCACGGCACACCGCCAACTGCCCCTCGTCATGCCGTCCCTGGTCCAGCGCATGGGCACCCGCAAGGCAGAGGAGGGCCAGATGAGCCCCACAATTGCCAGTCCGCCCGGTCCCACGGCGCAACACCGTCCTGTGGAGTCGGTGAACTGGGATGAGACAACACTGGTCGTCCGCGCCCAGGCCGGAGAGGTTGCCGCCTTCGAATTTCTCGTCGACACCTATGAGGCACCGCTGTACCGACTCGCGGTCCGCCTCTTGCGGAACCGCACGATCGCCGAGGACGTGCTGCAAGAAGGATTCATCGCCGCCTGGAGGAAACTCCCGACCCTGAACGCACCCGAAACGTTCAGAGCATGGATCTACCGGATCATCACCCGCCGGTGCCTGGACCAACTCCGCGCAAGCCGCGACCAGCTCCAACTCGACGAGACCAACGGCGGAAACACCACCAGAGCCGGTGATACCGACCCGGCCATCACTGTCGAGACCGAGCAGCTGCGACACAGCCTCAACCGCGCCCTCACGGATCTTCCGCCGCAACTCAGAGTCTGCTGGATCCTCACCGAAGTCGACCAACTCAGCTATGCCGACATCTCCCAAGTGCTCGACCTGCCGGTCAGCACCGTACGCGGGCGGCTCGCACGCGCGCGCCACCAACTCGCCGAAGGAATGGCCTCATGGCGATGACCAACCACGCGAACCCGCAAGGACCACGTCAGCATGACGCGTTCCTGCCCTGCGGCCGATCCGTGGATGAAACCTGGGAAAACATCAGCCAGCCGCCCGACCCACACCAGCTCACCTGCCCGTTCTGCCGCGATGCCCGCGCCGCCCTGCAACGGCTACAGCAGGCGACCCAGGACCTCCTCGCCCACGACACAACCGATCCCGACTTCCACGTCAGCCCACGAATCAAGAGATCGGTGCTGGAGGTCGCCCGCAACGAAGCCCGCCGCAGCCGGATGCTTCCCCTGATTCAACCGAGCATCGGCCAGCCCAAGCCGACCCTGACCATCAGCGAACTCGAACTATCCAGCCAAATCCGCGACGCAGCCGATCAACTGCCCGGAATCCACGCACGCCGCTGCGTCGTCACCATCGACCCAACCGGCGACACGAGTCAGCACACGGAGAAACCGGCATCCATCACCATCAACCTGCGGACCGCCGTCAGCGCCCAAACCAACATCCCCCAAGCCATGACCCAGCTACGCCGAACCATCATCGACCGAATATCCCGCCGGGCCGGGCTAACCGTCACCACCATCGAGGTGCACGTGGAGGACATCTACGATGCCTGACCCCATCCACCCACCCCAGCCGACCAGTCCCACCCCGATCCCGGAACTGGCCCAGATCATCACCGACGCGATCAGCGCGACAACCGGCGTGCACCGCATCGAAGCCAACCTCGCCCAAGCGATCGGCCACCTTCACCGATCAACCCCAGCCCAAAACAGCCAAGTCATCCTCACCCAAAGACCAACACGCACCAACGCAAAACTCGACATCAGCATCCTGACCAACCAAACGGCATATCAAACAGCCCAAGACGTCCGACGCACGATCAACAACCTGCTGACCAGACACGGCCACACCCCCGGCACCATCACGATCAACATCATCAAAATCTGCGTCACCTGACCGGGGTCTGGTGGACCGGACTCGACTCGGGTTGACCGGGCACGGGCTCTCTACCGACGGATCGGCTTCGTCGTTGCCGAGACGGTGTACAACCTGCTGGAACCGAGCGCCGCCCTGGCGCTGGTCAAGCACGAGGGCGCCGGATCGTCTGCCCCGGCCGCCCCGGGCCGCGGACGTAGCGGGGCCACCACGACCGGTCAAGCCCCGGCTTCGCCTCAGAGTCTCCGCACGCCCGGTCGAGGATCCGATCCGGGGCGGGCCTGCCGGCACGTGATCTTGAACCGACGGGCCCAAACGAGGCCGGTCTATCTAGAATCTCCCCAGCCTCGCTGATGCTTGTTTACCCGCCAGCTTGGGAACACACCGTGAACCTCAAACCGGTCATCGATTCGATGATGCGTCCCTGTCGAGCCGAAACATTGATGACCAGCGTTCGCGCGTTGCAGTTGCTGGGTACTGGGTCGGTACGGATGACGCTCTCGGCGGTCACACTCCGACCCCCGGCGGGTGCTCTATAGCCGTTGACGACATCCGCCATTGCACGCGATCCAGTCCTTCTGGGCTTTCAAGATCGCCGCAAGGAAGATGGCTCCACGCGTGCTCGCGAGGAGCCATCATCTTGGTAACGGCTGGGACCAGCTGTGGTCGTCGGCGGCGTTGGTGAGATCGTTCTGTCATGCGTGCGCAGGATCCCGGGGACAGATTTGCTGCGGTTGCCCGCGAATTGGCCGACCTCCCGGCCGGCGACGTACTCGACCGCGTGGCCGAGCTCGCTGTCGAGGTCATTGACGGCTGCGACCATGCCGGCGTCAGCCTGGTCCACCGAGGCAAAATCACGACCGTCGCCGCCACCGACGAGGTCGTCGTCACTGGCGACAAGCAGCAGTACGCCTTCAACGAGGGACCCTGCCTCCAAAGCCTCGGCGAACACGAAACGGTCAGCTCCCCCCAGTTGAGCACTGATGACCGGTGGCCAAGGTGGGCCCGGTGGGCAACTGAACACCTGGGAATTGGCAGCATCCTCTGCTTCCAGCTGTTCACCAGCGAGCATTCCTACGGCACCCTGAACCTGTATTCAGACCGGGTCATCGCCTTCGACGGCCACGACGAGGCTGTCGGTTTGGCATTGGCCGCGCACACAGCGGTGGCAATCGCGGCCAGGCAGTCGATCGAGGGCCTCTCCAGCGCCGTCCGAAGCCGGACCGTGATCGGTCAAGCCGAGGGAATCTTGATGGAGCGTTATCAACTGTCGGCCGCACAAGCCTTCGCCGTGTTGGTCAGAGTCTCACGCGATGAGAACCGCAAGCTGATCCGGATCGCCGAGGAACTCGTCGACACACGGAAGACTCCCGGGACTCCAAACTCGTCTGCATCAACGCCAACCGTCGACCCCCGAACAGGCTAGGCCCCTCACTGTCGGGAGTGGGACAGTCCCGCTCGCGCTCGTCTTGAACCAGCGGGACCTGATGGACGCTGGTCTCGGAGCTGCCCGACCTGCGCATTGCCCGATCAGAGGGGGATGTAGCCCGCGCTCACCGACGCCAGCAACGGGCTACAACCCTGCCCGGAACCGGATCCCTTGTGCGACACCGACTCCGCGCTCATCGCGGTGCCCGCTGAAGTTGCCCGATGATCTGCCCGGCGATGGGGCTCACCGGCCGGTCGGCGGCGGTGTCGGTCCGCGAACGATCACCGGGCAGGGAGCGTCTTCCGGGCCGGAGTCAGTAGCGGCCTCCTTGCCAGGTGGCCAGGCAGACCCTGTTGCCGTCCGGATCCGCGAGCACCCAAAACGTTGGTGCCGCCGCGTCGCTGACCAAGGTTCCTCCGGCAGCCAGCGCGGCATCGATGCGCGGCCGGGCCTGGGCCGGATCAATGTAGATGTCGGGGTGGAATCGCTGCCGAGGTTCCTCGCTGCCGGAGCGTTGGAACCAGATCGGCGGCATCGCCTGGCCGTGATCGACAACATCGGCGCACTCGCCGGGGTCGGTGTAGTCACCGCCGTACACGGCAGCCCAGAAGGGTCCCAGCCGGTCCTGGTCCGGAGTGTCCAGGCCGAGTTCGATCTGGGAGACGGTCCGGCATTCGAGCTCGGCGCCCACATCCGCCGCGATCGCTGACACCTGGCGGGCCAGCTCCACGTCGACCGAGCTGACGCCGCCCACCGACGGGCTGCATAGCCTCACGTCGACGCGGGAGGGACGGAGATCGATCTCGACTTCATGAGCACGTTCTTCGGCTGCCGCGGCGATCCTCTCGGCTACTCGATGGCCGCGGGAGAAGTCACCGGTGTGGATCCTGGCGTGCAGCCGGTGCAGCCCGTAGAAGTTGAGCAGTCCCCAGCCGTCCAGCCCGGCATCGACGATCTGTTGCCCGGTCAACCGTTCCGCCGTCATGCTCGTCACTGTCCCTTAACGTTGTCGAGCGTGCAAGGACTGGAATGACAACGCCTTTCAGTGGCAGTCGACATTTCAGGTCCGCATGCAGCTGGTCGAAGAGCAACGGCGCGCCGAGGATGACGACCGGAAGCTCTGGCCAACGGGTCGACCGCCTGCCCATGCCACGCCCGGCGAGTCCCGGCGGCCCGTACCACGATCGGGCTGCGGTCGGTCAGTTGGCGATCCGCGCGGCCCACAACCGGCTGCCCTGGACCGGTCAGCTCTCCAACCGCGCTCGCCCGACCGGCAATCGCCATCAACATGGCTTCTGCCGGTCCAGCAACCTCCGGTCCCGAACCGTGGCTCCAATCCAGGTCGCTCGCCGTCAGGCCCACGCCGCGGACGATGTGCCACGCCGGCAACTCCGGGCTGCACACGCAGTCATTCAACGCCTGACGCAACCGGTCAGCGGGGATCTGGCGTGGCAAACCCAGCGGGCGACGGATGTCCTGGTGATGGATGATGACATCCAACAGGGCGAGCCTGCCCCCAAAGCTCGCGGCCAACCCTTCTGGCCGCAGATGCGCCCGGAGCCTATCCAAAAGCTGTTGGGCACTCAGCGGTGCCAGTTCATCAACAAACACTTGGTTGGCGTGAACAATTCGACCGCGGACGACGCGGCGCAACATGCCAACCAGACTGACTTTGTCGAAGCTCGTCACATGAGCGACCACATCCCGAACCCGCCAGCCCTCACATAGCGACGGCGCGTCCCATTGCTCCGGTGTCAGAGTCGCCAGCAGATCGGCCAGCTCTGTCCGCTCGGCTGTCGCCATCTCGACAAAGTTCAAGACTCACCTCCGCAGTCGGTGCCTCGCTGGACGGGAGCCTTGCCGTTACTTCGCCCCTGTCCACCATGACTGCCGAGCACTGCACCCGCAACCCATGATCGATCCGTTGAGTCGCTAGCCATTGCGAACAACATAGTGCCCAGCGGGCTGTCGCCGGCCGCGACGATGAGTCGCCGCCCGCGGCCGTACGGGTCCGGGCAATTGTCCGGGCAGCCCCAAAGGGCATTCGCATGCGCCGGCAATCGTCTGTGCGCAACGGATCCGGGCCTGTAAGAAAAACGGTGTTTGGGTTCGGCCCGATCCTTTCAATCAGGCCGAACCCACCCACCGTTTTTCTGACAGTCCCGGCTGGCGCCCTGCTTCAGGAGCCTGGGTAGCAGCGTTGCGTAGTCCAGGGCGCGAGTGCCGGCTGCCGAGTGATTCGGCATCGACAATGCCTGAAATCTCATCGTTCTGGCACATCACGAAGAGTTCGCCAGGCTCCACCGGTTGACCTGCCTCGCAGGCTCTTGGGATGATCCGGGGCATGGGCGCGGGGATCCAGGTGATCGGAGCGGGGTTGCCACGCACTGGAACCAGGTCGTTGAAGCTGGCGTTGGAACGGTTGCTGGGCGCGCAGTGCTACCACATGTCCGTGGTGTTCGAGCGCGACTTCGTCGACGTCCCGGCCTGGCAAGCGGCCCTGGACGGGCAGGCGGTGGAATGGGCGGGCGTATTCGCCGGGTGCGTCGCCGCCGTGGACTGGCCAGCGTCGGTGTTCTGGCGGGAGCTCGCCGACCTTTATCCCGACGCCCTGGTGGTGCTGTCGACCCGTCAAGACCCGCAGACCTGGTGGCGTAGCGCGGATCGCACGGTGTGGTCGGTGATGCGTCGCCGCCAACACGTGGACCTTCCGGGGGAATGGTTCGCGATGTCCGACGGGCTCACCGAGCGCGTGTTCGGGGAGGCATGGGACGATCCCGCGGCCGCGATGGCCGCGTATGAGGGGTGGAACGCCGACGTCCGGGCGAGTTGCCCGCCCGGGCGACTGTTGGAATGGGATGCCCGAGCGGGCTGGGAGCCGCTGTGCGAGCGATTGGGCGTGCCCGTGCCTCCCGATTCGTTCCCCCACACCAACACCACCGAAGAGTGGCTCGCCCGTGCGAGCGCGGCTGAGGCCCCGTAACTGCTCAAGGTGCAGCTCCGCGAGGTTTTCGCCGCCAAGGGCACGTGGGGTCGGTGGCTGCTGGCCGGGTGGCTGTCCTGGGCCCGACGATCCAGGCTGCCCGCGTTCGTGAAGCTGGCCAAGACGATCGAGCGGTACCGGCGGACTATGCGCACCACTGCCCGGATGCAGCGCCGAATGAGATGCCGTCAGACCTCAATAGGACCACCCACGGAAACCTCAGGAGACCCAGATAACTTGACCATTTGCCCCTCCATCGATCCGGTTGTTGATCAACTGGAGTCTTTCGAAGCCTCGCCCGTTCACGATGCAAGAGAGGCGGCGCTCCGCCCGTAGGACGTTCGGTTCCCGGTGATCGTTTCGTTGCCGTGCACCAACATCACGGCCAGATATCGTCGCCGCAAGTGGATCCCTTCCGGACGTCCGATTCCGCGCTGAGCGGGTTGCCCGGTGAGGCTGCCCGTTGGCGTGCCGGGCTAAGGACCGCGACGGCCGACTGTCAGCTCTGTCGGCCGGGTAACCTCTTGCGGTACAAGTCGCCTGCCTGTGTGAGGATGGCGATCGTGGGATATCCGAACAAGGACGTTGCGGAGCTGTTCGAGCAGACAGGTCAGCGATTGGTTGACCGAATGGCTGGCCTCACTGACGACGAGTGGATATGGCGGCCGATCTCCGACGATGAGAAGGTGACAGTCCGGTGGCGACTTGACCACATTGCGGAGGCAGTTGGTGGGAGACGTAACTGGGAGTGGGTCGGCGCTCCTGCGTCCGACGCACCCAAGCTGTCGCCGGCTGAATCGGCCCGGACGGCCGTGAAGACCGCGCAGAGCGTTATGGATGAGTTTGTTGCGCTGATCCGTCGACCGGACCTCGATCTTGATCAGCCGATCGGGCCAATCGCTGGTCCGTACGGCGATGTCCCACGCAGGGGGCTGGTTCTGCATACGCTCGATGAGCTCATCCACCACGCGGCGGAAACCGCACTGATCCGGGATCTGTACGCCGCCCGGTAATCGATCCCTTCTGCAACACTGATTTCACGCTCCGGTCGCTGCCCGGTCAGCGTGCCCGATGATCTGTCCGTCGACGGACGTCGCCGGGCGGTCGACGTCCGCGTCCGCTGAGCAACTGTCACCGGGCAGGGAACGGTGACCGGGCAGGGGCGACCACTGGGTAGGCAACCGTTCGCCGGCGAGAAAGCACGTTCGACCGGCAGTACCTGTGGCTTCATGTGTAGGGCGCCCGGATGTTCCAAAGCCGCATCAACGACGTAATGGGCGATACAGTCGCTCGGGTGCGGATTCGCCCGATTGGCCTCGTGGACGTTCTGGTCTACGTGGTGGTTCTGGGCGTGTTCATTCAGCTGTTCCCGGACGTAATTTCCGAGTCGTTCTTGCTTGCCCTTCTGACCGCGGTCTTGCTGAAGCTCGTCCTCGAGGTCGTGCTGTGGGTGAAGAAGAAGGTCGTGAACAGGATCCGGACGGCCGAGACCTTGTTGATTCGTATCGTCAGCGCGATCACGCTTCTGTTGGTGCTCCCGGGGAGCAAGTTCCTGGTACTTGAATTGGTGGCGCTAGCGTTCGGCGGCTACGTCCGCCTGGGCGGCTTCTTCCAGGTGACCGCGCTGATCATCGTCCTCATGCTAGCCCGCGGCGGTGTGCGCCGCCTGTTCGCAACCACCGAGACGACGCCTCAATCCCTATCAAAGCCCGGTGGCTCGGACCTGAAGTAGAACCCTGGCGGCGACAGCAAAAAGACGCAGGGTGCGCTGAGCGTTAGTCATGGATTCTGCGCTGTCGAGGGTGACGACGTCGACCGGCTGTTCGCTGATCGGACGCGCTGCATTGGCTCCATGTTCCGGGCACGACCTCGACATAGTGTCTTCCGGCTGCTGGATGGAGCAGCTCACGGACTCGGGATTGGTAGCGGGCGTAGAACGGCTCCTCGGCAAGCGTGTCGAGTATGCGCATCAACTCCTCGGGCTGCGATTGGTGATCGACATCGGTAAAGCCGTGCACCGGCCCTCCTCGTAGGTGGTCGACGTGCGCCGCGGACGCCGCTGGGACGCTAGTCCCAGTCGTCGTTAGGGCCCAGTACAAGGTGGACACGCAACTGCCCGGTGATCGATCGGCAAACGCAACGCGGAAGTTCGGGCTGCGAGTTGCCTCGAGCCTTGGTCGTGGGCTTAGCTGCAATCGCCTGCTCCGAGCGAGATCACGGCTCGGTGCTCGGTTGGTCCCAAGGAACTGGTCACCTTGACCGGGACGCAGGCGGTACGGCGGTCCCGAAGGACAAATCCGCCCACCCACCAGTAGCCTGGCGGACCGCTCTTGCTGCAGCTGCGGTAGGTGACCGCGCGGGACCCTCGGTTTGGTCCGGACTCGGTGATAATTGCGGCGTATTTGGCCGCCCGTCCCTGGATCGACACGGTGGCCGACACGCCGGGCCGAAGTTGGGCGCCGCTCTTGAAGAAGTAACCTGAGCCCCAGTTCGGTCTCTCGGCCGCGTGCGCCCGGTAGTATTTCAGCCCGGCATAGCTCAACGGGCCGATGGCCACATCGCCCGAGTGCGAGAACGCCTTGGTCGTGATTTCGCGTGCCTGATGGCAACTGTCGATGAACGGCTCCACCCGTTCAGTCCCCGTTGTTGCGGCTGTCGGAAGCGAGGACGACGAATCTGCCGGGGTCGCGGTCGACGTGGTGGCCGCCGGAGACTCGCGTCCGGGGTCGTTCGGCTGGCCGGTGCATGCTGCCAATAAGACCAGAGCACCGACCTCCAGCACCTCGGACCAGCGGGCACGCGGCGTCCGCGTGCCGATTGCCGATACGCTGGGAGCCTGATCTGAGTCCGGCATGCAGTGAGGCTACGACCTCGACGCGGACGGAACTGGTCGGGACCTGTGAAGCCGTCCGGCCAGACGATCCGTAAGAAGCACAACACCTGTAGCTTCAACGTCTCTGGCAGGTCCTGATCTGAGTACTCCCGAAACTGGATCGCAGCGGCGTCGTCGGCCATGGCACGAGGTTCCACTGCGGCTGTTTCCGCTACAACTGATTACCGCCCGGTGAAGGATCCGCTTCCGGCGACGATGCGGGGTCGTGATCTTGACGTCCCGGGGCGAACGGCTTGCGCGACTGCAGCATCGGACCGCTCGACCGCGGCAAGATAGCCACGGATTGACCTGCTGGAGCGTAGTCAGCATGGTTTTCCGACGGGCACTTTGACGCGTCGGTGCTGTGGTGGCTTGCCTCGTTGCAGGATGTCAAGAGTGACGCAGCGCGGCTCGTGGACGAGGATTCCACCGGCGTAGCCGGTGGAATCGGAGCCGCATCTGGTCAGCGTCACGGAGTGCGCTGCTTCGCGTAGTACCTCCTGATCGGACGGCCCGTTCTGCCAAGTCTGACGGTCGGTGTAGTACAGCAAGGCCGTGCTCGGTTGCAATACCCGCAGCGTTGTCGTCTTCGTCGCGTGCGGCGTGACGTAGGTGTAGGTCTTGAAGAAGGTGTACTCGCCGTTCTTCGGAAGCGTGCGGAAGTCTCTTGCCGAAATGCCATGCTGCCAAGCGTCGGAACCGAGGCCAAGCGTGGCTGAGCCGCTTGCCTCACCTCCGAGTTGGTCAGCGCAGGAGAGTCTGATTGGCGATCGGCGCGGCGGCCGCGTTCCGGCGGAGTTGACGGCGGTGCTCGGCGACGCGGAGGCAGACCGTTCAGCGTTCCCGTGACCTGCTGGCGATGTGCAACCGGCGGTGGCGATCGTTGCCAGTGCCACAAGCAGTACTCCGGTCACTGCCCGTTTCGACACCTGTTTACCCCTCCGAACCGGCGTCTTCGAAACCGACCCTATGGCGTCGGTGGTTGCCTTGTCTGACAACGCCATCGTGAGCCATCGGTGCTTTGGAGATTACCGGGCATCCCCGGCTCAATGGGACGCCTGCAACCGGATCCTTGCCGACATTCCAAATCCACCGATAGCCAGTTGCCTGTGTGAAGTTGCCGATCGTCTGCCGGGACCATCTGGACGCAGTTCTTCGGGCTACTTGGTGTCCTTGCGGAAGGTGATCCAGCTAGGCAGGTAGCCGAGTTCTTCATAGAGGCGTTGGGCTGGTGTGTTGCCGGCATGCATATTGAGTCGGATGGTGTGGCAGCCATGCTATCTAGCCCATTGACCCGCCCCGGAGTTTCCGGAGACCGGATTTTGTGGTTCAGCCGGTTTGGCTGAGCCGGGCTTGGTGGGTGTAGTGGAACTGTTCGGCTTGGACCGGGGTGAAGTCATCGATCGACTCGTGGGTGCGTTCGGTGTTGAACCAGTGCACCCAGTCCAGGGTCTGGATCTCGACATGATCACGGCCCCGCCAAGGCCCGCCCGGCCAGATCAGTTCGCTCTTGTAGAGGCCGATCTGGGACTCGGCCAGGGCGTTATCGTAGGCGTCCCCGACGGTGCCGACGGAGGCATCGACGCCGGCATCGACCAGCCGCTGGGTGAAGGCGATCGAGGTGTACTGACTGCCGGCATCGGTGTGGTGCACCAGCCCGGACAGGTCGGTGATCCCGTCCTTGCGGCGGATCCAGATCGCCATCTCCAGGGTGTCCAGCACCAGGTCGGTGGTCATCGAGGTGGCCGCCCGCCAGCCGAGGATCCGGCGGGAGAACACATCGAAGACGAACGCCACATAGACCATTCCTTCCCAGGTCGGGACGTAGGTGAAGTCGGCACACCACAGCTGGTTGGGCCGACTGGCCACGAAGGCCCGGTCGACCAGGTCGGTCGGCCGCTCGGCCTTCTGGTCTGGGACCGTGGTCCGCGGCGCCTTGGCCCGGGTGATGCCGCTGATGCCGAGCTGGCGGAACAGCCGCTCCACCGTGCAGCGGGCGACATCGTGACCCTTGCCGCGTAGCCGCAGCCACATCTTGCGGGCACCGAGCAGCCGGGCGAACTTGCCGTTCCGCTCGGCCTGGATCAAGTTGATCAACTCCTGATCTCGTAGGTTTCTCTTACTGGGTTGACGATTGCGAGCGTCGTAATAGGTGGACGGGGCGATCGGGCAGCCGTGCTCGGTCAGCACGGCACAGATCGGCTCGACCCCGAACCGGTCCCTGTACTCGGCGATGAAATCGACTAGGACCGGTGTGGGCGGTCGAGCTCCGCCGCGAAGAAAGCCGACGCGGCCTTCAAGATCTCATTCGCCCGGCGCAGCTCGGCGTTCTCCTTCTTCAACGCCTTGAGCTGGGCCGACTCCTCGCTAGTCACCCCGGGCCGCTGACCGGCATCGATCTCGGCCCGACGGACCCACTTGCGCAGGGTCTCGGCCGAACCAATACCAAGCTTGGCCGCGATCGACTTGATCGCCTCAAACTCTGACGGGTAGTCGCCCTTGGTATCAGCGACCATCCGAACCGCGCGCTCCCGCAGCTCCTTGGGGTATGACGAGGGACGTGACATAAGGCTTCATCCTTCCAACGAATGAAGTCTCCAGACATCCCGGGGCGGGTCACATTGCTCGACGTCGGTGAGGAGGGCTCGGGCGATTCTGTCGGCGTCGGCTGAATACTGACCCCGTGTCGTCGCCCGAAAACTGATCACCTTCGTTTGATTCTCGGCTCAACTCGAGCCGGGAGGAGAAGGGAGTTGTTGTCAGTGGAGGACTGGGCTGAGATCCGCAGGCTGTATCGAGCCGAGGGGTTGCCGATCAAGCTGATCGCTAGGACGTTGGGTGTCTCGCGGAACACGGTGCGTGCTGCGATCGCCTCCGAGGCGCCGCCGAAGTACCGGCGTCGGCCGGCGGGGTCGGCGGTGGATGAGTTTGAGGACGCGATCCGGGAACAGTTGAAGGTGGTGCCGACGATGCCGGCCACGGTGATCGCCGAACGGGTTGGTTGGACGCGTGGGATCACGGTGTTCAAGGAGAGGGTGCGGGAGTTGCGGCCGGCGTATCTGCCGCCGGATCCGGCGTCGCGGACGAGCTATCAGGCCGGGGATATCGCGCAGTGTGATTTCTGGTTCCCGCCGATCAATCTGCCGGTGGGGTTCGGCCAGGTCCGGCGGCCGACGCAGTTGCCGGTGTTGACGATGGTGACCGGCTATTCCCGTTGGCTGTCGGCGGTGCTGGTCCCGACCCGCGCCGCGGAGGACCTGTTCGCCGGCTGGTGGCAACTTATCGAAGCGTTGGGCGCGGTGCCGCGGACGTTGGTTTGGGATGGTGAGGGAGCGGTCGGCCGGCACCGCTATGGCCGATCGGAGTTGACCGCCGACTGTCAGGCGTTCCGCGGTGTCCTGGGCACCAAGGTGGTGATCTTGAAGAAGGCCGAGCCGGAACACAAGGGCGTCATCGAACGCGCCCACGACTACCTGGAACGATCGTTCCTGCCAGGGCGGGAGTTCGCCGGTCCGGCCGATTTCAACGCTCAGCTGCAGGCCTGGCTGCAAACGGTGAACGCCCGTCCGCGGCGGGCGTTGGGTTGCGCGCCAACCGACCGGATCGGCGCGGACCGGCAGGCGATGCTGGCCTTGCCGCCCGTCCCGCCGGCGACCGGCTGGCGGGCATCAACCCGACTGCCGCGTGATCACTATGTTCGGCTGGATTCCAATGACTACTCCGTCCACCCGGCCGTGGTCGGGCGGCGGATCGAGGTCATCGCCGACCTCGAACGCGTCCGGGTTCTGTGTGAGGGAAGGATTGTTGCCGACCACGAACGTGTGTGGGGCTGGCATCAAACCATCACCGATCAAGATCACCTCGACGCGGCGAACCGGCTCCGACGCGACCGTGACCGCCTCCTGCGACCCGTCCACGACCCCGCCCACGATGGAGGACAGGTCGCGGTCGAGCAGCGTCGGTTGACCGACTACGACACCGCCTTGGGAGTCGACCTAGACGCCAACCCGGGCACCGGGCTGGTTGACGGAGGGAAGGCATCATGACCAGCCGCAACACTAAACCCGGCTCGGCCGAAAACAAGATCAGCTCTTCCGCGTCGACACGCCGGGACCTGGCCAGCGAGGTCGGCTTCTTGACCCGAGCATTGAAGGCACCCACCCTGCGCGAGGCAGTCCCCAGGCTGGCCGAACGGGCCAGGGCCGAATCCTGGACCCACGAAGAGTTCCTGGTCGCCTGCCTCCAACGCGAAGTCGCAGCCCGCGAAGCCCACGGCGGTGAAGGACGGATCCGGGCCGCCCGGTTCCCGGCCCGCAAAAGCCTGGAGGAGTTCGACTTCGACTACGCCCGCGGCCTGAAACGCGACCTCATTGCCCACCTCGGCACCCTGGACTTCATCACCGCACGCGAGAACGTGGTCTTCCTCGGACCACCCGGCACCGGCAAAACCCACCTCGGGATCGGCCTGGGCATCCGCGCCTGCCAAGCCGGCCACCGCGTCCTGTTCGCCACCGCCAGCCAATGGGTCGACCGACTCGCCGAAGCCCACCAAGCGGGACGTCTCCAACAAGAGCTCGCACGGCTGGGCCGCTACCCGCTACTGATCATCGACGAAGTCGGCTACATACCCTTCGAACCCGAAGCCGCCAACCTGTTCTTCCAACTTGTCTCGAGCCGCTACGAACGCGCCAGCCTGATCGTCACCAGCAACAAACCCTTCGGCCGCTGGGGCGAGGTCTTCGGCGACGACACCGTCGCCGCCGCCATGATCGACCGGCTCGTCCACCACGCCGACGTCATCGCCCTCAAAGGCGACTCCTACCGACTCAAAGACCGCGACCTGGGCCGAGTCCCAGCCGCCACAACCGAAGAACCATGACCACCAAGGGGGTCAATTTTCGACCGACGAAAAGGGGTCAAAATTCGACCGGCGTTGACAGATTCCACGTCGCCGGGCGGCTTGGGTGACGATGACATCGGCGATGTACAGCGTTGGTTCGTCTAGCGCCTCAATGCCATTGGGATTTGGAGGTTGGATCGTGGCGGTCAGGAATCCAGTCACGGTGGTGTCGAGTACGGCGACGCGGAAGTAGGTGTCCGGCTCGGGGGTCAGGGCTTGGAAATCGGATGCAAGCCCGTCTCGGGCGGGTGGCCGGCGAACGTGAGGGAATGTGTCGGCGTGCCAGGTCAATGACTCCAGGGCAAGGGTGACGATCGAGTCGAGGTCCTCGTCCTGGCGGTCCCGGATGATCATCTCGGTTCGATTGGTCGACGTCACCTGGCCAGTGTGTCGCACTGCTGGCACACGACTTGCAGGGTGCCCGGTGATCGATCCCGCCGGGCATCTGGAATCAGCTGACGGCCTTGCTGCGGTGGCGGTGCAGCGCTGGGAAGTAGACTTTCGCTATGGATTCGACCTTCGTGCTGGATCGCAAAGCCATCGCCGCGGTGTGTCGGGCGCATGGCGTTCAGCGGCTCCGGCTGTTCGGATCCGCTGCGAGCGACCGGTTCGATCCAAGCCGCAGTGACGTCGACGTGCTGGTCGAGTTCGCCGCGGGGACGCCGGATCCGTTTGATGCCTACTTCGGTCTGAAAGAGGACCTGGAGCGTCTCTTGGGCCGCGAGGTCGACCTCGTCATGGCCAATGCCGTGCGGAACCCACACTTTGCTGCTTCAGCTCTGGCTGAGGCGGAGGAACTCTATGCAGCCTGAGTCCGCGGCGTACTTGTGGGACGTACGCGCGGCTGGCAATCGGGTTGCTACTTTCACAGCTGAGTTGACGCAGGAGAGCTACGCCGCCGACGAGTTGCGGAAGTCGGCGGTCGAGCGCCAGTTGGAGATCGTCGGAGAGGCGCTGAACAAACTGCGCAAGGCTGATCCGGAAGCCGCGACCACGATCCCTGACATCTCACGCATCATCGGCCTGCGCAACATTCTCATCCACGGGTACGCGGTGGTTGATGACGCCGTGGTGTGGACGGCAGCCACCGAACGGCTGCCGGAACTTCTCAAGGTCGTGGACGGACTGCTTTCCGAGCTCGAGTGAGGAGGCAGGCGGTGCGCGGTCACGGATCCGTGATCGGGCACCCGAGGCGAGCGGGTTAAGCGCCCTGTGTTCACGCGGCAACGCCCGTTGGGAGGCGGTTCGCGGCGGTACTCCTCCTTGATCACGTGCGGTGTAATGGGATTCGTGCCGGAATCCGCTGCTGCTGACACCTTCGATGAGCTCGCCGACGATTACGACGCCGATGGCAGCCACGAACAACTTGCTCGCAAGCTTGTCGTGTTGGCCGCCACCGGTTTCAACGGCTGGCATCCAAGGGCTGTCCTGGACGTCGGTACCGGCACCGGAGCTGCCGCTCGGTCAGCGTTGGCGACCTTCCCGGCAGCCTGGGTGACCGCGGTCGACATCTCACCAGCCATGATCGATCGCGCCCGCGCTCTCACGGGCCAGGACACCGGTCGCAATCGGATCAGGTGGCTTTGTGCGCCGGCGATTCCGTTTCCAGCCCCGGACGGCTCGGCAGATCTGGTGCTGTGCGCATCGACGTTGCACTTCCTGGGCATCTCTGCCTTCGATGACTGGCAGCGGGTCCTCCGCCCCGGCGGTCTGGCAGCTTTCACACTGCCCTGGCGGAGTCGCTTCCGGCCGGGCCCTTCCTTCGCTGCACTGCTTCCGGCCCCGGACCAGCAGCTGCCATTGCCGGTTTCCGAACCGGATGCGGCAGCTCGCAGGTGGCCAGGTTTCGAGCTGTTGGCTACAGCAGCCGCGGACAAGGCCGCAGCCTTCTTGCTACGCCGCAAGTAGTTCCATCGCCAGGCCAGGCAGCAGAATGTCGATCGGACCGGCGGGACGCAAGTCCCCGTCTCAGCGAGAATGATCAGCTACCAACGCCCGTGGCCTCAAGCGGATCGTCGTCCGGAGCGGCTGGCTGGTCTTTCGGTACTGTTGAGGCATGAGTGAGGTCACAGGGGCGGCGCTGCGGCTTCGGGCTGATCTTCAGCGACACCGCGGCTTGATTGCTGAGGTGCTGGAACGGTACGGCGCCACGAACCCTCGCCTGTTCGGCTCGGTGGCTCGCGGCGACGCGCGAGAGGACAGCGATCTGGATCTGCTGGTCGACTTGGTGCCGGGAGCTGGTAATGAACTGCTTCGGGTGGCCGGGCTGGGGGAGGAACTGGGCGAGCTCCTCGGTGTTCGGGTCGATGTTGTTGCGGCAACGCTGTTGCGGGAGCAAGTCTCGGCCACTGCGGTAGAAGACGCGGTGGCTGTGTGAGTCGCACGGACGCGGAGCGGCTGGCGGATATCCGCGCTGCGATCTCGCGTTGTGTGGCCTACCGTGACCATCTTGATTCTGCGGAGCTGGGCTCGATGGCCGATGACGCCGTTCTGCCAAATCTCGCCGTTGTCGGTGAGGCGGTGAAGTCCTTGCCGGAGGAGTTCAAGCTCGAGCATGCGGGCACACCGTGGGCCTCGATCGCTGGTCTGCGCAACGTGGTCGTCCACGAGTACTTTCGGGTCGATCCGGAGATGATCCGCGACATCGTCGACCACCAGTTGGCGCCGCTCTTGGACGACATCGGCTGAGGTGGGCCGCCCCAATGATGTCCGGTCGCGGTACCGCCGGGGCAAAGACTTGTTGTCGAGATTGTCGGGCGAGATTGTCGGGCGAGATTGTCGGGCGAGATTGTCGGGCGAGATTGTCGGGCGAGCCAGTGGTTCGCCGCTCGGGCTTCGATGGGATGGGCAACATCGTGTTGCTCCCCGGCGGCATTCGCCCTCGGGTTGCTCAGGAGGGCTGAGGGATGGCGGGATTGCTGGTCGGCTACGCGCGGGTGTCGACCGAGGAACAGGACCTGACGGTCCAGCGAGAGGCGCTGGAACATTTGGGCGTCGGCCCGGACCGGATCTATGTCGATCACGGGTTCACCGGCACGAACCGAGACCGGCCGGGGTTGCGCGAGGCCATGGCCGCCTGCCGATCTCGGCCGCACTCGAACCTGGCCGGCTGTTTTCGCTGCTCACCGAGGTACCGGCACGGTTCGCACGGGTGCCGCCCTCACCGTGGCCGTTCACTCGGACACCGATCGAACGAGTCCCCGAGGTCCCGCCGCGCATCAGGCGATCTGGTAGGAGCCTGTGCCCAGAAGGCGACCGCCACGAGCCGTCGACATGACCATCAGACGGCTGTCGTTGACGCCGCACGGAGAGACTGCCCGACCCCGGCCGAATCCGGATGGCTCTGGCCGTGCGCACCGACCACCCGTTGCGCGGTGTGCGCCTGCAGGAAGGCAGCGGCGCGAGTGAGGGCTTGTTCGCCCTCGTCGAGGATGGCGGCGAAGCCCTGGAAGACGTGAGGCACACCAGGGGTGATGTCGAGTGTGACGGCGACATCGTGTGCTGCTGCTCGGGCCGCAAACGTGATGGCGTCGTCGAGGAGCACCTCGTGCGAGCCGGCTTGGATGAGCAGCGGCGGGAGCCCGGTGAGGTCGGCGAAGATGGGGCTGACCAGTGGATCGTTCGCAGCCGTGCCGGTCTTGCCCAGGTAGTCCGCTGCTCGGGTACGGATCGCGGCCGCGGTGATGTTGGGGTCCCGGTCGGAGTTGGTGTTGTAGCTGCTGCCGCCGACGGTCAGGTCGGTCACGGGCGAGAACAGCACGGCAGCGGCCGGCATGCTGAGCCGGTTCGCCAGGCCGCTGATCAGGAGTTCGATGGCGAGGTTGCCGCCGGCGGACTCGCCGGACACGGCGATCGGCACGGTGTCGCCGAACTGCTCGAGCAATGCCTGATAGGCCGCCGTGGCGTCATGCAGCGCCGCCGGATAAGGCTGTTCCGGGGAGAGCCGGTAGTCGATGGCCACGGCCATCATGCCGGTCTTGCGGGCGAGCATCGACACCAGTCCGGCTGATCCTCGCGCCGAACCCATCGCGAAGCCGCCGCCGTGCAGGTGCACGATCACGCCGCGGGGTTCGCCGTCGGCGACGTTGATGAAGACTACCGGCACGCCACCGAGGTCGCCGTCGCTGAGGCGCACGTCGTCCGGCAACGGCTGGGCCGTCAGCATCGCCTCGAGCAGTGGCCGCTGCACGGCAGGGTCGCCGCCGAGGTCGAACGGCGCGTCCCGCAGGAGGCGGTGCACCATCTCACGCTGTTCCTGGCTCATCCAAGTGCTCCTTCATCTTTCTCTCCGAGGCCGGGACATCCGACCTCCTTCAAGATCATTTGAGTGCTCACCGGCCACGGCCGGCCTGCTGATAACCGGCGCAGTCAACGCTTCCGGGCCTGCAGCTGGGTTTGTGCCGCGGTGATCGCCGACTCAAGGGTCATCCGGTCGTAGCTGCCGTAGTGCCGGGCACCGTTGATGAAGAAGGTCGGCGTGCCGGTGGCACCGCTCAGATCGGCCGACTCCACATCCTGGGCGACCCGAGCGTTGTGGGTGTGGTCGAACAGGTCGCGGCTGAACCGGTCGGTGTCGAGTCCGAGTTGGCTGGCATGGCGGAGCAGGTCGTCCGGGGTGAGCTGGTCCTGTTCGGCCAGCAGCAGATCATGCATCTCCCAGAACTTCCCCTGCGCCGCGGCGGCTTCCGCGGCTTCTACGGCGAGCATGGCTCTGGGGTGGACGTCTGTCAGTGGGAGATGGCGCCAGACGAACCGTAGATCGTTCTCGGCCAGCAGGGAACGGGCGGTGGATTCCGCTTGGCCGCAGTGCGGGCATTGGAAGTCGCCGAATTCGATCACCGTTATCGCCGCGTCGACGGGCCCTCGGACGTGGTCGAGTTCGATGTCCACGGCCGGCACCAGATCCTGGACGATGTTCGCGTCCCCGATCAGGGCACGTGACCGTCGCTGCGCCGGCAGCAGGCCGACAATCCGATAGGTCAGCCAAGTGAGGGCGGCAGCCAGTGCGGCAGCGCTGAGGACGCCGAGCTTGGCCTCGGCCAACTCCGTACCGCTGTAGGCACGGTCGGCGATCAGCAGGGCAACGGTCAGGCCGATGCCGGCCAGCGTCCCACTTCCGAGGAGGCCACCCCAGCCGATGGGTGGCTGCACCCGGCCCTTGCTCAGTCGCGTGACCAGGAGGGATCCGCCGAGCACGCCGACGGGCTTGCCGATCACGTAACCGGCCAGGATGCCGAGCGTGAGTGGACTGGTGTACGCCTGGCGCAGGAAGCCTGGGCTCAAGGCGATGCCGGCGTTGGCCAGCGCGAAGACCGGAACGATCAGGTAGCTGGTCCATGGGTGGAACCGGGCCTGGAGCCGCTCGTTCGGGGACAGCGTGGTGGTCAGCCCGAGACTGGCCGACCGGGCAAGATCGGGGGTGGGTTGTTCACGGAATTGCCTGACCAGTCGGGTCGCTTGCTCCAGGCGTTTGCGTTCGGGTGTGTAGGCCGACGCCGCCAGCCCGGTCAACAGGCCGGCAACGACCGGATCGACGCCGGAGTTCAACAGCGCGGCCCACAACAGAAATCCCAGTACTCCCGGCAGCCACCAGGGTCGTAGATGCACGGCGATGCTGAGCAGGAGCAGGCCGAAGGCGACCGCGGCGGCGATCAGGTTCGGCACGCGGATGTCGCTGCTGTAGACGAACGTGATCACCAGCAGGGACGCGAGATCGTCGACCACGAAGATGGTGAGCAAGAAGACCCGTACACGTTGGGGTGCGCCACGACCGACCAGATTGAGGAGTCCGAGGGCCAACGCCGTGTCGCTGGACATCGTCACGCCCCATCCCCGGGCGGCCGGGGTGCCGGCATTGGCTGCCAGGAAGACGATGATCGGAATCGCCATCCCCAGCAGTGCTGCCAGGCAGGGAAGAATCAGTCGCCGGCGGTCTCGAAGATCACCGAGGTCGAACTCGCGCCTTGCCTCGAGCCCGACGACCAGGAAGAACAACGTCATCGCCCCGTCGTTGACCCAGGTACGCAGGTCATGGGTGACGTCGACGTCCCCGAGTGCGAGGCCGAGTCGGGTCTGCCACAACAGGTCGTACGAGCCCTGGGCGACATTGGCCCAGACCAGTGCCGCGACGACTGCCCCGAGCAACAGGCCACCGCTGCCGGACTCGGCTTGCAGGAACGCGCGCAGCGGAGGAGCGTGCCGACGTGTCCACGGGCTCTGGGCCGCCGCATCGGTTGCCGGGTCGGCCGTCGTGGCTGTCATCAGCGAAGGCTGCTGTCGGGACGCGCCGGGGCCCGTCGGAGGATCCCGATCGCGAGCACCGCGAGCGCGGCCGCGCCCAGCGCGGCAACCAGGCGCTCGAACAGGCCCGTATAACCCGCACCTTGGGTCATCACGCTGGCCACCGCGAAGGCGGTGATCAGGACTGCCGTCCAACGTGTCGGGCGGGCCCAGCGCTCCCAGCCGTGTGTACGCCGCATGGCTGCGGCCAGGAAGAACGCCGCGACCACGAGCACCAGCAGACCGAGCGAGCTGATGGCGTTGTCCAGTTGTCCGCCGGTGTTGGACAACTGCTGCCTGGCGGTGCATCCCGGGTCGGCCATCCGGCAAGCCAACCGCTCCGCAGGAGAGAGCAGGTTGCCGAGCCCGACGATGGACAGGGCGAGCAGAATTGAGCCCGTCGCTGCCCTCCAGCCACCGGGACGCAGCGACGACCACACCGAACGCAACGCGAATCCGATCGTGGCAGCGCCACATAACGCCAGGATGATCACCAGCGGCGTTCCGTACGGCGCCGTGACCGCATACAGGTCGCTGATGGTGTGGGCGACCACGCTGTAGCGCGGCCCCTGCCAGGCGGCCGCGACCAGCCAACTGGCGACGAAGACCGCCTGCGCAATCAGCCCGAGCCAGGCCCATCGCCGCACGGCGGCGCGTCCGGCCGACGAAGCGACCGTCGCACCGACATTTGATCTATCGACGTTCCGCACGTGTGAGTTGCTCATCGACAACGCTCCTTCGAGTTGTGCCCGGCCGGCGTGAGGTCTGCTCGGGCCGGATCTTTCATCGTTTGGGGCGCGGTGCCCTGGTCGCGGACTGTTCGGCTCGTGGGTCTCAGTCGTTGAATTGGTCGACGCCGAGGGCGAAGTCCCAGTGGCCGATCCCGTTGTTGGCGAGACTGACGGAAAGTAGACCCATTCCTTCCAGCCAGTGCGCCATCTTCAGGTCGCCCGCGTCCAGCGGGCGGAGTCCGAGGCTTCCGATGAATGCCGCCACGTCTGCTTTGGCCTGGGCGTTGTCGCCGGCGATGAAGACGCTTGGTCGGCCCGTCTCGAGGACATTGCTGAAAATGGTGTTGAACGCCTTCACCACGCTGGCGCGGGCCGGGGCGACCTTGGCGGCTTCCTGCGCGACCGAGGTCTCCTCGCCGTAGGCCAGTCCGTCGAAGGTGGCATTGAAGGGGTTGCTGATGTCGACGATGATCTTGCCCGCGAGCGCGTCGGCATATTCGGCGATCACGGGCACGACGGCGCCGTACAAGAGTGCGGTGATGACGATCTCTCCGGTCGGGACGGCGCCCCATTCGCCCGTGGTGGCGCTGCCGCCCAGTGTCTTGGCCAGAGCCTCGGCCTTGGCCAGATCGCGGCCCATGATCTCGACGGTGTTTCCGCGGGCGATCGCCAGGGTGCCGATGGCACGGGCCATGTTTCCGTTGCCGATGATGGTGATGCTGCTCATGATGTGTGCTCTCTTCTTGTTGTCGAGGTCGTCTTGGTGCCGCACCGGGCCCGGACGCGTCGCGAGGTTCGGCTCAACGGTTGCTCGGGATGCGTTCGTTAGGTGTCGGCTTGGCGGGTTGTGGGGCGGTGTTCGGCGTGTTGGCCGGGAGGATGACGGCGGGGACGATTGCGGCGATGGTGATGCCGATGGCCCACCAGAACGCACTACAGAAGGCGGTGGTGGCACCGTGATCGACCAGGGCCTGGAGGACGACAGCGACGATTGCGGTTCCGAATGAGGCCCCCAGTTGCTGGGTGATGCGGGTGGTCATGGTGGCGTGCGGGATGTTGTTCGGTTGGATGTCCTGGTAGGCGACGGAGGTGGGCGGGATCAGGACCGCGCCGATTCCCAAGCCCCGGATCAGGAGTACGGCGCCCAGCCACCACAGGTTTGTGTCCGGTCCGGCGACGGCGAACGGTACGGTGGCAGCGGCGGCGAGGAGGAAGCTTGCGATCGTCACCACGCGCGCCCCGAACCGGTCGACCAGCTTGCCGACCCCGAAGCGGGACAACAGCGCACCGACACCTTGCGGGATCATCAACAGTCCGGCGTTCAGCACGCTCTCGCTGTGGAGCTGCTGGAAGTACAACGGGAGCAGGAACATGCCGGCGTACATCGCCGCGCCGGCGGTGAACAGGACCGCGGACGCCGTACCCAATGACCGTTTGCGCAGCAACCGGATGTCGACGATCGGCTGACGATCACCCGGTCGCGACGCCCACCCGACGAAGGCTGCGAGCAACACGATCCCGGCCAGCAGCGGGCCGAGCACACCGGCATGGCCGATCCCTCCATCGGCGGACAGCTGCGACAGGCCGTACAGGATCGCTGCCAGCGACGGCGTGATCAGCACGAGGCCGATCCAGTCCAGGCGCACGTGCCGTGCCGAGGGCTCCGATCGGTCGGTGGGCAGGAACCTCCAGGCGAGCAGCAACCCGGCCGCAATCAGTGGCACGTTGACCAGGAACAGCCAGCGCCAGCTCAGCCAGCTGAGGATCAGTCCGCCGATCACTGGGCCGAGGATGGGGCCGAGCGCCACCGGCAGGCTGAACGCGGCGACCAGCCGGCTGGTGACCCGCCCGCCGGCGGCTCGGACGGCAAGTGTCTGCATCAGCGGAATGAGTAGGCCGGTCGCGACACCTTGCAGCAGCCGAAAGCCGATCAGGCTGGTGTCGTTCCACGACACCGCACACAGCACCGAGGCAAGCACGAACAGCGTCAGTGCCATCATCCAGACGCGCTTACCGCCCCAGCGGCGCTCGGCCCACCCGGTCACCGGAATGGTGACGGCCATCACGAGCATGAAGCCGGTGATGACCCACTGGATCCTGCCGGGTGTCGAGTCCAGCCCGGCGACCAGCGTGTTGATCGCCAGCGTGACCATCGTCGAGTCCAGGATCGCCGCGACCCCACCGACGACCAGCGCCACCAGCACCGCGCGTACCCGGCCATCGAGCCGGTCGGCTGATGGGTGTTCGGGGGCTGGCGCGCCGCTCGGTGTGGGCGTCGGCGCTCCGACTAGGTGCCGTGTCGGGACAGGAACAGCGTCCGACATGAGGTGACTCCTCGAGATCTTTGCTGGACTTTCGTGCGCTGACCAGCGTCGGCGTGATCAGGGTGAGCGGGCAATCACCCCGTTGGTGTGATTCCGCGGATCCCTGCCTCGGACAGGTTTGGAGTCGTGTGCCGCGGACGGACTGCTTGCGCTCCGCCCTGGTCCAGAGCACGATGCGGATGTGGGAGCTGCCGGGGGAGCCGATGTTGTCGCCGCGGGCGGGGTTTCCGGTGACGCCGGCCGGGTGGTGTCGCGTCCGGTGCTGTTCGAGCGGCTCGCGACGTCGGCCCGCGTGACGGTGGTCTCCGCTCCGGCGGGCAGCGGCAAGACGGTGTTGCTGCGGTCGTGGATCGGCGAGCCGGGAGTGGTCGGGAACGCCGGGTGGGTGGCGGTCGGGCGAGATGAGCGGGATCCGCAACGATTTTGGCTGTCGGTGTTGGAGGCACTGCGCCGCACCCGTCCGGGATCGGGGTTGGTGCGAGCCGTGTCGGCGGCTCCGGATCTGGACGGGTGGGCGCTGGTTGAGCGGCTGCTCACGGATCTGTCGGCGTTGGATCACCGGTTGTGGCTGGTGATCGATGACGTGCACGAGCTGGGGTCGACCGAGGTGCTCCGACAGCTCGAACTGCTGGTGATGCGGGCCCCGCCGCGGCTGAGGTTGGTGTTGGCCAGTCGCCATGATGTGCGCCTGGGCTTGCACCGTTTGCGTCTCACGGGCGGGCTGGCCGAGGTCCGCGCCGCTGATCTGCGGTTCAGTCTGGCCGAGGCGGCGGAGCTTTTCTCCGATGCCGGGTTCGAGTTGTCGGTGCCGACTCTTTCGCTGTTGCACGAGCGGACCGAGGGCTGGGCGGCCGGACTGCGCCTCGCGGCACTGTCCCTCGTCGGTCACCCCGATCCGGGGAGGTTCGCGGCGGAGTTTTCGGGCAGCGAGCGGACGGTGGCGGAATACCTGCTGGCCGAGGTGCTGGATCGCCAGAGTGAGCAGGTACGGCGGCTACTGCTGCGTACGAGCGTGCTGGGGAGGGTCAACGGGGAGCTGGCCGACCTGCTGACCGGAGCGGGTGGCGGTGAGGGGATCCTCCAGGACCTGGAACAGGCCAACGCCTTCGTCGCCTCCCTGGACTCATCGCGGACCTGGTTCCGCTACCACCAGATGTTCGCCGACCTGCTGCGGCTCGAGTTGCGCCGTACCGGGCCGGGCGAACTGGCCGCGGTGCACCGGGTCGCCGCCGAGTGGTTCGCCACACATGGGTTCCCGGCGGACTCGGTGCGCCATGCGCAGGCAGCGGGGGACTGGGGCCCGGCCGCCCGGCTGCTCGCCGACCACTGGCCGGCCCTGTATCTGGACGGTCAGGCTGCGGTCGTGCACGGGCTGCTAGCCGGGTTTCCTCCCGGTTTGCTCAGCACCGACGCCGAGCTGGCCGTGATGGCCGCAGCCGACGAGCTGATCCGCGGATCATTGGACGCCGCCGGCCGATACCTGGACCTGGCGGAGACGAGATCGGCAGCGGTGCCGGCCGGGCGACGCGAGCAGCTCCGGCTTCTCCTCGCGGTGGTGACCTTGCTGCTGGCCCGCCAGCGCGGGAACCTGCTGGCCGTGGTCGAGGAGGCGAGCAAGCTGCAGGCGATGGCCGCGGTCGCGGACACGGCGCAGCCCGGCCTCGGCGCGGACCTGCGGGGACTGGCGCTGATCAGCCTCGGCAGCACCGAGTTCTGGGCGTCCGCGTCCGGGGACGCCGAGCGCTACCTGGAGGCCGGCATCGCATTGGCACGCCAGGGTGGACGGCCGTACCTCGAGTTCACCGGCCTGGCTTACCAGGCGCCGCACGTGTTCTATCACTCGTTCGCGCAGGGCGCCGAGCGTGCACGGCGGGCCGTGGAACTGGCCGACCGGCACGGCTGGACCGACGACCCGGCGGTCGGTGTTGCTTGCACGGTGATCGGGTTGGTGCAGGTGTGGCACGGACAGCCGGACGAGGCCGAACCGTGGATCCAGCGCGCCGAGCTCACCCTCAGCGCGGATGCCCAGCCCGCGGCCGTGCTGGCGGTGCTGATGATCCGAGGGACGCTCGAACTGATACGCGACCGAAACGCCGAGGCGCTGGCAGCTCTCGAGGGATGCGAGCGACTGGCTCGGCAACTCTCCGGACAGCACTATATGGTCGCCCGGATTCAGGCATTGGTGGTGCATTCCCTGGTACGCCTCGGCCGGTCCGGGCCCGCCGAGCAGCTTCTGGCCGGGCTCGACAAGCAGGACCGCGAGCGTACGGAGATCCGCGTCGCGACGGCGGCGCTGCGGATCGCCCAGGGCGACCTGCAGGCCGCACTCGCCGTGCTCGCCCCGGTCCGGACGGTCCCCGATTCGAACGACTATTGGGGGTTCTGGAACGCCCGCGCCGATGTGCTGGAGGCGATCGCCAGGGACGCTTTCGGGGACCCGGACGGGGCCACTGCCGCCATCGAGCGCGCTCTCGACATCTCCGAACGCAGCGGCGACGTGACCGCGTTCCTCCTGTACTCATATGCCGCGCCGGACCTGCTGGATCGCCACGGTCGGCACCGAGGCGCCCACGCGTCCCTGCTCGCCGAGATCCAGAGCTTGCTGGCTGGAGTCAAGCCCGCGGCGCGGGCAGTGCTGCAGCCACCGCTGGGTCCGCTCAGCGACAGTGAGCTCCGTGTCTTGCGCTACCTGCCCACGAACTTGACGGCACCTGAGATCGCCCGCGAACTGTACGTCTCGGCGAACACGGTGAAGACCCATATGCGCAACGTCTACGCCAAGCTCGCCGTCCACCGCCGGGCCGAGGCCGTCGGGCGAGCGCGAGCCCTCGGCTTGCTCGCCCCCTCGGCCGCCAATCGAAGAGGATCGACCAGGATCGCAACGCCGTAGCCGGCAGCCTGAGGCGCCCTTCGACCGCGACTGCCCGGCCGGGCGCCATCTCGCGCTGATCACCCTGATCGAGTGACGACCGCTCACCCCGCTGCCGGGCACGTTGCAGATCGAGAGCCTGCAGCAAACAGCAAAGGAGGCGTCATGATCACCGGGGCAACCTCAGGACCGATCGCCGGCGAACGCGACAGTGCCTCACCGGTGGAGTATCGGTGACCGGTGCCCGCCGCGACCCATCACCCAGTGCTCGTGGGCAGCGGTACGAAATCGTCGTGCGCGGCCATCTGGGCGAGATGATCCGCTCCGCGTTCCCTGGCCTGCAGGCCGAAGACCGCGGCGGGGACACCGTGCTCTCCATCCGTGGCGCTGACCAGGCAGCGCTCTATGGCGCGCTCGCCGAAGTTGAAGCGCTTGGCCTCGAGCTTCTCGAAGTCCGACGTTGCCCGGCCACCGGCCCGGAGGAGCCGTCGCCGTCGGGACCGTGACAGTCGCACCTGGTACTGGACCCGGACCTGCAGTTGATCTTGTGAGGTGTTGCGGAATGTTAATCTGGACCCTAGTGAGACGCAGTGGCTGATGGCGCCGCCCGGCGGTGTGTGGGCGTACGCTCATGCCGATGTGCGTGCGGTGAAAGGGACGTCGGTCCGACTCGGTCGCCTCGCGTGCACGGCCTCGAAGATGTTGCGCGTTCTGGTTGAGGTCAGCCAGGTTTGACACCAACTCGTACGCGTGTGCGCCGGATCGTCGACCAACAAAGGAGCCAGTGTGTCCAGCCAGCCCGCGCCCGTCCCGCCTGATGATCTATCCCGTGAGCTGACCATCGCACAGCCCGATCAGGACCAGAGCCTGCCCCACGTCGGGCTGGCCGGTGACACCTACACCATCCTGGTCACCGGCGAGGACACAGCCGGCAAGTACACGCTGATCGACATGCACGTCCCCCCGGGTGGCGGCCCGCCGCCGCACCGGCACGATTTCGAAGAGATGTTCACGATTCTGGACGGTGAAGTTCAGGTGACCTTTCGCGGTCAGACGATCGTCGCTCGCGCTGGCGAGACCATCAATATTCCGGCCAACGCCCCGCATGCGTTCACCAATATCGCCGGCAGTCCAACAAGGATGCTGTGCGTCTGCGCGCCCGCGGGGCAGGAGGAGTTCTTCACCCTGGTCGGCCAGCCGGTCGCCACCCGGACGCAGACAGCTTCTCCGCTCGACGCCGATGCCCAGGCAGCCTTTATCGCCAAGGCCGAAGAACTTGCACCCCAGTACAAGACCGAACTGCTCCCACCTCCCGACACCCGATAGCGTTCGGACGCTCAGGTGGGGTGCCCGGACGGTGCTCATTTCCGCACTGCGGCGATCGCTTGTGCCGCCACACGGTCGGCATGCTCGTGGCTGTTCGGCTGCATCCAGCCCTCGTTCAACACCGGCGTACCGCCGGCGTTGACGGTCATCCGGAAGCCGAGACATTCCAGCCAGAGCGCCCGCATGTTGAGGATCGCCGGCAGCCGGTCGAGTTCCTCGTCAATGAGTTGGACGTGCTTGGAGTATCCGTGCATCACCGTGGCGACATTCTCGGTGCCGTTGCGTTCGGCTGCGGTGCGCAGCAGCGCGCCCAATCTGCCGTCGAGGCGGCAAAAGAGGACCTTGATCAACTTTGTTCGTGTAGGAATGATCACCGGGGCGATTCGGTCCCAGGTCTGTCGACCGGTTGACCAAAGCTCACGGTGTGGGTTCCGCAGGCGAAGTTGCTGAAGGACTGTGCGCAGGACTGATCGGGCCAGTGGTAGGTCACCTGGCCTTCGGCTGGCCGATAGCAGGCTGTGTAGAGCGTTCCCACATCGTGCTGGTCGACCCTTCGATACAGCGGCGGCTTCAGCCTCGCCGCCACGTCGGCACCTGCGGCGCGGATTGCGTGCAGCCGTTCCTGGGTCCGCATGGTCTGCTCCTGCTCCTCGGACACCGGCAGGTGTTGGTGATTGGCGGCGCAGGCATCGGGTGCCACCGTGGGCGGTATATCCGGTCCTACGAAGACCGTTACCGCGCGTGTGGGATCGACGAGGGTGATGTTCTGGGGGAACCGCGACCGGTAGCGAATGCAGCCGGTCGAGAGCCTGATCGACGGTGTCGCAGGTGTCCAGCAGGTAGCGCACACGATGAGAATGGCTAAGCCCTGTCCTTAGACCGAACGTCCGCCGAAGGTGAGTGAGATCGCCAGACCGGCGTCGTTCATGCCGTCCAGCAAGCCCCACAGCGGGTCCTGGATTCCGATCACCGGGCTAAGGAAGCAGGTCGAGACGATGGTGCCCTCGCACTGATCGGGCGGGAAGTCGTAGTTGCGGACCAGGGTGCCGTTGCTGCCGATCTGGGTGCACGCGGGGGAGAAGGGTCGCAGTGCCGCATGGGTGAGGAAGGTTTGAGCTCCGGGCCCATCGGGTTGGTCGGTCAGGATCGGAGCCAGTCCCGGCATGTGCGAAGTGAACAGCGATCGAGTACGGTCGGCACCCTCTGGAGTCCGGCCTTCGTCGTCAACAGGCACTGCACGTGCTGCCACAACATCCGCGCCCGGGCAGCCCACCGGCCGCCGCTGCCGTCGCCGACCTCGATGGCCCGGAAGGTCTTCTGCCAGGGCCGCATAGCTCGCGCCCCTTCTCGCCAGAATCGAATGAGGTGGGTCGCAACCTAGCCAATTGCGCGGGGGAATCACCAGGTGGCGACTTTCGCCCGCCGATTCACCAAGCCGGCGTCGGATCTGGGTCAGACGTCGGTCCGGACTTTTCCACAACCGCAAGGGCACTTCGAAGCAGTGTCCACAGATTCGCCCGATGGGTGAACCACTCCGTGCATTCGTGCCCATCGTTACAGGTGAGCAGGCGGGTGAGGAGGCAGGATGGAGATCACGGATCTGCGCCGGGCACTCGGCCGCAAAGGCGAAGACCTTGCGGCCGAATACCTTGTACGATTGGGATATCAGGTCGTCGACCGCAATTGGCGTTGCCGGGCGGGCGAGATCGACCTGATCGCCCGGATCGATCATGAGGGCCGCAGCAAGATCATCTTCTGCGAGGTGAAGACCCGGTCCGGGTTGGGTTACGGCAGCCCGCTGGAGGCGATCACGTACGAGAAGGCGCGCCGACTCCGGCAACTGGCCGGGTTCTGGCTGGCCGAAACCGGTGATCATGCCGACGACATCCGGATCGATGCCATCGGGGTGTTGATCAGACCGGGTGTGCGTCCGCGGATCAGTCACGTTCCGGGGATCGACGGATGAGCCTGGCAAGCGCCTGGTCGGTCGCCCTGATCGGCCTGGAGGGGCGGATCGTCGAGATCGAGGCGCACATCGGATCCGGTTTGCCGCGGACCGTGCTGGTCGGCCTCCCCGACACTGCGTTGTACGAGTCCCGGGACCGCTGCAAGGCGGCCATCGGCAACACGGGCCGCCAGTGGCCGGATCACCTGGTCACGATCAATCTGTCACCGGCGAGCCTGCCCAAGGCCGGATCGCACTACGACCTGGGCATCGTCGCCGCCGTGCTGGCCGCCGACGGGGCGTTCGACCCGCTCCAGCTGCGCAACACGGTGCTGATCGGCGAGCTCGGCCTGGACGGCCGGGTCCGACCGGTCCGAGGTCTGCTGCCGGCCCTGCTCGCCGCGTCCCAGGACGGGTTCCGGCGGGCGATCGTCCCGCAGGCCCAGGCGGGCGAGGCGCGGTTGGTGGATGATCTTGAGATCTTCGGGTTCGCCTCGTTGGCCCAATTGATCGCCTTCCTGCGCAACGAGCCGATTCCCGACGATCCGCGCCGTGATGATCATGACCGGGATGCCCGGCCGGTGGTCGACCGTCGGGAACTTGATCTTGCCGAGGTGGCCGGACAACTCGACGCCAAATGGGCGCTGGAGGTGGCCGCGGCCGGTCGGCACCACCTGTTGTTCACCGGTCCACCCGGCGTAGGCAAGACCATGCTGGCCGAGCGGTTGCCGGGGCTGTTGCCCGATCTCGGCGTGGCCGAGGCGTTGGAGGTCTCGGCCATCCATTCGCTGGCAGGCTTCGCCCTGGAGGATGGATTGATCACCCGGCCGCCCTACTCCGCACCGCACCATTCGGCCTCCGTCCCGAGCATGGTCGGTGGGGGCAGCCGGGTCGCTCGACCCGGCGCGATCTCCCGGGCCCATCGTGGGGTGCTGTTCCTCGACGAGGCTCCGGAGTTCGGCTCCCGGGTGCTTGAGGCGCTGCGCACCCCGCTCGAGTCCGGGGTGGTGGCGATCGGCCGCAGCGAGAGCGAGGCCAGGTACCCGGCGCGGTTCCAACTGGTGCTCGCCGCCAATCCGTGTCCCTGCGGCAACGCCGGGACGGTGGGTGCGCATTGCGAATGCACGCCGATGGCGGTCCGTCGCTACGGGGAGAAGCTGAGCGGCCCGATCCGCGACCGGATCGACGTGGTGCAACCCATGCTGCCGATGACGAAGAGTTATCTGACCGAGGCGCTCGGCCGGGTCGAGTCCACTGCGGTCGTCGCCGCCCGAGTGGCCGAGGCCCAGGAACGCCAGCGGCATCGGCTGCTCGGCACCGGGTGGCAGTCCAACAGCGAGGTTCCCGGATCGTATCTGCGGCGTCGGCTGCCGCTGCCGGACGGGATCGAGATGCTCGACGGGGCGGTCGCCGCCGGCCGGATCAGTCCCCGTGGTGTCGACAAGACCCTGCGGCTGGCCTGGACGATCTGCGATCTCGCCGGACTGGCGCGGCCCGGCCGGCAGGAGTTGTCTACCGCGCTGGCGATGCGCCGCGGCGTACAGGGCCGCCGGATCGACGTGAAGGCGGGATGATCATGAGGACCGATGATGATCTTGCTGATCCCGTTTCCATCGAACCCGTGCCGATCCAACCCGTGCCGAGACCGGCCCCGGTGGTCGATGCCGAACACGATCGCCGGGCGAGGATGGTACTCAGCTGTGTCGCCGAGCCCGGTGACCCGGCGATCTCCGGCGAGGTCGTCCGGATCGGGGCGGTCGAGGTGCTGCGCTCGGTCCTGGCCGGCGACCACGGGCCGGCACTCGCCGAACGCGCGGGCCGGCTCGATCTGACCGATTACCATACGGCGATCGCCGCCGGCCGGTTCCGGTTCATTGTTCCGGCCGACCCCGAATGGCCGGAACGACTTGTCGACCTGGCGTCCGGTGAGGCCATCCAGCGACGTGGTGGGGCTCCGTACGGGCTCTGGTTGCGCGGGCCCGCGCGGCTCTCGGAGCTGGCCCCTCGGTCGGTGGCGATCGTCGGCTCTCGGGCATCCTCCCAATACGGCGACACGGTGGCCGAGGAACTCGGCTACGACCTGGTTCGGGAGGGGTGGACCGTGGTCTCCGGTGGCGCCTTCGGCATCGACGCGGCAGCGCACCGCGGCGCCCTGTCGGCGTCGGGCCCGACCGTCGCGGTCCTGGCCTGCGGTGTCGACGCCGGCTACCCGCCCGGGAACCACTCGCTGTTCGAGGCCATCGCCGCCGATCATCTGCTGGTGTCGGAATTGCCGCCCGGGATGCATCCGACCCGGGTCAGATTCCTGGCCCGCAACCGCATCATCGCGGCGATGACCCGAGGCACGATCGTGGTCGAGGCCGCGATCCGATCGGGTGCCCGGAACACCGCGAACTGGGCCGTCGCCTGTAACAGGCAGGTGATGGCCGTTCCCGGCGCCGTCAATTCCGCACTGTCGGTGACCCCCCACCTGATGATCCGGGAGGGGCAGGCGGCGTTGATCACCAATGCCAAGGAGGCCCTGGAGTTGCTCGCCGACGTCGGTGATCACCTGGTGCCGCGGCGCAGCGGTCCGGGCCGACCGACCGATGCGATGGACGACGTCCGGCTGGCGGTCTTCGAGGCGGTGCCGCGGCGGCGTTACCGAACGGCGGGTGAGGTCGCCCTCGCCGCCGACGTCTCGATGCCACGCTGCCTGGCCGAGTTGGCAGCCCTCGCCGACGCCGGCCTTGTGCAATCCGGGCCTACCGGCTGGAGGTTGCATGACCGGGTGGCCGGTAGAGCCAGGGGCTGAGCGGGCTCAGCGACCGTCGACGGCGTCCGCCGATCAGGCTCGGGCCGAGCGGACGGACCGTAGGAGCGTCGCCACGCCGGCAACCGGGTCGTTTGCCCGGGTGAGGCCGGAGCCGAGGGCAACGGCGACCGCGCCTGCCCTGATCCAGTCGGCCGCATCCTCGGGTGCCACGCCACCGGTCGGTACGCAGCGCAGCTGGGGCAGGGCTGCGAGTACGTCCGACAGCGTCTTCGGCGACCACTGGCTGGCCGGGAAGACCTTGACCAGATTCGCACCGAGAGTGTGTGCCTGCAGCATCTCGGTCGGCGTGGCTGCCCCGATGGCGGTGGCCACGCCGTAACGCCGGCCGATCTCGATCGCGCCGTCGACCACGGTCGGCGTGACCAGCAGCCGCGCACCGTTGAGCACGGCCAGCCGCGCCGTCTCGGCATCGAGCACCGTGCCGGCGCCGAGCACAGCGCCGTCCGGCAGGGACAGGTTGAGCTCGGCCAACGCCTGCAGTCCGCCGGGCGTGGTGAGGGCAACCTCGACCACCGCCACCCCGGCAGCCCACAGCTTCCGGGCCAGGTCGACGGCCCGGTCGGCCGAATCGGTGCGGACGATACCGATCACGCCGGTCTCGGAGATCGTGCGGGTGACTTCCGCCGCGCCCTGACTACTCATGATCATCACAACCCTTCGTCGGTCAGCGGATCACATCGGCGCCGCCGCCAGGACCTGTTCCAACAGCGTCCGGGTCGGCAGCCCGGTGCAGTCGCCGCGGACGCACACCACCAGCGACGCGACGACGGCTCCGGTGCGCAGCCGGGTCGCGGCATCCTCTTCGGTGTCGCCGTCCGCGCCGTCCAGCCAGGCCGAGATCCATCCGGCGTTGAATCCGTCCCCGGCCCCGATGGGGTCGACCAAGGGCACAGTGCGTACCCCGGCATGCACCGACTGCCCGGAGCCCGGCAGGTACTCATACGATCCGCGGCCACCGTCCTTGACGATCACGGAGGTGGCGCCGAGATCGGCGAACCAGCGTTCCGGGTCGACGCCGGGGGAGATGATTTCGGCCTCGTCGCGCCCGGTGAAGACGATGTCGGCGTAGGGCGCCAATCGCTTGATGATCAACCGCCAGCGATCCGGGTCGGCCAGCCGGAGCCGGAGGTTCGGGTCGAAGCAGACCGATGCCCCGGACTGCTTGGCCAGGGTCATCGCCTCCTCGGTCGCGGCCAGGGTCGACTCGGACAGCGCTGCGGTGATCCCGGTGACGTGCAACAGCCGGGTGTCGGTGATCAACTCGGTCGCCAGGTTGTCTGGGGCGAGTGCGGTGGCCGCGCTGCCGGCCCGCCGGTACTCCACCGTGATCGGACGGCCCTGCGGGCTGTCGCGGATCAGCAGACCGGTCGGCCGTTCGTGATCATCGACCAGTCGGCTGACGTCGACACCCTCGGCGCGCAGGGTCTGCCGGATCCGTTCGCCGAAGCTGTCCGCTCCGACCCGACCGAAATACCCGACCCGATGACCCAATCGGGCCAGCCCGGTCGCCAGGTTGCTCTCCGCGCCGGCGATGCCGTACTCGAAACGTTGGGCGATCGGCAACGGCAGATCGTCGGCGGCCAGCATCAGCACCATCGGCTCGCCGAAGGTCACGACGTCGTAACTCGGGCTCTCCTCTGACACCCCAGACATCTTGCCAGGTGTCCTCCGCCTCCCACCGGTCAGCCCTGCCGGTCAACCCTGCCGGTCAACCCTGCAACAGGAACCGCTTGAGCAGCGGGCCGGCGACTCCGGATCCGCTGTCGCCATCGTTGACGAAGACGGCGACGGCAAGATCATCCCGGGCGGCGACCATCCAGGCGTGGGTCTTCGGCGGTGTGTCCGTGCCGTACTCCGCGGTCCCGGTCTTGGCGATCACCGACGGCGGCTGCAGCGACTGCAGAGCGGCGCCGGATCCCTCGGTGACCACGCTGTGCATCAACGATCGCAACTGCTTGGCCTCCGCGGCGGTCAGCGGCTCACCCTTCGGCTCGGCCATGACACCGTTCACCAAATGGGGGATCACCGTGTGACCGGCCTGCACGGAGGCGACAACGGTGGCCAACGCCATCGGCGACCCGAGCACCCGCCCCTGACCGATCATCTCCGCTGCCCGCTCCGTCTCCGATTCCGGCTTCGGGATCGACCCGAAGTAGGCGGGGAAGCCGACGTCGTAATCGGTGCCGAAGCCCAGCGACGCTGCCGCCGCGTTCAGATCGTCGGAGTCCACGGCGCGTCGTTGCCCGATGAACGCGGTGTTGCAGGAGTTGGCGAAGGCCGTCCGGAAGTCGACATCGCCGAGCTTGGAACTCGGGTAGTCGTTGTAGTTCTTGAACCTCCGACCGTCGACGGTGATCGTCGCGGGGCAGGCCATCTGCTGGTCGGGCTTGACGCCCTTGCGGAGCAGCGCCAGTGAGTCGATGATCTTGAACGTGGAACCCGGCGGATACTGACCGTAGGTTGCCAGGTTCTGGTTGTCCGCCGCGTCGTTGACCGCGGCAGCGACGATCTCGCCGGTGGACGGCCTGATCGCGACCAGGGCGCTGGCCGGGCGGGAGTCGGCCAGGATCTCCTCCGCCGCGCCCTGCAGCTCCCGGTCCAGGCTGATCTTGAGGTCCTTGCCGGCGACGGCAGGCTGGTGGAAGACCCGTGTGGTGTGGGTGATCGACGGCGACGCGCCGGCCGACGGTGAGGCGGCCGGCGACGTTGCCGGCGCGCTGCTCGACGATTTCGGCGGGACGACGCTCACCGAGATGTCCGGGGTGCCGCTGAGCCGCTTGTCGTAGCGGAACTCCAGCCCGGACAGTCCGGTCTGATCACCGGGCGCGATCGTCCCGCCGGACTTGTCGACGATCTCTGCGGTCGCCTCCCCGACCGTACCGAGGATTGGCGCAGCGAAGGACTTCGTTGGGCCGAGCATCGCCTCGCCCTCCAGGACGACGGCCCCGTCGATGGCCGTGATCCTGGACTCGCGCGGCAGCTGCGGGTCACCCTTGCGGAAGACGATCGCCGGGACGAAGGCGGACGGGCCGGAGGCCTTGACCAACTTGACGTAATTGGCGGAGTCGATGTCGAGCACCTTGGCCAGAGCGGCCGCCGATCGTGCTGCCTTGCTCTGTGGCACCTTGGTCTTGTCGATCCCGACCCGTTCCACGGTGCGCAGCTTGACCAGGGCGGCCCCGTTGTCGTCGAGGATCTCGCCACGATCGGCCTGCTGCCGGCTGAGCGCCAGATGAGCTCCGTCCACCAGATGCGGTTCGACGACCGACGGAGCCCACACCGGCTGCCAGCTGTCGCCGGTCCTGTCGAACCGGGCAGTCACCTGGTACGTCCAGGGCTTGGTCGCGCCGGGAATCCGCCAACTCATGGTGATCGCGCTGGTGGCCTTGTCGCCGTCCACCTGTGGATCGCCCGACACCTTCGCTGCCAGCTTCGACGACCCCAGCGGATCGGTCAGCGAGGTGAAGTCCTTGGCTGCCTCGGTTGCGCCACCGGCGAAGGTCAGCGAGGACAGATCCTTGGCTGACAGCGCTGCAGCCAGTCGTTCGGCGGCCTTCGCGGCTCCGGCGGTGTCCGGCTTGCCCGGGAGATCGATCCCGCCGCTGCACCCGGTCACCACCACGGCGACCAGCATTCCGGCCACCAGCCCGGTTCGGCGTTGCCTTCGGACGGAAGCTGGTGTCGGGTTCTGTTCTGGGGTCACGAGTTCACAGTGATACCAGCGCCGACACTCCGATCTCGAAGCCGGGCCGGTCGTCGATGCAGGATCGTTGCCTGATGTCAGGCTCCAGTCGGAAGCGGATCGTCCGGAATCATCCCTAGGGTGCCTTGACAAGGGTGACGCGGCGTCTCCTGCCGTCGCCGAGGCGGCGGAACTGATCAAGGAACCGACCATGACAACAGGAAGTGACCTTCCGGCGGGCTGGCGACTGATCAACCAACGAGCCTGCAGCTGGTACGAAAGCCCGTCCCATGCGGCGGGCGCGTCGCTGCTCTCCCGGATCGCCGGGTCGGCGGACATCGGGCAGTTGCCGGACGTGGACATCCGGGCCCGCGGCGTCCGGGTCCGAATGGCGCCGGATGCTGCTGCCGTACGCGCTGTGACGGCCGCGGCCGACGACCTGGGGCTGGCCGCCGATCCGACGGCCCTGGCCGAACTCGGTTATGTCATCGAAGCCACCGATCCGGCCGCGCTGGAGCCCTTCTGGCAGACGGTGCTGGACTATCGGCGCGCTCCCGGTTCGTCGCGCGTCGGATCTGCCGCATCCGGCGAGACCCGCCTGATCGATCCACTGCGTCGTGATCCGACGGTCAGCTTCCGGCGGCTCGACGAGCCCCGACCGGCGAACGATCGGCTGCATTTGGATGTCGGCCGACTGCCCGAGGCCGTGCTCAGCACCCGACAGGCGATCGATCAGCAGCCGCGGGGACCGTACGGTGTCCTGCTCACCGACGCCGAGGGCAACGAGGTCGATCTCTGCCCGGGTGATGCACTGTCGCCCGACACCGAGGACTGGCAGACGATGTTCTCCGCCCTGGCGTGCTACCCGACGCCGTCGTCGGAGGTCACCACCGGTCTGGTCACCGCCGTCACCCAGTTGGCCGACCAGGCGGGTCTGTCCTTGTTGATCGACGTGCGACCCGAGGCGGTGGTGATCGACAGCGCCAAGGACCAGTGGGAGGGGCCCGAGGGTGCCGATCCTGCGTTCGTCGAGCTGGCCGCCCGGGTTCAGGGTGCTGCCCGGGCCGCGGGGGTGACCGCAGACCCAGGCCTGTCCCGGTTCCTCCAGCTCGGCATCGCCGGCCGGGACATCACCCGGCTCCGCTCGTTCTGGAGTGGGGTGCTGGGCTACGTGTGCGACCCTCGCCCGCCGGTGACCGACATCTACGACCCGCGTCGGCTGAATCCGGTGATCTTCTTCCAGGACCTGGACCCGACCGAGGAGGACCGCGCACGACAGCGCAACCGCCTGCACGTCAGCTTGGCCGTGCCGCCCGACAGGGTGCCGTCCCTGATGGCGTCCGCAGTCGAAGCGGGCGGCCGGATCGTCGAAAATCTCAACGATCAGGGCCGCTGCACGCTGGCCGATCCTGAAGGCAACGAGATCAGAGTGACCGGATCCTGATTCGATGCGCCCGCGGCGGCCTAGTGCCCCGGTTCGGCGAGCAGATCGGCGTAGTCGGGATGCTCGACGAGGAATCGTTGGGTGTAGCCGCACAGCGGCACCACCGACAACCCGCGGCTCCGCACGTCGTCCAGGGCGTACGCGGTCAGCCGGCCGGCGAATCCCCGGCCCTGGTACGCCGGATCGGTCTCGGTGTGCAGGAACACCACCGCACCCGGCCGCTCGCTGTAGTCGATCAGTCCGACGACGGTCCCGCCGAGACTCGCGGTGTAACGGCTTCCGGCTTCCTCCCGAGCCAGCATCAGCTGATCGGCGCGCTCGCTCCCGCCGTGGCTCATGATGACTTCCCTTCACTGATCCGACTGATCAATCTCTCGCGGGCGGCCGGCCACTCCGCGGCGAGCATGGAGAACTGCACGGTATCCCGCCAACTGCCGTCGCGGCGGATCCGGTGATGCCGCAGCGCACCCTCCCGGGTCGCTCCCAGGCGCAGGATGGCCTGTTGGGACCGCGTATTGCGGATGTCGGTGTGCCAGACGACCCGTTCTGCTCCGAGGTGATCGAAGGCTCGGCTCATCATGATCAACTTCGAGGTGCTGTTCAGCCAGGTCCGCCACCACCGGTAGGCGACCCAGGTGCTGCCGATGGCCAGCGCCCGGACCGCCGGGTTGATCTCGTAGAAGGACGTGGTTCCGGCGAACTCTCCGGTTCCGGCGACGATCTGCGCGTAGGGCAGCTGGTCGCTCGGGGCGTTGAGCCGGTCGATGATCGCAACCGTCTCGTCGATCGTTGTCGGCGGATCATAGGACAGATGTTCGAAGACACGGTCGGCGTGATCGCGCGAGGCAGCCAGGAATCCTTCGGCGTGATCACGCGTCAGCGGCTCGAGCCGCAGTCGGGCCGCTCCCGCCGTCAGCGCGGCGTCGGACAGCACGGGAGTGGCGTACCAATCGTCGAACACCGGAGGATCTTCGCACGCAGTGCCTCCGGGCCGGGAGTTGGCACGGTCACCGCGGACGCTGACCGACGGCGAAGATCCGCCGGAACCCCAGGACGGTGCCGAACGGGCGCTGGGGGTACGCCTCGCGCAGCAATTTCCGGTACTCGGTGACGAAAGCGTCCCGTTCCCCGTCGGGCAATGCCTGGTGGTATGGCCTGGCGCCCGTACCGGAGATCCAGTCGAAGACCGGATCCTCACCTTGCAGGACATGCAAGTAGGTGGTCTCCCAAGCATCGGTCTGCAGGCCCAGCGCAATCAGGTCGGCCAGATACTCTTCGGCGGGCGGCATGATGCGGCGGTCGATGCCGCCCGTCCAGCGGGCGAACCGCGGGTCTTGTCCGAGCCGGTGCAGCAGCGTGTGACTGGGTGCCGTCTGGTTGCCGGGCACCTGGATGGCCAGCCATCCGCCGGGTGCCAGGGCATCGACAAGGCGGGGGAGCAGGGCCCGGTGGCCGTCCACCCACTGGAGCATCGCGTTGCTGATGATGACGTCGACCGGCTGATCGGGTGTGAAATCGGCGACGTCCTGCCGGCGGAACTCGACCCGCGGCCCGGCGTACCGGCGCGCAGCCTCGATCATCTCCGCCGAGGAGTCGATGCCGGTCACCCTGGCCGCCGACCACCGGTCCGCCAGTGTGGCTGTGAGCTGGCCAGGCCCGCAGCCGAGGTCGACGACCGTCTGCGGCTCCTCCGCGCCGACCCGTGCCGTCAGTTCGAAGAAGGGTCGGGAGCGTTGGTCGGCGTACTGCAGGTAGTGGCCGGGGTCCCACACGGGCATCTGTCTACTCCTCCACAAGTATCTTGACATCAAGATACTAGCGGGTGGGTGCTCGGTGGCAGCCGCCGACCGGCGGTGCCGCGCGTTCCGGACCGGATTTCGCGAACGACGACCTAGGATGAAGCAGGCTCGCCGCTGTTCCTCCGCGGCGAAGCCGCGATGGGTCGACAGAGGAGCATGGGGTGTCGGAGAACGACGGATCGACGGTAACGGCAGTGGCCGAACCGGGACGTGCCGCGGATTCGCGGGGGCGGACCCGGATCCTTGTGGTGGACGACGACGCGGCACTGGCCGAGATGCTCTCGATCGTGCTGCGCAACGAGGGCTTCGAACCGGTGTGGTGCGCCAACGGCGACAAGGCCCTGGCCACCTTCCACGAGGCACGCCCTGATCTGGTCCTGCTGGACCTGATGCTTCCGGGCCGGGACGGCGTCGACGTCTGCAAGGATCTCCGGGCCGAGTCCGGCGTGCCGATCATCATGCTGACCGCCAAGTCCGACACCATCGATGTCGTCAACGGCCTGGAGGCGGGCGCAGACGACTACGTCGCCAAGCCGTTCAAGGCCAAGGAACTCGTCGCCAGGATCCGCACCCGGTTACGGCGTTCGCCGGAGGACACCGAGGTCGAGACACTGCGGATCGGGGACCTGGTGATCAGCGTCGACGGGCACAGCGTCAAGCGCAACGGTCAGCCGATCGCCCTGACCCCGCTCGAGTTCGACCTGCTGCTCGCCCTCGCCCGTCGTCCCTGGCAGGTCTTCAGCCGAGAGGTTCTGCTGGAGCAGGTCTGGGGATACCGACACGCCGCCGACACCCGACTGGTCAACGTGCACGTCCAGCGGTTGCGGTCCAAGATCGAGAAGGACCCTGAGCATCCGGAGATCGTGATCACCGTGCGCGGCATCGGCTACAAGGCTGGAGAGACGTCGTCCTGAACGGACACACTGTGACCTATCGTGGTCGATGCCGTGACTGATGGCCTGGAACTGCTGAACGATCCGCTGCAACCGCAACGTCGGTGGTGGCGCCTCCCGGTCGACGCCTGGCAACGTTCACTGCCGTTGCGAGTGGTCTCGACCACCTTCGTCGCCTCGGTCGTGGTGATGGTGCTCGGCGGCATCCTGCTCATGCAACAGGCGGCGATCGGCGTGCTGAACGCCAAGGACCAGGCCGCCAACGGGCAGGCCAACTTCGCGGTCCGGACCGCACAGTCCAAGCTCGACGCGCTCAATATCGACAGTGACACCAACATCAACGACACGTTGGCCGGAATCCTCACCGACATCTCCGACAAGAGCGGCAGCACCGGTGGTTATTACGTGATCGTCGAGTCCCAGCTCGGCATCCAGAAGTCCAGCAACGACATCTCCGAGGACAGCGTTCCGGAGAACCTGCGGGAATGGGTGCAGAGCCGACACAACGACACCAGGCTGTGGAAGGCGCCGACCGAGGTGCGCACCCTGAGCGGACAGACGGTTCCCGGCGAGGCGTTCGGCACGGTCCTCCAAGTGCCCGGCACCGAGGGCTATCAGGTGTACGTGATCTTCCCGATGGAACAGGAGGCGGAGACTCTCCGGTCGCTGCAGCGGGCCGTGGTGATCACCGGGGCGGTGTTGATCTTCCTGCTCACCTTCATCGCCGGCCTGGTCGCCCGGCAGGTGGTCTCGCCGATCCGTGCGGCCCGACGTGCCGCGGAACGGCTGGCGTCCGGCAATCTCGAGGACCGGATGACCGTCCGTGGCAAGGATGATCTGGCCAGGTTGGCGCTGTCGATGAACTACATGGCCTCAGAACTGCAGAAGCAGATCACCCAGCTGGAGGAGCTGTCCCGGGTACAGCAACGGTTCGTCACCGACGTGTCGCACGAGTTGCGCACGCCGCTGACCACGGTCCGGATGGCTGCCGAGATGTTGTACGAGGCAAGGGAGGACTTCGATCCGGTCGCCTCCCGCTCCGCCGAACTGCTGCAGGTCGAACTCGACCGCTTCGAGTCCCTGCTCACCGACCTGCTGGAGATCTCCCGGTTCGACGCCGGAGCCGCCGTACTGGCGCCCGCCGAAACCGACATCAACCAGCTGGTGGACCGGGTGGTCGGCGGGACCGCATCGCTGGCCGAATCCTCCGGCACCGAGATCCGGATCCACTCGCCGGGACCGATCAGCGCAGAGATCGACAGCCGCCGGATCGAACGCGTGCTCCGCAATCTGCTCGTCAACGCCATCGAACACGGCGAATCCCGGCCCATCGACATCCTGCTCGCCAGCGACGAGGACGCTGTGGCGATCGCCGTCCGTGATCATGGGGTCGGGTTCGAGGCGGCCCAGGCCAAGCAGGTCTTCCACCGGTTCTGGCGCGCCGATCCGTCTCGCGAACGCCGGATCGGCGGCACCGGTCTTGGGCTGTCCATCTCGATGGAGGACACCCGGTTGCACGGCGGCTGGCTGAACGCCTGGGGCAGGCCGGGGCGGGGCGCCCAGTTCCGCGTCACTCTGCCGCGCCGGGCCGGGGACATCCTGCAGCAGTCGCCGCTCCCGCTGGTGCCGCGGGATCTGATCTCACCGCTGCCGCTGTCCGCGTCCGACGAACCCGTCTCACCGGCGACCCCCGCAGACACCGGGCCGGACGAGCCGCCCGGTGGTGCGGAGCAGGGGTCGCCTCGTGGCGCCGGAGGCCACCGGACGGATCACGCCGAGCACGGCTCCCGGATCCATGATCATGATCTTGCCGGAACGTCGGCAGGCAACGAGCCGCAGGATTCCCGATGATCGACAAGTCCTCCCGCCGCCGGCAGTGGCCGGCGATGATCATCGGCCCGCTGCTGGTCGCTCTGGCCCTGACCGGCTGTGTGTCGGTGCCGACCACCGGAAGCGTCGAACAGGCCGACACCGGGACCCGACGGGGCAACAATCGGCCCGAGGTCGTACCCAAACCGCCGGTGCAGAACGCATCTCCGCGGGTGATCATCGACGGCTTCCTTTTGGCCATGAGCCGTTACCAGCCGGGTTACCAGATCGCCAAGCAGTTCCTGACCGCCGATGCCAGGGCACGCTGGCGTCCGGAGGACAAGATCACCATCTACAACAACCCGAAGTACGACAGCACAGAGAGCAATGTCGTGCTGTCGATGAGCAGGGTCGGTGAGGTCGGTGCGGATGGCAGCTACAGCACCAGGTCGGGGGAGCTGACCCAGGACTTCGCCATGCAGAAGGACGCGAAGGGGCAGTGGCGGATCAGCAACCCGCCGGACGGGCTGTTGATCAGCGACACCAGCTTCAGCGCGACCTACGCGTCGTACAACCTGTACTTCTTCGACCCTCAGTTCCGCACTCTGGTCCCCGATCCGATCTATCTACCCACCGACGGACAGACGGCAACCGCCCTGGTTCAGGCCCTGCTGCGCGGCCCGACCGCGTCGCTGCGCCCGGCCGTCACCTCGGCGTTCCCACGGACCTCGCTGAGCAGTGTGCCGATCGTGGACGGGTTGGCCCAGATCTCGTTGGGCAACCCGGCCACGTCGCTGAAGGACGAACAGCTGTCCCAGATGGCGGCCCAGATCGCCTGGACCCTGAGCCAGATCGACGACTCCGGTCCGCGCGGTTTCCGGCTGACGGTCAACGGGACCACGCTGCGGGTGCCTGGTCAGGTCGGCAGTGGTGAGTCGGCCTATGTCCCGATCTCCTACGGTGCCCGGTTCGCGCCGGTGCCGGACCGGTCCGGCGACGACCTGCTCGGGGTACAGAACAACACCGTCGTCGCGGTCCGTGGCGACGGATCCCAGATCGCACCTGTCTCCGGCCCGCTGGGGCGGAAGGGTTTCCGGATCAGTTCCATCGCGGCCAACGCCTCCGTCAAGATGCTGGCCGCGGTGACCGACGACCGGCAGATCCTGCGCACCCAGCTGTCCGGAGGCAACTCCGTACGCACGCTGCTCTACGACCAGCGTGCTCTGCTGCGGCCTGACTTCACTCGCTTCGACGAGCTCTGGGCGGTCAGCGGTCCGCCCCGCGGCCAGGTGATCAGGGTGTTCAACGGCACCAGCACCAAGCCGACCCGGGTCGAATCGCGGTGGTTGAAGAAGGTGCGCATGATCAACTTCCGGATCTCCCCGGACGGCACCCGGATGGCCGTGATCGTGCAGTCCGGCAACCGCGACCTGCTGGCCGTCGCGCCGATCATCCGTGGCGACTCGATCCGGCTGGGGGACCTGCGGATCATCGACCTGGCCGATACCGATGCCACTCAGATCGAAAGACTTGCCGACCTCGGCTGGATCTCCTCCACCAGGCTGCTGATCCTCGGCGCAACGACCGAGGGGGCGAGTTTCGAACCGTACGGCGTGGAGATCGACGGGTCGCAGTTCGAACGCGTCGGCACCTCCGACAACTGGGGAGCAACCTCGCTGGCCACTGCCGCGGACCGCAGCGGCGCCTACCACGCTGTCGTCTCGGGCAAGGGCGCGAAGTCGTGGATCTATCGCAGCGGCGACCAGTGGAACCTGTTCGCCGGCTCGCTGTCGGCCGCCACCTATCCGGGCTGAGCGACCAACCGCAGCCCCGTGCCGCAGCCCCCCTTGCCGCAAGGTCAAAGTTTGATCGTGCGGCTCCGACACGCCGACGCCACGAGCCCGTGGATCAACGTTTGAGTTTGCGGATTCGAGCCTCACCGGTGGGCAGTCCTCCACAGGCCACGACCCGGCGGACCCGATCGGGGCGGTCAGTGGGCCAGAGTGGCCGGATGGGACCAGCAGAACGACTCGGGCACTGGATCTCCGTTGCGGGTGACCTGCTGCTGGGTGCGGTGTGCCCCGGGTGTGGACGTGCCGGCGTCGGGCTGTGCCCGGGATGCCGGGCCGCACTGGCTGCGCCCGCACCGCGGCGTGCCCGGCCGAGCCCAACTCCTCCGGGGTTCCCGCCGACCGTCACCGGTGGACCGTACGACGACCTGATGCGGAACCTGATCTCCGCGCACAAGGAACGCCAGGCGTGGTTGCTCAGCTCGGACCTCGGTCGGCGGTTGGCGCGGGCCGTCGCCGCGCTGCTGCGGGACGTCGGTGCCGGGCCGGTCTACCTGGTCCCGATACCGTCGTCGGCCGCGGCGGTGCGATCCCGCGGACGGGACGCGACGGCGGCCCTTGCCGTGGCCGCGGCGCGCCGACTCGCCACGCAGCGATCGGAGAGCGTACGCATGGTCCGTTTGCTCCGACCTGTCCGCCGGCTGGCCGACCAGTCCGATCTGACCGCGTCGCAACGGCAGGCCAACCTTGCCGGCGCCTACGCCGTACGCCGACCGGCCCGGCCGCGGTTCCCGGGCACGCTGGTCGTCGTCGACGACCTGGTAACCACCGGCTCGAGCCTCGCCGAAGCAACCAGGGCACTGACCGCAGCGGGTCTGGACGTGGCCGGCGCCGCGGTGCTGGCGTCGACCGTGCGCCGCCATCATCCGCCGGCATCATCTGCCCACCCCGTCCGCCCGGATGCGGCGCGTGGTGTTTGATAGCTGATCTGATGATCAGCCTCACCGACATCCGCCGGGCCGCCGGCGCGATCACGCCGTACATCCTCCGGACGCCCACCGTGGCCAGTCCGGGACTGTCCGCGCTGCTCGGCGCCGACGCCACGATCAAGATCGAAGCCCTGCAACGGACCGGCTCGTTCAAGGCAAGGGAGCGGCCGCGAAGCTGCTGTCGTTGACCGAGGAGGAGCGCCGACACGGTGTCGTCGCGGTGAGCGGCGGTAATCACGGCATCGCCGTTGCCGTGATGGCTGCCGCGCTCGGCGTCGCGGCGACGGTGGTGATGCCGCAGAGCGCGCCGGAGGACTCGATAGGCCGGGCCCGGGCCGCCGGCGCCAGGGTCGAGCTCACCGACGGCATGCCGGCCGCGTTCGCCCGGGTGGACGAGCTGCGCACCGAGGGTCTGGTGCTGGTCCATCCGTTCGACGACGAGATCGTGGTCGCCGGTCAGGGCACAGTCGGGCTGGAGCTCGCCGAGGATGCCGGGCAGCTGACCGATGTCCTGGTCAGTGTCGGCGGCGGAGGGCTGATCGCCGGGGTCGCCGTGGCGCTGAAGGGGCTCCGTCCGGAGCTGCGCATCTGGGGAGTCGAACCGGAGGGAGCCCGGGCGCTGACTGACGCGATCGGCGCCGGCAGGCCGGTCCCGGCAACGTTGTCGTCCATGATCAGCACGCTCAGCGCACCCCAGGTGTCGCAGCTCACCCTGCAGCACGCGGCCCTGCTGGAGGACGTCCTGCTGGTCAGCGACCGGGACTGTGTCGCCGGAACGCTCCAGCTTGCCGACCGCGCGAAGGTCTGGATCGAACCGGCCGACGGCTCCCTGCTGCCCGCCGCCCGGCAGGTACTGGACCGGGTCGGACCGAAGGCCCGTCTGGGGTTCGTGCTGTCCGGCGGCAACGCCACGACCTACGACGTCCGCCGTTGGGCGGACCGGTTCGGACTGTGACCGGCGACGGTGACCGACCGTGAGGGCTGAGCCGCGGGAGCGGCTCAGCGCGCGGCAGCCACCGCAGCACCGGAACGACGATGCAATCCCAGGCCGCCTTCCAGCACCGGATAGATCATGATCACCGCCAGGATCGCGAAGGCGATCCGGAACGGGGCGTCCGGACCCACGTGCGGGTGGGTCACTGCCAGGATGCCCTCCGCACCGCGGAGGGCGAGCGCGCCGAACGCCACACCGAGACCCGCCGCGATCTGACCGATCGTGGAGGAGAGCGTGTTGGCATCCGACATCTGCCGCACCGGGATGTCGGCGAACTGCAGCGAGTTGTAACCGCTGAACCCGATCGACCGGAACACCCCGCTGGCGAACAGCAGGAGGACGATCAGCCAGACCGGTGACTCCGGAGTCAGCATGGCGCAACCGGCGAAGACCAGCCCACCGCACAGGGAGCTGCCGACGACGATCCGCTTGAAGCCGAAACGGCGGATCAGCGGGCTGGTGGCCGGCTTGATCAACACGTTCCCGGCGAACAGCGCCATCACCAGCAGACCTGCCCGAGCCGCGCTCCAGCCGTACCCGAGCTGGAACATCAGCGGCAGCAGGAACGGCGCAGCCGAGATCACCAGCCGGTAGACCATGCCGCTGGCGTTGACCACCCGGAAGGTCGGCACCCGCATCGCGCCGAGATCCAGCAGCGGGTGGTCGCGACGCCGAAGACCCATCCAGAAGGCGACGCCGAGTACCACGGCGAGCGCCAGCAGGGCGGTGGTCAACGACCAGTTCGTCGCGCTGGCACTGCCGCCGATCTGTTCCAGGCCCAGCAGCAGCGCCGCCAGGCAACCGCCGCAGAGGACGAAGCCGATCCAGTCCAGTCGCGGCACATCGGCGACCGGACCGTCGGTGACCAGCACGATCGCAGCGATGAAACAGCCGATCCCGATGGGCACGTTGATCAGGAAGATCCAGTGCCAGGACGCGTAGCTGGCCAGCCAGCCGCCCAACGTCGGCGCGATCACCGGCGCCAGCAGGGCCGGCCAGGTGAGATACGCGGTCGCCGCCAGCAGGTCCCGTTTGGAGGTGTTGCGCAACACCACCAGTCGACCGACCGGCACCATCATCGACCCGCCGACCCCCTGCAGGATCCGCAACAGGCAGAGCACCGCCAGATTCGGGCTCATCGCACAGAACACCGACGAGACGGTGAAGATCGCGATCGCCAGCAGGAAGATGCGGCGCGCACCGAACCGGTCGGTCAGCCAACCGGAGACCGGGATACCGACGGCAAGAGTGACCAGATAGCTGGTCATCGCCGCATTGATCGCGACGGCCTGGGTGCCGAGATCGTCGGCGATCGCCGGCGCGGCCGTGGCGATGATGGTGCCGTCAAGGTTCTCCATGAAGAAGGTGATGGCGGCGAGCACCGCCAGCGGACGGTTCAACCCGGGGCCGACGGCCGACTCCTCGGGCGCATCCGGGCGAGCTGACGTCACGGTGCAAGGCTATTGGGCCCGGTCGGTCCAACCCGGATCGGGGTGTCCCGGATCGGCGGTGCCCGGTGCCGGGTCACAGGCGCGGCTTGTCGCACAGCGGCCGGCCCGGGCGAATGGATCCCTGGGTGCGCCAACCGGTCGACGGCCTACACCGCAGTCCACGGCCGTCCACATAGTGGACGCTTTCTCCTGTCGAACGGCAGCAGTCGGCCGGATCCACGCGGCGGGGCGGCCCGGGTCCGATCCGGGCTCGGCCTTCTCTGGAATTCGATGCCGGACAGGACTACCGTCTGGTTATGGCGAACCAAGCCATCGGGACGCACACCGCAGCGGGTGCGCAGTCGGACCGGGCCGCAGCTCCGAGGGGGAGCGCGGCCTTTGGTGTTCTGTCCGCCGATGGCAAGCCTGTTAACAAAAAACCCCGTTCGAAAACCTATGTTTCCCGGACGTCGTCCGGGAGCCGCTAGCCGTTGGAGGTTGGACATGGACGTTGTCGTCAAGAGCCGGCATTGTGCACTTCCCGAGCAGTTCCGCACCTACGTCGATGACAAGATCACCAGGCTCGAAAAGCTCAACGGGCGGGTTTTCCGGGTCGACGTCGAAGTATCCGCCGAACGCAACAGACGACAACTTGATCATGGAAGTCGGGTGGAGATCACTCTGCACACCAAGGGACCGGTGGTTCGCGCCGAAGCGGCTGCCGAGTCCAAGACAGCTGCTTTTGATCTTGCTCTGGAGAAGTTGATGGCGCAGCTTCGCAAGGCGGCTGACCGGCGCCGGGTCCATCGCGGAAGCCACAAACCGCGTTCGCTGCACGAGGCGACCGCGAGCCTGCCCATCGATGTCGCGTCGATGAACGGCACCTCCCAGGACGACGTCGAGACCCACGACGTCGCAGGCATCCAGGTGGAGGGCGACGGGCCGTTGGTGGTCAGGCAGAAGACCCACCAGGCCGCGCCGATGACGCTCTGCGAGGCGCTGGACGCGATGGAGTTGGTCGGTCACGACTTCTACCTGTTCATCGACAAGGAACTCCAGACGCCCAGCGTGGTGTACCGCCGCAAGGGCTACGACTACGGCGTGATCAGACTCGAGAACGTCGAGGCAGTGGTCCACTGAGGGTCTCCCTCGGGGGCGGCGCACCGCGGCACCGGCATTCGCCGTCGCTGCCGTGTGGGTGTTCGTGTTGGGATGAATGTCGGTACCTCTGTCGGTGCCGACGTCTAGGCTCCGGTGCGTGCGCAAGCAATCACTGTCCAACTCCCAGGCCCGCCGGGTCGCGCTGGCCGCACAAGGGTTCGCCGGTCACCACGCCGGCGGGCGGGGAGGGCAGCGACCCGACCGAACGCCGGGAATGCGCGACGTCCAGGCGGTGATCAACCGGCTCGCCCAGTTCCAGATCGACACCATCAACATCGTCGCCCGCGCCCACTACCTGCCGCTCTACAGCAGGCTCGGGCCGTACGACCCTGGTCTGCTCGACCGGGCACTGGGCAGGAATCCGCGCCGGCTTTTCGAGTACTGGGGGCACGCGGCCAGCGCCATCGACATCACCCTGCAACCCGCGCTCCGGTTCCGGATGGCCGCCCATGCAGCCCGGACTGACCATCCCTGGGCCACCGGGCGGGCCGATCGCCAACTGGATGCCTGGGTGTTGCAGCAGATCACCGAATCCGGGCCGCTCGGTCCGCGGGAGATCGACCATCTCGATCCCGATCACGTGCCCCGCAAGAAGGTGGACTGGGGCTGGAACTGGTCCGACGTCAAGGTGTCCTGCGAACGACTCTTCAATGCCGGCGTGATCACACCGACGCGGCGCAACGGACAGTTCGAGCGCACCTACGACCTGGTCGAGCGGGTGCTTCCGCAACAGATCCTGCAGACACCGACGCCACCGGTGGAGGAGGCCATGCGGCAACTGGTCCGCCGGGCCGCCGCAGCCCTGGGCGTCGCGTCGGAATTCGACCTTCGGGACTACTTCCGGACCAGCCAGCAGCAGACCCAGCCCGCGATCAGGGATCTGGTCGACGCCGGAGAACTGATCCCGGTGAGTGTCGAGGGCTGGAGCCGGAACGCCTACCTGTGGCACCAGGCGAAGCTGCCGCGCAGCCTCGACGCCCGATCACTGGTCAGCCCGTTCGATTCGGTGATGTTCGAGCGTGACCGGCTGGAGCGGTTGTTCGAATTCTTCTACCGGATCGAAATCTACGTCCCCGAGCCGAAACGGGTGCACGGCTACTACGTCTACCCGTTCCTCCTCGGCGACCGGTTCGTCGCCCGGGTCGATCTCAAGGCCGATCGTGCCGCCGGGGTGCTTCGGGTCAATGCTGCCTGGCTGGAGGATCATGCCGAGCCCGGTGAGGTGGGCCAGGCGCTGGCCGCGGAGTTGCGGCTGCTGGCCGAGTGGCTCGGCCTGGAGGGCGTGGTGGTCGGGCAGCGCGGCGACTTCGCCCAGCACCTGAACAAAGCCGTGGTGCCGGCGCTGGCCCGATGAGCCTTCTGGCAGGCTGGCAACCATGGCTCACCTGCGTTGCGACTTCTATTCCGATGCCCTCGGCCTGAGCACCTCGATGACGGTGATCCTGCCCCAACAGACGCGCACCCAGATCGGCATGGCCGGCGCCGTCGGCAGTGAACCGCCACCGGTGCTGTACCTGCTGCACGGGTTGAGCGACGACGACACGACCTGGCTTCGACGTACCTCCGTCGAGCGGTACGTCGCGCCGCTCGGGATGGCGGTGATCATGCCCCAGGTGCATCGCAGCTTCTATCATGATCAGGCCTACGGCGGTGCGTACTGGACGTTCCTCTCCGAGGAGCTGCCGGAACTGGTGGGTCAGTTCTTCCGGCTGTCCGACCGGCGCGAGGACACCTTCGTCGCCGGGCTCTCGATGGGCGGCTACGGAGCGATGCGCTGGGCGCTCACCTATCCCGACCGGTTCGCCGCGGCTGCCAGCTTCTCCGGCGCCGTCAACATCACCGGGATTCGGACCAACCGGGTCAGGCCCGACGATCCGCGGTTGTCCGAACGGATCTTCGGCTCCGATCCTGTCCCGGAGTCCGCGGACCTGTTCCACCTGCTCGGCACGGTCGACCGGGATCACTCGCCGTCGCTGTACGTCAGTTGCGGGACCGAGGACAGGCTGATCGAGGACAACCGCTCCTACGTCACGGCGATCGAGGAGGCGGGTCTGCCGCTGCGCACGTCGTTCGTGCCGGGCGAGCATGAGTGGGGTCTATGGGACCTGGAGATCCAGAGCTTCCTCGCCGGCCTGCCGATCCGCGGCCTGGACGACCGCGGATAGGCCGTGGGCATGGCGCAGACCGGAAGGTTCCAGCTGCTGGCAACGCCGTGGTGGGCGATCGCGCTGCCGATCGTCGGCATGATCATGTTGATCATCACCTGGGGCAGGGAGCTCAACCTCGCGCTGGTGGTGTTGGGCGGCCTGGCACTGATCGGGAGCGTGATCACCGCGGTGCATCACGCCGAGGTGATCGCTCATCGGGTGGGCGACCCGTACGGCGCGCTGATCCTTGCCGTTGCGGTCACCATCATCGAGGTCGGGTTGATCGTGACGCTGATGATCTCCGGCGGGGAGAAGGCCGCCAGCCTGCCGCGGGACACAGTGTTCTCGGCGGTCATGATCACTTGCAACCTGATCATCGGGCTGTGCCTGCTGGTCGGCCCCGCCAAACACTGGACCGTCCGGTTCTCCGCTCAGGGATCGACCGGCGCCCTGGCGGTCGTGGCCGCCCTGGTGAGCCTGACCATGGTGCTGCCGACCTTCACCACCTCGGCCCCGGGCGGCACCTTCACCGGACTGCAGCTCGGGTTCGCCGGTGCGGCGTCGATCCTGCTGTACGGCGTCTTCGTGTTCGTCCAGACCGTGCGACACCGGGACTTCTTCCTGCCCGTCGAAGTGCTCAAGGTCGCCGACTCGCCCGACGAGAGCCGCGGCGAGCATGAGCACGCGCCGCTGCCGTCCAATCGGGCGACGCTGTTCAGCCTCGGACTGCTGATGGTGTGCCTGGTGGCCGTCGTCGGCCTGGCAAAATCGGAGTCACCGGCACTGGAGGGCGGGTTGTCCGCCGCCGGTGCACCACCCAGCGTCGTCGGGGTGGCGATCGCGCTGATCGTGCTCGCGCCGGAGACGGCGGCCGCCGTACGCGCCGCCCTGCGCAACCGACTGCAGACCAGTCTCAACCTGGCGCTCGGCTCCGCGATGGCCAGCATCGGCCTGACCATCCCGGTGATCGCGGTGGCCTCCATCTGGCTACCCACTCCACTGGAACTGGGGCTGCGAGCCGCCGACATCGTGCTGTTGGGCCTCACCGTGGTGATCGGCATCCTCACCCTCACCCAGGGCAGGGCGACCGTGCTCCAGGGGATCCTTCATCTGGCGGTCTTCGCCTCGTACCTGTTCATCGCCTTCAACCCGTGAGGCACGTCGCCCCGACAGTCCGGATCAATTCGGCACGAACCCCCAGGCCTCCTCACGGCCGTACCCGCCGCAGACGTCGACTTCGTTGCCTTCCTTGTCGGCGAGTGTCCACCAGAACGGCGCATGCGTGGCATTGACGACCGTGCCGCCGGCTTCGACGGCCTTGGCGATCCGTTCCTGGATCTCGTCATAGGGGACGTGGACGTCGATGTGGATCCGGTTGCGTTCGGTGCGCGGCGGGTCCATCTGCTGGAACCAGAAGCTGGGCAGGGTGCGCAACGGGTCGTCGACGTCCTCGTCGACCCTGATCTCGTATCCGAGAACGGCCTCCCAGAAGGGCAGAACGCCGTTGATATCGGCAGCGTCGATGCTCACCTGGATGCTCCGGACCTGCGATGGATCGGCCACCAGCCCGGCACCCTCCGCGCGGGAGGTGATCTCCCGCGCCGTCAGCACGTCCCGGGCGATCATGAAACTGAACCAGTGGCTCAGCGTCACCAGTACGCCCTCGGCGCGAAGATCGACATCGAGCCGGCCGTTGCCGAGGTCACCAAGATCACCGAGGTAGGACGCGAACGCCGCCCCCTGGCTGAAGCTGCCCGCCCGGAAGAATGCGCCGAAGCCCTGACCGTGAAGTCTCCAGCCGCCGACGCCGTCGGATTCGGCGAACTGTTTGGCCGTCAGGGGAACAGATCCGAGGATCAGTTCGGCAAGATCATCGGGACGGGTGAACTGTGGCCAATGGCCGGTCGGCAGGTCGAGGTACTCCACCTCGCGGATCCGGGCGAATTCGCTCACCGACTCCGCACCCTCGGCGATCCACTCCTTCAGCATCGCCGAGGTGTACTCGGGCGCGATGGAGGTGACCGGGACGTTGTACCGGGCCGGGTTGGACAGCGTCTGCTTGTCGCTGGCCAGGGCAGCCGGTGACGGCGCGGCTCGCTTCCGGAATCGAGCCCGCGCCTCCTCGTCGAGGTCGGTGAGATCGGCGTCGTCGAACTCCGACCAGTCCGGCAACGCCAGATCGGCTCCCACAGGGGTGAATCCTCCGGCGAGCGGACGGCCGTGCGGGTTGGGGAACCCGCCGATGTAGACCGCCCGCACCACCTTGTCCGGCCGGGCGTCGACCGCGGCGTGCACGATGCCGCAGGCCGCGGAATGGCCGACGACCAGCGGACTCTTCGCACAGGCGTCGATCGCCGCGACGACGGCGTCGACATTGTCACGGAGAGTGACCGTCGACCGGTCGGCGTCCGCCGATTCCATACCGGGCAGGGTGATCGGCCGGACGCGGTGGCCGGCCGCCTCGAGCACCGGCGTCACCCGGTCCCACGAGGATCCGTCCAACCACAGCCCAGGCACCAGAATGATGTCCATCGTCAAGCCTTCCGTCAGTAGCTCATCAGTAGCTCGTCAGTCGCTGTCCGTCGCTCGTCGGCCGGTTCGGCGACGATGCGCTACCGTGATGCACCAACGATCGAAACTTCTCGATTGATTTCAGCCTAGAGGAACGATCGAAAAATGTCGAGCATTCCGCCCGGACCGGATTACGACCTGGACGATCTCCGGATCGTCACCGGCACCAAGGAGCTGAAAGCGCTGTTCCACCCGCTCCGAGACACGATCCTCGACCTGCTCACCGAGCGAGCAGCCACCGTCGGCGAACTGGCCGAGGCCGTACAGCGCCCGGCCAGTTCGGTGGCCTACCACGTGGACGTGCTGGCTGCCGCCGGCCTGGTCAAGGTGGTCAGGACCCGCAAGGTCCGTGCGGTGGAGGAGCGGTTCTTCGGCCGCACCGCGCGAACCTTCTACGTCGGTGAGATCCGGCCCGACCAGGTCGAACTGATCGAGAACTATCTGAACCGGGCGGCGGCGGAATCGGAACCGGCGCTGCGGGCCGACCGGTTGCGGGCCATCCTGCGCCACGCACGGATCAGTGAGGAGGCGGCTGCGCGATTCTGGCGGCGCATCTTCGAGGTCGTCGACGAGTTCTCCTCGCTGCCGCGGTCGGGGGAGCAGACGTTCGGCTTCGTCGTCGGCCTCTACCCGACGCAACAGCCGTCGTTGCCGGCCCAGGACGAATCGTCGGGGGACTGATCGGACCCACCCTGCCCGGCCGCTGGACCGGGCCACAGCGCGCCCGGGACCTCGCCGCGGCGGCGATTCTTCGATCGTCGAGCGTTACACCCCATGGCCTAGCATGAACACTTGGATCCAGAGGTGTTCGGAACGTCGTACTGAACGTCGTACTGAGGGAAGAAGAGCGAACTCGTGGCTTTGATGGACAGGATGCTCCGCATAGGCGAGGGCAGGACGCTGAAGAAGCTGAAGGCGGTCGCCGACCGCGTCAACGCCATCGAAGAGGACTTCGTCGCGATGAGCGATGAGGAGCTCCGGGCCCAGACCGACGAATTCCGGAAGCGGTACGAGAACGGCGAGTCGCTGGAGGACCTGATGTTCGAGGCCTTCGCCACCGTCCGCGAGGCCAGCAAGCGGGTGCTCGGCAAACGTCACTTCGACGTCCAGATGATGGGCGGTGCGGCGTTGCACTGGAACAACATCGCCGAGATGAAGACCGGTGAGGGCAAGACCCTGGTCGCCACCCTGCCGTGCTATCTGAATGCGCTGACCGGCCGCGGTGTGCACGTGGTCACGGTCAACGACTACCTGGCGAAATACCAGTCCGAACAGATGGGCCGGATCCACCACTTCCTCGGCTTGCGGGTCGGGGTGATCCTGTCGGAGATGTCGCCGGAGGAGCGCCGGGACGCGTACGCGGCCGACATCACCTACGGCACCAACAACGAGTTCGGCTTCGACTACCTGCGCGACAACATGGCGCTGAGCATCGCCGACTGCGTGCAGCGCGAGCACTACTACGCGATCGTCGACGAGGTCGACTCGATCCTGATCGACGAGGCACGGACGCCGTTGATCATCTCCGGCCCGGCCGAGGACAATCAGCGCTGGTATCCGACCTTCGCCCAGATCGTCGAGCGGATGCGGCGCGACGTCGACTACGAGGTCGACGAGAAGAAGCGCACCGTCGCCGTCCTCGAGGCGGGTATCGACAAGGTCGAGGACCGGCTGGGCATCGACAACCTGTACGAGTCGGCCAACACCCCGCTGATCCAGTACCTGAACAACGCGATCAAGGCCAAGGAACTGTTCAAGCGGGACAAGGACTATGTCGTCACCCCCGACGCCGAGGTCGTGATCGTCGACGAGCACACCGGCCGGACGTTGGCCGGCCGCCGGTACAACGAGGGTCTGCACCAGGCCATCGAGGCCAAGGAACGGGTGGAGATCAAGGACGAGTACCAGACGCTCGCCACGATCACCCTGCAGAACTTCTTCCGGATGTACGAGAAGCTCGCCGGAATGACCGGTACGGCGATGACCGAGGCGTCGGAGTTCCAGAAGATCTACGGTGTCGGCGTCATCCCGATCCCGACCAACGAACCGATGATCAGGATCGACCAGAAGGATCTGATCTATCGCACCGAAGAGGCCAAGTTCGCCGCGATCATCGAGGACGTCGTCGAGCGTCACGAGGCCGGGCAGCCGGTGCTGATCGGCACCGCGTCGGTGGAGAAGAGCGAGATCCTCTCGGCACTGTTGAAGAAGGCGGGCGTCAGGCACGAGGTGCTGAACGCCAAGCAGCACGAGCGCGAGGCAGCGATCGTCGCGATGGCCGGACGCAAGGGCGCGGTCACCGTTGCCACCAACATGGCCGGCCGCGGTACCGACATCATGCTCGGCGGGAACCCGGAGTTCATGGCCGATCTCGCCCTGCGTCAGAAGGGCATCGATCCAACTTCCGACCCCGACGAGTACGAGGCGCAGTATCCGAGGGTGCTCGAGGAGTTCGAGCGACAGACCAAGGCCCAGCACGACGAGGTCGTCGAATTCGGCGGGCTGTACGTGATCGGTTCCGAACGGCACGAGTCGCGGCGCATCGACAACCAGTTGCGTGGTCGCTCCGGACGCCAGGGCGACCCGGGAGAGAGCCGCTTCTACCTGTCGTTGCAGGACGATCTGATGCGGCTGTTCAAGTCCGACATCGTGGAATGGGTGCTGCAGGCGCTTCGGGTGCCCGACGACCAGCCGATCGAGAACAAGCGGGTCAGCTCCTCGATCGCCAGTGCCCAGGAGCAGGTCGAGGCGCAGAACTTCGACATCCGCAAGAACATCCTGAAATACGACGACGTGATGAACCGGCAGCGGCACCGGATCTACGGCGACCGCCGCCGCGTGCTGGAAGGTGCCGACGTCTCCGACCAGTTGCGGGAGACCGTCGACAACGTGGTCCGCCAGTACGTGCTGGCCGGCACCGAAGGCTTCGCCGAGGACTGGGACCTGGAGCAGCTGTGGACGCAGCTGAAGACGCTGTACCCGGTGTCGCTGAAGCGTTCGGACTACGAGGAGCAAGAAGATCTTGATCGCGAGGAGTTGATCGCCGACTTCCAGGACGACGCCCGCCGGGCCTATGACGCCCGCGAGCAGGAGCTCGGCCCGGAGGTGATGCGCGAGCTCGAGCGCCAGGTGATGCTCACCGTGCTGGACCGCAAATGGCGCGAGCACCTCTACGAGATGGACTACCTGCGCGAGGGCATCGGTCTGCGCGCCATGGCCCAGAAGGATCCGTTGGTCGAGTACCAGCGCGAGGGCGGCGAGATGTACGCCCAGATGATGGAGGCATTCAAGGAGGAGGTCGTCGGCTACCTCTACCACCTCGAGGTGGAGGTCCAGCGTGAGCCGGCGGTCGGCGTGGTCGCCGGGGCCGACGGGCTACCGCTCGAAGTCGGCGCTCGCCGGCGCGGCGCTGGTCAACGCGGCGGCAGTGACAGCAGCGGCGGTGATGGCGGCAGCGGCAACATGCGACCGCTCGCGCCGCGCCGGGCACCGCTGATCGAGTCCGGTCCCGACCCGGACGGCCCGGGCGTGGAGATCAGTTCGCACGAGCAGACCGAGCGTGAGCCGGAACCCGTGGGGACCGCGACGCAGTCCCGTCCGCAGATCAGCGGGAAGGGTCTGGCCACGGGCAACCGCCAAGCCCAGCAGCTGGCGTACAACTCTGCCAACGGGCGGACCGGTTCGACCCGGGCCGCGAGCAAGGACCAGTACGCGGGTGTCGGGCGCAACCAACCCTGCCCCTGCGGGTCGGGCAAGAAGTTCAAGATGTGCCACGGCGCCTCCGGCAGCCGCTGAGAGTCCCACGCACGCCGCCCATCGTCGGCGATCCGACTCCGGTCCACCGCCGGTCTCGGCTTGTCCATGGGGTCTGACGCAGCCTCCCGCCACGGCATGCAAGGATGACCGGCAGTCGGAAATGATCTTTGTGGAGGCGAAGGACTCGTGCGTATTGTTCAGGTCGGGCTGGGCGGATTCGGCCGTAACTGGGCCGAGGAGATGATTCCCCAGGTCCCCGAGGTCGAAGTGGTCGGCCGGGCCGACATCTCGCCGGATTCGCGACAGGCGGCGATCTCGGCGGGAATAGTCGAGGAATCGGCGACCTACGAGACGGCCGAAGCGGCGATCGCAGCAACCGACCCCGACGCCGTCCTGGTCACCGCAAGTCTGGTCGGGCACGTGCCGGCGGTCCGTGCGGCGCTGGAGGCCGGGAAGCACGTCATGGTGGAGAAGCCGTTCGCGCCGACGGTCGCCGAGGCCACCGAACTGGTCGATCTGGCCGAGGCCAAGGGCCTGGTGCTCGCGGTGAGCCAGAACTATCGCTTCTTCCCGGCGGTGCAGGAGGTACGGCGCCTGGTTGCCGAGGGCGAGCTCGGCGAACTGCACGCGGTCGAGCTCGACTTCCGCCGCTTCTCCGGGCGGAACGGTGTCCGCGGACCGCATCACTACCTGGATGAGCCGCTGTTGGTGGACATGTCGATCCACCACTTCGATCTGATGCGGGTCGTGCTCGGCCGGGATGCCAAGCAGGTCGACTGCCGAACCTGGGATCCCAGCTGGTCGCTGTTCACCGGGCCGTCCGAGGGTGTCGCACTGGTCGACTTCGACGGCATCACGTTGAGCTATCGCGGCAGTTGGGTCAGCCACGGCGATCCGACGCCGTGGGCCGGGGAATGGCGGATGGACTTCGCCGACGGCGAGATCGCCTGGACCAGCCGGGGCGACGGCAGATACGGCTGGACCTCCGACGAGGTGTGGATCCGCCGCGGTCGGCAACGGACCAAGCTCGTCCTGCCGCGGGTGGAGCGGACCGACCGGGCCGGTACGTTGACCGAGTTCGTCACCGCGATCACCCAGGGCCGCCAGCCCGACAACTCCGGACGTGACAACCTGGCGACCCTCTCGCTGACCTACGCGGCGGTCGAGTCCGCGGCAACCGGCAATCCGATCAAGGTCGGCTGACCTCCCGACTGCCCGGATTCGACCGGGAAACCACCTTCGGGGATCGCCACGGACGATCGGCAGTTGTCAGGACGGCCGGGTTCGGGCTCGCAAATGGATCCGGGCTCCGTCCGCGCTGAAGATGCTGATCACCTCGGCGGGAGCGTCGTCGGCAGCCATCAACGCGTGCGGCAGCCGGGTGTCGAACTCGGCTGCCTCGCCCGGCTCCAGCACGAGCTCCCGATCGGCGAGGAACAACCGGACGCGTCCGCTGAGGACGTAACTCCATTCGTAGCCGTCGTGGGTCCGCTGCGGCGGACGCCGGCGACGCGGGGCATAGGTGATCTTGCAGGTCTGCAGCGGCGCACCGGGCGGAGACAGGGGCTGGACGGTCATCCCGTTCGCCCGATAGGACTTCTGCCGGATCCGCGGATCGGCGACCTCCATCGGCCGGAGCAGCTCGTCCAGGCTGAGCTGCAGTTCCCGGGTGAGGGGGAGCAGAAGCTCGAGGTTGGCCTGCCGTCGGCCGCTCTCCAAGCGGGACAGGGTGCTGGCCGAGATGCCTGCGGCCCGGGACACCTGGTCCAGGGTCAGACCCCGCTCGCGCCGAGCGGCCCTCAACCGTGGCCCGATCCGTTTCAGCGACTCGTCCGGCACGTTGCCAACGATGCATCCTTGCTTGCCGCCACGGCAAGCCGCCGATCACCGGTTCTTGCTGATTCTGCAAGAGGACTTTCATCCCGACATCGAACATCGCAATCTGTGATTCATGACCAATGACCTGAAGGAATCCATCGACACCGGGCCCGACACGATCTGGGATGTGATCATCGTCGGCGGGGGAGCCGCAGGGTTGAGCGCCGCGCTGATGCTCGGCCGGGCGCGCCGCTCGGTCCTGGTGATCGACGGCGGCGAGCCGCGCAACCGCTTCGCTCGCCACATGCACGGTGTTCTCGGACATGACGGCACCGATCCGCACCAGTTGCTGGCCGAGGGCCGGGCTGAGGTCGCCCGCTACGGCGGCCGGATCGTCTCCGGCATCGTCGCGAGGGTGTCCCAAGCCGACGGATCACTGGTCGTGGAGACTGCAGCGGGTGACCGGACTCGTAGCCGGGCACTGGTCGCGGCGACCGGCCTCCGGGACCGACTACCCGACATTCCCGGACTCGCGCAACGGTGGGGACGCAGTGTTCTGCACTGCCCGTACTGCCACGGTTGGGAGGTACGCGACCAACACTTCGGCGTGCTGGCCACCTCTGCGTTGTCACTCCACCAGGTCCAACTGGTCCGGCAGTGGAGCGAGCGGGTGACCTTCTTCGAGAACGGGCTCGGACTGTTGGACACCGACACGCGGACGCGGTTGCAGTCCCGCGGCATCGGAATAGTCCGCCCGGCTGTGGCAGAAGTGCTCGGCACCGGAGACGCCATCTCCGCCGTGCGCACCGCGGACGGTCTGCTCACCCCGGTCGACGCCGTCTTCACCGGCGGCGTGCCCGAGCCGCTGGACCACTACCTCAGCGACCTCGATCTGCCCCGCGCCGATGGCCTGGTTGGAAGCTTCCTGGCCGTTGACTCGACCGGCCGCACCGGTCACCCGAGGATCTGGGCCGTCGGCAATCTGGTCAGTCCCCAGGCCACGGTGCCGTTGGCGATCAGTTCCGGCGCCACCGCCGGAGCCTTGATCAACTTCGAGCTGGTCACCGAAGAGTTCGACGCTGCGGTCGCTCGGCCGGCACCTGTGGCCTGAGGCACGGGTCAGCGGTCTTCGCGGAACTCGACGTGCCGGGCGATCCTCGGATCGTACTTTCTCAGCACAAGCCGGTCGGGGTCGTTGCGACGGTTCTTGCGGGTCAGGTAGGTCGTGCCGGTCTTCGCGGTCGACCGCAGCTTGACCACGGGGCGCTGCGCGTTGCGGGCCATCAGATCCTCTCTTTCTGTGCCGGAATGATCCGTACGGAATGGTTATCGTTTTCATCAGGCGGAACATTCCCGGTGCCGCCGACCCATCTGGAGCCGGCTGTTGGGTCCGCTCCCGATCGGTCTCAGGCGCCCCGCAGGTCCGATTCCGGGGGAACCATGCAGTGGGCGTTAAGGTCGCACGGTGACTGGACCGAAACCGACCACACACCGGCTCCGTCGTGCTGCGGTGGTGTTGGGTCTCGGCATGACCCTGGCCGCCGCCGGTTGCGCCGGATCCGACAAACCGGGTCCGACGCCGTCCGCCCGACCGACCAGCCCGTCGGCATCGGTGACCCCGGCCACCCCGAAGCCGAAACCGTCGCCGACCAAGGCAGCTGCCTACGATCCGCTGAGCGGCGGCAGGAAGGTCGATGGCCCCGTCGTCGGGGTCAAGATCGACAACGTCGCAGCCGCCCGTCCGCAGGCCGGGGTCTACCAGGCCGACATGGTCGTCGTGGAGCGCGTCGAGGGCAACCTGACCCGACTATTGGCGATCTACCACACGAAGTGGCCGAAGCGGGTGGGCCCGGTGCGCAGCGCCCGCAACACCGACATCGAGTTCCTGCCGATGTTCTCCAAGTCCCCCGGGCTGGTCTTCTCCGGTGCGAACGGCAAGGTGGCCCGGCAACTGCAGAAATCGCCGATCCGGACGATCCCGCGGCTGACCCGCGACAGCTCCCGGGTCGCACCGCACAACGTGTTCGTCAACCTGGACTCGGTACGCAATCTCAAGGGAATCGGCAAACAACAGCCGGTCGGCTTCGCGTTCGGCAAGAGCCGGCAGTGGGCTTCGGCCGCACGGGACGGGTCGGTGACGATCCCGGTCGGCGTTGACCGGTTCGGCTTCCGCTACCGCAACGGCCACTACCGAGGTACCTGGAACGGGAAGGCCCAGGTCGACGAGCACGGCACGCCGGTGACGGTCGACAACATCGTCGATCTCAAGGTCAACTACCGCAAGGACACCAGGACCACCTCGAACAAGTCCTATGTCGCCCAGACCGTGGGCAAGGGATCGGTCGTGGTGTTCTCCGGTGGACGCAAGATCACCGGGACCTGGCAGCGGCACTCCACGACGGGTCGCATGTCGCTGAAGAGCTCCGGCGGACGGACCATCACGCTGGCACCCGGCCACACCTGGATCATGCTCGACGGCTGACTGTCGGCCGGGTCTCCAGTGCCGTGCAGGACCACCGATCGCCGAACGCCTCCAGGCGGAACGCCAGTGCCGACAGCGCCGAGCCGGTGTCTCCGAAGAGCGCGACCGCCTCGACGGCATCCGGTCCGGATCGCTGCAGATGAACCGATTGCAGCGTCGCGGGTGCCGGACCCAGGGGTGCCGGATGAGAGGGTGGTGCCCGGCGAGATGGTGCCTGTCGTCGGGCCGCCGACCGTGAGGCGGCGAGCACCGTCAGCTGGGCCAGGGCGGCGGGACTCAGCCAGCGGTTGAGCTGACCGATCGGCCGCGCGCCACGCAACACCTCCGCGAGTCCGACCGCGAGATTGGCCGACCAGGCACCGGGATCCGGCAGGACATCGGGCAGCGGGCCGGCCCAGCTGTCGCCGAAGCGAACGATCCGTACGGCGCCGGTCCGGCTGTGCCGACCGGTCAGCTGGTCCGCCAGCTGGTCGACCAACCGGTCCTCGGCCAGCCACGGCAGTGGAGGCTGGTTGACCGACACGCGTCGGTCGACCCGGACCGTCGGCCACCGCTCGGCCGCGGGAGCCGACGGCGGAACCGGGAGCAGCCGCACGGTCGGCGGCGCGGCCGCCCCGAATCCCGGGAAGCCGTTCTGCGCTGTCATATCGACAACTGTCACAAAGTCCGTCGCCGCGGCGGGCGGCTCGGAACCGGAACCGGGCGAATCTGTGGATACCGGGAGAACACCACAGGACTCGCCGTGCCGGTTTCGGTAACCACTGGCCGACCTGTAACGATGAGCCGTCACCCCGAATGGCCCGAGCCGAGGAGAGCCGACTTGACCGACCCGCAAGCCCCGCGCGTCGTCGTGGTCACCCCGACCTACAACGAGCGCGAGAACCTACCCGTGCTCGCCGGCCTGCTCGCCGGGCTCGAGGTACCCGGTCTCCGGCTGCTGGTGGTCGACGACAACTCACCCGACGGCACCGGCGAGGTCGCGGACAAGCTTGCCGCGGAATCCCCGGACCGGGTGGCGGTGCTGCATCGCACCGAGAAGGACGGGTTGGGGCGCGCGTACGTCGCGGGCATCTCCCGGGCGCTGGTCGACGGCGCCGACATCGTCGTGCAGATGGACGCAGACCTCTCCCACCCGGCCTCGGTGATCCCGGAGATGTTGCGGCTGTTGCAGACCACCGACGCCGGTGTGGTGATCGGCTCGCGGTACGTGACCGGCGGGTCAGCGGCCGGTGAGTGGGCCTGGCATCGGCGGCTGCTGTCGGCCTGGGCCAACGCGTACGTCAACGTCATCCTGCGGCTGCAGGTCAAGGACGCGACCGCCGGCTTCAAGGCCTGGCGTGCCGACACGCTGCGCCGGATCGACGTCGGGTCGATCCGCAGCAACGGGTACGCCTTCCAGGTCGAGATGAATCATCGGACCGTCCGTGCCGGAATCAAGATCATCGAGACCCCGATCCGGTTTGAGGAGCGCAACGAGGGGCGTTCGAAGATGACCCTCGGGGTGCAGCTCGAATCGGCGTTGATGCCCTGGCGGCTGTTGTTCGGCCGACGTCACGGGCACGGCTGACCTCTCCCCGGGCGGGCGAAGCGCACCTACAGTTGCTGGAGGAACCAGCGCACCCGGGAGCCACAGATGAGTTCGATCTTCCAGCCGGAGACCCCAGCCGGCGCGTACGACGCCTTCGTCGGATCCGCCAGGGTCAGGGCCCGGGACCGTCGGCCCTGGACACCCACCGACGGCCGGATGCCCGCCCTGTTCATCAGCCACGGGGCCCCGCCGCTGCTGGATGACGCCGAGTGGCTCGCCGAACTCTTCGACTGGGCGCACCGGCTGCCGCAACCTCGAGCCGTACTGATCGTTTCGGCACAATGGGAGGCCGCGCCGCTCGCGCTGTCCAGTCCGGCGGCCGCGATGACTCCGGTGTACGACTTCGGCGGCTTCGCACCCCGCTACTACACACTGCGCTACGACACTCCGGACGCCTCCGAACTCGCCGGGCTTGTCCGGTCGGTGCTGCCTGAGGGAGCGCGACCCCACGAGCACCTCGATCGCGGCCTCGATCATGGTGCCTGGGTGCCGTTGATGGCGATGTATCCCAACGCTGACGTCCCGGTCCTGCAGCTGAGTCTGCCCACCCAGGATCCCGGCAAACTGCTCGAACTGGGCCGGCGGCTGCAGGCCCTTCGTGATCACGGCGTGTTGATCATCGGCTCCGGATTCATGACCCACGGCCTGCCCTTCCTGACCCGGGAGATCATCCAGGGACAGGAGATTCCCTTCCTGGTCGAGGGAATTCGACCACTGGGCCACCGAGGCACTCGCCAACGGTGACGTCGAGTCGCTGTGCGGCTATCAGTCCGGCGCGCCCGGAATGCCGTACGCGCATCCGTCGGTCGATCATTTCATCCCGCTCTTCATCACCCTCGGTGCGGCGACGCACGCCGACGCGAGGATCGCGCCGGTGATCGACGGCTATTGGATGGGGCTGGCCAGGACATCGTTCCAGGTCGCCTGACCGTTACGGTGATCCGTTTCGGTGATCCGTTTCGGTGATCCGTTTCGATCATCCGGCGAGGAACGTCCGGATGGCGGCGGCGATCACCCGCGGATTTCCGCCGGTGTCCTGCGCCGAACCGTGCACGAGTCCGGGGAGCACCGCGGTCCGGGCGTTCGGGATCAGCCGGCGCAGCGCGTCGACACTTCCGGTGATCAACGGTTCGGACCGGCTGCCACGCAACAACAACACGTCGGCGTTGATCCGGCGGAAGTCGTCCAGCCTGCCCTCGGTGGCGCGCACCATGGCGAGTTCGGGCTTCAGCGTTGCCAACAGGTCTCGGCTGCGATGGTCGCCGGCTCCGCGCAGATCGGCGAGTCGCAACCCCAGTCCGAACGCGGCGCGATAGGCCGCGTCGGGCACCCGGCGCAGGGGCTCGGGGAACGCGGCCTTGGTGGCGACGGTCGCCGCCCCCAGCGGGTCACCGGCGTCGATCCTCGCGGTGAAGCGATCGATCATGGTCGCGAACTCGTCCTGACCAGGTTGCCCGGCGAACACCACGGGTTCGTAGGCGATGATCTTCTCCAATTCGGTGAGGGTCTGTGCGGCGTGCAGCGCGAACAGCCCGCCGTCGGCCGTGCCGAAGGCGTACCGTGCACCGGTGCCGGCGACCAGCGCGGTCAGGTCGGCGTCCTCGGTGGCGATCGAGTGATCGTCGCGGTAAGGACCACTCAGCCCGCGTCCGCGACGGTCCGGCAGAAAGACTGTGAAGTCGCCGGCCAGTTGGGCGGCGAGCCTGCGGTAGTTGCTGCCGGTCAGTGCGCCACCGTGCAGGACCAGCAGGCCGGGTCCGTTGCCGATCCGCCGGTAGCCGATCGTTGTCCCGTCGGCCGAGGTGACCTGCCCCGTCCTGTCCGGGACGCTGCTGTTTCGGATCATGATCACTTGTCCTTCTGTGGTCGGATGAGTCGGACGATCTGCTCGATCTGATCGCCGTACAGGGACCCTTCGGATGCACCGAGAATGCGTTCCACGGCGGTGGTGGCGGCCCTGATCATGCCCCTCGCCCGGTCGGTGAGCGGTTCCTCGTCCTCGTCCCGGGCGAGCAGCATGATCAGGTCGTCGGCCAGCCCGAGCCAGATTCCGGCGATGATCCGCGCAGTCTCGGCGGGATAGGCGGTGTCGAAGGTGCCCTCCTCGACGCCCTGCCGGATGATCGGTTCGAGGACCATCGGTGCGGTGCGGTCGAGGGTGGCGGTGGTGAGCTTGTGTCGGAGCCGGACGTTCGCCTCGCTATGCCAGGTGCACATCAGGTCGGCGATCAGTTCCTGGTTGGCGGACTTGACCGCGATCGAGGCGTTGACGTATCGCCGGAACTTCTCCGACGCAGTCAGCCCGGGGTCGTCGATGATCGGCAGCAGTGCCGCGATGGCGGCGTCGCCCATCCTGTCCACCAGTGCTTCGAGCACCGCCTGTTTGGAGTCGAAGTAGTGGTACAGCGCACCGCGAGAGATGCCCAGCCCGTCGATCAGCTGCTGGATCGACATCCCCTCATAGCCGATGGTCCGCACCAGCATCGCGGCGTGATCGAGGATGGCCTCGCGCTTGGACCGGTGGGCCAAATCGTCGACGGTACGCGCCACGACATCTCCATTAATAGACCGACTGACGGTTTATTACCGTACCCCGGCCAGAAGATCGTGGCAACGCTCACCAGCCGGTCATTCGACCGGCGTGGTCAACAGGCGTCGTAGCGTCGAGGGTGCAGCAGGTTCACCGGTCGTGCTCCGGCAGGTCGGTGAGGCAACAGGGAACCCGGTGTGAATCCGGGACTGCCCCGCAGCGGTGAGCGGAAGCGACAGCCGTCTCCTGTCCGCGTCGACACGCGCGGCAGGACCAGCACTGGGTCTGCGCCCGGGAAGCGACGGTCGGTAGGAGGTCGGCATCAGCCGGCCGGGTCCGCGAGTCCGAACACCTGCCCGCTGTGCGGTCCGCGGCCGCGGACCGGGACCTCGTTGGGACTCGCGAAGGAGAGACCATGATCCAGGACACAACACGGGAGCGGGGGCCGGCGGACCCGCCGGCGGCAACGATCCTCGGCTATCCGAGGCAGGGACCCGGACGGGAGCTGAAGCGGGCGACTGAGGCGTACTGGTCGGGTCGCCAGGACGCCGATGAGTTGCTCGCTGCGGTCTCTGAACTGCGGCTGGCCCGTTGGGCGGAGCAACACGCCGCCGGGCTGGACGAGCTGCCCAGCAACGACTTCTCGCTGTACGACCACGTGTTGGACACCGCCTGGATGCTGGGCGCCGTGCCCGAGCGGCATCGGGCGGCCGTACCGGACATCGACACTGCCCGCGGCCGGCTCGACCGGTACTTCGCCATGGCGCGCGGCACGGCCGACATCGAACCGCTGGAGATGACGAAGTGGTTCGACACCAACTACCACTATCTGGTGCCGGAACTCTCGCCGGACACGACTTTCGAACTTGACCCGACCAAGCCGCTGGCCGAATTCACCGCCGCCCGCCGGGCCGGGTTCCTGACCCGTCCGGTGATCATCGGCCCGATCAGCTTCCTGCTGCTCGCCAAACCGGCACCGGGTGCCCCGGAGCGGTTCCGGCCGCTGGACCTGATCGACTCGGTCCTGCCGCTGTACGAGGGCCTGCTGCAGCGGCTGCACGCTGCCGGCGCCCTGTGGGTACAGATCGACGAGCCGTGCCTGGGCACCGACCAGCCCGACGACGTACTTGATCAGGTACGCGGGTGTTACTCGCGATTGGCCGCGGCGAAGGATCGTCCCAAGATCATCGTCGCCGGGTACTTCGGCCGGCTCGGCGCCACGTTGGGCGTACTGGCAGGGCTCCCGATCGACGGCCTGGCCGTTGACCTGGTCGGACCGGCCGCGGCCAATCTGGATGACCTGGAGCAACTGGGAAAGCTCTCCGCCGAACGCCTGCTTGCCGGTGTGATCGACGGACGCAACATCTGGGCCACTGATCTTGCCGCTGCGCTGACCACGCTGGAACGTGTCGGCCGGCTGGTCGACCGGGTCGACGTCAGCACTTCGTGTTCGCTGGTACACGTGCCGCTCGATGTCGGACTGGAGCCAGGCTGGGGCGCCCGGTACCCGGGCTGGTTCGCGTTCGCCCGGCAGAAGCTCGACGAACTGGTGGTCCTGCGCCGCGGGATCACCCAGGGTCGCGCCGCGATCGCCGAAGAGTTGGAGATCAACGCCTCCCGACGGGCCGAACGGCTCGCCTCACCACTGGTCCACAATGCGCGCGTCAGGGAGCGGGTGGCCACCGTCACCGAGGCGGCCGAACGCCGGAAGTGCCCGTTCCCGGACCGGCGTCTTGTGCAGCAACGCCGGTGGCAGCTGCCCGCGGTCCCGACGACGACGATCGGTTCGTTCCCGCAGACCGCCGAACTGCGCCGGGCCAGGGCAGCGCTGCGCCGGCGACAGCTCAGCGAGGCCGATTACCAGCAGGCGATGCGCCGCGAGATCGACTCGGTGATCGCCGAGCAGGAACGGTTGGGGCTCGACGTCCTGGTGCACGGCGAGCCGGAACGCAACGACATGGTCCAGTACTTCGCCGAGCAACTGGATGGGTTCCTGACCACTGAGCACGGCTGGGTGCAGTCGTACGGCACCCGCTATGTGCGTCCGCCGGTCCTGGTCGGGGATGTCTCCCGGCCGGCGCCGATGACGGTGCCCTGGGCGACGTACGCCCAGAGCCGGACCGACAAACCGGTGAAGGGCATGCTGACCGGGCCGGTGACGATGTTGGCCTGGTCGTTCGTCCGCGATGATCAACCGATCGCCACCACGGCGTTCGGAGTGGCGCTGGCACTGCGCGAGGAGGTGGCCGATCTGGAGCGGGCCGGGATCGGCATCATCCAGGTCGACGAGCCGGCGCTACGGGAGATGCTGCCGTTGCGCAGGGCCGATCGGGCGGCGTACCTGGACTGGGCGGTTCGGGCGTTCCGGCTGGCCACGGCCGCGGTGGAGGACAGCACCCAGATCCACACGCACATGTGCTATGCCGAGTTCGGTGACGTACTGGATGCGATCATCGCCATGGACGCCGACGTGATCAGCCTGGAGGCCGCGCGGTCGAAGATGGCGATCGTTGCCGATCTTGCCCAGGCCGGCTACCCCAACGAGGTGGGACCAGGTGTGTGGGACATCCATTCGCCGCGGGTGCCGCCGACGGAGGAGATCGTTGATCATCTCCGGACGGCGGTTGCCGCGTTCGGAGATCGGGTGTGGGCCAATCCGGACTGCGGCCTGAAGACCAGGGGCTATCCGGAGGTGAAGGCGGCGCTGGCCAATCTGGTCGCGGCCGCGGGTCAGGTCCGCAGCACCGGGTGAGGTCGACGAACTGATAACAACGTCCTTGCCGAACACGGATCCGGCGGTCTCGGCGACGATTCCGCGATCGGCAAGGACGAAGTCGTCGATCAATGGGCGCGCGCGTCGACCTCGTAGGAGGTGTTGATCGACTCGAAGAAGTTGACCAGCTGGAGGGTGTCGTTGGCCGCGGCCATCCACTTGGCCGGGTTCGCCACCCGGAAGGCGGGTTCGAAGCCCAGTTCCTCGAGCCGCCGGTCGGCCATGTACTTGACGTACTGGTTGACGTATCCGGCGTTCATGCCGAGGATGCCGCGGGGCAGCAGGTCGGTGTTGTAGGCGGTCTCCAGCTCGACCGCGTCCAAGATCATCTGCCGGATCTCCTCGGCGAACTCCGCGGTCTGCAGCTCGGGATTCTCGTCCAGCACGGTCAGGATCAGGTTGATGCCGAACTTCAGGTGCAGGCTCTCGTCGCGGACGATCCAGTCGATCAAGGAACCGAAGTTGCGCAGCAGGTTCCGTTGCCGGAAGCTCAACGCCACCATGAAGCCCGAGTAGAACCAGATCCCTTCCAGGATGACGTTGTAGGCGACCAGATTGCGTACGAAGTCCCGCCTCCCCTCGGTGGTGCTGATGTCCAAGGTCTCCTCGGCCATCCGTTTGATGTACCTGACCTCGAAGGCCTCCTTGGCTGCCATCGAAGCGACATCCAGGTGCGAGCCGTACGCCGCGGCGCGGTCGATGGGGAAGGTCTCCAGGACGTATTCGAAGGCCATGCAGTGATTGGCCTCCTCCCACATCTGCTTGGCCAGGTAGAGATGGCATTCGGCGGCGTTCAGGTAGGGGTAGACGCCGAAGGCGAGCGACTTGTTGACCAGCAGCTCGTTCGGGTTGAAGTAGCTCATCAGGTGGGTGAGCGCATGCCGCTCGTCATCGGTCATCCGACCGAAGTCCGCGAGGTCCTCACCGAGCTGGATCTCGTGCGGGAACCAGGTGTTGGCCACGGCCTGGTTGTAGAGCTCGTACGCCCACGGATATGTGACGGGCTTCAGCAGCAGCCCCTCACTGATCCCGGTACCCAAGATTCCTTGCCTGTTGCTCATGTCGTCCTTCCGCGAGGGGTCAATAAATCACTGATCTGTGCGGCGTGTCGTCGTCCGCGGAAATCGGGGTCCGACGACACGCCGCGGAAACTAGGGGATATGTGACCCCTCGGCGTCATTGGCAGGACTCGCACTGCAGTCGCTCCTGGGGGTCGACGGGGCAGAAGGCGCCGTCGATCTCCTCGGAGTCGTAGCCCTCGTGTTCGCGCACCACCGGCAGTTCGGTCCGGTGCTCCGCCACCGGCGCGGGCGGAGTTGTCGATGCCGGTCGGGTGAACGCGAAACCACGGCGAGTCGGGCGGTCGGCGGGCGCCGGTTGTACGGCACCGGCGCCATCGGTCCGCAACTGCTCGGCCTTGTTGATCTTGACCGTGCTCTGTTCGGCGGTATGCCGGGGCATCATGTGCAGGTAGTAGGTGGTCTTGATGCCCATCCGCCACGCTGTGCTGTACAGGTCGACCATCTCACCGACGTCCCGACTGGCCAGGTAGATGTTGCGGCTGATGGCCTGATCGATCCACTTCTGCGCCCGACCGGCGACGTTGAGATAGGCGTACGGCGACAGCTGGAAGCTGGTCCGATAGACCTCTTTCAGCTCCCGCGGCACATTGGTGATCTTGGACAGATCGCCCTGGGCACGCAGCAGATCGCCCTTGACGTCCTCCCAGAGCCCGCGCTCTGCAAGATCCCGAACAAGGTTGCGGTTGACCTCGAGGAACTTCCCGGCCGAGGTGGCCCGGCTGAAGATCTGACTGAACTGCGGGTCGAGACCCGGTGTGGTGCCGGCCACCAGTCCGATCGAGGCGGTCGGGGCGATCGCCATCAGCGTGGCATTGCGCATCCCACCCTTCACCTTCTGCCGCAACCCGTCCCAGTCCAGCCGGGTGGTCCGGTCGATCTCGACCGGCGTGCCGCGGTCGCCCTCCAACTCGTCCAGGGTGTCGATCGGCACCAGACCCTGGGACCAGCGGGAACCGGCGAAGTTCGCGTACGCCCCGCGTTCCCGGGCAAGATCGGCGCTGGCGTCGATGGCGTGCCAGCTGATGAACTCCATCAGCTCGTCGATCAGCTCGTACGCCTCCTCGCTCTCATAGCTGACGCCCAGCCGCTCGACCACGTCGGTGAACCCCATCACGCCGAGGCCGACCGCCCGGTTGAGTTCGTTCGACCGCTCCGATTCGGCCACCGAGGAGACGGTGATGTCGATCAGGTTGTCCAACTGGCGTACCGCCAGCCGGGTTGATTCGGCGAGTCGCTTCCAGTCGATCCTTGCCTGCTGTCCGGCGCCGATCAGGTGCTTGGACAGGTTGACCGAGGCCAGGTTGCACACGCTGATGTTGGCCCTGTCCTGAGGGAGGCAGATCTCGGTGCACAGGTTGGACAGATGGATCGTCCCGGTGTTGTTGTTCAGCGCGCGGGTGTTGATCGCGTCCTTCCAGGTCAACCAGGGATGTGACGTGGTCTGCAGGGAGATCAGAATCGACCGGTACTGCTCCCGTGCCCTGATCCTGGCGAACCGCTTGATCTCGCCGCGCTCGGCCAGCTCGATGTATTCGGCATAGCGGCGGGAGAACGCCGCGCCGTACAACTCCACGAGATCGGGAACCTCCAGCGGATCGAACAGGTACCAGTCCTGGTCCGCTTCCACCCGCTTCATGAACTCGTCGGAGATCCATACCGCGGTGTTGGCTGTCCGGGTACGCCGGTACGGGTCGCCCGAGTTCTGCCGCAGATCGAGGAACTGCGGGAAGTCCAGATGCCAGTTCTCCAGGTAGAAGCACAGTGCGCCGAACTTCTTCCCGCCCCGGGACACCGCGCGCAGGGTGGAGTCGATGGTGTGCATGAAGGGGATCGGGCCGGTCGAGGACGTGTTGTTGGACCGGATCGGTGAACCCTCGCTGCGCAGCTTGCTGACCGAGAAGCCGATCCCGCCGGTGCCCTTGGTGATCCACATGACGTCGCGGATCGACTTGGCGATGTGTTCGATGTCGTCCTCGGCCTGCATCACGAAGCAGTTCGACAGCTGCGCGTAGGCCGTACCGGCGTTGACCAGGGTCGAGCCGGCGGCGAGATACTCCAATCGGGACATCTTGTCGTACAGGGCGATCGCGACCGGCGTCGGATCGGCCTCGTTCAGACTGAGTCCCATCGCCACCCGCATCCAGAAGAACTGCGGCACCTCGAGCGCTCGTCGACCATGATCAGTGATCATGTACCGGCTCCGCATCGTCTGTACGCCGATGTAGTGCAGCAGTTCGTCGCGGTCCGGGTCGAGGGCGTCGGCCAGTCGATCGAGATCGAACAGCTCGACCAGCCGGGGATCCAACAGACCACCGGAAACCCCGGCCTGCAGGTAGCCGGCGAAGCGTTCCCGGTGCCGCTGCCGGACGTTGCCGCGGTCGACGCCGTCGCCGAGTACGGCCTTGTACAGGGTCTTGATCAACAGGCGCGCGGCGATGGTGTCGAAGGCCGGGTCGTCCTTGACGTTGCCGAGCGCGACCTGGATGACCGCCTCGTCGAGCTGGGTCGTGGTGATGCCGTCGAAGAGGGTGATCTCCAGTTCCGACTGGATCTGGGGCGCCCGGGTGACCGAGTCGTCGAGGCCGTGTGCCGCGTCCTCGATCGACCGGGCGATCTCGTAGCCGTCGTACGGCTCGGTACTGCCGTCCCGCTTGACCACCGTGATGCCCGGTTGCGTACCCGATTGCGAGCTGAGATCGTCGACACGCCGCACAAATGCGGGATTATGTGACCCCTCGGCGGGTTTGGTGTTGGTCGTCATCTGCCCATCCCTCGTGAATCCGTGACTGGTCGGACGCATCCGCAGGGCGGGGGGATAGCAGGACGACGGGTCGGGCGACCGGCAGCGGTCACGAGTCGCTCCGAACCGGTCCCTGGCCGTCCCTCGCGGCTGCGGACCACCTCACGCCGACCGGAGGCTCCGGAGCGCGGGCGAACTGGCAGGTCTTCGGACTCACGAGCACGATCGGCCGGTGACTCCCTGGCGGGGAGCACGCCGATCACCTACTGGTCGTCCCTTCCCAGACGCCGGCTGCGTCCAGTGGATGTGACGACGGTCGTTCTCGATGACCGCTGCGGGGCAGTCCCGGACTCACACCGGGTTCCCTGTTGCCTCCGCCGACCCGGATGGTCGGAGGAACCAGCTGCGCCAACCACTATATCTGGAAACGACAATGATGTAACTACCTAGATGTTGCTATTCGGCGTGTCGCGACTCGCTCAGGAGCCGGCGCGGTGGCCCGTGGCGAAGCTGACGATCTGCTCCAGGGCGGGCGCATACCCGTCGGTGGTGTCGACGTCGAGGGTCGGTACCTCGAGGTGGATCGGATCCCAGTCCGGATCGATGGTCAGCATCCCGGAATCGAAGTGGGCGGCCCGGGTCGCCACCGTCGCCGAACGATCCCGGCGGCGTTGCAACATCACCTGATCCTCGGCCCGGCAGCGGACGACCCGGAGCTTGGCCAGGTCACGCAGCGGCTGCAGCCCGCGGGACCAGAGCGGGTGCTGGAAGGCCGCCTCGCCGACCACCGTCACGCCGCCTTCCAACAGCAGCGCAAGTGTCGCGAAGAACAGCGGATAGGTGCGGGCGGTCAGTGGGTCGGAGACCGCCGCCTGGAATCCGGGGCCGTGCGAGAGCACCATGCCCTCCTTGATCTCGTCCCGGCAGATCGCCGGGCAGCCGATCCGGTGTGCCAGTCGATGGGCGAGCGTGGTCTTGCCGGAGCCCGCCTGGCCGCTGACGATGATCAGCGTCGGGTCGAGCGCGGGTTCGTGATCAGACGGTTGGGACATGGGGCCTCCTGCCTTGGCGGTTCCTTGATACCAAGCCGGGCAGCCGCAGCGGCCCTGGCGGCGGTGATCTCTTGGCCTGTGGCAGGGGGCTGGCGTGTCGTCGCTGAAGTGCGTTATTCGTTGGGGAGAAGCAGTTGTCGACGGTCAAAGACCGCGAGGTCAGGGCTGCCGACCATCCCGCAGAGCTGCGAGCCGGGCACGGGTACGCTGGCTTCGGTCGGACCGAAGGATTCAGTCGAGAAGGATTCAGCCGAGCAGCGGGGAGACGGATGCCGGAGCGATTGACGGCGTTGGAGCAGACGACCCTCGCATTGGACACGGCGCGCACTCCGGCGATCGTCGGTACCGTCGACATCTTCGACCCCGGCGCGGACGGGTTCGACTACGAGCGGTTGATCGGTCTGATCAGGGACCGGATCCGGTACGTGCCGCGCTACCGCCAACGCATCCTCGGCGTCCCGGGCCGGCTGGCCGACCCGATCTGGACCGACGACGCCGACTTCGACCTCACCTTCCACGTCCGCCGATCGGCTCTGCCGAAGCCGGGGAACAGGCAGCAGCTGCGCGACTTCGCCGGTCGCGTCCTCTCCCGCAGGATGGATCGCTCCCGCCCGTTGTGGGAGCTCTACTTCGTCGAGGGGGTCGAGCACGACCGGTTCGCGTTGGTCGGTAAGACCCACCAGGCCCTCGTCGACGGACTCGACACGGTCGACCTGATCCAGGTGCTGCTGGACAACCGCCCCGGCGAACCGGTCGGCCCTGAGGAGAGCTGGCACCCACTGCCGGAGCCGACTGCGGTGGAGATGGTCGCCGGTGCGGTCACCGAAGGACTGCGCGACCCGGCCCGGACGCTGACCAACTTCCAGCACGCGCTCACCGAGGCGCTCGGCGTGGCGGTGGCGGTCAGCGAGGCGGTCGGCTTCGGCGGGCAACTCGGGGAGGTCGCCGCCGACGCGCTGCGCGGCGGCCGGCCACCGAACCGGACGCCGCTCGCCGGTTTCGTCTCCGAACAACGTCGCGTCGCGGTGGTGTCGGCCGATCTCGATGATCTTCGGGCAGTCCGCGCCGAACATGATCACACCATCAACGACGTGGTACTGGCGATGATCACCGGCGGACTGCGGGCGTGGCTGATGACGCGCGGCGAAACGATCGGACCGGCGTCCTCGCTCACCGCACTGGTGCCGATGAGCGTGGTCGAGGATCCTGACACGGCGGAGGCGTCGTCCCTGGGCAGCCGGGTCGCACCGCACCTGATGCGGCTGCCGATCGGAGAGGCCAACGCGTCGGTCCGACTGCATCAGATCGCGTACGGAACCCAGGCACACAAGGATTCCGGCCGTGCGGTCAGTGCCCGGGTGATCTCTGACATCGCCGGATTCGCGCCGGCCACGCTGCATGATCTCGGTGTCCGGCTGACCGGCGACCTGATGCGCCGACCGTACGACATCCTGATCACCAACGCGCCCGGTCCGCAGGAGCCGGTCTATCTCGGCTCCGCCCGGCTGGCCGCCAGCTACCCGGTGATCCCGCTCTCCAGCGGACACCTGCTGGCGATCGGTGCGACCTCCTACGACGGCCGGATCTTCGTCGGACTGAACGCGGACCGGGACGCGTTCCGCGATCTCGATGTGCTCGCCCAGTGCATGACCGACGCCCTGGAGGAGTTGCTGGACACCACGGTCCGGGCCAAGGCGGCCCGGACGCCGACCCGGGCTGCCACCGAACAGGCGAAGAAGCGCGCCGCGGCCAAGCGGGTCGCCAAGAACTCCGCCAACAACTCCACCAGGAACCCCGCGAAGAAGTCCGCCCGGAAGGCTCCCGCGAAGAAGGCCCCACCACAGCAGCGTGATCAATGATCATGAAGAACGCTCCGCGGATGATGGTTTTCCTGCCGCTCGGCCGTGATCGGGCGCAGGCGATCCGGGCAGCCGGTCGCTCGGAGGACGAGCTGCCGGCGTTCGCCGCAACCCCGCAGATGATCACCGCCCACGGCTACCGTCCCAACGAACGGGAGGATGCCGACTACGCCGCCCAGCTCTACGCATCGGTGGCCGGGTTGGGTACCTCGGCCGACGAGACCCGGCTGGTGGTCGCCGCCGACGTGCCGATCGCGCGGGTCCGGGACAACCCGTCGGATGCCGACTACGGGGCGATCATCGTCTCGGGGCTCGACTGGTCCGATGTTGCGGCGGTCTTCGTCGACGGGCCCGAGGCCGCAGCGGCGGTCAGAACGGCGCGGAAGGCGATCGGTTCGGCGTCCGACAGCGGTCTTGCCGCGATCCTGGAGCTGCCTGAGATCGTCGTGCTGACCGATGACCATGAACTGCTCTGGCACAACCCGGACGAGAACTGGGCCTGATCGTCCCCGGTCTGCGGCAGACTGGGCCCATGCCACGCTCCATTTGGAAGGGCGCCATCTCCTTCGGGTTGGTCACGATCCCGGTCAAGTTGTTCTCGGCCACCGAGGAGAAAGACGTCAGTTTCCGACAGGTCCACCCCGAGGACGGGGGTCGGATCAAGTACAAGCGCGTCTGCGACAAGTGCGGCAAGGAGATCCCGTACGCCGAGATCGCCAAGGGTTACGAGATGCCCGACGGCCGGATGGTGATCCTGGACGCCGAGGACATGGCATCGCTGCCGCTGCCCACCATGAAACAGGTGGAGGTCGTCCAGTTCGTCGCTGAGGACGACATCGACCCGACCTATTTCGCCCGCACGTATTTTCTGGAGGCCGAGGGCCCCGGGGTCAAGCCGTACGTCTTGTTGCGGGACGCGCTGCTCAAGACCAACCGTTGCGCGCTGGTGAAGGTCGCGATCCGATCCCGCGAGGCGTTGGCCCTGGTCCGGCCCAAGGACGGCCTGCTGGTGATGCACACCATGCTCTGGCCGGACGAACTGCGGGACGGCAGCTTCGCCGCGCCGTCGGCGGACATCACGGTCTCCGACGGCGAGATCGCCATGGCGCAGAACTTCATCGACGCGCTCGCCGGCGACTTCGACCCGGAGGCCTATACCGACAGCTACCGCCAGGCGGTGGAGACGCTCGTCGAGTCCAAACTCGGGGGCGCCGAACTGCCCGCCGAGGAGGAGGAGCCGCAGGAGGCCGAGGTGGTTGACCTGGTCGCCGCGCTGCGCGCCTCGGTCGAAGCTGCCAAGAAGCGTCGGTCCGATGCCGAGGAGAAGGCGGGCGCAAAGACCGACAAGGCCGTCTGACATCCGCCGGCATCGCGTCTGAGTTGCCGGCCGTGGTCTTCGGGCCGTATCGCGTCCCGACATGAGGGGTATCGCGTTTTGCCGGGTTCCCCCGCCACCGGGGCTCTCGTAGTGTCATCGCGTCGGTTCCTGGACCCTTCGGGCCGAATGCCGCGGGCCGACCCACCGTTGCCACCGGTCCAGCCCCGGCTCACGGGAGAGACATGTCGCTGAAGGTCGCTGTCGCCTCGCCAACCCGGATCGCCGTAGCCCGCACTGTCGTGGTCGGCCTGCTGGTGCTGGCCGGAACGATCAACTACATCGACCGCTCCACGCTGGCGATCGCCAATCACGACGTCAGCACAGAACTCGGTCTGAGCCCGGAGCAGATGGGGCTGTTGTTCTCGGTCTTCTCCTGGGCGTACGCCTTCGCCCAGCTGCCTGCCGGACGGCTACTTGACCGACTGGGGGCCCGGGTCGTGCTGGGCGGCGGGTTGATCGTCTGGTCGGCTGCCCAGTTGTTCGCCGGCCTGTCCCAGGGCTTCGGACAGCTGATCGGCGCCCGGACGCTGCTCGGCCTCGGTGAGTCGCCGACCTTCCCGTCCAACGCCAAGATCAACTCCCAGTGGTTCCCGCCGGACAAGCGGGGTGTCCCGGTCTCGATCGTCAACGCCGCCTCGTCGTTCGGGCCGGCGATCGCTCCGCCGATCCTGACCTGGCTGCTGCTGGCGTATGGCTGGCGGCCGATGTTCGTGATCATCGGCGGCGTCGGCATCGTGATCGGCATCGTCTGGCTGATCATCTATCGCAGCCCCGAGAAGCAGCAGTTCTACAGAGACGGTCTCGCCGCTCTTGGTGTCCAAAACGATGACGCAGACCAGAGCAGACCGTGGTCCCTCCGGGAGTGGTGGTGGCTGCTGCGACATGGCACCAGCTGGGCCATGATCGGTGGGTTCACCGGAGTCATCTATTCGATCTACCTCTACCTGACGTGGCTACCCGACTATCTGCAGAGCGAACGCGGGATGAGTATCGCCCAGACCGGCTGGGCCCTGGTGCTGCCGTACGCCTTCGGTATCTGCGGCTCCCTGGTCGGCGGGATCGTCGGTGATCTGTTCGTGGCCCGAGGGCTGAGTGTGGTCACGGCCCGCAAGATCCCGGTCGTCGGCGGGCTGGTGCTCGGCGGCCTGTTCTCCATCCCCACCGCGCTGGCCCCGACCACCGGTCTGGCGCTGGCGGCGATCTGCGGCGTTCAGCTGTTCATGAACATCGCCAGCGCCGGCGGGTGGGCGATGGCTGCGACGCTGGCCGACAAGCGGACCACGGCGTCGCTGGGCAGCCTGCAGAACTTCGGCGGCTATTTCGGCGGTGCCTTCGCACCGCTGGTCACCGGTATCGTCGTTGACACCACCGGCTCGTTCGTCGTGGCGCTGCTGATTGCGAGTGTGGTTGCCTTGATCGCTGCCGGCCTGTACGCCTGGGGTGTGCGCAAGTCGGTACCTCCGATGCCCTTGGTGACGACGCGGCAGGAGGAGATCGACCGATGATCGGATCGGACACCTTCCGTCCCGACCTGTTCGCCGGCCGGCGAGTGATCGTTACGGGCGGAACCAGCGGCATCGGGCTCGCCGTGTCCGAGGCGTTCGCGAGTCTTGGCGCTGACGTGCTGGCCGCCGGCCTCCGGGCCGAGGCGGTCCCGGCCGATCAGGCCCGGCGACTGACCGTTTCGGACCTGGACGTGACGGATGAGGAGTCGATCGGCGACGTGTTGGGCGCGTTCATCGACACCGGCGGCCGGCTCGATGTGCTGGTCAACTGTGCGGGCATCATCCGGCGGGATGACGAGTTCGAGCCGGAGACCTTCGCCCACGTGCTCGACGTCAATCTGACCGGCACGATGCGCTGCTGCGTCACCGCGCTGCCGGTGCTGCGGCAGAGCGGGGGTTGCGTGATCAACACCGCGTCGCTGCACAGTTTCATCTCCGGCCCGCGCATCCCGGGCTACACCGCAAGCAAGGGCGGTGTCGCCCAGCTCACGAAATCGCTTGCGGCCGCCTGGGCCCGCGACGGCATCCGGGTCAACGCGGTCGCCCCCGGATGGATCACCACGCCACTGACCGCGGCGATCCGGGACACGCCGGCCGGCCGGACGATCACCGACCGGACACCGATGGGCAGGTGGGGGACACCGGCCGAGGTGGCGTCGGCCGTCGTGTTCCTGGCCAGTCCGGCGGCAGGTTACATCACCGGAATCGTACTCGGAGTGGACGGCGGCTTCCTGTCGGCGTGAGGATCACCATCAGGCGATCAGCAGAGATCACCAACGAACAAGATCACCAGTGAACAAGATCACCAACGAACAGGATCAGGGTGACCTGATCACCAACCATCTCGGGAGGGATGATGAGCCAGACACCTGCAATCCCGATCTCCGGCGACGTACCCCCGGAGATCGCCGTGGCCGCGTTACCCGATGACGACCGGGTCTGGGTGCCCCAGGCAGACGGCGTCTTCTTCCGACCGTTGTTGTTGAACCGGATCACCGGGCAGTGGTGCAACCTGCTCAAGGTCACCCGGTCCGGGATCGTCTCCCGCCACCGGCACCCGTCGCTGGTGCTCGGCTACGTGATCAAGGGTAAGTGGAAGTACGACGAACACGACTGGGTCGCTGACGAAGGAAGCTTCGTCTACGAGCCGCCTGGAGAGATCCATTGCCTGCGTGTACCCGACGACTGTGCTGAGATGATCACCTTCTTCAACATCACCGGTGCGATGATCTACGTCGACGAGAACGGCAGACAGGTCGGTTACGAGGATACCTTCACCAAGATCGACCTGTGCCGGGCGCACTACGCCGCCAACGGGTTGGGCGCCGACTACGTCGACCGGTTCTGCCGCTGACGAGCAGTTCCGGATGCCCCTTTTCCTACACTGAACGCGGTCACCGTCGATCGGCCTTCACCGGAAGGGGCAACCTGGTGCACCACCTGTCAGAACAGCTCGCACAACTGCGCGTCGACCGGTTCCGCAGCCTGGTCGCGGTGGCCAGGCACGGCAGCTTCTCCGCGGCCGCCGAGGCGCTTCGGCTGTCCCAGCCGAGGGTGAGCACACATGTCGCGGATCTCGAAAGGGTGTTCCGGACGACCCTGTTCGACCGGTCGTGCAAGCCGATCGCGCTGACCGAATCAGGTCGACGACTCACCGACTATGCACGCCGGATCGTGGACATCCTCGACGAAGCGCAGCACACGGTCGACGTTCCGAGCGGTCGGCTGGCCGGTGCGGTGGTCGTCGGCATGTACCCGTCGGCAGCGGCAGCGATCTTTCCGCAACTGCTGGCCGACCTTGCGGTCGATCATCCCGGCCTCCAGGTCAGCCTGTGGGAAGGCGCGACGCTGGAGCTGGACGGTGCGCTGCTGTCCGGAGACATCGACCTTGCGGTGCGCGCGACCGTGCCGGCTCCCGAGGCCAGAACCCGATTCTCTGCGATCCCGTTGTGGAGCGAACCGTTGGTCGCCGTGGTCCGACCCGACGACGAACTTGTCGGAGGTGCCGAGGACGGGCGACTGCGGCTCGGTGATCTGGACGGCAGGGAGTTGATCACCATCGGCAACCCCGCCGTGCCGTCGCGCGGCACCGGATCGTATGAGAGCCAACTCGCCTTCGCCGGCGCGGGATTGCAGCCCACCATCACTCAACAGACCAATCAGCCGCAGACGCTGCTCGCCCTGGTCGCCGCCGGCGTCGGCGTCGGCGTCACGAACTGGCTTGCGGTCCGGACCGCAGATGATCTTGGACTGCGGGCCTTCACCATCGTCGGTGACGCCTGCCGCCGGGAGGTGTCGATCTGGTGGCGGACCAGCTCGCCACTCGGACCGATCCACCATGCGGTGATCGACCGGTGCCGCCGGTTGGGGAAGCGATTGGCCGCGGAATCACCGCCGACCGACCATCGCCATCCGCAGCCGCAATGAGCTCGGATGGCGGGCCCCTGCGCGAATCGTCAGCTGCCCGGAGGCTGCCGGGCGAAGAGTCGCCGCACGCCGAGCGGCGCGCCCAGCCAGATGATCAACACCAGCGAGAGCACCGTGATCGCGTCGGTGTCGGAGGTGTCGTTGACCACCCGCAGCCGGTCGGGGTGCTGACGGTCGTACTGGATCCACACCGCACCCCGTCCATGACCCCAGTCCGGCGGTGTCACCCGGCAGGCATGCTTGACCCACGCGGTGTGACGCCCGCCCGGGACCGGGAAGTCGACGAGGATCCGCTCATGTCCGGAGTCGGTCGCGAAGCAGTCGATGCCCTGCCTGACGATGTGCCCGTCAGCGGTCACCGCGTACTCGGCGAACCGGTGCAGCCGGTACGCCTTGGCCGCGATTCCGGCCGCCAGCAGGACGGCCACGATGCCGACCAGGATCGCGACCGGGCGAGCAGGCGATCCCAGCAGTGCTTTCAGCACCGTTCCTACAGTTCCCGGAGCGGTGAACCCGCTCAGCGCGTCAGCCAGTCCGCTCCGACCTTCTCCTGGGTCGAGAAGCCGGCCAGCAGGGCCGGTGCTGCGGCCTCCTCGAGTTTCTTGCCCAGCAGCGGAACGTTGACCTTCAACTCGCCCTTCAACGTCAGGACGCTGCCCGCGCCCGCGGCGGCCAACTGGTAGCGGCCGTTGAACGAGACCGGTTGCCCGGGAACCTTCAAGGTCACCACGGCCGATCGGCCGCCGTCACCGTCGGCATCCGCCCAGGCGACATCTTCCACCACGTTCAGGGTCTCGCCGGTGAACGGCCGGGCCGCGTCCGGTGCGGGCAGCTGGCGGCTGGTCTTGACGGTGTTGCCGTCGACGCTCACGTCGTGGCTGCGCGCGTGGGACCGCTGGCAGACCTCCTCCTGGAATGCCTTGTCGGTCAGCATGGCGAAGGCCTTGTCCGGGGTTGCGGCGAACTCGGCGCGGGTATCGATATTCATGGATCACATCATGACCTACCGGCAAAACAGGTCCTCCCGGCAAAGCGGCACCTACCGGCGATACACCACGCCGTCCACCGGTCGGACCGATGAAATCTCCGGTCCGGCGCTAATGTCGGTAGGGGGCGGCGTACAGCGACGTACGTCGACGCGCACACAACAGGATGGTCGGGGTTGCTGAACCGGGAAGCCGAGATCGAACGGCACAAGCACGCCAAACTCAAAGCCGTCGCGTCGCGAGGAGCCGCTGCGGCCAGGGAACTGGGTCAGGATCCTGAACAGGTCCGGGAGTTCCTCGGCCACTACTTCCGGCACGTGGATGCCGACGATGTTGATCTGCGTACCGACGCCGACCTGTTGGGGCTTGTCGCCAACCATTTCCGACTCGCCCAGGATCGCCCGCCCGCCACCTCCAAGGTGCAGGTCTGCACCCCTGATCGGGATTCCGACGGGTGGAGCGCCAACGGTGCCACCGTCGTGCAGATCGTCACCGACGACCAGCCGTTCCTGGTCGATTCGGTCACCATGGAGGTCTCGCGGCAGGGCTGGACGATCCATGAGGTCTTCCATCCCCAGTACTTCGTCCGACGGGATCTGCACGGCAAGCTGCAGTCCGTCGTGCACGCGGCGGAGGCTGCCGGAGACCAGGCCGTGCTCGCCGAGTCCTGGATGCACCTGGAGCTGAGCCCGACCGACGCCGTTGCCGAACTGCCTCCGGCCGAGGCGACGGCGCATCTGGAGAGCGGGCTGCTCGAGGTGCTCCGGCACGTCGGCGAGGCGGTCGCCGACTGGGACAAGATGCGGCTGATGGCCGGCCGCGCCTTCACCGAGATCAAACCCGCGCCCGGCACGAAACAGGACGAGATCGACACCGCCCGCGTGCTGTTGGACTGGCTGGTCGAGGACAACTTCACCTTCCTCGGCTACCGCGAATACACCGCGAGGGCCGAGGATCCGCACGTTCGGGATGCGGAGCCGTCCTACGTGATGGACCCGGTGCCCGGCACCGGGCTCGGCATCCTGCGTGCCGATCAGGCCGCGTCGGGTGCATTCGCCGCACTGCCGCTGCCTGGGGAGAAGCCTCCCCGGCTGTTGGTGATCACGAAGGACAACGCCAAGGCACGGGTGCATCGGCCGAGCTACCTGGACTACATCGGGTTGCGCAGCTTCGACGACGAGGGTCGGGTGATCGGCGAACGCCGGTTCCTCGGGCTGTTCGCCTCGACCGCGTACACGGATTCGGTGACCAGGATCCCGGTGCTGTCGCAGAAGACCTCAGCGATTCTGCAGCGTTCGGGGTACGCCCCGGAGAGTCACGGTGCGAAGGCGATCCTCGATGTGTTGAACGGCTATCCCCGCGACGAGTTGTTCCAGGCGTCGGTCAACGAACTGGCTCAGACCGTCGAGCGGATCAGCCGGCTCAAGGAACGACGTCAGGTCCGGGTCTTCGCCCGACGCGACAGCTACGGCCGCTATCTGTCCTGCCTGGTCTACTTCCCCCGCGATCGATACACGACCGCGGTTCGCAACCGGATGGAACAGGTCCTGGTCGACCTGCTGGGCGACGTGCTCATCGACTACACCACGCGGGTGTCGGAGTCGGTCCTGGCCAGGCTGCATTTCGTTGCCCGGATGCCGGAGGGCCGGACGATCGGCGACGTCGACGTCGCCGAGCTGGAACGTCTGTTCACCGTCGCTGTTCGGTCCTGGGACGACGACTTCGCCGCCCTGATCGATGACCTGCCGGGCGCTGATCAACTGACCAGGATCGCGCGCACCCTGCCCGAGGGGTACAAGGAGGATTTCACACCGGCGCAGGGCATCGCCGATCTTCGGGCGCTGTCCGGGCTGCTGCACGGGGCCGGTCGTCCGGCGACCGGCGCCGACGAACCTGCGACCGACATGGCGCTGGCGCTCTACCGTCCGGATGCCGAAGGTGATCAGGCAGACCTCCGGTTGAAGATCTTCCGGACCAGGGCGGAGCTGTCGTTGTCCCGGGTGTTGCCGCACCTGTCATTGCTGGGCGTCGACGTCGTCGACGAGCATCCCTACGAGTTGCCGTTCGGGACCGCGCCGGACGGACGGCCGCTGACCGCCCACGTGTACGAATTCGGTTTCCGGGTGCCGGGCGGCAAGGCGGCAGTGGCCAAGCGTTGGGACACACCGGCCCGCCGGCTGTTCATGGACGCCTTCCAGGCGTCGTACACCGGGCAGAGCGAGGCAGATCCGTACAACGCCCTGGTGATGGGTGCCGATCTCGGATGGCGCGAGGTCAGCCTGCTCCGCGCGATCGGCCGATATCTGCGGCAGGGTGGGATCACCTACAGCCAGACCTTCATCGCCTCGGCGCTGGCCGACAACGTGGCGATCAGCCGGCAGTTGGTGGCCATGTTCGCCGCCCGCTTCGACCCCGATCTTGATCTTGACCAGGAGACGCGGAACGCCCGCGCCGACGAGATCGTGTCCCGGATCCGAAGCGGGCTGGACGATGTCGCCAGCCTTGACCATGATCGGATCATCCGGGCCTATCTCACGGTGATCAACGCGGTCGTCCGGACCAACTTCTACCAGGCAGGGCGGGACACGATCGCGCTGAAACTCCTTCCGCGCAAGATTCCCGGACTGCCGGAACCGCGGCCCGCCTACGAGATCTACGTCTATTCGCCGCGGGTCGAGGGGGTTCATCTGCGATTCGGTCCGGTGGCCCGCGGCGGGTTGCGCTGGTCGGACCGGTCCGAGGACTTCCGCACCGAGGTGCTCGGTCTGGTCAAGGCGCAGATGGTGAAGAACGCGGTGATCGTCCCGGTCGGAGCGAAGGGCGGTTTCTACTGCAAGCAGCTGCCCGATCCTGGCACCGACCGCGACGCCTGGATGGCCGAAGGGGTCGCCTGCTACAAGCTGTTCGTCGGCAGCCTGCTGGACATCACCGACAACATCGTTGCCGGACAGCTGGTCGCGCCCGATCGGGCGATCGGCTACGACGACAACGACCCGTATCTGGTGGTCGCCGCCGACAAGGGCACCGCGACCTTCTCCGACATCGCCAACCAGGTCGCCGTCGCTCGCGGCTATTGGCTCGGTGACGCGTTCGCCTCCGGTGGTTCGGCCGGTTACGACCACAAGCGCATGGGGATCACTGCCCGTGGCGCGTGGGAATCGGTCAAGCGGCATTTCCGCGAACTCGGCGTCGACGTCCAGAACCAGGAGGTCACCGTCGTCGGAATCGGTGACATGAGCGGCGACGTGTTCGGCAACGGCATGTTGCTCAGCAAGCATCTCAAGCTGGTCGCCGCGTTCGATCATCGACACGTCTTCATCGATCCGCATCCCGACCCGGCAGTCTCCTGGACCGAACGCAAGCGGATGTTCGATCTGCCGCGGTCGAGCTGGAACGACTACGACAAGAGCCTGATCTCCCCGGGCGGTGGCATCTTTGCCCGGCATCTCAAGGCGATCAAGATCACCGACGAGATGCGCGATGTGCTGGGCATCGACGACGGGGTGACGAAGCTGTCGCCGGCGGAGATGATCAGCGCCGTTCTCAAGGCTCCGGTCGACCTGCTGTGGAACGGCGGGGTGGGCACCTATGTCAAGGCGGCAGCAGAGAGCAACGCCGATGTCGGCGACAAGGCCAACGACTACCTGCGGGTCAACGGTGCCGATCTGCGCGCCCGATGTGTCGGCGAGGGCGGAAACCTCGGTTTCACCCAATTGGGGCGGATCGAGTACGCGGCAGCCGGCGGCAAGATCAACACCGACTTCATCGACAACTCCGCGGGAGTCGACACCAGCGATCACGAGGTCAATATCAAGATCCTGCTGGCCGACGAGGTCGCCTCCGGCCGGCTCAGCGCCGATGACCGGGTCGCATTGCTGACCGAGATGACCGACGACGTCGCCGATCTGGTGTTGGCCAACAACGACGGGCAGAATTTGGCCTTGGCCAACAGCGCGTTCGAGGCGGCATCGATGGCCGGCGTGCATGAGGACTGGATGCAGCGGCTCGCCGGGCAGGGGCTGCTCGATCGCCAGCTGGAATTCCTGCCGTCAACCCAGGAGATGACCCAGCGGCGCGCCGGGGGAGCCGGGCTGACAGTACCGGAGCTGTCGGTGCTGCTTGCCTACACCAAGATCGTTCTGGATCGGGAGGTGTTGCAGACGAACCTCCCCGACGATCCTGATCTGGCACATCTGCTGGTCGAGTACTTCCCGCCGAAACTGCGGGAGCGATACGCGGAGCTGATGCCGCGCCATCAGCTGCACCGCGAGATCATCTCGACCATCGCTGTCAACCAGTTCGTCAATCAGTCCGGCATCACCTGCTTCCACCGGCTGAGCATCGAGACGCCCGCAACGACCGCGGATCTGATCCGTGCCCAGGTGTCGGCCCGCATGCTGTTCGACGCCGACGACCTGGAAGCGCGTATCCGGCGGCTCGATCACCAGATCGACGCCGACACCCAGACCCGGCTGCGGCTCGAGGTTCGCAAGCTGGTGGAGCGGTCGACGCGCTGGCTGATCGCCAACCGGCGGGGCTCGCTGCGGATCCGCGATGTGGTCGACCAGTTCTCCTCAGGCGTCCGGGCCGTTGTCGAGGCGCTGCCGCGGGTACTGTCCGGACGCGATGTCGAGGCGTTCGACCGTGGCCGTACCCGATACGAGATGGCCGGTGCGGATGCCGGGCTGGCGTCCGCCGTCGCCCTGCTGCCACCGGCGTACGCGGCCCTGTCGATCACCCAGACAGCGGTTCGTGATCATCACGATCCGGTTCGGGTCGCCGAACTGCACTTCACCCTCGGCCAGCGGCTCGGCCTGGACCGCCTGCTGGACCGGATCACCTCGCTGCCGCGGGATGACCGGTGGGAGACGATGGCACGGGCCGCGCTCCGGGACGACCTCCACGCCGTACAGACCCAGCTGACCGCCGAGATGCTGGCACTCGGCGATGCGGACACCGAGTCGGCCGAACTCATCGACCGTTGGGAGAAATCGATCGGTTCCATCGACCGGGAGATCGCCACGATCATCGACATCAGCGACTCCGAACCGGATCTCGCACGGTTGTCGGTCGGCCTGCGGACGGTCCGCTCGCTGCTGGGGTCCTCCTGATCGGTGCCGGGTTCTCCGGTGGGCGTCACTGCAGCCGGAACACCGGCCAGCAGACCTCGGTCCGCAATCCCTCGTCCGGGGCGTCGACCGGATCGAGATGATGTTCCCGGATCGGTCCGGCGACCCCGATCGCACGTTCGGTGACATAGGTGCCGAGTCGGGCGTAACTGCGGTCCAGCTCGGTACAACTGCCGTGATGGGTGGTGACGGCAAGCTCAGCCGCCGGTAGTTGCGACAGTTCGATCCCGGCGCCGAGGTCGAAATCGTCGTCGGGCTCACCCGGGGCCAGTCCCACCGGAACGAAGGCGACCACCTTGGAGGTGACGACCTCGTCGAGGTCGGCGAATCCGCTGTCGGTGAAGAATTCGGCGAAGTACAGCGACCCGTCCGGGCCGCTGCGCTGCAGGCCGGTGGCCGACAGGGCGTCGGCGAGTGTTCGTCGCGCCGAGTTCAGCCAGGGGCCGCCGGTCTGGATCGACGAATTGGTCGACACGGTCAGCGCCCAGCAGGGCTCGAGATGCCGATGCTCGACGACCAGCGGTTCGGTGTCGGCCTGCAACAACTGACGCAGCGACTGGACCGCCGATCGGGTCTCGGCCAGCCGCGTCTCCATCCGTTGCAGGTGACTGATGATCGCCGCATTCCTGGTCTCGACATCGGACGCGTTCAGGACCTGGCGGATCTCCTCCAGCGGCATTCCGAAGCCGCGCAGCCGCAGGATCACCTGGGCGTCGGCCAGCTGATCTGTGCTGTAGCGCCGGTAGCTGGTGTAGGCATCGACGTCGGCGGGTTTCAGCAAACCGACGTCGTGGTAGTGCCGGAGGGTCTTGACGCTCAGGAACGACATCCGGGAGAAGTCGCCGATGGTCACGAGGTTGGCCATGCCGAACATTCTCGGGTCTCCGGTAGGGGGAGAGTCCAGTCATTTCGTCGGGTGTGAAACGCCTCTTGACCCTCCGGTAACAGGAGACCCGAGAACAGATGCATGACGACATCACTTCTTGGTCAGACGGACCGGGGCCCGGAACTGCGGCCCACGCGGTTGCGCAAGTGGGCACCGTTACCGGTGCTGATGATCGCCACCACGATGGCGATCCTGGACTTCTTCATCGTCAACGTCGCTCTGCCGGACATCCAGTCCGAGCTGCACACCGGTTCGGCGACCGTGCAATGGGTGGTGGCCGGCTACGGGCTGACCATGGCGATCTTCCTCATCTCCGGCGGACGGCTCGCCGACCGGTACGGCCGCCGACTCGTTCTCGCCATCGGGATCGGGATCTTCGCCATCGCCTCGCTGGCCTGCGGACTGGCTTCCGGGCCCGGACTGCTGATCGCGGCCCGGTTGGTCCAGGGCGTCGGCGGCGCCCTGATGTCGCCGACGGTGTTGGCGATCATCGGCGCACTGTATTTCGGAGCCGATCGTCGGCGTGCCCTCGGTGTCTACGGTCTGGTGATGGGCGGTGCCGCCGTCGGCGGCCAGCTGATCGGTGGGCTGTTGATCAACGCCGACCTGCTCGGAACGGGGTGGCGGGCGATCTTCTTGATCAATCTGCCGTTGTCGGCACTCGCGCTGGCGTTGTTGCGGATCGTTCCGCCGTCCAGGGCGGCTGCCCGCCGCCCGGTCGATCTGGTCGGTCTCGCGCTCGTCGGAGCCGCACTCGGGATGATGATGCTCGCTCTGGTCCAGGGCCGTGCGATGGGCTGGCCGCTGTGGTCCTGGCTGAGTCTTGCGGCCGCCGGCGCGTTGCTCGGTGGCGCTGTGGTGCAACAACGCCGGCTGGCCGCCCGCGGTGCCGCTCCGCTGTTCGACCCGGCGGCGTTCGTGTCCCGGACTGTCCGGGCCGGCCTGTTGGCGACCCTCATCTACCAGGCCAACCAGCCGCCGCTGTACCTGATCCTTGCGTTGTACCTCCAGCAGGGCAGGGGAATGGGTCCGGTCGGCTCGGGACTGGTGTTCAGCGTGATCGCCGCCGGCTATCTGATCACCTCGCTGCCGGCGCCCTCGCTGACCCACCGGTACGGCCGGCGGGTGCTGGTGGCCGCTGCCGCAATCCTGGTGGTCGGGTTCGCGGTCCTGGCCGGCACGCTGCTCCGGATCGGGGACGGCGGACCGGTGGCCGCGTTGCTGCCGGCACTGATGATCATCGGGCTCGGTCAGGGGCTCGGGTTGAATTCCCTGACAGCGTTGGTGATCGCCGGCGCCGACCCCGACCACGTCGGTGCGGTCGCCGGAGTGCAGGCGACCGTCCAGCAGGTCGGGGCGGCGGTCGGCGTGGCGATGCTCGGCCTGGTGTTCTTCGGCCTGGCCGATCATGGTCTCGGGTTCGCCTTCGCCGTCTCGGCCCTGGTGCTCGCCGGCCTGATGATCGTCGTCGGCCTGCTGTCCCGGCTGCTGCCGGCCGGCAGCGGACTTCGGTGACCGCAGGTGATCTAGTGCTGGGCGTCGCTGGGCTCCGCCGGTTGCAAGCCCTCGGAACGGGTGAGCCGTTCTCCGGCGCGCCGGGCGGCGGCCGGCCGGGCGAGCACCACGACCAGGACGATCACCAGCATCGCGATCGACAGGCCGGGTCCCCACAACGCGGACCCGCTGGGCAGCGGAACGACGTTGCGAAACAGGGTGTAGGCAAGCAACAGCATGGCCAGCACCGGAATCACCAGTTCCCACCGGGCCACCGGCTTGACACCCGGAGCCGCCGGTCCGGAGAAGAACAGCAGTTTGACGCAGCCGACGGTCGCCAGCCCGTACGCGATCAGCAGGATCAGGGTGCCGGCGGTGCCGCTGTCGATGAACAGTTGCAGCGACGGTGCCCCGAAGATCATCGCTACCAGCTCGACAACGAAGATCACCGCGATCGACGCGGTGACGGCACGATGCGGCACACCGTGCCGATCATGAACGTCGGCCAGGATCCTCGGTCCGAGACCGTCCCGGCTGAGCGCGAAGATCAACCGGGAGGAACCGACCACCGTCGCCAGGGCACAGGCAGCGGCCGACACGGTGGCACCGATGGTGATCAGCACACCGAGCCACGGTGCCACCCAGTCCGAGGCCAGCTCGCCGATCAACGAACCGGAGTTGATGAAGGTCTTGATGCCGGCCTGGTCGGCGCCGTAGGCCATCACCTCGACGGCGGTGACGACGACGAAGAACACGCCGCCGAAGATCGCCGTCCCGAGGATCGCCCGGGGGATGTCGCGCTTGGGTTCCCTGGCCTCCTCACCCAGGGTCGCCGCAGCCTCGAAACCGGCGAAGGACAGGAAGCCGAAGACGATGCCGAGGAAGACCGTCGAGGCGTCGTGGCCGGCCACACTGAAGACCGAGAGATCGAATCCCGGGCCCTGTGGCGCGCTGCCCGAAAGCAGCTTGATCAACACGATCACCGTGACGATCAGGATCAGCCCGACGGTGACGGTCTCGGTGATGAACAGCACCCGCGTCCCGCCCTTGGCCTGACGGCTGGCCAGGAACCACACCACGGCCAGCGCCACCCAGGCGAAGACGTACGCCATGAAGTCGGGTGCGTCCGGCCACAACCCGGACGCGGACACGAGATCATTGATGAATCGGCCCGCGGCCATCGAGGTGACCACGCCGTAGAACAGGTAGGTGCCGGCGTTCAACCAGCCGGCGATGATCCCGGTGCGCGGGCCGAGGGTGACGCCCACGAAGCCGTACACACTGCCGGAGTGGCTGAACCGCTGGCTCAGCCGGACGAAGGTGTACGCGATCAGCAGGACGCCGACGGTCGCCAGCGCGAAGGCGAGCGGTACCGCCCGGCCGACAACCGACGCCGTACCCTGCGGGTTGATGTTGGCGGCCATCGACGGCGCCATCAACGCCAGGGAAACGCCGATGGCCTGCCACACACTGAGGTTGCGTTTCAGCCGGCTGCCGTGCGATACGACGCCGGACGGTGTGCCGGATGGTGTGCTGGATGGTTCGGTCATCGGTGCTCCTGGTGGCTGGTGGTTCAGAGCCGGTAGAGCCGGCGCGCGTTGGTTGAGGCGATCAGGTCGGCGATCCGCAAGGCATCGGCCAGTGACCAATGCCCGTCGTCGACGAAGGACGCCAACACGGCGGCGGTACCGGCCCGCCACAGATGGGCGCCGAGATAGTGCAGCTCCGCGGGCCCGTAGGCGTCGGAGGAGTAGAGCAGCTTGCGGAAGGGAGCAAGTTCCAGGCTGCGGGCCAGCAGGTCCTTGCTCCGCCCGCCCAGATGGTTGACGGCCAACCCGACGTCGAGATGGACCCCGGCGAACGCCTGCGCCAGATAGCCCGCCTGGCGCTCGTACGGATAGCAGTGCAGCAGCGCGATCGAGGCGTTCGTTGCGATCGGGTCGCGCAGCAGCGGGAGCAGCAGCAGTGGGTCCGTCAGGCCGAGATCCTCGTCCCGGTCGCCGAAGCCGACGTGGAACTGCACCGGCAGCCCGGCCGACCTGGCCTGCAGCGCCAGCGCGGTCCGAATGCCGAAGCACAGCAGCAGCGGATCGGCCAGGCGACGGCCGCCGCTGTCCGCCCAGCGGCGGGCGGCCTCGTTGACCGCACTCGGCGACGGCTCGGACCAGTCGATCGCGAATCCGGTGCGGTAGGCGATCACGGTCTTGAAGCCGACCGCCCCCTGCCGGTCGGTCTCTGCCGCCAACAAGTCCGCGAAGTTGCGCGCATAGTCCGGTCCCGAGGTCAGTGCCTGTTCGGCCACCGACTCCAACCGCAACACGGTGCGTGCGGTCCCGCCGGCAACCCTCGCCAGCTGCTCGGGACTGCAGATGTCCCGCCCGAATCCGGTGTCGACCAGCCAGTCCTGGATTCCCGCAGCGGGCAGTAGCCGTTCTGCCACCGCCGCCTCTCCGATGCTGTCGCGTCGTCTCCAGTACGCGTCCGGGTCGGCGTGTGCCGGCAGGCCGAGCAGCGGGGCGCAATGCGCCCGGACCGCGAAGCCCAGCTGGGTGTCGAACGCCGAGTCCCAGCCGGGAAGCGGATCGGTGTTGGCCTCGTTGAGCGCGTTCTCGAAGCGCCCCCGCGAGCCGTCGGAGAGCCAGCATCCGTGTACGTGGTGGTCGACCGGCCGGAGCGTTTGCAGCCGTTCGGCCAGTTCCGTCGCGGTGCGGTCGGCGGTCGCGTTCGAGACCCGCATCAGAACCCCCAGGCGAAGCGGAAGCGGTCGGCGAGAACGGCCGGTTCGAGGTTTCCGTAGTGCTCGGCCTCGTATCGCCGGCCGGCCAGGATGGTGTCGACCAACCGGTCGCCGAGCAGCGCCCGGACGTCCGCGCTGGCGTCCAACCGGTCCAGAGCCGCACGCTGGTCGGTGGTCAGCACGGCGATGCCGGCCGCGTCACGCTCCGCCTGCGACATGGTCCCCGGATCACGTACGGTCTCGGCGGGGAGCGAGGTGTGCTTGGTGATGCCGTCGAGCATCGCCGCCAGGACCGCGGCCGAGGCGACGTAGGCCGATGTCGACGGGTCGATGATCTTGACCTCGACATGGGCGCCGCGCGGGTTGCCGCCGGTCGCCGCGATCAATCGGACGGCGACCTCCCGGTTCTCCAGTCCCCAGGCGGCGTGGGCACCGGCCCAGGTGCCGGGAGCCATCCGGACGGTCGACAACACCGAGCCGGCCAGCACGGCCTGGAGGTCGCTGATCAACTCCACCACCCGGCCGATCGCCGCCATCCCGTCGGCCGTCAGGCCGTGCGGCCCGTCACCGCCGGAGAACAGCGGCGTGTCGTCTCGGATCAGCGAGAAGTGCTGATGTGCGCCGTTGCCCGCGTCCGTGGCCTGCGGCTTGGGCGAGAAGGAAACCGCGTAACCGGTCCGACGGGCGACCCGCTGGACGACCAGCCGGGCCAGCACCAGGGCGTCCGCGGCGGCAACCGGTGCCTGCGGCGCCAGGGCGAACTCGAACTGCCGGACCGCGTACTCCGGGTGCAGCTGGTCGATCTGCAGCCCGGCCCGCTCAGCGTCGGCGTACAGCTCCCGGATGAAGTCCTCATGCTGGATGACACCGGCCAGCGAGTACGGCGCCCACCCGGTCGCCGGCAGGGCGGAGCCGTCGGCAGCGGCCAACTGGAACTCCAGTTCATGCCCGACCCGGGCGCCGATGCCCGCCTCCCGCAGCGCCGCCTCGACCCTGACCAGCGCGCTGCGGGTGCACTCGGGCACCGGGCCGCCGTCCTGGGTGACGAAGATCGCCGGCGCCCAGGCCAGCCCGTCGCCGATCACCCGGATCGCCTCCGGCTCGACCCGCAGGCGCAGGTCGCCGACCGGAGTGATGTCCTCGGTGAAGGCGATGCCGCCGTGGTCGATGGCGAAACCGTGCCAGGTGGGCGATGCGCCGAGGCCGCTGCCGGCGAACACGTCGGCCCGCCCGGTCGGCACGGTCTTGGCCAGCAGCAGGCCGTTGGGGTTCCAGATCGTCCCGGCCAGGAACCGTACGGACTGGTCGGTCAGGCGTTGGGCCAGCGACCCCGTCGTCGACTCATTCGGCATGGCCCTATCCTCCGGCAGATTCGTGTCGAATGTGTTACGGCTGCGACAGATTTCTCATCATGTTGGACCTGTAACATTCTGACCGCGGGGCGCGACGGGCTGTGTGGTGCCACTCGGTCGGGCGTCCGGCCCCGCGAGCGTCGGGTGATCTGTCGAAGGGAGCACGATGTGCCGCCTGCTCGGGCGTGCGTCGCTTGACCCGATCACTGATCGGGAGGCGATCGGCACGGAGCACTGCTCGGAGTTCCAACGCCTCGGCCGGTTACATGCCGACGGCTGGGGCACCGCGTGGCTGGCCGAGGACGGCTCGATGGCACGGCTGCGGGACCCCGGCGACCCGGTGGCCGCTGCATCGCTGACCGATGCCCTCAACGGCACGCCGTGCCGGGTCCGGGTCACTCATCTCCGGTTGGCCACGACCGGCATGGCCAACGTGGTGGACAACACCCATCCCTTCCGGTGGGGGGACATCGTGCTCGCCCACAACGGCAGCGTCACCCCGGTCGGCAGGCTGCGCGAGCTGGTCACCGCCGAGGAGATCGCGCGGATCGGTGGCACGACCGATTCGGCACTGGTCTTCGCACTGGTCGTCCGCCGGGTCGAGCAGGGCGTGCCGCTCTTCAGTGCGGTGACCGACGTTGTCGAGGAGCTCAAGAACCGCTTCCCCCGGGCTGCACTCAACCTGTTGGTGGCGTCCGGCACGGAGCTGATCGCCGTGCACGCCAACGCCGGAGCGCCGATCCCCCGGGACGACTTCGCCGCTTCCGGCCTTGGCGAGGACCTGCCGCGCGACCACGTCGACCACTACTACCGGATGTCCTGGCTACAGGGCCGACGGTCGGTCGTCTTCAGTTCCAGCGGTCTGGCCACCGAGGGTTGGACGCCGATGGCGCAGAACTCGGCTGCCCGGGTGGACCTGAGGAGTCTGGCGGTGGAGTTCCGCACGATCGGTGGACGGGCCGGCACCCGTACCGGGGAAGCCGCCTGAGCCATGGACGCCGAGCCGTCGCCGGCGGCCACCGGGGTCCGAGGCAGGATCACCAGCGCGAGCCTTCGGCCCAGTGAGCGACGGGTGGCTCTGTGCCTGCTCGCCGACTATCCGGCGGCGGCGTTGTCGACCGCCGGCGAGCTGGCCCGGACAGCACGGGTGAGCACGCAGACAGTGATCAGATTCGTTCGGGCGCTGGGTTTCGCGAGCTTCGCCGACCTGCAGGACGCGCTGCGCGAGGAGTTGCGTGCCGGCCTCGGCCCACTGTCGAAACTTCGGAGCAGGTCGATCGGCGAGACGGCCGATCTTGCCGGATTCGCTCGGGTGATCGGTGACCGGGCGATCCACGGGTTCGAGCGCATCCCGGCCACTGGCATCGAGGCGGCGGTCGATCTGCTCACTGATCAACGGGGTCAGTTGCTGACGGTCGGCGGCCGGTTCTCCACGGTGCTGGCCCGGCACCTGGCGACCAATCTCCAGGCGCTTCGAGCCGGCGTACGGCTGCTGGACGACCCGCCCGGCGCGTCCCTGCCCGACGTGGTCGATCTCGGTGCCCGAGACGTGGTGGTTGTCTTCGATGTCCAGCGCTACCAGCCGGCGATGTCCCGGCTGGCCGCGACCGCAGCGGGCAAACAGGCATCGGTCCTGGTGATCACCGACGAGCCCGGCTCGCCTGCCGCTGATCATGCGGCGGTGCGGCTGGCCGTCGACGTCGCGGCGCCGTCCGCGCTGGACACCCTCGCCGGCGGTCTGCTGCTGGTGGAATACCTCGTCGCCCGGGTGCTCGACCGGCTGGGCGAGAGTGCCCAGCAGCGCCTGCAGGTATGGGAATCCGCGCGATCGGCAGATTTCAGCTGATCGGGGTCACCAGACCCGGTAGTCGACCGCGGTCACGTACGCCGGCCCGGTCCGCGGTGTCACCGCCAGTTCCAGGTGCCACAGACCGGGCAGCGGAGCCGTCGCGTCGACACTTCGCCAAGCCCCACCGGCGGCATCGAACCGTACGTCGACCGCCGACACCCCGGCGTCACCGGATGACAGTCGCCCGGACAGTGCGCGGATCCGCACCCGGCGCCCGGACGCGTCGACCGCCACGACGGTGATCTCCTGCGGCCCACGCCTGGTGTCGGGAATGCTCACCTGCAGCTGATCGGCGGCAAACCGTGCCGACACGGTGACCGACGGACCGTACTGGTCCTTGGCCGGGGAGTGGCGCTCAACACGGTGGCTGCGGCCACCACAAGAGCCATGATCACGACCTCGACGATCACCAGCCGTCCGGCCCGAGCGACGTTCCCGCGGCGCAGGGCGATCCGGCTCCCGGTCCAGCCGATGATCACCGCGCCGGCCGCGAGGCCGAGCTTGATCAACAACGTGAGCCCGTACGGTGTCTGCCAGAGTGCTTCGATCGGCTGGATCTGGCGCCAGGCCAGGAACTCTCCGGACAGCACCAATGCGGCGACGGCCAGGAACGCCCGTCGTGACCAGGCATCGACGATCGCAGGCGCGGCACGCGGCAGCGAACCCAATCGTGGTCGGACGACCAGCAGCAGATCGATCACCCCGCCGATCCAGATCGCCATAGCGGCCAGGTGCACGGCGGTCGCCGGCAGGGCGAGCCACCGGTTGGCACCGGCGAATCCGTGCCCGGAGGCGGCGATCGTGACCAGCACGGCAGTCGAAGCGATCCACCAGGCCACCTGCAGGATGCGATCGCCGTGCGGCTGCGCGCGGGTTGGTCGCACTGCTGCACCCAGCGGTAGCAGGGCGGCCGCCAGAGTGAACCGCGCCGCGAGCAGCCGGCCCTGGTCACCGATCAGGGTGAAGGGCAGGTTCTGCGGCTGCAGCATCCCGGCCAGACCGGTGCCTTCGGCCGCCGGCGTCGCGGCGAGCAGTTCGGCGATGGTGCCGATCATGATCAACAGCGGCCCACCGATGATCATCGGACGGAGTCGGTCCGAGCGCAGTGCCGACGGCCAGGCCAGGAGTGCGGCGACAAGGCACCCGACCGCGCCGACCACGCCGGCATAGGTCAACCCGGTACCGATCGCCGCGATCACCCCGGGCGGTCCGGCGCCGACCTGGGACGGCTGATTGACGGATCGCGGGTCCTCGCCGACACCGAACCGGATCGAACCGACGACGACATGGCTGTCGGCGGAAACGATGCGATAACTGACCAGATAGGTCGCGGTGTGCGATCCGGGGCGGCGGTCCAGGGCGATGATCACGGTCCGGCCACTGTCGCCGGCCGAGGGCTTGCCGGCGTCGACCCTGCCGCCGGCAGTGGAGACCACCGTTGTGCCTCCGGTGACGATCTGGACCGGTTCGTCGAAGCGCAGCGTCACCCGAGCAGGAATGCGGTCGAGCCGACTGCCGTCCAGCGGAGTGCTGCCGACCAGCACAGCGTGGGCGGCGGCGGTCGGCGATCCGATCGCGATGATCAACAACGCTGCCGGCAGAACGGCGATCAACAGCAGAGCCTTGCGCACCACGGGTCAGGCGTCCGGCCGGCGGGTGCGCAATACGGCGATGATCGCGATCACCAACGCAACGGCGGCGACCGCGATCCCGATGACGGCCAGCCGGCCGGGCACCGGACTGGCGACCACGGCCTGCTCCGGCGCCGGGCTCGCCGTCGCCGGGCCGGAAAGGTTGATGACCGGCGCCGGATGGTCCGGTTCGGCCGCACCGGTCGGGAGTTGGTTCCAGGAGACGACCGTGCCGTCGCTGTAATGCTGATCGGTGGGGAAGGCGACGGTCGCCGTCCTGGGCAACGGACCGGCCATGAGGTTGAACAGGCCGAACTCGCCGGGCTTGATCGCGCCGGCCGGCGAGTCCGCCCTCCAGACCACCCGTTTCACGTACGCCTCCACCGGGCCGTCGTCGGTGTGCACCGGCTTGTCCAACCTGCCGGTCTGGACCCGCGCGGTCCACCCGTCGACCGGTGCCACCGACACAGACGTGATCGGCGTCGAGACCGGGAAGTTGATGATCACCTCTGTCGTCGAGGCGGTGTCGGATTCGGTCGGCACCCGGAAGGTCAGCAACCCGTACCCTCCGGGTGTCGCATCGGTGGCACTGACCCGGATATGAGCCGACGCCGCGGCCGGTAGGCCGACGATGATCATCAGTCCGAGGGCGGCGGTCAGCATCAACCGGCGACCGGCGCGGGTCAGCTGGTTCGGGCCGGTCACACGATCACCGCCAGATTGCTCAACGCCATGCCGGCTGCCATCAACGCCGCCACACCGGTGTCGGCGAGCCGGCGTCGATCGACCGCACCCGCTGCCGCCCCGATGCGTACGAAACCGATGACGTACCACAGCGTGGCGGCGACGAACCCGATGCCGATCATGATCGAGACCGGATCGGCCCAGGGGTGAGCCGATGGGGCGGACGGTCCGATCGCGCCCGCCGGGGACTTCGGGGACGTTGTAGTGCCCGACATGGTCATCCCCATGCCCGGCATCTGCATGCGCGATGCGGCCGACACCGCCGAGCCGGACCCACCCGCGGTCGCGGCGGCGGCGCGCCCGGCGCCGGGCAGTGGAGCCATGATCACCGCCATCCAGACCATGGCAAGCATCATCACCGAGTGGTAGGCCAACCGTGGCCTGCCGGAGTGGTGGCTGTCGATGGTCTCGAAGATCGCCCGGGGCCGGAACAGGAACAGATAGGCGTACCAGAGGGCGGCGGCGGTGAAGAGCAGGATCTGCACCCCGGCCGGCACCCTGACCGACCAGCCCAAGGGCATCATGATCATCAGGATCGACATCAGCAGATGGCTGCCGTCGACGACGCGATCATTCCGGTTGCGGTCACGGACCACCCGCACCAGGTAGTAGCCGCCGGTCGCGGCGAACAGCACGATGACCAGCGGTCCCACGTACGTCATCATCTGCTGTCGCCTTCTGCCTGGATCGCTTGCTCGTCGGACCGAGCGCCGCACCGGATGGCGGGCGGCCCGCTCGCAGGATTCTACATAACGTAGAAGTCGGGCAGCCGGCTGTGGTCGTACTCGGCGGCGCACCACTTGGTCGGCGCCGCACCACTTACTTGGCGGCGCACCATTTGGTTGGCGGCGCACCACGTGCTCGGCGGCGCACCACTTGGTCGGCGGCGCACCGGCTGCAGCGGGTGCGAGGTCGAGGAACTGGTGCGGCGCCGACCGACTGGTGCGGGAACGGGTGGCGGGCCAGGTCGGTCCGTGTGCCCTGGCTCGTCGAAGGTGGCGTCGCCCGCCCCGTGCTCGGCGGCGCACCACTTACTCGGCGGCGCACCATTTGGTCGGCGGCGCACCATTTGGTTGGCGGCGCACCACTTGGTTGGCGGCGCACCGGCTGGTCGGCGGCGCACCGGCTGCAGCGGGTGCGAGGTCGAGGAACTGGTGCGGCGCCGAGCAACTGGCGCGGGAACGGTCGGCGGGCCAGGTCGATCCGTGTGCCCTGGCTCGTCGAAGGGGCGTCGCCCGCCCCGTGCTCGGCGGCGCACCACTTACTCGGCGGCGCACCACTTGGTCGGCGGCGCACCACTTGGTCGGCGGCGCACCGGCTGCAGCGGGTGCGAGGTCGAGGAACTGGTGCGGCGCCGAGCAACTGGTGCGGGAACGGTCGGCGGACCGGCGGACCGGCCGGCTGAACGGCTGGACGGACGGGCAGCGACGTCGTGGACCAGCACGGGGCCGCCGGTTCCGCGTCCGTCGGTTCGGTCCGGTCGTAGGTGTGGACCACCGGGTATGCCCTCGGGTGGCGGTCGGAGTGAAGTCGGGGGCGATCGGCAACAATGGCGGGCATGACGACCGACCTGCACACCCATTCCAATGTCAGCGACGGCACCGACACGCCGGCGGAGCTGGTTCGCAACGCCAAGGCGGCCGGTTTGTCGGCGGTGGCGCTCACCGACCATGACACCTTCGACGGTTTGGACCAGGCGGTCGCTGAGGGTGAGCGGATCGGCATCACGGTGATCCGGGGAATGGAGCTGTCCTGCCAGAACAGCGGAATGAGCATCCACCTGCTGATGTACGGCGGCAACGAGTCCGATCAGCAACTACAGAGCGAGATGACCAAGGTTCGCGAGGGTCGCAGCAACCGGCTGCGGCCGGTGCTGGCCAAGCTCGCCGAACTCGGCGTGCCGGTGACCGAGGAGGCGGTGCTGGCCAAGGTGGGGGACAGTCCGTCGGTGGGCCGTCCGCACATCGCGGACGCGCTGGTCGAGGCGGGTCACGTGCGGGACCGGCAGGAGGCATTCGACCGGTTCCTCGCCGATGGCGGACCGGCCCACGTCGAGCGGTACACGATCGATGTCGCACACGGCATCGACCTGGTGACCGCTGCCGGGGGCGTACCGGTGATCGCCCACCCGTGGGGACGGGGCCGGGAGGCCGCGTTGCCGCCGGAATACCTGAAGATGCTGGTCAACGACCACGGGCTGGCCGGCATCGAGGTCGATCATCAGGACCACGATCCGCGGACGCGTGCCGCACTCCGAGACCTGGCCGGGGAGCTCGGGGTCTTCGTCACCGGATCCAGCGACTATCACGGCACCGGCAAGATCGATCACGACCTGGGCGTGAACACCACCGCGCCGCAGGTGCTGGCCGAGATCGTCGGCAGGATCGAGCGATCAGGCGTCTGACTTGTGGCCGGCGGTGCCGGACGACCGCCTGCGCCGCCGCCGGCGGGGTGTCGAGTTGCCCGACGCCTCGCCCTCGGACGAGGGCGCCGTCTCGGCGGCCTGAGCCGTCCCGGATGTCGTGGTGTCCCCGGCAGCCGACGCATCGCCGCCGACCGGCTTCCCGTTGCGCATGCGCACCCTGTTGCGCTTGGGCCTCTCGGCCCGGCGAGGGCGTTCGCGTCCGCCACGATCGGACTGATGATCATCATCGGACCGGTCGCGTGCCGGGATGATCCGGCCCTTGGCGGACGGGTCGATGCCCAGATCATGGAAGAGGTGCTCGGAGGTGGAGTACGTCTCCTGCGGCTCCTCGAAGGGCAGCCCGAGCGCGTTGTTGATCACCTTCCACCGGGTCAGGTCGGCCCAGTCGACGAAGGTGATCGCCACCCCGGAGGCGCCGGCCCGGCCGGTCCGCCCGATCCGGTGCACGTAGGTGCTCTCGTCGTCCGGGCACTCGTAGTTGATCACATGGCTGACCCCGGTGACGTCGATGCCGCGGGCGGCGACGTCGGTGGCGACCAGCGTGTCGATCGTGCCCTCGCGGAACCGTCGCAACGCCTTCTCCCGAAGGACCTGGGACAGGTCACCGTGGATGGATGCTGCCTTGAAGCCGCGTTCCGCAAGATCATCGGTGACCCGCTGGGCGCTGCGCTTGGTCCGGCAGAAGATCATCACCCGATCGCGTGACTCTGCCTGCAGGATCCGGGCAATGATCTCGGGCTTGTCCAGATCGTGTGCCTGATAGACGAACTGGGCGGTCGCCGGAACCGTCGACTGTTCGTTGGCCGACTCGGCGCGGATGTTCAACGGGTGCCGCAGATGCCGGCGGGCCAACGAGACGATCGCCGACGGCATCGTCGCGGAGAACAACATCGTCTGGCGCAACTCCGGTGTCTTGGCCAGAATGCGTTCGACATCGGGCAGGAACCCCAGGTCGAGCATCTCGTCGGCCTCGTCGAGGACCAGAACCTTGATGTGGGCCAGGTTGAGGGCGCCGCGGTCGGCCAGGTCGAGCAGACGTCCGGGCGTGCCGACCACGATCTCGACGCCGGAGAGCAGCGTGGACAACTGGTCCTCGTACGCGACGCCGCCGTAGATGGTCAGCACCCGGGCCTTGCGGCGGGCCGATGCGGTCTGGAGGTCCTTGCCGACCTGGCTGGCGAGTTCTCGCGTCGGCGCGACGACCAGCGCCTGCGGAGCTCCGGGCTCGGCCAGATACTCGAAGTCGGGGTCGGTGGGCACGACGATCCGCTGCAACAGCGTGGTGCCGAAGGCAAGTGTCTTTCCGGTTCCGGTCCGGGCCTGGCCGATCAGGTCAGCGCCGGTCAGGGCGACCGGGATGGCCATCTGCTGGATCGGGAAGGGATGCTCGATCCCCACGTCGGCCAGCGCGGCGACGATGTCGGGTAGCAGGCCAAGATCGGAGAATGTGGTCTGTGCGGTCACCGGTGAATCGGTGGGGGTTTCGGTGCTCGTGCTGTCGGTAGTCAGAATCTCGCCTTTTCGAATACTAGGGTCCGCCAGGCATTCTAGCTTGTCGGCGATACCTCCTATGCTGCTCGATATGGCGTCCGACGATGCGCCCGGTGCTGCGCTCGAACTACTGGGTGTTGTTGCCTACGGCGAGCTCGCCGCGTTCGACCGTCTCGCCGAGGATGCGCGGCTGGCGCCGGAGCTGGCCGACCGGGTGGAGATGACCGGCATGGCCGCGGTTCAGTATGCGCACTTCAGCAAGGCGGAGGACCGGATCGTCGAGCTCGGCGGTGATGTGCTGGCGGCGATGGAACCATACCGTCGGCCGTTCGACGAGTTCCACGCGCTCACCCGGCCGAAGACCTGGCATGAGGGGCTGCTCAAGGCCTACATCGGCGACGGGCTGGCCTCCGACGTCTACCGCGAGGTGTCCGATCTGGCCGACGACAGCACTCGCGAGCTGGTACACGAGGTGCTGGCCGCCGACAGGTTCGACGACTTCGCGGTCAGCCGGGTGCGGGCGGCGATCGACGCGGATCCCGACAGCGCCGGACGACTGGCGTTGTGGGGCCGCCGACTGGTCGGCGAGGCGATGAGTCAGGCACAGCGGGTGCTTGCCGAGCGGCCCGCGTTGGCCGGACTGCTCACCGGGGCCCCGAACGGCAGCCTGGCCGAGATCACCAGGATCATGGCGCGGCTGGTGGAGAACCACAGTGCACGGATGACGCGCCTTGGACTGTCGGCCTAGCAGCCGGTCGGCCCGGATCCGAGCCCTCGCGGCTGATCCCGTGCCCCTGACCCGTCCCGGCTGATCCGTCCCGGCTGATCCCGTGCCCCTGATCCGTCCAGCCTGACCCGTCCCGCCTGACCCGTCCGACCTGATCTGGTCCGCATCATTCCAGCGTCGCCAACAGGGTCTCGGCCGTCGTACGGATCACCGCGCGGTCGACCTCGACCCGCCGGTCATCGCGGATGATCACGATGCCGGCCTTGCGCAGCACGGTGACCTGCCTTGAGATGGTGCTCTGGTGGACCTCGAGGGCGTCGGCGAGTTGTTGCATGGTGAGCGGCCCATGATCAAGGAGATGCAGGACGAGGGCCAGTCTGGTCTTGTCACCCAGGGCGGTGACGCTGGGGGCGAGCTGGCCGAGTCGACCGATGGAGATGCCCGTCCTCCGGTGGTCGGCGGCCGGGTCCGGGCCCGGCTGCGGTGTGTAGAGCACCCAGGTCGTCCGGTCGGTGAACAGTGAAAGGCTGCGGCCGAGCCCGACCGACGGCATGATCACCAGTTCGGACGCCTGCTCGGCGGCCCCTGCGTAGGACGGGTCCGGTTGCAGCCCGGTGACCAGACTGATCCATTGCGTCGGGCTGCAACCTGGCGGTGGCGCCGGCGTGTCACCGACTGCTGCTCGCAGCCTGGGCAGCTGGTCGGCCCATTCCGAGCCGAGCCAGCCGTCCCAGATCGCGTCCAGCAGGTCGAGCAGGGCCGTCCTCAGGCCGGCCGGATCGAGCAGTTCAGCCGCCCGCTCGTCGGCGTCGGGGGTGCGCCAGCTGCGCAGGACCTCCGCTCCGCGGTGGCGTACCAGTCGGCTGGGTTCGGCGACCGGGACGAGGGAGGCAGCACTCGGCCCGGGGCCGAGTTCGGGATGCTCCCACCGCAGGTTGGAGTCGATGCCGTGGTCGATCACGGCGTTCACGAAGGCATCGGACCACTCGGCGACAGTGCTGCGCAATGGCGCCCAGTCGTGGTGTCCGGGATGCCCGGCCGGCAGCTGATGCAACAACACCGCACGCAGCACCGCGCCGTGAGCCAGCGCCACACGAATCGTGCGGCTCGACTCGACCAGCTCCGTCGGCAACCCCTGGGCGAGCGCCGCCAGCTCCGCGCTCGGTGTGGCGTTCTGGTGCAGTGCGTAATCCACCAACAGCATCGCGTTCGGCACCGTTGCGGCAAGGCTGGGATCCGCGACCCGCAACACCGGGCGCGGCCGGGCGGCGGCGACGAACTCTGGCAACTGTGTGCTCACACGACTAGTATGCGCAATGCGCAAGACGCAAACGAGATGAGGGGCGAGATGAGATTGACCTTCGACGGGATCGTGGTGTTCGTGGCCGACGTCCGGACGTCCGCGCGGGTGTACGAGGAGGCGTTGGGCCTCGTCAGGGAGTGGGCCGATGACGACCACGTGCAGTTCCGGCTGCCGACCAAGGGCCACCCGGGTGGCGCGTGGTTGTTGCTGCACCCGGCGACCGAACAGTCCGCTCCCGGGCAGTATCTGGGCAACTTCGTCGTCGATGATGTCGATGCCGCGGTCAGCCGGCTCCGGACCTTCGGGTTCAAGGTCACCCAGGAACCGGCCGACGCGCCGTGGGGTGTGCGGGAGGCGAGCGTGAGCGATGCCGACGGCAACGGCATGACCCTCGCGGCGCCCCTGGCGGCGCCACAGTCGGGGAACTGACCGGCTCGTGTCCTGGTGGCGTCGGATCCGGACTTCGCCGGAGTGGCAGTTCCTGTTCGGCTGCCTGTGGTCGGCAGACCGCGGACTGGCCACCGTCTGGTGGTCGTTGGTGGTGCTGCGGGCCGTCGTGCCGCCGGCACTCGCGGTCTCGACCGGGTGGCTGGTCGGCGCCGTCGGCGCCAAGGAGTCGCTGCTGGCCCCACTGGCAACCGTCGGTCTGCTGTTCGTCGCGATGCAGACGTTGGGCCCGCTGCACACCCAGCTGGCGGGCAACCTGGGCGATCGGGCCAGCGCAACGCTCCAGGACCGCCTGATGGTCGCCACCACAACCCCCGCCGGCATCGCCCATCTGGAGGACCCCGAGCTTGCGGCCGACTTCAGCCTGGCGCGGGATTTCGATCTTGGACTGACCTCGGTCCGGATGCGCGACGCGACGCCGCAGATCGGTTCCGGCTTCGCCAGCTTCGGCGCCGGCATCATGTCCGCCCTTGTTGTCTGCGGCTTCGCCTGGTGGGCAGGACTGTTGCTATTGATCGTCTGGCTGTCACCGCACCTGCTGTTGCGCGACAGTGTCGCCTGGAAGGACTGGGGCTCTGCCGAGATCAAAGATCATCAACGGCACGCCGAGTACGCCTATCGGATGGCGGTCGACACTCCGGCCGCCAAGGAGATCCGCCTCTTCGGCCTGTCCGACTGGGTCGCCGAACGGTTCAATGATCGCCGCGGGAAATTGCTGGCACTCGCGCTCCAGGCCTTCCGGATGCGCGAGCGGTCCGTCGGCCTGTCCCTGCTGGCGCTGGTGATCGGCAACGGCATCGTCTTCGGAGCGCTGGCCCGGGCGGCGATTTCCGGTGATCTGGGACTGTCCCGGCTGGTTGCCTACGCCGGCACCGCGATGGGGGTCGGGGCGCTGGCCACCCTGGAATTCGACTGGTGGTTGGCAGACGCAGCACGCCCGGTGCCGCTGGTCAACGGCCTGTTGCAGCGGATGCAGCGGATCGGTGGCCTGCCGGCCGGGGCCGGAGCGGCCGCCGGACTGCCGAGCCAACAGATCCGCTTCGAGAACGTCGCATTCGGCTATCCGCATGGTTCCGGCCCGATCCTCGAGGGCCTCGACCTGACCATCGAGGCCGGACGGTCGCTGGCGATCGTCGGCCAGAACGGCGCCGGCAAGACGACGCTGGTCAAGCTGCTGGCCCGGCTGTACGACCCGACCTCCGGCCGGATCACCGTCGACGGAGTCGATCTTCGTGACCTCGATCCCAGCGGCTGGCGTGGTCAGGTGGCTGCCGCGTTCCAGGACTTCGTCCGCTACCAACTGCCGCTGCGGGACAACGTCGCGCCGAACGGCGTTCCCGACCCGGTGATCATGGAGGCGTTGGACAGTGCCGGTGCTGCCGGACTGGCCACCCTGGACACCGTCCTCTCCAAGCAGTATTCCGGCGGTACCGACCTCTCCGGCGGGCAGTGGCAACGGGTCGCGCTGGCCCGGGCGCTGGCCAAGGTCTCCACCGGAGCGAAGTTGATCATCCTGGACGAGCCGACCGCCCAGCTTGACGTCCGGGGCGAGGCAGAGGTGTTCGAACGCATCCTGCGGGCGACCCAGGGCCTCACCACGATCCTGGTCTCCCACCGCTTCTCGACCGTCCGCCATGCCGATCGGATCTGTGTGATCGAACACGGCCGGGTGATCGAGCACGGCAGCCATGACGAGTTGATGGCTCTCGGCGGCCGGTATCGCACGATGTTCGATCTGCAGGCCTCCCGGTTCGACGACGACGCAGCCGGTGATCACCAACGGCGACCGGAGGCCACCGGATGAGGTCGACGGCGATCACCGAAGCACCCGGCGCGGAGAAGCTGCCGGGTCCGATGCGGACGTTGGCACGGTCGATGCAACTGGCCTATCAGGCCGAGCCTCGGCTGATCATCCTGTCGCTGGGCATGGCATTGCTGGAAGCCGTACCGGACAGTCTGTACGCGGTCTGGCTCATGCTGCTGGGCGCCGGCGTTGCCGACCGGAACTCGTCGATGATCATCATCGGCTGCTTCGGCCTGGCGGCGTCCACGGTCGCCTCGTGGTTGTTGCAAACCGTTGCATCGCGGATCCAGCGCACCTTCCGGCTGCGGGTCGGTGCGTACCTGGAAGGTCATGTCGCCCGGTTGCAGGCGCGGGTGCCGACAATCGAGCACCAGGAGCGGCCGGAGTATCTGGACCGGTTGAGCGTCCTGAAGGAGCAGGTGTGGCAACTTGATCACCTGTACCTCGCGCTGTTCAGCGTGATCGGTTCGGCGGTGCGGTTGGCAATCACCCTCGGGCTGGTGGCCGGCGTCCACCCGGCACTGACGCTGATGGTGATCTTCGCGGCGCCGACGGTCTGGGTGTCAAGCCGCCGCTCGGCGATCACCCAGCAGGTGACCGAAAAGGTCGCGCCCCAGGAGCGCAGGCACCGCCATCTGTTCACGATCGGCACGACCCAGCAGGCCGCGAAGGAGGTGCGGATCTGGGGGATCGGGGCAGATCTGGTGAGGCGTCGCCGGCTCGCCTGGGAGTCCTGGTACCGGCCGATGGCCAGGACCAGGTGGGCGTCGGCCGGCTGGCAGGCGGCGTGCTGGGCGATCTTCGCTGTCGCCTACCTGGCTGCGATCGTGATCACCGCGACGGTGCTGCACGGCAGCGCCGCAGACGTGCTGTTGATCGTCACTGCCGGGAGCCGGTTGTCCCAGTACGTCGCGATGACGGCGGGCAACACCGACTTCCTGCGGATGTGCCTCGATGCCTCCCAGCGGCTCACCTGGCTGGAGTCGTACGCCTCCGGCCACGCAGACCGGGCGACCGGAACTGTGCCGGCGCGGCTGGAACGCGGCATCACGTTCGAGAACGTGTCGTTCCGCTATCCGGGGGCCGAGCGGTACGCGTTGGAGGACATCTCGGTGCACCTGCCGGCCGGATCGGTGGTCGCCGTGGTCGGGGAGAACGGAGCCGGGAAGTCGACCCTGATGAAGCTGCTGTCGCGCTTCTACCCACCGACGAACGGTCGGATCGTCGTCGACGAAGTTGATCTTCAACAGTTGCCCGCCACGTCATGGCGGAGCCGGCTGACCGGTGCGTATCAGGACTTCTTCAGCTTCGAACTGGCCGCACAGCAGGCGATCGGCGTCGGCGACCTGCCCCGGTCGGCGGATCGGGCCGCGGTAGGCACCGCGGTCGCGCGGGCCGGCGCCGGCGACGTGGTGGAGCGACTGCCGCAGGGTCTTGACACCCAGCTCGGGCCGACCTGGGATGCGGGCGTCGATCTGTCTTTCGGGCAGTGGCAGAAACTGGCGCTGGCCCGCGGCTTCATGCGCGACGGGACACTGTTGCAGATCCTGGACGAGCCGACCGCGGCACTCGACGCCGAGACCGAACATGGGCTGTTCGAATCCTTCGCCCGGCAGGCGAGGACCGGCGAGTCCGACGGCCGGATCACCGTCCTGGTGTCGCACCGGTTCTCCACGGTCCGGATGGCCGACCTCATCCTGGTGCTGCAGGGCGCCCGGCTGGTCGAGGCCGGTTCGCACCGGGAGCTGATGGCAGCCGACGGCCTGTACGCCGAGCTGTACGGCATCCAGGCCGCCGCCTATCGTCGCTGATCCGGCGCAGCATCAGGGCTCGGAAGAGCCCGAGGGTTCAGACGGCGCCGAAACCGACGCGCCGGCCGTTCTCCTCGCCGATGTCGACGTATCCGATCTTGTCCGACGGGATCAGCACCTTGCGACCGTGCTCGTCGGTCAGCACCAGGACGGCCTTGGCGGGATCGGACGCCGTGAAGGCATCGTTGACGGCCTCTTCGACCTCCGCCGCCGACTGCGTGACCTCCAACACGACCTCACGGTTGATGTGCTGGATGCCGACCTTGATCTCCACTACTTCCTCCTGTGCATTCACCGGCCCGTACGGGCCCGGCAATCAGCGTAGTTGGTCGTCGAACTCCGGCTCAGAGAGCTTCGGTCCGGGCATCCATCGGCGGCAGAAGGGTGAGCCGGGTCCAGGCACCGAGATAGATCCGGTCGTACGGCCCGACGAGGTGCCGGACGCCGATCTCGATCGGGGCATCGGGAAGCCCGGCGCCGTCGTCCTGCTCGTCCAGGGTCCGCAAGTAGGTGCCGTTGACCGAGCCGAGGTCCTCGATCCACCACCGTCTGCCGTCGGTGGACAGTTGCGCCTGACGACGGCTGACCCCGCCGTCCTCCCCGCAGTCGATGTCCGGCGTCGGGTTCTGGCTGGGGGAGCGGCGGCCGATCAAGGCGTTGGGCGTGCGCAGCGCGATGAGCACCGGGCCGGCGGAGGGCAGCGGCGCCGTGCCCTCCTGCTCGGAGTACCAGTCCTTGTCCACCGCCAACTCGACCGCCCAGATGTTCGCCTCGGCGATCGCTCGGGTGACAGGACTGTCCGGCACGGCAGGCGGCTGGTCTGCATGGTGCTGCTGGTCCGGATGCTGCCCGTTCGGATCGGCCGTCCTGCTGGTCATGGCTCCTCCTGATGCGCCGGTCGGCTCGAACGATGCCCATGATGCAGTCCGGCCTGCTCGGTGAGTGGGAAGCCACTGATACCACGCCAGGCGAGATTGCTGACGAGTTGCCGCGCCTCGGCGACGGGCACGGGACCGGCCGTCACCCAATACCGGGCGCTGACGTGGCCGATCCCGACCAGGGAGATGGCCAGCAACTTCGACTGGTCCCAGCCCAGACCCGTGTCGTCGGCGATGACCGCGGCGATCCGGTCGGCGATGTCGTTGTTGACCTGCCAGATCCGCTCCTCGACCGCCGACTCACCGGTCAGATCCGACTCGAAGATCAGCCGAAACTCGGCGCGCTCGCTGGACACCATGTCGTAGAAGGCGGTCATCGTCGCGACCACCCGTTCGGCGTTGTCGTCGGTGGTCGCCAGTGCCTCGCTGACCAGGTCGACCAGCCGGTCGCAGGCCTGGTCCAACAGCGCCAGATAGAGGTCGAGCTTGGAGTTGAAGTGCTGATACAGCACCGGTTTGCTGACTCCCGCGGCCTCGGCGATGTCGTCCATCGCGGCTGCGTGATAACCCTTCCGGGTGAAGACCTGACTGGCCGCGTCGAGGAGTTGGGCGCGGCGCTGCTCCCGCGGCATCCGCGTCATGTTCGTGGCCATTGCAGAATCGTATAGCGCGAACCGCCACCTTCCGTGCCCGCCGAATCCGGCGCGCCCCGCGCCCGGTGGCGGACAGGTCCGGTGCGCGTGAGGTGGCGTCCACCGGTAAGCCGCGAACCGTCACGACCCCGTCCGGATGGCGGAATAGTTGTCCGCGGTGGCATGTTGGCAACGAAGATCGGATGGTCGCCGCTCATGGCGGTCCACGCTCACAACGTGCAGGAGGAATGGTGGCCCTACCACCGCTGGTCGAACCAGCCGAGGAGCTGACCCAGAAAGAGGTGGAGCGGTACAGCCGCCACCTGATCATCCCCGATGTCGGCATGATCGGTCAGAAGCGGCTGAAGAATGCGCGGGTGTTGGTGATCGGGGCCGGTGGCCTCGGCAGCCCCGCACTGCTCTACCTGGCCGCGGCCGGCGTCGGCACGCTGGGGGTGGTCGACTTCGACACGGTTGACGAGTCGAATCTGCAGCGCCAGGTCATTCACGGCCAGTCCGACATCGGCAAGCCCAAGAATCAGTCGGCCAAGGAGTCGATCGCCGAGGTCAACCCGCTGGTCAACGTGATCACCCACGATGTGCGGCTGGACAACGACAACGTCCTGGACATCTTCAAGGGCTACGACCTGATCCTGGACGGCACCGACAACTTCGCCACCCGGTATCTGGTCAACGACGCCGCCGTGCTGCTGGGCAAGCCGTACGTGTGGGGTTCGATCTTCCGCTTCGAGGGTCAGGTCTCGGTGTTCTGGGACCAGTACGGCCCCAACTACCGCGATCTCTACCCGGTTCCGCCGCCACCCGGCATGGTGCCCTCCTGCGCGGAGGGTGGCGTTCTCGGGGTGCTGTGCGCGTCGATCGGCTCGATCATGGTCACCGAGGCGATCAAGTTGATCACCGGCATCGGCGAGCCGCTGCTCGGCCGGCTGATGGTCTATGACGCGCTGGAGATGAGTTACAAGACTCTCAAGCTGCGCAAGGATCCCGACGCCGACCCGATCGAGAAGTTGATCGACTACGACGCCTTCTGCGGTGCGATCACCGACGAGGCGGCCGAGGCCGTCGCCGGCAACACGATCAGCGTGCAGCAGCTCAAGGAGTGGCTGGACGCCCGTGACAAGGGCGAGCGGAACTTCGAGTTGATCGACGTCCGGGAGCCGGTCGAACGGGAGATCAACAACATCCCCGGTTCCGTGTTGATCCCCAAGGGCGAGTTCCAGAGCGGATCGGCGCTGGCCGGCCTGCCGCAGGACAAGCAGGTCGTGCTCTACTGCAAGGCCGGCACCCGTTCGGCCGAGGTGCTGGCGCTGGTGCACGGCGCCGGGCTGAAGGACGCGGTACACGTCGGCGGTGGCGTGTCGGCCTGGGTGTCCCAGATCGATCCATCGCAGGCGGCGTACTGACCGGTCAGTCGCTTCGACCGTTGCAGTCTCGACGCCCCGCGAACCTCGTGGTTCCGGGGCGTCGACCCGTCTTCGGACACCAGAACGTTCCGCCGAGATGATCTGGCCCGGCCGAGCTTGACGCCCGGGGTGCGGGACGCGACGGTGGGTGGCTCCGAAGGAGGTACCCCCATGACTCTCCCGATGACCCTGTCGAGATCACCAGCAGGCCGCTCACATCGACGACCCCACGGTCGCCGGCTGATCGCAGGCCTGATCAGCAGCGCCCTCCTCGGCCTGGCGGCGATCCTGGCAGCCCCGGTCGACTCCGCACGGGCGGCGTCGATGGGTCACGCCTACGAGCAGGCGGCAGCACGGGCCAGCAACCATGCGCGGACCTCGCGCGGTCTGGTGAAGCTGACCTGGGGGTCCTGTCTTGACCGCTTCGCAGGGGCCCAGGCGGCCAGGATGGCGAAACGCCAGCAGCTGGAACACCAGGACCTGCGGCCCATTCTGCGGGCCTGCCATCTCAGGTCGGTCGGAGAGAACATCGCCGTCGGCTATCCCACCGGCAAGGCGGTCACCCGAGCCTGGATGAGGTCGCCAGGCCACCGGGCGAACCTCCTGCACAAGAGCTTCCGCCGCTACGGATTGGGCGCCTACAAGGACAGCCACGGCCGCTGGTGGGTCTCCCAGGTGCTCGGCCGGCACTGACTCCGAACCACTGACTCCGAACCACTCCGAACCACTGAACCGGACCGCTGACCTCGGACCGCCCGATCAGAAGCATCGGCCGAAATCCGCTCTGGCGGTGTTTCGCCCGCAGGTGGGCTGGATACCGGTCAAGGGAACCCGAGCGGATGGTCGGAGGAGGGATCAGGCAATGGCGGAGTCGGTGGTCGGCGATGACCTGTGGGAGGAGTTCCACACCGTGGTGAACATGACGTCGGCGGAGTTGGAGGAATGGCTGCTGGTCGAGGCATCCGGCGAACACGGCGAAGGCCTACCCGAACAGGACGAAGCCGATCTTGGTCGGCACGTCGTCCACATCCTCGGCAAGCGACGTACCGATGTCACCCCGGACGACGTCGCGATCATGCAGAAGGTCGTCGACCGGGTTCGCAGCCAGCGTGGTGTCGATCTTGAACCCACCGCCGGCCAGACCGCGTGGCGGCACCGGCTGATGCGGATCGGTCACGACCCGCTCAAACCTGCGTGACGTCGAGCCGGTACCGAGGTCGGGAACAACGATGTACGCGTGACGAAAGCCCCCGGCCACTGAAGTGACCGGGGGCTTCGTCGTGCGTGGTTTAGCGACTCAGATCGCGTGGACCTGATCGGCCTGCGGACCCTTCGGACCCTGGGTGGTCTGGAACTCCACCCGCTGGGCCCTCGTCCAGGGTACGGAAGCCGGTCGATTCGATCGCGCTGTAGTGCACGAATACGTCGGGGCCGCCGCCGTCAACGGCGATGAAGCCGTAACCCTTTTCGGCATTGAACCACTTGACGGTTCCCTGCGCCATGAATACATCTCCTAGCATCTTGCATCCAGAACCGCACCTCACGGCTCCAGCGCTGCCGGGCACCAGCCCGGGTGGGTCTTGGGGCCCATGCAAAAGTCACCGGGCGTAGCACTTACCACGACACAGAGCACTTGCAACAGCACGCCTAGCCTGTCACAAGATCGAACTGGTGGGAACCCCGGACCGAGGCGTGTCCCGCGCGGTGTCCTGAACAGGACGTTCGACCCGAAGTCGAACCCACCGGACCGGTCTCAGACGGGCCCGTGCCAGCGTGCCTCGCGCATCACCACGCGACCGTTGCGGATCGGCGCTCCGTCCTCGGCGAGCAGGGCCAAGGCGCGATCGAGGAGACCGTCAGCGGGTCTACCGTCGGCGCGGACCACCCGCCACCAGCAGACCGCGCCGCCGTAGTGCGACATCACGCTGCCGACCTGACGCGGACCGCCTGCTCCGACGAACTCTGCGATGTCGCCATAGCTGGCCACCTGCCCCGCCGGAATCGACTCGACCGCACTGAGCACAGCCTCGACGAACTCATCGCGCACGCTGGCATCCTCCCAGAAGCGGCTCCATGGGAGAATCGGCCCGTGCCCGAAGCGACGATCGAGATCCGCCGTGCCGACGGCCGGTTCGAGACCCGTACCGATTGGCTGCGATCACGGAGCAGTTTCTCCTTCGGACCGCACTACGACCCCGACAACGTCGGCTTCGGTCCGCTGGTGGTGCATAACCACGAGCTGGTGTCGGCGGGGACCGGCTTCGACACCCATCCGCACGCCGACGCCGAGATCGTCACCTGGGTCTTGTCGGGTGCACTGGTTCATCAGGACTCGAGCGGGCATTCCGGCATCATCCATCCCGGGCTGGCCCAGCGGATGAGCGCCGGCAGCGGGATCCTGCATTCCGAGCGCAACGATGCCTACCGCGGGACCGACGGTTGGCGGGTGGAACCGGCCCGGGTCGTCGAGCCGGCCGATTACGTGCAGATGTGGATCCTTCCCGACGAGTCCGGCCTCATACCCTCCTACGACCAGCGCGAACTTGATCGCGATGATCTTGCTGCCGGTTGGCTACCGGTAGCCTCCGGTTCGCGGACCGACGCGGCGATCATGATCAACAGTGCCGACTCGACCTTCTGGGTGACGATCATGAAGCCCGGCGACCGACGCGTACTGCCGGCCCAGCAGGTACGGATCCACCTGTACGTCGCCCGCGGCACGGTGGCCGTGCAGGAGATCGGCGAACTGGGCGAAGGGGACGCGGTGCGGCTCACCGGTGCCGAGCCGCTGACGGTCAACGCCCTCAGCGAGTCCGAACTCCTGCTCTGGGAGCTCGGCCGATGACGCGTCACCCGGCCGACACCGGGCGTCCCCTGTTGATCAGGGTGTCAGGCAGGGACCGGCCGCGAGTGATCAACGACCTGCTCGCCCTGCTGTCGCAGGCGGGAGCCGCGATCGAGGACATGGAGCAACTGGTGGTCCGTGAGCGGTTGACCCTCGATGTGCTGGCCCGCATCGATGGCGCGGACTCAGGACTGGTCCGCGACATCCTCTATTGGGGCCACACCAACGAACTGACTGTCGCCTTCGAGCAGGTCGAGGCGATCTCCCGGCGCTCGATGTTGCCGCGACACGCGATCACAGTGTTGGGCGAGCACCTGAGCCCGGCGGCACTGGCAGCCGTCTCCGGCGCCGTGGCCGACACCGGGGGAACGATCGACCGCATCGTCCGGCTGGCGACCGAGCCGGTGACGGCCTACGACTTCGCAGTGATCGCGGGAGACGTGGACGCGATGCGTTCGTCACTGGTGCGGGTCGCCCGTGATCAGCGGATCGACATCGCTGTCCAGGCAGGGGGTCTGGAGCGCCGGGCGAAGCGGCTGGTGGTGATGGACGTCGACTCCACCTTGATCAGGAACGAGGTGATCGACCTGCTCGCCGAGGAGGCCGGCTGTTCGGACCAGGTGGTCGCGATCACCGAGCGGGCAATGCGCGGGGAGCTGGATTTCGAAGGTTCCCTGCGGGAGCGCGTCCGATTGTTGCGCGGACTCGACGAGGCCGCGATCGACCGGGTCCGCGGCCGGATCAGCCTGACCCCGGGTGCCCGCACGTTCGTCCGGACGCTGAGAAGACTCGGCTACGCCGTCGCCGTGGTGAGCGGTGGGTTCACCGTCTTCACCGGCTGGTTGCAGGACCAGCTCGGCCTCGACCACGCCTACGCCAACACCCTGGAGATCGTCGACGGGCAGCTGACCGGCGAAGTCCTCGGTGGCGTCGTCGACCGGGCGCGGAAGGCCGAGCTGCTCGCCGAGATCGCTGCTTCAGAAGGCATTCCGCTGTCCCAGACGGTCGCCGTCGGTGACGGCGCCAACGATCTGGACATGCTTGCTGCCGCAGGCATGGGGATCGCCTTCAATGCCAAACCCGCGGTACGGGAGCAGGCGGCGGTCACCGTGTCTGTGCCGTACCTGGATGCGATCTTGTTCATGCTCGGTCTGCGGGGTACGGATGTGGACAAGGGCGGGATGGCATGATGGGCGTTCCGTCGCCAGTCGTCACGGGCAGGAGGCCCATGCGCGTAGCTCTCGGTCAACTGGTCAGCTCCGCTGACCCGCAGGCCAATCTCGACCTGGTCGAGGACTACGCCCGCCGGGCCGCCGCGGACGGTGCCGGGTTGGTGGTCTTCCCGGAGGCGACCATGTGCGCCTTCGGCAACCGGTTGGACACCGTCGCCGAGCCGTTGGACGGTCCCTGGGTGACCCGGCTGACCGGGATCGCCCGGTCGTACGGCGTGACCGTTGTGGCCGGGATCTTCACGCCGGGCGGGGAACGAGGTCCCGACGGGCGGGAGAAGGTGATCAACACCCTGGTCGCCACCGGGCCGGACGGGCTGACGAGCTATCACAAGATCCACCTCTTCGACGCCTTCGGCTTCGCCGAGTCGGACACTGTCGTTGCTGGGGACCAGCCGGTGATCATCGAGGTCGGCGGGACCAAGATCGGACTGACGCTGTGCTATGACGTTCGGTTCCCGGGCCTGTACCAGACCCTCGCCGATCGCGGCGCCGAAGTGATCATCGTCTCGGCGTCCTGGGGAGCCGGCCCCGGCAAGGTGCAGCAGTGGAAACTGCTCACCCAGGCTCGCGCACTGGACAGCACCTGCTACCTGCTGGCGGTCGGCCAGGCGGACCCGACGACGACGGGTGTCGGAGCCACCGTGGCACCGACCGGTGTCGGCTACAGTGCCGCGATCGATCCGACCGGCGCGGCGATCACCGCCGCCGGGCCCGAGCCGGAGTTGTTGATCACCGACCTCGACCCGGCCGTGGTCGCCGCGGTGCGCAGGTCGATCCCGGTGATCGCGAATCGCCGGTTCTGAAGCCGGCCGAACCCGAACTTCCGGGCGCGCCGCCGGTCGTCGCCCGGGTTGTCGGTGGGAGATGTTCCAATAGCCCCATGAGCGTGATCCGGACCGATGAGCTGCTGCGCGTGCCTCCGCCCGATGCAGCCCAGTCCGCCGATCAAGACGGATCCGATCAGAACCCTTCCAATCACTCTCCCATTGATCACATCTCGTCCGATCGGTCGCCAGGCCGATCGGGTTATGTGTTGGTACGGCGTCCGGCGCGACAGCCCCAGATCGCCCTGGACCCGGTCCAGCAGCAGGTGGTCGACCATGCCGGCGGACCATTGCTGGTGATCGCCGGACCCGGGACCGGGAAGACGACCACCCTGATCGAGACGGCCGTGGACCGGATCCGCCGCCACGGCGCCGAGCACGTCCTGGCGCTGACCTTCTCCCGCCGCGCCGCGGCCGACCTGCGGGTCCGGATCGCCGGGCGCCTCGGCGGTTCGACGAGCAGTCCGCGGGCGATGACCTTCCACGGCTTCTGTTACGCGATGATCCGACGCTTCGCCGATCCCGAGGCCAGCACCGGCGATCGGGTCGGCCCGCGACTGCTGACCGGCCCGGAACAGGAATTCCGGGTGCGTGAGGTGCTCGAGGGCAGCCTGCAGTCCGGACGCGTGTCCTGGCCGGAGTCGGTCTCCCGGGCCTTCGGCACCCGCGGTTTCGCCGCCGAGATCCGCGCAGTCCTCGCCAAGGCGAGGCAACTGGGCATGGACCCCGAGGACCTGGTCGAGGCCGGCGAAGCCGCCGACCGGCCGGAGTGGTCGGCGACGGGTGAGTTCTTCGACGAATACCTTGACGTTCTGGACGCCGAGGAAGTGATCGACTACGCCGAGCTCACTCACCGCTGCCGGATCCTGCTCACCGATCCAGCAGTCCTCGGCACGCTGCGACGCGAGATCGATTGCGTGCTGGTCGACGAGGTCCAGGACACCGACCCGGCTCAGGTGCGGCTGTTGCACCAGCTCGCCGGTGACGGACGCGACGTGGTCGTCTTCGGTGACCCCGACCAGTCGATCTACGCCTTCCGCGGCGCCGAGGCACGGGGGATCCTCGACTTCCCCGACCGGTTCGCGGTCGACGGACGGCCGGCCCGGGTGATCGCCCTGCCGACCAATCATCGCAGCGGCATCGCGCTGCAGGCGGCCAGCCGGGGACTTGCCGATCGACTTGGCATCCAGCGGGCGTTGCCCGCCGCCCTACTGGCGGCGTTCCGGCGTCCGGTGGCAGCCGAGGGACTTCACCGCGGCGGGGTAGAGGCGTACACCTGCGTCACTGCCGGCGCCGAAGCCGAGCACATCGCCGACCTGCTGCGCCGGGCCCATCTCAACGACGGTCTTGACTGGTCGGAGATGGCCGTGCTGGTCCGGCACGGACGCCAGCGGATTCCCGGCCTGACCCGGGCGCTGACCGCCGCCGGAGTGCCCGTCGAAGTGGCCGGGGACGAGATCCCGCTGGCCGCCGAACTTGCGACCCGGCCGTTGCTGCTCGGCCTGCGCATCGCCGCGGGGATCGACGCACTGCAGGCGGAAGAGGCCCAGATCCTGCTCAGCTCCCCGCTGGGTGGTCTGGACAGCATGGCGATCAGGCGACTGGGCAGGATGCTCCGCAACGCCCAACGCGAGGAACTCGGCGGCACCGGGCTGCCCCGGCGGTCGCCGGAGTTGATCAAGGAAGTGCTGCAGGATCCGAACCGGCTCGATGATCTTCCCGACGCTCCGGAGGTTGCCGCCGCCCGCGCACTGGCCGACCTGCTGCGTCACGTCGGGGAGCAGATCACCGCAGGCGCGACCGCTGAGGAAGCGCTCTGGGAGCTGTGGGACGGCACCGAATGGCCGGAACGGCTGCGCGCCGAGGCCAGGCTGGGCGGCGACACCGGACAGCGGGCCAATCGTGATCTTGACGCGGTGGTTGCGCTGTTCGACATCGCCGGGCGGTCGGAAGAAGTCGCCGGCCTGCGCGGCGTGACCGGCTTCCTGGCCGAGGTGGAGGGCCAGCAGATCCCCGCCGACACCCGCAACGAAGCGGCCGTCCGCGGATCCTCGGTCCGGGTGCTGACCGCCCACCGCGCCAAGGGCCTGCAGTGGCCGTTGGTTGTGGTCGCCTCGGTCCAGGAGGGCAGCTGGCCCGACATCCGGCGTCGCGGCTCGCTGCTGGAGGCCGACCGGCTGAGCCGGCACGGCCTGGCGCAGACTCAGCCACCGGCCGCCAGGATCGCCGAGGAACGCCGGCTGTTCTACGTCGCCTGCACCCGGGCGTCCCGCCGGTTGGTGGTTACCGCCGTGGAGGGCACGGACGGCGAGAACGACCAACCGTCACGCTTCATCACCGAACTCGGCGTCAGCGTGCGGCGGCTGGCGGGCAGACCGGCACGACCGCTGTCGCTGCCCGCGCTGATCGGTGACCTCCGACGGACCAGCGTCGACCCGGACGCGCCGCCGCGGCTCCGGGAGGCGGCGGCGACCCGACTGGCGCGACTGGCGGACGCCGAAGACGATCATGGTCGGCCGCTGGCCGGCGCGGCCCGTCCCGGCCGCTGGTGGGGCATGCGCCCGCCCAGCGAGGCGGCAGGCCCGGTGCAGAATCCGGATACGCCCGTGCAGCTGTCGGGCAGTCAACTCGCCCAGTTGTTGGCCTGCCCGCGGCAGTGGTTCCTGTCCCGCAAGGCCCGCGCGGAATCGGTCCGAGGTACGGCTGCAAGTTTCGGATCGGTGGTCCACGTCCTGGCCGAATACGGTGCGACCCAGAAACTCGACGACCAGACCGTCGCCGCCCATCTGGACTCCGTCTGGGACCAGCTGGACTTCGACGCCAACTGGTTGTCGGCGACCGAACGGATCGAGGCCGAGTCCGCGTTGGAGCGGTTCGTCGCCTGGCAGTCCTTCCGGACCGATCGTGAGCTACTCGGCACCGAGGTGCGGTTCAGCACCGACATCGAACTCGGCGACGAGAAGGTCCGGCTCACCGGTACGGCGGACCGGGTGGAACGCGACGCGCTCGGCCGGATCAGGATCGTCGACTTCAAGACCGGCAAGCGTCCGCCGACCGCGGCCGACATCGCCGTCCAAGATCAATTGGGTGTCTACCAGCTGGCCGTCGCCGAGGGCGCCTTCGCGGGGGTCACCGGACCGGGGGCGGAGACCGGGGGTGCGGAGCTGGTCTATCTCCGGTTGCCCGATCGGGACGGGACGATGCCGAAGGTGTTCGAGCAGGCCGCATTGTCCGATGTGCCCTTCCCGGTCGAGCCGGAGCACCCCGACGACCGCGACCGTTATCCAACCTGGGTTCACCAGCGGCTGGCCGACGCAGCCCGGATCGTACGGTCCGAGTCGTTCGACGCCGTAGTCGGTCCGGCCTGCCGGTACTGCCCGTTCCGCGGCAGCTGCCCGGCCCAATCGGAGGGGAAGCAGGTCGTCTCGTGACCGCCGAAGCCGTGGCCCCGGCGGGCGTCCGCCGGTTCGGATCGACCGAGGATCTGATCGAGGCGCTGGGCATCCCGTTCTCGCTGCAACAGTTGACCGCCATCACCGCGCCGCTGGAACCAGGAGTGATCATCGCCGGTGCCGGCTCCGGCAAGACCACCGTGATGGCTGCCCGCGTTGTCTGGCTGGTCGGTACCGGGCAGGTGAGGCCGGAGGAGGTGCTCGGCCTGACCTTCACCCGCAAGGCAGCAGCCGAGTTGTCCTCCCGTGTCCGGTCGGCGCTGTTGAAGGCCGGGGTGATCGACGAACAGGGCGTCGACGAGGCCGGCGAACAGTTGATCATGACCTACGACGCGTTCGCCGCCCGGCTGGTCGCCGAACACGGGTTGCGGCTCGGCGTTGAATCGGAGAGCGCCATGATCACCGGCGCTGCCCGGTTCCGCCTGGCCTCCCGGGTGGTGGAGGCAGCAGCGGGCCCCTTCGAGCAGATCTCCCGGCTGCGTCCGGAGACAGTCACCGAACGGGTGCTGCAACTGGACTCCGATCTGCAACAACACCTGGTTGCCACCTCGGCGCTCGACCGGCACGCCCGGCACTGGAGACTGGCCTTCGAGGCAGCGCCGGTCAACAACCGCGGCGCGCGGTACGCCGAGGTCAAGCGGGCGCTGGCCGCGATCGACGAACGCCTGGAACTGGCCAGCCTGGTCGACGACTACCAGGCGTTGAAGCAGCGGCTCGGGGTGGTCGAGTTCGCCGACCAGATGGCGGTCGCCGCCCGGCTGGCGACCCAGGTGCCGGAGGTGTCGGCCTTGTTGCGCGAGGAGTTCAAGGTCGTCCTGCTCGACGAATACCAGGACACCTCGGCTGCCCAGGCGATCATGCTCCGCGGCCTTTTCTCCGGACCTGACGTCGGTAGCGGACGCGGGCATCCGGTGACGGCGGTGGGCGACCCGTTCCAGGCCATCTACGGCTGGCGCGGCGCCGCGGCCAGCAACATCCTCGAGTTCGCCGACCAGTTCTCGCGTGCCGACGGGCGACGCAGCCGCCGCTTCGCTTTGACGGTCAACCGGCGCAGCGGGCAGACGATCCTGGACGTCGCCAACGTGCTGTCCGAGCCACTGCGCGATGACGAGACGATCTCCCTGGGCAATTCCGAGGGCAGGGAAAGCGGACTGGGTCTGCTCAACGCCCCGCCGGAGGCCGGCCCGGCCGAGGTGCGGGCGGCGACCTTCGAGACCTGGGCGGAGGAGGTGAGCTGGATCGCCGACCAGGTGATCGCCGCCCGGGAGCGCCGCACCGTCGACCGGTGGTCCGAGATCGCCGTGCTGACTCGCCGCAACGCTGACATCGGCCCGCTCTACGCCGAACTCGTCGGACGCGACATCCCGACCGAGATCGTCGGGTTGGGCGGTCTGCTCGGTCTGCCGGAGGTGATGGACGTGGTCTGCACCCTCCGGTTGGTCGACGACGTCACCGCCAACCCCGAGTTGATCAGGCTGCTCAGCGGACCGCGCTGGAATGTCGGACCGCGTGATCTTGCCCAACTCGGCCGCCGGGCGCGCGAACTGGCACAGGTCGATGATCATGGTCGACCAACCGACGAGGACCTCGACGCCGGGGTCGGCGGCCTGCTCGGCGCGCTGGAGCAGGCGGTGTCCGATGTCGACCCGACCGAGGTGATCAGCCTGCTGGATGCGGTCGAGGATCCCGGGGACGGATTCAGCGCCGAGACCCGGAACCGGTTCACCCAGTTCGCCGGCGAACTGAGTTATCTGCGCGGGCATTGTGATGAACCGCTGCTCGACCTGTGCCGCCGGGTGGTCGGCGTCCTCGGCCTGGACGTCGAACTGCTGGCAACGCCGACCTTCGGACGAACCCAGCGGCGCGATCAGCTGGGCGCCTTCCTCGATGCGGTGGCCGACTATGCCGACGTGGACGGCCGGGCCTCGCTGTCGGGTCTGCTGGCCTACCTGCGCGCCGAGGCAGAACACGGCGTGGGGCTGGAACAGGCGGTGCCGACCGACCGGGAATCGGTGAAGCTGCTCACCATGCACAAGGCCAAGGGCCTGGAATGGGATGTGGTGTTCCTGCCTGCGCTGATGCAGGGCACGTTTCCCAGCGATCGGGTCACCGACAACTGGGTGACCGCCGCCGGAGTGCTGCCGGCCGACCTGCGGGGCGACCGAGCGTCCATTCCGCAACTGGCAGAGGCCGCCAACCCGGCCATCGCCGAGTACAAGCAGCGACTCAAGGACCAGCAGATCCTGGCCGAGGACCGCCTCGCCTACGTAGCGGCGACCCGTGCCCGGAAGGTGCTTGTCGGCAGCGGGCACACCTGGCGCCCGGAGCTGGTCAAGCCGCGACAGCCCTCGCGCTACCTCCAGGTGATCATGGCCGAGGCCGTCCGCCAGGATCGGGTAGCTGCCCAGGCGCCGCCGCCGGGTGACGTCAATCCGCACGACACCCAGGCACCGCCCGTGCCGTGGCCGCGGCCGCTCGATCCCGAGTCTCTCGACCGTCGTCGGCACGCCGCGGACATGGTGCGGTCGGCACGGCAGCGGCACGCCGCCAGCGGAAGGTATGAGAACGCTCCGGGCACCGACGAGCCGCTGCTGCTCGATGACGAGGAGACCGTCGCCGCGTGGGACGCGGACATCGATCGGCTACTGGCTGAGTCGCTGGCGGCGCGCCGCGGCGCAGCGTCTGTCGCCCTGCCGGAGTCGATGTCGGCGACCGAGTTGATCAAGCTACGCGCCGATGCGACGGGTCTGGCCACCGATCTGGCACGGCCGATGCCGAGGCGTCCCTCGCGCCGGCAACGGTTCGGCACCAGGTTCCACCAGTGGATCGAGCGGCGTCTGGGGCCGCGGATGCTGGGCCAACCGCAGCTGGTCGATCCCGACGAGCTGGCCGATCGCGCCGATCTCGATGTCGATGGTGAGGCCGAGTTCCGCGAGTTGTGCGAGCAGTTCGCGTCCGGCCTGTTCGGTGACTCGCAGCCGTACGCGCTGGAGGCGCCCTTTACCCTCGTGCTGCGTGGACGGGTGATCCGGGGCCGGATCGATGCCGTCTACCGCCTCGATGATCATGCTGGGGATGATCATGCCGGGACTGATCACGACGGGACTGAGCATGGACCTCGGTTCCGGATCGTCGACTGGAAGACCTCGCGCGGCGAGCGCCACGACCCGCTGCAGCTGGCGATCTACCGGGTCGCCTGGGCCGGGCTGACCGGTGTGCCGCTCGACCGGGTCGATGCCGTCTTCTACTCGGTTCCCGAGGACCGGGTCATCCGCCCCGACCGGCTGGCGGATCAGGATGAGTTGGACCGGATCCTGACAGCCGTACCCGAGCGTCCCTGACCGGAGTGCCCGAACCGGTAAGCGCCGCCACCGAGCGACGGTCGGCGGCGACCGGTCGGTCGCCGAGCCCGCAGCAGGCTGCACTAGCCTGAGCGCGTGACCGATCCCACGCCGCCAGGGACCGCGGACTGGGCTGCTGCCAGCCGGCTGATCCGGGTCGAGGAGCAGCTGACCAGCAACGAGTGGGTGCCCAAGTTGTGGCAGTCCGACGACGCGCTGCTGTTGCCGATCGACAGTGAACGACGCATCCCGGTGTCGCCTTCCGGCGACGCCGTCCGGTTCATCCGCCCGACCGGGGATTACGACAGCCAGCGCCACTTCCTGCTCGGCCATCTCGACGGCGCGCCGCGGTTCGTCACCACGATGGAGTGGCAGGACGCGCAATTCGTCGGCTCGGGCACGGTGGTGGCGGCCTCGCTGCGCGATGTGGCCGCAAACCTCCCCGATGCGCACCGGGATGTGGCGATCGCCGCCGTCGCGATCACCAACTGGCATCGCAACGAGCCGTTCTGCCCGCGGTGCGGCACCCCGAGCGAGGTTCTCAAGGCCGGCTTCATGCGGGTCTGCCGGCAGTGCCACAACGAGTACTTCCCGCGCACCGACCCAGCGGTGATCGTTGCGATCATCGACCCCGACGACCGGTTGCTGCTCGGCCGCCAGTCCAGCTGGGGCAAGCGGGTCTCCGTCTTCGCGGGCTTCGTCGAGACCGGAGAGTCGGCCGAACAAGCCGTGCACCGGGAGATGGCCGAGGAGGTCGGACTCGGCCTGCGGGAGGTCAGCTACTTCGGCAGCCAGCCGTGGCCGTTCCCGCGTTCGTTGATGCTGGGGTTCGTTGCGTACACGACCGAAACCGAGATCTCGACCGGCTACGAGATCAGTTACGCCGACTGGTTCACCCGCGAACGGCTGGAACGCGAACTCGCCGAAGGCACGATCGACATCCCCAACCGCAGTTCGATCGCCCACCGCCTGGTCACCGCCTGGCGCACCGGATCGCTCTGACGAGCCGGCCGATCCGCGAGCCGAACCGGGCGGGCTTGTCGCGGCAGTCCAGGCTCAGAGTCGGGAGCGGAGTCCGCTGGCCCGGTTGGCCGGCCGCAGGATCGCCCGGCGAACGGCTTCCTCGGTGCCCAGCACGATCACCCGCTCGGTCGCCCGGGTGACCGCGGTGTAGAGCAGCTCCCGGGTCAACAGGGGTGAGTCCGGGGGCGGGACGACGAAGGACACCGTGTGGAATTGGCTGCCCTGGGCGCGGTGAACGGTCATCGCATGCACCGACTGGACGGCATCGAGCCGAACGGGCGCGATCAAGGTCGGCGATCCGCCGCGGGCGAAGGCCGCCCGCAACCCGTTGGCGGTCTGCACCACCACTCCGGTGTCGCCGTTGTACAGCGAGGTCTCGTAGTCGTTGGCGGTGATCAACAACGGTCGACCCGGGTACCACTCGCCTCCGGTCGCATACCCGGGGATCGCCTCACCGAGCCACCGCAGGATCTCCCGCGTCCACCGGGTAACACCGTACGGGCCGCGACGATGGGCACACAGCAGCCGGTGCTCTTCGAGCCCGGCCAGCGCGGCAGCCACATCTCCGGACTCGGCAGCCTCCTTGATCATCCGCGCCGGCCCGACCACCTCCCGGCGCAACGCGTCCAGCGCAGCCATGTCGATCGAGGCCTCGCCGGCCGCCGACGGGTCGTTCGGTTCGCTGAAGACCAGCGCAGGGTCCTGGGAACGGAGGATCTCGATCACTCGATTCGCCTCGGACGCTCGGATCGCCCGGGCCAGTTCGCCGATCACGCCGCCGAACCGCCAGGTGTGCTGCAGCCGGACGACGCCGAGCGCGGTCGCCGACTGCGGCGGATCCGACAGCACCTGCGCCAATGTCGTGGCCAGTCCGGTATCCGGACCGGGTTCGGCGTTGACGATGTCGGCGAGCACGGCGCCGGCCTCCACCGAGGCGAGCTGGTCCGGGTCACCCACCAGGATCAGCCGGGCGTCGGGACGCAGCGCTTCCAACAGTCGGGCCATCAGCGTCAGCGGCACCATCGACATCTCGTCGACGACCACCACGTCGTAGGGCAGCCGGTTGAATCCGTTGTGTCGGAAGCGGTTCCGGCCCTCCGGGGTCCAGCCGAGCAGCCGGTGCACTGTGGAGGCACCAAGATCGCCGATCCGCTCCCGGTCCTGCATCGGGAGCTTCCGGGCCGCGTCCCGAACCGCCTCTTCCAATCGGGCGGCTGCCTTGCCGGTCGGCGCGGCCAGTGCCACTCGGAGGGGCCGCCGAACCGCGGTGTGGCCGTCCGGATCGGTGCCGTGGGGGTCACCGAGTCCGGTGTGTTGATCATGAAGCAATGCGATCAGCCGGGCAACTGTTGTGGTCTTGCCGGTACCCGGGCCACCGGCCAGCACGCTGATCCAGCGCAGGACGCTCATCGCCGCCGCCCGGCGTTGCAGATCAGGCTCGTCCGGATCGAGGCCCTCTGCGGTGAAGATCCGCTCCAGTCCGGAGCGCAGCCGCGCGAGATCAACAGTCGGGGGTCCGGCGGTCGACCGCTGTTGCAGCTGGAGGCGTACGGATTCCTCCTGCCGCCAATACCGCTCCAGGTAGAGGAGACCTCCGGCCATCCGGAGCGGTCGTCCGTCGGGGCCGTCGGCTGTCGTGACCAACGGGCTGTCCCGACAGTCGGCCATCCACCGATCGGAATCGGGCCAGTCCAGCGATGAGACATCGACCTGCTCAGTGGCATCATCGGCCGCGGTGTCGGCGAAGACCGCATCGGCGACCGTGCGCAGGTCGATGCAGACCGACCCGGCGCGCAATGCCCGCACCGCCAGGGCGACGGCGAGGATGACCGACTCGCGAGCCTCCCCGCCGATGCGGCCGATCGACCGGGCTGCGTGCACGTCGGCGACGCCGAGCACTCCGGCCCGGTTGAATTCGCCGAGCAGTCCGCCGACCGCGTGGGCGAGTTGGGCGTCGTCGAGCGCCGGCTTCTGTGAGCTGGCGACGGTCATTTCGGATCACTCCCATCCAGCAGATCGGACAGGTCGATGATCAACTGCGCCGGAGGACGCCAGGAGAAGACACCGCACGGTACGCCGTCGACCCTCGGAGTGTCCGGGCCGGCCATGCCACGGACGAAGAGGTACAGGATCCCGCCCAGATGATCATCGGGCGAGTAGCCCGGTTGTCGCCAGCGCAGGTAGCGATGCAGGGCCACCGCATACAGCAACGCCTGCAGCGGATAGTGAGCGTGCATCATCGCCTGCGGCAGCAACGTGGGGCTGTAGGCGGCGACCCGCAGCGGACGCTGATCAAGATCACCCAACCAGTTAGTTTTGTAGTCGACCACCAGGTAGCGGGGGACCGTGCCGTTGCGGGTCCGCAGGACGGCGTCGATGCTTCCGGTCAGATACCCGCGCAGTGACTGTTCGGCCAGCAGCGGCTGGGCGAGCAGCTCCGGATAGCGGGCGAGCGGGTCGCCTGCCGGCAGCCGATCGGCGAGCAATGCGGCGACATCACCCAGCCGTACGTCCCGAGCTCCGGGCCCCGGCGCCGAGCCTCCTGCCAGCGGCAGTTCGAAGCTCAACTCCGACAGCCGGTCGGCGATCGGGATGTCGGCCAGACGCCGATCGTCGGCCAACGGACCGAGCGACGTCAGCCACGCCGGCAGGATGCCGGTGGCCAACGTCTGCGCGGTCATCTCCTGGGCCGGCAGATGAGCCAGTTCCTCCGAAGCGATCCGTTGCAGCGAAGCAGCAAGATCACCCTCGTGCGGATCGACCCGTTCGAAGATCGCATGCACGATCGTGCCGAAGGCGGCACCCATCGGCAGGTCGTCCATCGGCGACACCGGGCCATCGACCACGTGACGGCCGACGCTCGTCTCGGCCAGCGTCTCGGCAGCCGGGGTCTCGTCATCCTCCTTGGCCGGTTCGGCCTCACTGCCGACCCCGGCCGCGCTGACCTCGGTGCCGTGAGCGGCAGCGGTCAACGCTGTGTAGGAGGTGCGACGCCACTGCAGGTCCAGCTCACGATCGAAGCGCCGGACCCGCAGCGGACCGTCCTGGTGTTGTTGGGGCCGCCATTCGGTGATCGGTCGCTCGGTCATCGGCTCCACCGAGAAGCCGGGTCCGAGGTGCAACGAGCCGGGGTCGGCGTTGACCGGATAGCGGTCGGCCAGTTCGGCGTTCTCGTCGTGGGACCGGAACAGGAAGCGTTGCAGCGCCGACCCGGGCGTGTTCCAGCTGTGCATCCACCACGCCACCACCTGGACCTGGGCACGGGTCAGTGCCACATAGGCCAGGCGCAGGTCGTCCCCACCGGACTCCAGCCTGTCCTGGGCGACCCGGTCCTTGCGGTTGGCGCCGGCCATCCCACCGACGTCAAGTACAAGATCATCCGCGGTCGGCGGCGCGCCGTCGTTGGCCGGGTGATCATGCACCCGCAGGATCTGACCGTCGTCCTCGGGACACCAGCGGTCCCAGGCGTCGGGCAGATAGACGATGGGGAACTCGAGCCCCTTGCTGCGATGCACGGTGAGGATCTGGACGGCCTGGTCGTCGGTTTCCAGGCGGCGGCTGCGCTCGTCCATCGCGATGGTCTGTGCCTCGTCGATGCGTTGGCGGAGCCAGGCGATCAGCGCGCCGACGCCCAGTTGGCCGAACACGGCGGCGGCGTGCAGGCTCTGGCCGATGTGCCGTAGGTCGGTCAGCCGGCGTTCGCCGCCGGTGTCGGACAGCAGCCTGCGGCCCAGGTCCTCCTCGGTGGTGATGGTTTCCATCAGGGCCGCGACGCCGCGATGGACGAGCACCCGGCTCCAGCGGCGGATGGTCGCCGACAGGTCGGTGACCGCGTCATCGTCGGCCGTCGCCAGCCGGTGCATGGTCCAGCCGACGAACGGGGTCAACGCGACCGCGCGGATCTGCTGTTGCCGCGGCTGCTCCAGGGCGGTGAGCAGGGTCAGCCAGTGGCCGGCCATCGGGGAGGCGAAGACGCTGCCGGCGCCGAGTACGACTGCGGGCACGCCGGCCGCGATCAGTGCCTGGGCGATCTCCTCCGCCCGGTCGTTGCGCCGGACCAGCACCGCGATGTCGCCGGGTCTGACCCGACGATGATCACGGTCCGGACCGATCCGGAGTCGTGCGCCGGCGGCCAGCAACGCGCTGATGTCGGCGACCAGGTCCGCAGTGACCTGTGGTCGCAACCTGGTGACGGACTGCGGGGATTCGACCGCCGGATCGAACGGCTGGTAGCGGATCCGGAACGGAGCCACCATGGCCGCCGACGACGGCCCCCGCGATGCCTCCGACGGGGTTGACGAAGCCTCGGCGGCCTGGTCGGCGGCGGGCTCGGCCGAGACGAGCCGCCGGTCGGTGTGACTGGCTGCCACCGGCCGTACCGTGATCCGCGGATCGCCCAGCGGTACGCCGGTCATCAGCGTCCCCAGCGCACCGACCAAGGCCTGGTCGCTGCGCCAGTTGGTGGCCAGCGTGCCGATCGCGCCCGCCTCGTCGACGGCGTCCAGATAGGAGTAGACATCGGCCCCGCGGAAGGCATAGATCGCCTGTTTCGGGTCGCCGATCAAGATCACCGTCGAGTGGCCGACGAACGCCGTGCGGACGATGTCCCACTGCACCGGGTCGGTGTCCTGGAACTCGTCGATCAGCACCACCTCGTAACGCTGCCGCAGCCGCTCGGCAGCATCCCGGCCGGTGACCGGATCATGCAGGGTGTCCCGCAGCCGCAGCAACATGTCGTCATAGCTGTACAACCGCCTGCGGCGTTTGCGGATCGTGAACTGCTCCCGGACCTCGGTGGCGAACCGATACCGCTCGGCCGGTTCGGACAGCGTCGTGTCGTCGTCGGGCACTGGCACCACGGGAACGTGTTCGGACCCGATCGCCGCGGCCGCGATCGTCAGGGCGTCAACCGTTCCGCGTGGACCGGATTCGAACGGGAACGGCGGTTCGGCGGGACCGGCGGCGTACCGGCGCAGATACACGTCGGCGGCGACCTCATGGACCAGATCGGTCAACGACTCGGTGAAGACCGCGTCCGGTTCATGATCACCCAGTACGCCGAGTTCGTCCAGCATGCGTTGGCAGAACTCGTGGGTGGTGGCGATCATCGCAGCGTCGAAATCTGCCAGTGCCGTTCGGATCCGGCGGCGTCGCAGCTCCAGGGTGTCCCGGTCACCGGCGCACAGCAGTGCGATCACTGCGTCCTCAAACGTTCCATGATCATCGGAGCCGAGCGCCTGGGAGAGTGCGAGTTCGACAGCGGCCAACCGTTCCCTGATCCGCATCCGCAGTTCATTGGTGGCCATCCGGCCGAAGGTGATCATCATCAGCTCCGACAACGGCCGGCCGTCGGCGATGTAGCGCGCGGCGAGCGCAGCGATGGCGTACGTCTTGCCCGTGCCGGCGCTGGCCTCGAGCACGGTGGTGCCCGACGGCAGCGGGCCGCACACGTCGAACGGGGTCGGGGCGAGCGTCACAGCGGCACCGGTACGGACGGTCATCGGTCGATCACCTCCGACATCAGCAGCGGATTCCAGACGCGTCGCGCGAGCGTGCCGAACCGGCTGGGCTCGCCGATCCCGCCGCGCTCCTCGGACGGTATCGACGGGATCGCCAACAGTTGATCGAGGGACACCGATTCGCCGAAGACCGCCCGGTAGCACGCGTCGCACTCCATCTCGAAGCTGCGACGGGCCTTGGCGGCGACGAGCGGCAGGGACCGGTTCTCGCGACGCTTCTCGGCGTACTCTGCGGCGGTTCTCGGCGGCAGGGGCAGTGGTGCCGACAGGCCGCTGCAATACAGCTCGACGAGATCGGCCAGTACCAACCGGGCGAACTCCTGGGTCACCGGTCCAAGGGTCGTCATCCCGCCGCCGAAGCCCTGCTGACCCACGGTGACCGCCTGCCAGGGCGCCGGGTCGGTCGTCGTCATGGCCAGCAGCTTGATCCAGGCCTCCAACCGGTGTGACGCGTTCAGCTTGGAGTACTGGACGGTGACCAGTCGCTCGCCGTACACACCGGGCACTGTGCCGGCGAGGGCGTGCCGTCGGGCGCCGTTCGGCCCGGGAACCTCGATCTCGGCGAGGATGTCGACGTTGCAGGGTTCGCCGTCGCGCAGCGGCGCGGCACGACCGGCGATCTCCTGCACCGTGCGGGCGATCGGGTCAAGCATCCGGCTGCCCAACTGACGTGGCGGAACCTCCCCGCGGCGCCACTCGGCGTTGACGAGCTGGTCGATGTCCACGCCGGTCAGGTGGCGCCGCAGCATCCGGTCGCCGATCCGCCAGGCAGCCAGCCCGTCGACCATGATCGGGATGTCCTCCTCGTCGACATCCGGTGTCCAGAACGGGGAGAAGCCGGTACGGGTCTTCAGGTAGGACCGGATCGGGTGCTTGAAGAAGCTGATCAGATCCGAGATGTCGATCACCGGACCGAGCTGGTAGGACGGCAGCGGATCGGCGGAATACACCGGCTTCGGGTCGGAGCGGACCGACAGCGTCGCCCGGGCACCGGCGAGTGCATCGGTGTCGAAACTGAACGGCTGTCCGGATCCGGCCGGTCCGGCCAGGCTGCCGTCGAAGTTGATCTTGTCGAACGGCTGCAGCGGATGGTGTCGCACGATCTGATCGCGGACCCGGCCCGCGGGTGCCTTGGCGGCCAGGTCGAGGACATCGAGCAGCTCGCCCAGCGGTACCGCGGGCGGCTTGCGTGCGTTGGTGCGAGGATCGGCACCGGAATAGATGATCATGAGGTGTTCGGTGGCCGACATGATCGCGTCGAGCAGCAGTTGCCGGTCCTCGCTGCGTCGATCGCGATCGCCGATCCAGGGGTCGACCGTCAGCAGATCGTCACCGTCCAGTCGACCCGACCTGGGGAACACTCCGTCGTCGAGGCCGAGCAGGCAGATCACCCGGTGAGGCACCGATCGCATCGGCAGAAGGGTGGCCACCGTCATCGTTCCGGTCCGGAAGTTGGCCCGGCTCGGTCGTCCGGCGAAAAGGTCGGCGAGCACCGAACGCACCTCGCGGCGGGTGAGCCGGATCTCGTCGCGATCGGCGGCGGACTCGGCGATCCGGGTGAGTTCTCCGTACGCCTGGGAGACCTGCCAGGTGTCGGTGGACCCGACGGCGGTGAGCAGGTCGAGTGCGTCACGGCAGGCCGCGATCCAGGCGCGCAGCGGCTGGCGGCGATCGAAGGTGTTGATCACCGTGCTGAGCCGGTGCACGGCCTCGGCCAGCCGGCCGACCAGATCGGCGTCGCCGGCGTCGATGTCGTCCAGCGGCAGCGTGGTGCCGAGGTAACGCTGGCCGTCCTCATCCATCGCCACCCCGAGCAGCATCCGGTCCAGTCCTGCGGCCCAGGTGTTCTGGCCGAACGCCTCCATGCCGAACTGCCTGCGGTGTTGGGGGTCCAGCCCCCAGCGAACACCGGACGCGGCGACCAGTTCGCGGAGACGGAGGATGTCGTCGTCGCTGAAGCCGAACCGGTTGGCCACCGGCTCGGCCGCGCACAGGTCGATGACAGCCGATGCCTCGACACGCGATTCGGCCAGGTCGAAGAGCCGGCCGAGCACCTCGAGTAACGGGTTCAGCTGACGGAGCGAGCGGTCGGCCAGCCGGACCCGGAGCCGGTGCCCGGGATGCCCGGCCGTCGGATCCTCCTCGTCGACCTGGGAACCGAACGCGGCGGAGATCAACGGGGCGAAGGTCTCGATGTCGGGACACATCACGATGATGTCCCTCGGCTCGAGTGTCGGATCGCTCTCCAGTAGGCCGAGCACCAGTTCTCGAAGCACTTCCACCTGGCGGTCCGGGCCGTGCGCGGCGTGGACCGCGATGCTGTCGTCGTCTGCGGCGATCGGCCGCGGTTCGAGCTGCTCCAGCGGGCGATCGGCAGCAAGATCACGCTGCAGTCGGTCCAGCAGCCGATCCCGATGATCATCGTCAGCCGCGTCGAGCAGATGATCATGGATCTCTGCCGGCAACCGGGCCAGGCCGAGCTGCAGTTCGCGGGTGTCCCTGCCGAGGTAGGCGAGCAGCCGGTGCCGGGCCAGGCCAACGGCGGCGTCACCGCTCCGGCTTCCGGCCGCCGCCGGCAACACCTCACCCGAGGCGTCCTTGGTGATCACCTCTGTGCCGTTGAGCGCCGTACTGATGGCCGACCACAGCACAGGTGAAGCGTGGGGCAGCCACAAATGGACGTCGCGATGTCTGGCCAGCGCCGCCAGGACGGACAAGGTGGCGTACGGAAGTCGCGTCGGGCCGAAGATCGACAACCGGTCGGGCAGATCGGACCCGGTCGGGTCGTCGAGCAGTTCCCGGCACACGGTCGGCAGCCGCTCGGCCGGACTCGGCAGGTCGATCTCGTCGTGCAGCCGTCGCCACAACTCGGCCTGCCAGAGCATCCGGGAGGGCAGCGGCTTCCCGGACCCGTCAAGATCATCACCGGTCAGCCAGTGCTGAAGCATCTGGGGACGGTTGGCCGCGTAGCTGTCGAACAACCCGGCAAGGTGTCTCGCGGTGCCGTATCGTCTGCCGGCCGTACCGAGATCATCGGAACGGTCCAGATAGCGCCACAGCGGTTGAGCCCACTGCTCGTCACGGGCCGCGTCGATCACCGACAGCAGCGGCCAGACGGACCGGCGCGGGTGCCAAGGGTCGCTGCGCGGGTCGACGCCGGTGATCCCGGACAGTGCCTCGCCGATCATCCGCTCCGGTGAGGGGAAGTCGATGCCGGCGCACACTCCGTCGCCGGCGGTGCCGATGCCCAGTACATGGGAGAGGGTCTGGGCCAGCCATCGCTCGACACCGCGAGTCGGCACGGCGACGATCTCGGTTGCGAACGGATCGTCCAGACCGTCCCGCAGCAGCATTCCCAGACCTGTCGCCAACCGGTCGGCCCGCTCGGCGCGATGTACCCACAATCCCATTTGCCGTCACTCTAGAGGGCGGCTCCGACAGTTCATCGCGGTGATCCCCACCACCTGCCTCCCGCACCACTTGGTCGGCCGCGCACCCGCTGCAGGGGGTGCGCGGCCGAGTAATGGGTGCGCCAACGAGTAGGTGGTGCGCGGACGAGGGCAGTACCAGAGACGGCAGGTCGTGGCCCGACGCGCATGGCCTCCGACCGGCGTTCCCGGAGGTGCGGTCAGGCGACGGCTCGGGCCAACAACTCCGCGGTCGCCTCCGGCAGCTGCTCCGGACGGTCAATGATCAGGTCCGGTCCGGATGCCTCGAGTTCGGCGCGGCTGCCGTACCCCCAGGTGACTGCGATCGTGCGCAGACCGTTCACCCGCCCACCGGTGATGTCGGAGTGCCGGTCACCGATCATGATCATGTCTGCTGCGTCCGCGCCGTCCAGTGCGGTACGGGTAGCGGCGATGATCGCGGACTTGTCGAAGACCCCGTCGCATGCACCGCCGACCATCTCGAAATGATCACGGATGCCGTGATGGTCCAGGAAGACCGTCGCAGTCTCGATCAGTTTCATCGTCGCTGTCGCCAGCCGGTACTCGCGCTGCAGCGTGGTCAGCGCGTCGGTCACACCGTCGTAGACCCGGGCGTTCTGCATACCGCTCCGGGCATAGTGCCGGCGATAGGACCGGACCGCCTCGTTGATCAACTTCTCCGGTACGCCGACCTGGCCGAACATGATGGCGGGCGGCGGTCCGAGATCGCTGCGCAGTTGTTCATCGTCCGCCGGTTCAACGCCGACATCGGCCATCGCGGCCTGCAGGCTGGCAATGATCCCCGGCGCGGAATCGAGGATGGTGCCGTCGACGTCGAAGAGCACGACCGGCCGAGGCTGTTTCGTCACAGCGACGCGAGTTTGGCGGTCACTTCGCGCAGCGACGGATTGGTCATTGACGAGCCGTCGGCGAACACCAGCGTCGGCACTGTCTGGTTGCCGTCATTGATGCTGGCCACCAGGTCAGCGGCTTCCGGCCGCTTCTCGATGTCGACCTCGTCGAACGCGATCTGCTCGCGGTGCAGTTGGGACTTCAAGCGGAAGCAGTAACCGCACCAGGGGGTGGAGTAGAGGACGAACTGGGCGTCGGACATGGGTTCCCTTCTCATCAACGACAACTCGCAAGGGAAAACAATATGCGGCGCAAAACATTCCCGGTGGGCGCCTGTCGCGGGCAACTTCGGGCGTCATCGGCGGTGTCGCCGGTCCAGCATCCGCCGTACCGGCTCGAGCGGAATGGCGTGTCGGGTGCCGCGGAAGCCGGTCACCGTTGTCGCGGCGAGCAGCGAGTTGTAGACCGCCTCCTCGGTCGCATCGAGGGTCGCCTCGAACAGTCCAGACAGCTCCGCTCCTCCGGGTTCGGGACGGTCGGCTCGGACGGTCCCGCCGGTCCGGCGCGTGATGGTGCCGAAGGCGATCGCGATGTCGCCGCTGCCGTTGCTGTAGGCCGAGCCGGTCCGGCCGAGCGCGAAGATCCCGCGGGCGGCGATCCGGTGCAGTGAGCCCGCGTCGACCGGTGCATCGGTACCGATGATGATCATGCACGAGCCGTCGGCCGAAGTTGCGGGTGTGGCGTCTCCGAGGTACGGCTGGGGAGCGATGGCCACACCGTCGATCCGCAGGTCGCCACCGTAGTTGGTCTGGACGACAACCCCGACGACGTGGTCGCCGATGATCCGCGAGGAGGTGCCGATACCGCCCTTCCAGCCGAACGCGACTGTCCCGGTCCCGGCACCCACCGATCCCTCGGCGACGGGACCGGCGTCGGCGATCTCGATCGCCCGGACGACGTGGTCCTCGGTGACGTAGCGGGCGCGGATGTCGTTGAGGAAGCCGTCATTGGTCTCGCCGACCAGCGCGTTGACGGACGTGACCTGTTCGTTGCCCGGCTGGTCGAGGGTCCAGCCGATGGTGCCGGCGATCCCGGCGGCGACGCTGAGTGTGTTGGTCAGCACGATCGGCGTCTCGATCGTTCCCAGCTCGTTCACCTGGATCGATCCGGCGGTCTTGCCGAACCCGTTGCCGACATGAACGGCACCGGAGACCTTGTCCCGGTAGAGATTGCCGCGGTGAGGCAACACCGCAGTCACCCCGGTCCGTGTCGCATCGCCCTCGACCAAAGTCACCTGCCCGACCAGGACACCGGGAACATCGGTTATGGCGTTCCACGGCCCTGGTTCCAACCGTCCGGGTGCGATTCCCAGGTCACGGGCACGGGCCCGATCACCCGGAACGGCCGGCGACTTGGGCATTCCAGCATCCGGGCGGCTCACCAGATCACCGTACCGATCGGTGATCTCCGATGTCCTGTCCCGACTCGTCCCCGTACTGGTGCAACCGACCCATCTACGAAGGTCAAATTTTGATCCCGCGGTCGGTGCGATCGGCGTGTCGGAGCCGCACAGTCAACCTTTGACCTTGCGCGTGGGGGCGGCCCGCGCGGGGCGCGGGCGTCGGACCGGGCGGCCGCGCGGGCGGAGACGCGGTCGGCTGGCCCAGGACGCAAGGTCAAACTTTGCTCCTGCGGTCCTCGCGCCCGGCGTGTCGGAGCCACACGGTCAAACTTCGACCTTGCGGATGAGGGGCGATGTGGGACCTTGCGGATGTGGGGGCGATGCGGGGGCGATGTGGGAGCGATGCGGGGCGATGTGCGGGCGATGCGGGGGCGATGCGGGGCGACGTGGGGGCGGCGCGCGGCGACGCGCATTGGGGCGCGCCAGCGCCGGGCGACCGTGCCGCCACGGATGAGGCGGACCGGTTGTGCATCGCGAGACGGAACCGTCGGTGCCGCGGATTAGGGTTTGCCCCGTGATCGGTGCCGAAGAGTTGCTCGACCGGCTGGACCCGGAGCAGCGCGAGGTGGCCACCAGCCTGGGTGGCCCGGTCGCGGTGATCGCCGGCGCGGGTACGGGCAAGACCCGCGCGATCACCCACCGGATCGCGTACGCCGTCGCAACCGGGGTGTGCGCACCCACCAACGTGCTCGCCGTCACGTTCACGACCCGGGCGGCCGGTGAGATGCGCGGCCGCCTGCAGCAACTCGGAGTGCACGGTGTGCAGGCGCGGACGTTCCACTCCGCGGCGCTGCGCCAGGCGCAGTACTTCTGGCCGAGGGCGTACAAGTCCGACCTGCCGCCGATCGTGGACAACCGGTACGGGCTGGTGGCCGAGGCGGCGTCCCGGCTGCGGATCTCCGCCGAGTCGGCCGGCCTGCGGGACCTGATCACCGAGATCAGCTGGGCCAAGGTCAGCAATGTGACTCCTGAGGACTATCCACGCATCGCCGCCACCGGGAACCGGCAGTTGGCCTCCTACGACGCGGAGACCGTTGCGCGGGTCTTCGGTACCTATGAACAGGTGAAGCGGGAACGGGTCAGGATCGATTTCGACGACATCCTGCTGTGCACCGCGGCCATGATCGCGGAGTATCCCCAGGTGGCGGACGAGATCCGTCGCACCTACCGGCATCTGGTCGTCGACGAGTACCAGGACGTCAGCCCGCTGCAACAGGCGGTGCTTGACCTGTGGCGCGGCGACTCCCACGACCTGTGCGTGGTCGGTGATCCCGCCCAGACCATCCACTCCTTCGCCGGCGCCCAGGCGTCGTTCCTCACCGGCTTCGCCAAGCGGCATCCCGACACAACGGTGGTACGGCTGGTGCGCGACTATCGCTCCACCCCACAGGTGGTCCGGATCGCCAACCGGGTGCTGCAGGGCGCACGGCCGGTCCGCGGCAACGGTCAGCTCGCTCCGGTGCTGCTGGAGGCCCAGCGGGACCACGGCCCAGAGCCGACGATCCGCGACAGCCAGGACGAGGTGGCCGAGGCGGCCGCCGTCGCGGACTGGTTCGCCGGACTGCACAAGTCCGGTGTGTCCTACCGGGAGATGGCGGTGCTGTTCCGGGTCAACGCCCAGTCGCCCGTGGTCGAGCAGGCGCTGGCCGATCGGGACATCCCTTATCTGGTCCGCGGTGGCGAGCGGTTCTACGAACGACCGGAGGTACGCCAGGCTCTGCTCACCCTGCGCACCCAGGCGCGGACGGCCGAGGCGGCTCTCGACGACAGTTCGGCGGGAGCCGCTGACGGGCAGCCCGCCGTTGCCCAGGTCAAGGCCCTGCTGGGCAGCCTGGGCTGGACCGAACAGCCGCCGACCGGGACCGGCGCGGTGCGGGAGCGATGGGAATCCTTGGCTGCCCTGGTCGCGGCGGCGGAGGACTTCGCCGCCGCCCGGTCGGGGTGCACGCTGACCGATGTCGTCGTGGAGTTGCAGCGGCGCGCAGACGCCCAGCATGTGCCGACCGCCGACGGCGTCACCGTGTCGACGCTGCACTCGGCGAAGGGGCTGGAATGGGATGCCGTCGCCCTGATCGGCGTCAGTGAGGGTTCGCTGCCGTTCGTGCTGGCGACGACGGAGGAGCAGATCGAGGAGGAGCGCCGGCTGTTCTACGTCGGGATCACCCGGGCGCGGCGACACCTGCGAATCTCCTGGGCGCGCACCCGCAACGGCTCGACCCAGCGAACGTCGTCGCGGTTCCTGGACGGCGTGCGTCCCGGCGGCGATGCTCCGGCCGGCCAGCGTCGCCCGACTGTACGCCGGACCCGGCCGAGCGTGCTGGCCGCGACCTGCCGGTCCTGCGGCCGGCACCTCACCGACGCGGCCGAGCGCAAGCTGGGCCGGCACACCGACTGCCCGGCCAGTTACGACGAACCGACCCTGGACCGGTTGCGGACCTGGCGCAAGCACCGTGCCACGCAGGAGCGGATGCCGGCCTATGTCATCTTCACCGACGCCACCCTGGTGGCGATCGCCGAGGCCAGGCCGCAGAACGCCCGCGATCTGATCAAGATCCCCGGCGTCGGCAAGAACAAGATCAGCAAGTACGGCGCCGACCTGCTCGAGGTGATCAACGATGCAGGTTGACCGGCCGACCGACCCGGAAAACCTCATTGGTCTGGTTCTGCCGACAGGAAAATCTGCGCCGATTCACGCGTACCATGACGAACCGACAAACTTCTGGACGAAATCGGGATAAATCGGTTGATCCCGAAGCTGTTTACCCCATAGTGTTTCTCTGCGGCTCCGTTGGGGCCGCAAACAAACCAAACCCCATCCGTTCAGGAGCAACTGACGATGCTGAGTGCACGAGAGGAGGCAGTGACATGGCGTCCTTGACGTTGGGCGAGACCACCACCGGGTTCGACCTCGCATTGCGATCGCGGCTGTCGATGTCGCTGTCGGCGGCTCGTGATGCAGTGGTCGTCGTAACCGGACGTCAGCCGGCATTCGGCGCCGTGGCAGGGGAGCAGTATGCCCCGGCCGCCCCATGCGGCCCGTCCAACGGTCTCGCGCAGCAGGTCGTCCGTCCCGCTGCGGTGATCAACCAGTCCAAGTCCATCAAGCACATCTCCGACGAAGCCCGTACCGCTGCCGACCACAACGGCATGGGTGCCTTCGTCACCAGTCTGGGTTCCAGACCTCCGAGTCCACCGGTGTAAGAAACACCGAAGCAACTCAAGGCCGTGAACCCCAGGCGAACCGGGATTCACGGCCTTCGTGTTTCCCGGCCACCGAGAGCGAGTCTGCTCGGCGCGAACCAGCGCCTCAGCGGGCCGCTCGAGAAAGAGAAGTTGGCCGACATGTTTGACGCAGGAAGTAACCAGTCGCTGGCAACCCAACTGCTCGCACCTGTCGTGGGGGAGGCTTCGGGGGAGCAGTCGATCTCGACGAGCTGCCGTGCCGGATCGTCGACGATCCTGAGGTGTTCTTCGCCGAGCAGCCCGCCGATGTGGAGTACGCCAAGGCTCTGTGCCGGCAGTGCCCGGTGCGGGAGACCTGCCTACAAGGCGCCCTGGAACGGCATGAGCCGTGGGGTGTCTGGGGTGGCGAGTTGATCGTCCAGGGCGAGGTCGTCGCCAGGAAGCGTCCGCGGGGTCGTCCGCGGAAGCATCCGCGGCCCGAGCACGAGGTCCCGGCACAAGTGTTGGCGGCCCAGACCCTGGCGGCGAAGCACCTGGCCGAGCTGCACGCCCGGCGTGCGCTGACCAAGAGCAGGAGTGAGCGAGCGGCATGACCGAAGAGTCGGATGGCAGGACATCCTTCCCGGTCGGTCGGGTCGGTCGGATGTTCCACACCGTCCGGCTCTGGCTCGGCCGAGCGCTCCGGTGAGGAGCGGCTGCCCGCCAGATAACAGGTAGAACAGCGGGGCCCGGTGGGACGGCGTCAGGACCGTCCCACCGGGCCCCGCTATTCCATGATCAGATTCCCGGGCGGTAGCCGTCGGGGGTCAGTCGCCTTCATTGGCGGTGTGGCAGACCGCCTCGACGTTGTTCCCTTCGGTGTCACGGACGAACACTGCATAGTAATGATCATGGTATTCGGGCCAGATCCGCGGCTCGTGCAGGATCTCCAGACCAAGATCACGGGCGGCTTCGCCGAACGCCCGTACGTGATCGGCATCGGATGCGCTGAAGGCGACGTGCATCTCCCGATTGGCACCGACGCCCTCGAATGTGGAGATCCAGAAGTTCGGTTGATCAGTGCCGTAGCCGATCGCCTGGCCGAAGTCCATCAACCGGCGATGACCGAGTGTGCCGAGGACTTTGTCGTAGAACTGCGACGCCGCTGCCATGTCGGTGACGTTGATGCCGAAATGATCGATCATGGGTCGATCTTGACAGGCATCATGCGGGTTCGGGCGCGAATCCGGGCAGGAACTCGTCGAGCACCGACCGGAAGTCTGCGGTGATGCCGAGCTGGGACAGCACGGCGATCCCGCCCATCCAGACGCGATGGATCAGCAGGTAGTCGGTCGGCAGGTTGAACGCCCGGCCGAACTCGCGAGCGGCCACCGAGTCCGCGTTGGCGTCGCGATAGATCTGCTGGGTCCACGCCCGGGTAAAGGAGAACTGGTCGGTCTTCGCCGGTTCGACGAACGGGCGGAGATAGTCCATCACGAGTTCGGCGTCGACGTCGCGGGTCAGAAAGCCCTCCTGTCTCAGGTTGGCCACTGCGGCCTCGTCGTCACCGCTCATCGCGATCCGCAGCGTCCGCCCGATCTCCTCGGGCAACCCGTCAGGCAGCCGCGCCACCAGTCCGAAGTCCACCGCACCGAGACGTCCGTCCGACACGACCTTGAAGTTGCCCGGATGCGGATCGGCGTGCAACAGCCCGACCCGGCTGGGCCCGGCGAACAGGAAGCGGACGTACTTCAGGCCGGTCTCGTTCCGCGGTTCGGGCTCCCGGCCCGCAATGTCGGTCAGCGGGACGCCGTCGATCCACTCGCTGATCAACACCTTGGGCGTGTGCGCCACCACGTGAGGCACCAAGAACTCCGGATCACCGGCGAACCCCTCGGCGAAGACCTCCTGGGACTCCGCCTCCAGCCGGTAGTCGAGTTCCTCGTCGATCCGCTCGGCGAACTCTTCGGCGATCTCCCGAATGTTCATCCCACCCGCCAGCGGTCCGGCAACGGCAGCCATCCGACCGAGCTGTTTGAGATCCGAACGCAGCGCCTCGTCGGCGCCCGGGTACTGCACCTTGACGGCCACCTCGCGTCCGTCGGACCAGGCGGCGCGGTGCACCTGACCGATCGAGGCCGCAGCCGCAGGTCGCGGATCGAAGCGACTGAAGTTGCGCCGCCAGTCCGCTCCGAGCTCGCGCGTCAGCACGGCATGCACCCGGGAGGTCGGCATCGGCGGCGCCGAGTCCCGCAACGCCATCAGCTTGTCCCGGTACGGCGCGGCGACCTCGTCGGGCAGGAAGGACTCCATCATGCTCATGATCTGGCCGACCTTCATCGCGCCACCCTTGAGCTCGCCCAGTACCCGGAACAGCTGATCGGCGGTTCGCGCCTGCAGTTCCTGGTTGACCGAATCCGCGGTGGCGCCGCCGATACGCTTGCCCAGCCCGAGGGTCGCTCGACCGGCATAGCCCAGCGGGAGACCCGCAAGGCGGGCGCTGCGCCGGAAGGCTGAGCGGGCCAGGGAGTCGCGGCGATCCCGGCGTGGCGTATCCGAACCCATGCCTCCATTCTGTCTCAGCCGTGCCGCGGATATTGCTTCGCCATGGTCGGGGGAGAGTCAGGCCGCCCACCAGCAGCCGCAGGCCGGGTGCATCGGCCACGGCCGGACCCGCAGCTGGTAATCGGTCGAGGTCGATTCGAGTGTGCAGCCCGCGGTGCCCGGTTCGCCGTCCGCGGCCCAACACGCGATCTGAACCACTGCGGTGCTGGCGGCCCACGCGGCGAGCAGGGGCAGCACCGGCACCGACAGCCGGCACAGCTGGGCGAGCAGTCCGGGCCAGGCGGGATCGGCGTCGCGTCGCACCCGGTCGAGGCACGCCAGGCAGGGTGTCCGACCGGGGAGCACGAAAGGCCCGATCACCGCTCCGGCCTGCAGCGGCCGGACGTAGAGATGCGGATGGTCGGCCCGGACATAGTCCTCACCGATCGCACGGTCCGGTTCGGCCCGACCGGTGGCAATCACCGTCAGATCCGGCGCCGGCTGGTCAGGCTTGTTCCAGTGTCGTGCGACCTGGACCGCCGGCGACGGCCGGTCGGGCGGCCCCGTCGACCCACCTCGGAACCGGGCCCGCAGCCGGAGCCGCAACGCGTCCGCCTGGGTGGTCGCCAGTCCGGGGCGGGGATAGACGGTCGGATCGACCGGGTCGGTGTCGACGATGTCCAGCCTGGTTATGCCGGCTCCCAGAAGGGCGGTGGCGATCGCCAGGCCGAGCATTCCGGCGCCGACCAGCCGTACCCGGATCCGCGCCGTCGGCGGGTCGATGGCCTCCGCGGCGCTAGCCAGTAATCCGGCCGATCCGATCGCGCGGACCAGGTGCACCGCCAGGTCCGGGTCGATCCCGTACGCCACCGCCAGCGCCCCGACGTCGGTCAGGGTGAGCGTCCCGTCGAGCAGGGTGAGTAGTTCCTCGAAGCGATCCGGTACGCCGGACAGGATCAGGCCGGTCGCGGGGTCGGTGCCCAGCTGCAGCTCGTCGGGTCCTCGGCGGAGCACCGGCACCCAGGGCGGCAACCGTGGCCGGTAGCCGGCGGCCGTCGCGGATCGGGAGGGCTCGGCGGGACCGGCTGTTCGGTTGGCGTGGCGCGGCTGCTCTGGCACAGCAGCGATTGTCAGCGCACCGGCGAGGTGCCTTCCGCCGGTCGTCCACAGGGAGGTCGCGGGCCGCCGAAGGAGGTCAGAAGTCCGGAGGGCGGACGAGGTGAGGACAGGTGAGGTGAGGACAGCCGAGATGAGGACAGCCGAGATGAGGACAGCCGAGATGAGGACAGCCGAGATGAGGACAGACGAGATGAGGACAGACGAACGGGACGGCACCCGCGCAGGGTGCCGTCCCGTGTTGACCGTGGGGGACTGGTATCAAGCCTTACCGAGGATGCGGTTCAGGTTGGTGCCGCAGACGGGGCACTTGGCCTTCGCCATCCGGGTGCCCTTGTCGTTCACCTGGACCTCGCCGGTGGCCTCACGCTTCGCCTTGCACTTCACACAGTAAAAATCGCCACTGTAGGTCTCTGCCAACGTTCTCTCCTCGCTCGTGCGTGCACCTGACCCGGTCCGGGTGGCCGAGTCGTAGACGCGGCCGGTTCGCTTGCCGATCGCTCGGCGATCCACCGTGTCCACAGGCGCTGATTCGCCGGTAACTTTCTAGTGAGTATGCCGCACGCCGGTCGTGTCAGCTTTGCCTCACCGCGGTGTGTCGGTGCGGATTCAGCCGCTCCAGCCCCACCGGTACCCCGCGCCACACGAGCCACACCCCGGGACAAGACGAAACCTCCAGGAACATCGGATCGCTTGCCTTCCCCTGCGAGCGTGCCGACCATCCGGAGGTTTCGTGATGGGAACGCTAGGGCCTCGCCGGGCCGGCCGTCAAACCCCTGTCCGATCCACTGCGGTGGATAACCCTGTGGATCAGGTGTGCACCGACGGCCCCGACATGTGGAACCGTGTCAGACATCGTGAAGTCGCACGCGTGTCGCCTTGTGGACACCAGACGTTCATCCGGTATCTGATAGTGGACAGGATTGGTCACACTCTGAGATGTCGCAGCAGGCGACTAGCGTTGGCATCATCGCCAGGAGCCGGGGCTGAGGAACAGGGAGGTGGGGCGCGATGGCGGGACGAGAGCGTCGACCGGCCGCTGATCAGCCGAGCCTTCTCGAGGTCAGCGGACCGGCGCCCTTGGTGCAGCCGACCGCGGTGGACCGCGACGCTGCTGTTGCGCCCCGGGTGGTGGTGCGGCGGAGTCCCCGGCGGAAACGGACAGTGACCGCCTACCGGGACGCAGATGCCATCGTGGTGCTGATACCCCAGCGGATGACGAAGGCCGACGAGCGGGTCTACGTCGAGGACATGGTCGCCAAGGTGCTGGCTCGCGAATCGCGCACCGGTGCGCCGCGAGGCGACGAGGCCCTCGCCCGGCGAGCCGACGAACTGTCACAACGCTTCCTGGAGCCGCAGCTGGGCTACACGCCGAAGCCCAGATCGGTCTCCTGGGTGCGCAACCAGAACCACCGCTGGGGATCCTGTACGCCCGGGTCGGGGACGATCAGACTGTCCCACCGGATGCAGCCGATGCCGTCCTGGGTGGTCGACTACGTCTTGTTGCATGAGCTCGCCCACCTGGTCGAGGCGACACACTCCCGGCGGTTCTGGCAGCTGGTCAACGTCTATCCCGATGCGGACAAGGCGCAGGGCTACCTCGAAGGGTTCCAGGCGGGCAGCTCCCAATCATGAGCACCCGTTGTGCCATCGTGCTGTCGGGCTACCGGGCCGTCCCGCCACCGGGGATCGACCAGACTGCGTACGCCGAGGCTTGTCTCACCGACAGCTACGAGGCGATCGCCCCGATGTCCCAGCTGACAGCCGGACTCGCCGGGGACTCGCCGCTGCTGGAGGAGATCGGCTGGCCGGGCGATTTGGTGATCGGAGGCGCCGGACGCTCGGTCCGATCGGTGGTCGACTGCATGCCCGACGATCACGGATTCACCGAGTTGATCGTGCTGCCCGGCGATGTCCCGGATCTGCCGGAGATGATCGTCGCCAAGATCGCCAGGGCACTGTCCCGCGCCGCCGTTGCGCTGGCGCCGCAGCTCGGTGGCACCGGTCTGGCGGCACTTGGCGTACGGCTGCCGTTGCCGGACTGGCTGGCCGGTGATCTTGATGATGACCTTGGGGATGATCTGGACCTGGACAGCGACCCGTACGACCGGCTGCAGCAACTCGCCCCGCGACGCAATCTCGTCGTCCGGACACCGGGCTGGCACCGAATGGACCGTCCGGAATCGGTGCACCGGCTCGATCCCGGTCTGGAGGGCTGGGACAACGTACGGCTGCTGCTGTCGCGCAGTCGCACCGGCGGTTGAGCCGTTCGGCTACAGCCGACGGGTGATGATCACCCAGCCGGTTCTCACCATGATCTGCAGATCGGTCAGCGGCGACCAGTTGGCCAGGTACTGCAGGTCGTGGCCGAGCTTGAACTCCGGATGCGTGTGGTAGTGCCCGTAGACCTGTGCCAACCCGGTGATGCCAGGTTCGATCTGGTGTCGCCGACGGTAGCCCGGGATGATTCGTTCGTAGTCGGCCATCTCCTCCGGCCGTTCCGGACGCGGCCCGACGATCGTCATCTCGCCCCGGAGGACATTGATCAGCTGCGGCAGCTCGTCGAACCGCGCGCTGCGCAACCAACCGAGGCCCCGGATGATCCGGGGATCATCGACCAGTGCCTGGATCGGACCGCCCGGCTGCTCGGCGTCCGGCCGCATGGTGCGGAACTTGAGCATCGGAAAGCTGGCACCGTTGCGGCCGACCCGGTCCTGGACGAAGAGCAACGGGCGGCCGGCCCGAACGGCGACAACGGCGGTCGTCAGCAGTCCCAGCGGAATCGTGACCGGCGCGGTGGCGGCCAGCACCGCGAGATCCGACCAGCGTTTCAGCCGGCTCTGGGAAGGGGTGAGGATGTGCGCCGACAACGGCAGCACGGGCATCCCGCCGACCTCGCCGACCGTGCGCAGCCCCAAGAGCGAGTCCTGTGGCCGTACCACCTGAAGGACCTCCACGCCACGGGCCTCCAAGCGGGACAGCGAGTCGGCGTACAGCATCCCCAGCGCGTCGCCGTCCAGCAGCAGCACCCCGGTGGCGTCGGAGGCGACCGCCAGCTGTTCGATGACCCCGACGCTCTCGGCGTGGCCGACGGTGACCACCCGGTTGACCGTTGCCAGGTGTTCCTCGGCCCGATCGACCGCCGGCCCGGCGCCGACCAGCAACAGCCGGGCGGGACCGTCGGCCCGGTCGCGTAGCCGTCGTGAGATCCAGCGGTTCAGCCACAGACCGGCGGGTCCGACGACGGCGTAGGCGATCAACACGCTGCGCGGGATCAGGAACTCACCCATCAACCAGCTGACCAGGCCGACCATCAGGGAGGCGATCCAGACCAGCATGACCAGCCGGGAGGTGGAGGTCTGCACAACGAGTCGGCGCTCGCGGTCGTACAGCCCGCCGATCTCGAAAACGACCAGATGGATCAGCGCGACCACGGCGTAGGTCCAGACGTAACGGGGCAGATGGGCCACAGCGTTGAAACCGGGTCGCACCGGAACCATGCCCAGTGTGACCAGGAACAGCAGGGCGTAGACCAGCACCAGGTCGGCGATGTGCAGCATTCTGATTCCGCGCCGGTTCATCGCCCGGACCACAGCCAGCCGTGAGCGCGGCGAGACGACCGGCTGATCAGATCCGGGGAACTGGTCCCGGGAGTCGGGGGCACTCATCGCAGTCGATGGTGCCACGAACGATGCGCTCGTCCGGTCATCGGCTCGTTGCCGGATGCTTGGGGGAGCCGATCAGGCTGACCTCCAGTCCCTGCTGCTCGAGCTGTGACAGCAGCGGCGCGGCAAGGCGCCGCAGCAACTCGATGTCGACCCCGAGCTGTTCCGCCCAGGACGGGAGGTCGATGTGTACGGCCGACGGGGTGGCGTCCCGGGATCCGGCAGAGGTCGACGGGTGGGGCAGCTGCGGTCGTGCCGACGTCCGACCCGCATCCCTGCCTCCGGTCAGCTCTGCGAACGGCTCGCGTTCCTGCCCGGCTCGTTGTGTGGCCGACGCCAGTTCATCGATGGTTGGCGCGACGAAGTACCCGTCGGCACCACTGTTGATCGACTGAGCCACCGGTCCGGCGAAGGCGGCGCCGAAGGCATCATCGGTGAACTCGGTGATCAACAACCTGGCCCGCGGAAACATGGCACGGAGACTGCCGAGGAGTTGTGGGCTGGCCGGTGGGATCAGCACGATGTCGGCCGCGTCGCCCGCGTCACGGATGTCCACCACCACATGTCCCGGTCCGAGGCGGTCGGCGAGCACGCCACGGGCGAGCGGGCTCAACGCGATCGCGGTGACGACGATGATCGGCCCTGCGTCGACCGGCCCGGTGTCTGCCGGCCTCGCGGGCCGGGTTGCACCATCGGCGGTGTCGGTCACCCGACGAGACTAGTCGCCCGTGATCATCCAGGTGCCGACGACGCCGACTTCCGGAGTGTTTCGGCCAACCCGCGTCTGCCGTTCAGAGCGCCGCCCGGGCGGCCGCAACAAGACGACGTACCGAGTCGTCGATGTCCGGCAGCCGGTCGACCGGGAACCACTCGACGGCATCCGACTCGTCGGAGACGACCGCCGGCTGAATCGGGTCGGCAACGGCCAGGAACTGTACGTCCAGGTGGAACGTCGGGCGGAACGGGCCGCAGACGACCTCATGGCGGGACAGCAGCAGCACGTCGCGCAGGTCGATCACCGGCAGCCCGGATTCCTCCATCGCCTCGCGAAGCGCGGCCGACGGCAGATCCCGATCATCGGCCTCGATGTGGCCACCGGTCTGCAGCCAGCGGCCGATCTTGCGGTGCAGGGTCAACAGCACCCGGTCGCCGGACGGCGCGATGATCATGGTGCTGGCCGTCAGGTGCCTGCCGGGACAGGACCGTGACCAGCCGTCGGGCTGCCGATCCAGATGATCAAGGAACTGCCGGCGCAGTCCCTCCTGGTCCGGGCCCGGCGCGTCCCACCGGGACAGCAGCCTGCGGGCCGATCCGAGAGCCGGGTGGTCGGTCACTCCCGGGTGTCGTCGCCTGTCGGATCGTCGGGATTCTCCAGCAGTTCGGCCAGTGCGGCGTCGAACGCAGCGTCCTCGTCGTTCTTGGTCTCACCCTTGGCGTAGCCGATGGGATCGTCCAGGTCGGAGGAGCCCGGCAGCAGATCCGGGTGGGCCCAGATCGCATCGCGACCCTCGGCCCCCCGTTCGGCCCGGACCGCAGCCCACAGGTTGGCTGCGTCGCGCAACCGGCGCGGCCTGAGTTCCAGGCCGACCAGTGTGGCGAACGTCGCCTCCGCCGGACCGCCGGTGGCCCGCTGCCGTCGGACCATTTCCGCGATCGCCTCAGCCGCCGGCATCCATCGGGCGGCGGCCTGGGCAACGACATCGTCCACCCAACCCTCGACCAGGGCCAGCATGGTCTCCAGGCGATCGAGGGTCGCCTGCTGCGCCGGTGTCTTCTGCGGTTCGAAGAGTCCGCCCTGCAGCGCGGAGGAGAGATCCTCCAGGTTGCCGGACTGGATCTCGCCGACCGCCTCTTCCAGGGCAGAGGTGTCGATGGTGATGCCCCGGGCGTACTCCGCGATCAGGGCGAGCATCTGCTCGCGCAGCCAGCCGGCCGATCCGTAGAGCCGCAACCGCGCCGCCTCCCGCAGGGCCAGGTAGATCAGCACGTCCGAGGCGGACTGTTCCAGCCCCTCGGCGAACTTCGCGACGTTGGTCGGCAGGATCGCCAATTGACCGGCCGGTGCCAGCGGCAGCCCGATGTCGGTGCTGCCCACCACCTCGGTCGCCAACTGGCCCAGTGCCTGTCCGACCTGCAGGCCGAACATGCTCGCTCCGGAACTGCGCAGCATCGGCCGCAGCATCTGTTCCAGACCCTGCATCTGCGGCGGAAGGTTGGGCTGGTCTTCGCTGCCGAGGGACATCGCACCTTCCATCGCATCGGCGATGTGGGTGGCGACCGGCTCGATCAGTTGCCGCCAGACCGGCATCGTCCGTTCGACCCAGTCGGCGCGGCTCCAGGCCGAGACGGTCTTTGCCGCGCGGGGGAAGCCGGTCGCGCCGTCGAGCCAGGTCTCGGCGAGGGACACCGCGTCGGTCACCTCGCGGCGTTGGCCGTCGTGCGGTGTCGGGTCCGTACCGAGACCGGCGACCGTCTTGCGCGCGGTGTCCTTGCTCAACTCCCAGTTGACGCCGCCGTCGGAAGCCGCAGTGGGAAACATGCCGCCGGAACTGCCGAACATGGCGAATGCGCTCTGCAGTTGCTGCAGGAAGGCGTTCATATCCTGGCCCTGACCGCCACCCTGTCCGCCCAGGGCACCGAACAGCGCCTCGAACGGGTTCTGCCCGGCCGCGCCACCGCCCGACCCGGCACCGAATCCACCGCCGAAGCCGACCGGCCCGGTCCCGGGTTCGGCTGGTGAGTGTTCACCGGGAGTCGGGCCGAGTGGGCGGTGGCCGCCGCCCTGACCCGCCCCGGCGGAGCCGGTCTGGCCGGGCCCACTGTCACCAGTACCAGTGTCGCCGGCATCATTCTCGCCGGTCTCCGGCAGCGGATCCTCGGGAAGATCCTCGTCGTCCGGGCGCCGATCGTCGGCCATGTCACCGCTCCTGTGGATAGCTTCGCCCTGAGCCCACCAGACTCAAGTCCTGAAGTTCCATTGAAGCGCACCGCCCCAACTCGACCGAAGCGGCATCACCCGGTGTTCGCTCCGGGCGGATAGATCGGACACCTCGGTGGGCGTCCCCGGGTGACGCCGATCATCCCGCGGTTAAGGTCGACTCATGCAGCAGAAGGTGCGCGTCGCCCGACTGGTCGACGAGCCACTCAGCGTCGACCGTGTTCTGGCCGCGATCCGTGATCCAGCGATCGGCGGCATCGTGGTCTTCATCGGCGCAGTACGAGATCACGATCGGCCCGCTGGAACAGACCCCGCTGGAGCAGATGACGACACCGACGCCGAACGGGCGGTGACCTCCCTGGACTACACCGCGCACCCGTTGGCGCTCGACCGGCTGCAGGAGGTGGCTGGGCGGGCAGCCGCCGTTGACGGCGTCCACGCCGTTGCTGTCGAGCATCGCGTCGGGCATCTGGAGGTCGGCGACCTGGCGGTGGTGATCGCCGTCGGTGCGGCCCACCGGGCGGAGGCGTTCACCGGGTGCCGACAGTTGATCGACGAGCTCAAGAGCGGGGTCCCGATCTGGAAGGAACAGACCTTCATCGACGGCGTCTCGGAGTGGGTCGGCCTGCCGTGACCTGGTCCGATCATGGGGACGGGCTGTGACCCGGCAGACCTGGACCGCGTTCGTCGCCGCGGTCGCGTTCGTGCTCATCGCCGTGGGCATGGTGGTGCTGCCGGTGCCCTACGTCAGCTGGACCCCGGGGTCGACGACCAACACGCTGGGTTCGGTCGACAACCGGCCGGTGATCAACATCAGCGGGATCACCACCTATCCGACGAAGGGACAGCTCGACCTGACCACGGTCTCCGAAACCCGTGCCGATTCCCGGCTGTCGCTGCCTGAGGCGCTGTTGTCGTACTGGCTGCCGTACCGGGACACCCTGCCGCGGGAGCTGATCTTTCCGCCCGGTAAGACCGCCGAGCAGGTCAACAGCGAGAGCCGGGTGATGATGGAGACGTCGCAGAGCAATTCCGTCGTCGCCGCGCTCCGCGCCGCCGGAGAGCCGGTGACCCAGCGCCCGGCCGTTGCCTCGGTCGTTGTCGGCAGCGCCGCGTACAACTACCTCCAACCGGGCGATCTGATCGTCTCGATCAACGGCAAGCAGGTCACCAGCAACCGACAGGCGGCCGACCTGATCCGCAGCCAGCCCGCGGGAAGCACGCTGATCTTCCATGTGATTCGGGACCGAACGGAGCGGGTGGTCCGGTTCTCCAGCAGTGCGACCAACGGCGGCGACTCCAGCCTGTCCGGCATAACGATCGGCGACGGCTTCCAGTACGACCCGGAGATCTCCTTCGACCTGGGCGAGCAGATCGGCGGACCGAGTGCCGGGCTGATCTTCTCGCTGGCCATCTACGACAAGATCACCCCGGGGGCGCTGATCGGGAACCGACGGATCGCCGGCACCGGGACCATCGACGCCTCCGGCAACGTCGGCGTGATCGGCGGCCTCCAGCAGAAGCTCGCCGGGGCGGCCGATGCCGGCGCCACAGTATTCCTGGTACCGGCGGGCAACTGCCGCGACCTGGCCGGCATCAGCACCCAGCTGACAGTCATCAGGGTGGACACCCTGCACGATGCGATCGACGCCATCGAGTCGCTGGACCACGGATCGAAGGCACTGCCGCATTGCTAGTGTCCGCCGGACCGGAGTTCTCGACCCACGGCAACGGAACAGGGGTCCCGTTCGTTCCCCGGGTAGCCTGCCCGACAACCAGACAACGGCGAAGCGACAACTAAGCAGTGTCACACCAGTGATCGACACCGACAGCAGCAGCGGAACAGGACGATGAGCGAGAATCTGATACCCCCCGACGAGCGGCCCCGCGCACTCAGTGAGGGCGGCGATGCGATCCTGGACGGTTCGGATGCCCTGATCGCCGCCCTGATCGAGTTGGAGCGGCACGTCGGCACGAGTGGTTGGGACCAGGCGCCGCGACTGTTCGCCCTGGTGAACACCGACTCCATCATCGCCGCCGATCCGGAGTTGGCTGACCGGCTCGGGCTGCGGGGGAGCGCCGAGGGCGGCCACCCCGATGCGCTCACCGCCGTCGAACAGGATCAGTTCCAGCCCAGCGAGGATCTGCTGGAGGACCTGTCCGCGATCTATTGGCCGGACACCGTGCACGGCTGCGCGCTGAGCCTGGAGAGCACGTTCCTGCCGCCGGGTGCCGAGGCCGACATCCCCGACGACCCGGAACTGGCGACCCAGTACGTGTCCACCCACGACGACCGGCTGGAGTTGCGAGTGGTGACCGGCGTCGATCGCGCCGGACACACCCACGGAGTGGCAAGGATGCGGTCCGAGCCGGAGGAGTTGCTGGGCTCGCCGGACATGGTTCCCGGACTGACCGAGGCGCTCGTCCAGACGCTCACCGACCCAGGTCAGCCCGCAGACACCGACGATGCAGTGGCCCGCCATGCGGCTGCACCCGACAACCAGGAGCAGTGAGAGCCGTGAGTACGCCGACGGTCCGCCTTCCCCGACGCCGGAACGCCGTCCTGCCGTTCCTGATCATCGTCGCCGCCCTGATCGTGGTGCTGGCGATCTACACCAACATCTGGACCGATCGGCTGTGGTTCGCCTCGATCGGCTTCGCCGATGTCTTCACCCATCTGCTCTTCGTCCGGATCGGCCTGTTCATCTCCTTCGGTCTGATCATGGCGGCGGTTGTGGCGGCGAACGTCGCCATCGCCCACCGGGTCCGGCCACGCACCCGCGCCGCCGGAGCGGCCAGCCCGATGCTCGAGCGCTACCGGATGATGCTGGAGTCCCGGTTCACCATCGTCATGGTGGTGCTCGCGGTGATCGCAGGACTGTTCGCCGGCGGCATCTCCACCGGACAGGCGCAGACATACCTCGCCTGGTCGAACCGGACCCCGTTCGGAGTTACCGATCCCAAGTTCGGCATCGACATCTCCTTCTTCGTCTTCGTCTATCCGTGGCTGCGCTACATCCTGTCGTTCCTCTTCACCACCCTGGTGCTCAGCGCCATCGCCGCCGCCATCGTGCACTACGTGATGGGTGCCATCCGGCTGAACGCACCGCGCCGCGGCGGCACGTCGGCCGCCCAGGCGCATCTGTCGATCCTGGTCGGGCTGGCGGTCCTGGTCCGCGGTGTGCAGTACTGGTTCGACCGGTACGCGCTGGAGATCAAGGACGGTCCGCGGTTCACCGGGCTCCGCTACACCACCGATCATGCGACGGTCAACGCGCAGACGATCCTTGCGGTGATCGCGGTGATCTGTGCTGTCCTGTTCTTCGCCAACGGGGTGCTGCGCCGCTGGGTCGTTCCGACGATCGGCCTGGTGCTGATGATCTTGTCGGCGATCATCCTGGGCATGGTGTATCCGGCGATCGTCCAAGGTTTCACCGCCGGCCCGAACGAGCCGGACAAGGAGCGGCCCTACATCCAACGCAACATCAACGCGACCAGGGCGGCCTACGGACTGGCGAACACCAAGATCACCAGTTACAACGCCAAGACCACAGCATCGGCCGGCCAGTTGCAGCAGGACGCGTCGGTGCTGCCGAGCATCCGGCTGATGGATCCGGCGAAGATCGTCCAGGCGTTCGAGCAGTTGCAGCAGGTGAAGGGCTATTACCAGTTCCCGAGCGAGCTGGACGTCGACCGCTATCAGATCAACGGCAGCTCGGCCGACACCGACACAGTGGTCGCGGCCCGCGAGCTCAACGTGAACGGGATCCAGAACCCCAACTGGAACCTCATCCACACGGTCTACACCCACGGCTACGGCCTGGTCGCGGCGTACGGCAGCAAGGCCGGAGATCAGGGCGAGCCCGACTGGATCGAGCGCGATCTGCCGCCCACCGGTGCTCTCGGCGAGAAGCAGTCGAGGATCTATTTCGGTGAGCTGTTCAACAGTCGGGACGCCTACTCCATCGTCGGCGCCAAGCCGAACGGCAACTCCCTGGAGTTGGACACCCCGACCGGAGGCGTCGGCAACGGGCCGAAGTACAACACCTACGACGGCACCGGCGGCATCAAGCTGAACGGATGGCGCCGGGTGCTGTATGCGCTGAAGTACTTCGACGCGAACATTCTGTTGTCCAACCGCACCAAGGGCGACAATGTCCGCATCCTGTACGACCGTGATCCCAAGGAGATGGTGCAGAAGGCCGCCCCCTGGCTGACGGTCGATCGTGACGCATACCCGGCCGTGGTGAACGGACGCGTGGTGTGGATCGTCGACGGCTACACGACGTCGGACAGCTATCCCAACAGCCAGCGTGTCTCGCTGCAGGATGCGACCAGCGACACCCGCAGCCGGTTGACCACCATCGGAGCCCAACCGGACACCATGATCAACTACATGCGGAATTCGGTGAAGGCAGTCGTCGACGCGTACGACGGAACGGTCAAGCTGTACGCGTGGGACGAGAATGATCCGGTTCTCAAGACCTGGGAGAAGGCCTTCCCCGGTACGGTTCTCCCGAAGTCCGACATCAGCGCCGATCTGATGAAGCACCTGCGCTACCCGCAGGATCTTTACAAGGTGCAGCGGCAGATCCTGACCACCTATCACGTGACCAACGCCAGTGACTGGTTCTCCGGGAACGATCAATGGGCCATCCCGATGGACCCGACGGTCGATGTCAATGACAACACCAAGGAACCGCCGTACTACCTGACGGTCCGGATGCCGGGCCAGGAATCCGGGACGTTCAGCCTGACCAGCGTGTACGTGCCCAACGGTCGGCAGAACATCGCTGCCTATGCTGCGGTGAACTCCGACCCGACGAACCCGAACTACGGCCAGTTCCAGATCCTGCGGGTCCCGGCCCAGAGCCAGATCGACGGGCCGGGGCAGGCGTCCAACGCGATGCGTACCAACGAGGCCGTCGCGACCCTGCTGCGCAGCTTCACCCAGGCGTCGATCAAGGTCACCTATGGCAACCTCTTGACACTGCCGCTGGGGGGCGGGCTGATCTACGTGCAGCCGATCTATACCCAACAGCAGGGCAGCGGTGGCGGCCAGTATCCGATCCTGCGTGCCGTGGTGGTCAAGTTCGGCCCCGAGGTCGGCATCGGGACCACATTGCAGGAGGCACTCGACCAGGTCTTCAAGGGCAACGCCGGGGCGAGCACCGGGGAGGACACCCCGAGCGGCACCGGCGGGTCGGACGGCACCAACGGCGGGTCGAACGGCGGCCAACCGGGCACGATCGACGAGCAGACCGCGCAAGCCGAACTGGAGACGGCCCAGAAGGCCTTCCAGGCGGCCGAAGAGGCGCTCCAGGGCGGCAACCTCGCCGAGTACCAGGCGCAGAACAAGAAGGCCGAGGCTGCCGTGGCGGCCGCGTTGAAGGCGCTGGGCAAGTCCTGATCGTGATCAGCCCGACAGCACGGCGGCTGTCCGGGCCCGGCGCGGGGACCTGAATGCCGCCGCACTGATCGCGGTCTGGTAGTGATCAAGCAGCATCTCGGTGGCGTCGTCCCAGGTCCGATTCGTCACATGCGCCCGGGCGATGCGGCGAAGATCATCCGGGGTGTGGTTGTCCAGCAGATCGGCGACGGACGCAATCAGCTGATCCTCGCGGTCCGCCGGCACCAGCCGGGCCGCCATGCAGTCTCGCAGCAGCTCACGGCTCGCCGGGCTGTCGAAGGCGACCACCGGCAGCCCGCTGGCCAGGGCCTCCAGCAGCACAAGTCCCAGGGTCTCGGTCGTCGACGGGAACACGAAGACGTCGGCCTCCCGATAGGCCTGGGCCAGGGCAGCGCCGGACAGTGAACCGGTGAATCTGACCCGGTCGGTGAACCGCGCCGAGAAGTCGGCGCGCGCCGCCCGTCGCCGACGATCATCAGGTCGTATGGGCTATCCGGTCCGGCCAACGGTGCCAGCCGATGCAATTCCTTCTCGGCGGCGATCCTGCCGACGTACAACGCGGTGGGCCGGCGCCGGCCGCCACCTTCGGCAGCGTCGTCGGCGGGCCGATACGCGGTCTGATCGACACCGGCCGGCCACAACCCGACGTTGGTGATCCGGTTGGCGTGCAACTGCTCCCGACCGGTGGTCGACGTCGCGAGATTCACATGCGCCAGTCCGTGCAGTCGGCGCTGGTGGGCTCGAAGCGCCGGGACGATCCAGGAGAGTTGGTAGTCGCGGGCGTACCGAACCAAATCGGTGTGGTGGGATGCGATCAGCGGGACGCCCTGGGCGCGGGCGCTGACCGCGCCCGCCGCGCCGATCAGAACCGGGTTCAGCACGTGCACCACATCCGGACCGAACTCCGCCAGATAGCGCGCGACCCGCGGCAGCGGCAGTCCCCAGCGCTGGCCGCCGTACACCCAGCCGAAGCGGATCGTCGGAACGGTACGAACCAGGACACCGGCGTGCTCGGGCTCCGGGGTGCGTGGTGCGACGACCAGGATCTCGTGGCCGCGCCGGCGCAGTTCGTCGATCGTGGCCAGTACCCGGGTGATGATGCCATCGGCGGACGGCAACCAGGTCTCGGTGACAAAAGCGATTCTCATGGCGCGCCCAATCTATGCGGTGCGTTCTCGTCGCCCTCGCTGCTGCCGTCCCATCGGGGCGTGATCATGACTTGTCGTTCCGGTCAGGCTTCGCCAGCAGCCGGCGCAGCACCTCCTCGTCCTGGCACGTCAGGTCGGTGACGAACCGGGCCAGCACGGCGGTCCGGTCGCTACCGCTGTCCAGGATCTGGTGCATCCGGTGTGCTTGTATCGACGCCGGGACGTCGCCGAGAGGGATCGGCAGCTCATAGACGAACCCTCTGCCGGCCGGTCGCCGGGACACCACGCCCTTTGCGTGCAGGCGGGAGAGGATCGTCGTCAGGGTGGTGTAGGCGAGGTGGCCGCCGAGTCTCGCCTGGACCTCGCGCGGACTCAGCGCCACGTCGGAATCGGCGAGACAGCCGAGAACGTCATGTTCCAACTGTCCCGCGGGTCGTCTCGATGAGGCCATGCCACCATTTCTGCCGAAGCATCCAGCTGCAATTACTACAAGCATTGTAGTACTGCCGTTTCCGGACTGTGGTCGGATGTTCGGGCCCGGAGTGTCGCCTACGGTGCCTGGGTGGAGAAGTCTGTCGATCTGGAAACGGGGCGGCCACGGAGCCGCCGTCGCCGCTGCGTGCGTTGGTCGGCACGGGCTGCCGCCGGGCTCGGCCTGATCCTTTTGGTGCTGTCCGGCTATCTCGTCGTGGCGGCGAACCGATCCCATGATGTCCGTGCGCTGCCTCGTACGGTCGATTCGCGGCCGATCGGGCGGAGCCGCCTTGAGCTGGCAGTTCCGAACCGGGCGCAGGGTCGGCACGCCGGACGGGACTCCGTGTGGTTGTGGTTCCCGTCGGTCGCCGATCGCGATCAAGCACCGGCGGCCTACGCGCCCGGACCATGGAACGGCCTGCACCTGTCAAACCCGCTCGGTCAGTTGGAGACGAGCTTCGATGATCTTCGGATCCGATCCCGCGAGCAGGTCCGGCCCGCGACGGGGAGGTTCCCGCTGATCATCCTGGAACCCGGCATGGGGTTCGCGGCGCCGCAGTACCAGGCGCTCGCCGAAGACCTGGCGTCCGCCGGGTTCATCGTCGCCGGAGTCACGCCGACGGGCAGCGCGAACGTCACCGTCCTCGGCGGCCACGTGATCAAGAGCAACGCCGAGGGCAATCCGCCCGACCTCGGTACGCATTCCGGTCGGCCGCAGGCCGAGGCCGACCGACTGGTTGGGAAGTGGGCGGATGCTGCCGTCGCGGTGGCCAGGACGTTGCGGCACACCGGGATCATCGCGGCGCACCTGCAGCCCGGCAGCGTGTACGCCGGCCACTCCTTCGGCGGAGCTGCATCCATACAGGCCTGTCACGACGATCCCTCCTGCCGTGGCGCGGTGGACCTGGACGGGACCCAGTTCGGCGACGTGGTGCACACCGGCCTGGACAAGCCACTGATGATCATCGGATCGGGCGACTCCTGCGTCACCGGCCGCTGTCCGGCCGGTGCCCGCAACAGCACCGACGACGTTCGTGTCGCCGGATCACTGCTGCAACACAGTCACGGGCCGGCCTGGTGCCCGATCGTCGCCGGCACCCGGCATTTCAACTTCAGCGACTACGGTTCGTACTATCTCGCGCTACCGCTCCGCACGCTGCTTGCGCTGGGATCGGTCAACGGTGCCCGGGCAACCCGGACCATTGACCGGTCGGTCATCGGTTTCGCCCGCTTCGCTACGACCGGCAGATCGGAACAGGCGCTCACAACGATGCGGCGGTGTTCCTGACGCGCCGGAACGACTGTGGAAGATCATCCGAACCGGTGTGATCCGCATCCTCGCCACCATGTTCCGCTGATCGGCATCGGACAGCGTGGTCTCCGGTGGCCAGGCGGTTCGCCTACTCGGTGCGGCCTGTTAGCCTTCCTCGGTGCCGATGATCACTTTCGCCCAGGTCGATCCCGGACCCGACGCCGATCGGATCGTCGGATTCCTGATCGGGAACGAGTTTCCCTACCACGGCAGGACATCCTGGTCGGAGGAACAAGCCCGACAGTCGATCACGGACGGACGGTTCGGATCCGATGATCACCTCGGATTCTGGATCGACGTCGATCGGCGGCAGGTCGGACTGGTGGTGCTGGACGACTTGGGGGACATCAAGGCCGGCGGGAATCCGGTGTTCGATCTGCGGCTGGCCGAGGAGTTCCGTGGCCGCGGGCTGGGCACGCCGATCCTCCGGCAGGTGACCGCACTGGCGTTCGACCGATTCCCGACGACCAACCGGCTCGAGGGCCAGACCCGTGAAGACAACATCGCAATGCGCAAGGTGATGCTCCGGTCCGGCTTCGTCAAGGAAGCCCACTACCGCGACGCCTGGCCGATCGAGGGCGGCGGGCCGATGGCATCAGTGGCGTACGCGATCCTCCGCCGGGACTGGGCGAGCGGCACAACGACGGTAGTCGTGTGGGATGACCTCGAGGTGTGATCGCTCGGATCAGTGGCGGCGCCCAGCCTGCCGGTCAGCCTGCTGTGCCAGGCAAGGCTCGGCTCGTTCAATCCGATGATCTCGACGTTCTTGCCACGCTGCTGGTACTTGAACTGGATCGCGTCGAGCGTCGCCACGGTCGAGGAGTCGTAGATCTGGGACTGGGACAGGTCGATGATCACGTTCTCCGGGTCGTCGGCGTAGTCGAACTGATAGACCAGGTCGTTGCTCGACGCGAAGAACAAGGCACCCTTGACGGCATAGACCCGGGTGTTCTCGTCCGGATGGGCGACGTCGATGACCTCGGTGAAATGCGCGACCCGCGCGACGAAGAACAGGGCGGCGACGATCACGCCGATGATGACGCCGACCGCAAGGTTGTTGGTGATCACGGTGGGGATGACGGTGGCGACCATGATGATCGTGGCGCTGAGCGGCATCCTGCGCAGTGTCCGGGGATGGACACTGTGCCAGTCGAAGGTGCCGACCGACACCATGATCATCACGGCGGTGAGGGCCGCCATCGGGATGATCGCCACGACGTCACGGAGGGCGACGACCAGGATGAGCAGGAAGCCCCCGGCCAGAAAGGTGGAGATCCGGGTCCGTGCGCCGGACTGCTTCACGTTGATCATCGTCTGGCCGATCATGGCACAGCCGCCCATGCCCCCGAAGATCCCGGTGACAACGTTGGCGATGCCCTGTCCGAGTGCCTCCCGGGTCTTGTCGGAATGTGTGTCGGTGACATCATCGACCAGCTTGGCGGTCATCAGGGATTCCAGCAGCGCGACCAGTGCCATGCCCAGGGCGTACGGAAGGACGATCTTGGCGGTGGCCAGATCCAACGGCACCTGCGGAACGAACAGCGCGGGCAGGCTGTCGGGAAGCCTGCCCATGTCACCGACGGTCGGCACCTCGAAGCCGGTGAACACGACCAGCACGCTGATGGCCAGGATCGCGATGAGGGGTGCCGGCACCACCCGGGTGAGCCGCGGGAAGCCGATGATGATCACCAGCCCGGCGGCGACCAGGGGGTAGACCAGCCACGGCACGCCGATCAGGTTCGGCAACTGGGCAAGGAAGATCAGGATGGCCAGGGCGTTGACGAAGCCGACCATCACGCTGCGTGGGATGAACCGCATCAGCTTGGCGACACCCAGCAGCGACATGGCGATCTGGAAGATGCCGGCGACGAGCACGGTGGCGACCAGATAATCGATCCCGTACTTCCTGGTGATCGGAGCGACGACCAGGGCGACCGAGCCGGTGGCGGCCGAGATCATCGCCCGTCGGCCACCAGTGATCGCGATCGTCACAGCCATGGTGAACGACGCGAACAGGCCGACCCGGGGATCGACGCCTGCGATGATCGAGAACGCGATCGCTTCCGGGATCAGGGCGAGCGCGACGACCAGGCCGCCGAGCACCTCGATCCGCATCCGTTTGATCGACCGGAATGCGGACCGGACCGAGTAGGGGTCGATCACAGCAGGTAGGGCAGGGGCGTCCGAGGACATCAGGCGAGGATTCCGTTCGGCAGCGTTTCGACGGTCGGCGCCGCGCAACGATGCGCGAACTCCGCACAGGTTATCGAACGGCCGTCAGCGGGCGCGAAGCGTCAGCCCGAGCGCCCGGAACTGTTCCACCGGCCGGTGGTAGCCGCGCTCGATGTGACGGACGCCGCGCAGGGTCGACGGTCCGTTCGCAACGGCAGCGGCCAGGACGGCCGAGAAACCGGCTCGGATGTCGGGCATGGTCACGTCACCGCCGTGCAGTTTGCTGACCCCGCGGACCACGGCGGAGTGCACCGCGCCGGTGTCGTGGTAGCGGCAGGCCGGCCCACCAAGGCACGTGTCGTACGTCTCGATCTCGGCGCCCATGCTCTGCAGCGCGGGTACGTAGGCCAGCCGGTTCTCATAGACGGTCTCGTGCAACACCGACATCCCGTCGGCCTGGGTGAAGAGAACCATCAGGGGCGTCTGCCAGTCGGTGGCGAAGCCGGGATGGGTGTCGGTCTGCACTGCCGCAGGACGCAGCCCGTCGGGCGCGGAGGCCATGATCCAGTCGTCGGTGATGTCGAACTTGGCGCCCATCCGCGCCAACGTCGTGATCGGCGTGACGAGCCGGTCCTGTGGACAGCCGTGCACCCGCACCTCGCCGCCGCTGACCAGGCCGGCGACCAGGTAGGAGAACGCTTCGATCCGGTCGCCGCCGAGCCGGGTCCGTGCACCCCGCAACCGGTCGACACCCTCGACGACGATCCGCCGATCGGGGCTGAAGGGAGATTCCGGCACCCATCCGCTGCAGGAAGAGTGCGAGTTCGATGATCTCCGGCTCCGTCGCGGCGTTGCGGATCACGCTGCGACCCTTGGCCAGGACGGCGGCAAGCAGGGCCGTCTCCGTCGCGCCCACGCTGGGGTAGGGCAGGTCGATCCGGGTGCCGGTCAACCGGGTCGCCCGGGCACGGATTCCGTCGGAGTCGATGCTCACCTCGGCGCCGAACCGGCGCAATGCGTCGACGTGGAAGTCGACGGGTCGTCGGCCGATCGGATCTCCTCCGAGCAGAGGCACGAATGCCTCGCCGGTCAGGTGAAGCAGCGGTCCGAGCAGGAGGATCGGGATGCGGTTGACTCCGCTGAACGCCTTGGGCACGTTGGGTTCGGCAACCGGACCCGGGATGATCGTGATCGCGTCGTCGGACCGCTCGACGGTCATCCCGATGTGTTCCACCATGCCTGCGGTGAGCCCGACCTCGCCGACGTCGGGGGTGTTGGTGATCGTGCTCGGACTGCTGGCCAACATGGCGGCGACCATGTGCTTGCTGACCGCGTTCTTGGCGCCGCGCACGGTGACGTCGCCCCGCAACGGGCCGGACGGCTCGATCTCCCACAGGCTGTCAACCATGGGTCCACCCTAGGAGGTTGGTGAGCGATCCGCTCGGCAGCGTGGTTCTGCCTCTGCGCGGCGCGCTCAGAACATCCCGTTCGGGTTCGCCGACCGGTCCGGTAGCGGTTGCATGACGTCCCAGTGCTCGACGATCTTGTCCTCATCGAACCGGAAGATATCGATGATCGCCGTGCCCGCCTGGCCGGGCACCCGGATGCCGTGGACGTGGCCGATCACGACGTCACCGTCGGCGTACAGCTGCTTGACCTCGGCGCGCAGATAGGGGAACCGGGTTCGCAGCTCGTCGATGAAGCTCTCCAGACCGTCGACGCCGTCGGCGATCCGGGGATTGTGCTGGGTGTACCTGTCGCCGATCAGGCTGCGGGCAGCCGTGAAGTCCTTGCGATTGATGGCGTACTCGTAGAATTCGCGGACGGCTTGTTTGTTGCGTTCTGCTGTGCTGGACATGGGAGACTCCTGGCAGGCTGATGGTGGACGAGTCGATTGCCGGCTAATGAAATCATCGAGGATACGATCGTTAGCCGTCAAGTGATTTCTCCGAGGTGGCGATGACTGACTTCACCGACACATACATCCGGGCGTCGAAGCTGTTTCGTGCCGTGATGACGGCCGGCCTGCGCCGACATGGCCTGCACCTGGGCCAGAACCTGGTGCTCGTCGCCTTGGTCGAACGGGATGGTCGGACGCCGGGGGAGATCGCCGCCGAGACCGAGGTCACCACGCCGACGATCGTCAAGATGGCCAATCGGATGGCAGCTTCCGGCCTGTTGATCAAGAAGCGGGACACGCACGACAACCGTCTGGTGCGGCTGCACCTCACGCCTGCCGGCCGGCGGCTCGCCGGCCCTGTGGCAACTGAGCTCCAAGCCGTCGACGCCCGACTGACCGCCGGGCTGAGCGATGCCCAACGTCGCACCCTGCTGCGGCTGCTTGACAAGGTCAACGCCAACGCCGCTGAGCTGCTGGCCACCTGGAACGAGCCGGCCGACGAGCAGTAGCGACCGCGTTGTCAGGACTCGGGCCGGGATCCGAGCCGGCAGCAGCTGAGTCGGTCAGGTCTCGAGGTCGATGATCTCGATGTCGGCGAAGCCGGCCTCCGTCAGCGGCCCGGTGATCTTGTCCGCGTCCCCGGCGATCGCCAGCGTGAGCTGCTCGGGGTCGACCAGCGACCGGTACGCCTCCCCGGCCGACTGCGGTGTCACGTCCCGCAGCTTGGCCAGCCGCTGGTCGAGATAGTCGTCGGGGAGCAACGCGAGCGCCTGGATGGCGGCCTGGTCGACCACCCCGTCCGCCGTCGCGTACCGCAACGGCGACACGCCGGTGAAGTAGGTGACCGCGTCGCTGACCTCCTGCTGCGTGAACGGCTGCTCGCTGATCGACAGCAGCGTGCGAGCGCGGGTCAGCGCGTCACCGATCACCTCGGTACGGAAGGAACCTGACACCGCGAACGTTCCGCCGGAGCGCAGCGGCTGGAACCCCATGCGCACGCCGTAGGTGTAGCCGAGTTGTTCGCGCAGAACGCCGTTCAGCCGGGAGAGGAAGGCGCCACCCATGATGTAGGAGGCAACGCTGATGTCGGCCCAGCGCGGATCGGTCCGGTCGATCCCGAATCCGCCGAGCTGCAGGTCGGCCTGGACTGACCCGGGACGGTGCACGATCACCGCACGGCGAACGCCCGGCTGCGGCGGCTGATGATCGACAACGCTCTGCTGCTCGTTGAACCAACCGCCGAAATGCTTGTGCACCAGTGATTCGACGCCCTCAGGCAGCTCACCGGCAAGGATCAGCTTGGCGTCCCTGGGGCCGAAATGATCACGGTGGAAGCGCTGCGCGGCCTCCGCCGTGACTGCCGCGACCGTTTCCGGCTCGCCGTCATTCATCCGTGCGTACCGAGTACCGTCGGCGAAGACCTTACGGCGGAACGCGATCGCCGCGGCCTGGCTGGGGTTGGCTCTCGCCTGGCTGATCTCTGCCAACCGCAACTGCACCTGCCGGTCGATGTCGGGTGCAGCCAGCGCCGGTGTACTGATCGCTTCTGCGAACAGGTCCAGCGCGGCGTCGAGGTGTCGGGACGGTACGTCGAGGATGAGTTGCAGCCCCGCTGAGCTGACGTCGACGCCGAACCCCGCTCCGGCGGTCTCCAGCAGCTCGGCGAACTCGTCGGTGCCGTGCTCGGTGGTCCCTTCATCGAGCGTCCGGCAGGTGATCGCGGCGACACCCTCGAGTTCCCGCGGTTCTGCGGTCAGCGGTACGTCAAGGACGAGGCTGGCGGAGATGACGTGCTGGCCGGGCAGCCGGTAGCTGATCACCTCCAGACCGTTGTCCAGCGTTGTCCGATCGGGTGTCGGGAAACTCCACGGGCGCGGCTCGGCGATCTCGGGTCGCGGCGCGGGCGTGAAGGCCGTTGGCTGGCTCACCGATTCTCCTTCCGGTAGATCAACGATGCCCGTTGGTCCGAGGTGAACCAGTCGGCGATCGCTGATGACACGTCCTCGGGTGTGACGGCCTCGATCTCGGCGAATCGGGTGTTGATCAGGTGCGGATCGTCGTACAAGGTGGCGAAGCCGCTCAGTTGGTCAGCGCGGGAGTCGACCCTGGCGAGCTCCTGCAGCCAGTGACGCTCGGTCTGGGCTTTGGCCCGCTCCAGCTCCGCAGGGCTCGGGGGACCGGTGATCAGGCCGTCGATCTCGGCGACCAGCGCATCCTCGAGTTCCTCCGGCGTGATTCCGGCCCGGGCCCGGGCACCCACCATGCCCAGCGAGTTGCCGCCGATCAGGCCCATCGCGCTGGCGTAGGCGGACTCGGCGATCTCCCGGCCGCGCACCAGCCGCTTCATCAGCCGTGAGCTCTGTCCTTGGCCGAGCACGCCGAAGGCAAGATCAAGAGCGTCGAACCCGGGCGACCTGTCGGCGGGCAGCCGCCAGGTCAGATACACGGCCTCGCTCGGCACGTCCTGGACGGTCTCACGGCGAGGCAGACCGGTCAGCGGCGCCAGCGGTTGGGTGATCATTTTCTCCGGTTTCGCCGCGGCCGGAACCGGGGAGAAGTACCGGTCGGCCCTGGCGAACGCCGTCTCGACGTCGACATCGCCGACGATGGACAGCACCGCGTTGTTCGGCATGTAGAAACGGCGGAAGAATGCCCGCGCGTCCTCCACCCCGGCGGCGTTGAGATCATCCATCGATCCGATCACGGTGTGGCTGTACGGGTGACCCGAAGGAAACACCTGCGTGATGATCAGCTCGATGACGTCGCCGTACGGGACGTTGTCGTAACGCTGCCGCTTCTCCTCCTTGACGACCTCGCGCTGGTTCTCGAAGTTCTCCTCGGTCAGCGCGAGCAGCAGACTTCCCATCCGGTCCGCCTCGAGCCACAGCGCCAGATCCAGCCCACCGGCCGGCAACGCCTCGAAGTAGTTGGTGCGGTCGAACCAGGTTGTTGCGTTGACGCTGGCCCCGGCGGGCTGCAACAGGGAGAAGTGCTCGGCGCTCTTGACGTTGGCCGAGCCCTGGAACATCAGATGCTCGAAGAGATGGGCGAACCCGGTCCGGCCCGGCTCCTCGTGACGGGAGCCGACGTCGTACCAGAGATTGACCGCGACCGAGCCCGCGGCGTGATCCGGACTCGCGATCACCCGGAGCCCGTTGTCCAGAACGCGCTCGGCGACCGGGTAGTCGAGGGTGGCAGACGTCATGCGCTCCATCACAGCACACCGTCAAAGCACGCCGGCTGCCCGGGCGGCCTCGGCGTACTTCGCCGCGAGCGAATCGACGGTCTCGTGGGCGTTCAGCCCGGACGGATTGGGCACGATCCACAACTCGGCGCCCTCCAGGGGTTCGGGCTGCCTGCCCAATTTCGCGGATCGCCGACCGAAGGCGATCCGGTAGGCCGTGATGCCGGCTACGGCGACCACCCGCGGATGGTGCTCGACGACGAAGGTCCGCACCCGGTGCGACCCGGCGCGCAGTTCGTCGCCGGTCAGTTCGTCGGCGCGCGCGGTCGCCCGGTTGACCAGATTGGTGTTTCCGATGCCCCGGTTGATCAAGTACGCGCGGTCGGCGTCGGTGAATCCCGCCGCCTGATCGATCTCCCGTTCGATGATGCCGGCCCTGCGCAGAGCCTGGTAGAAGCGGTTGCCCGGATGGGCGAAGTGGGTCTGGGTTGCTGCGGTCCACAAGCCGGGGTTGATGCCGACGAAGAGCAGCTTGAGCCCTGGGCCGACAAGATCAGGAACCGACGCGTCCCGGTAACTTTCCAACTCGGCCCTGGTGAATCCCACAGTCGGCCAGGATAGGTGATCGTTCCACCCCGCCGGGGGTTGCGGCCGGGCGGCGGATGCTAGTAGAGATGGGCCGGGATCGGATCACCGTGGATCCGACGGACGTTTCGGGGGGAATCGTGTCTTCAATCAGACCAGGATCCGCTCCAGGATCCCGTAGCAGTACCCGCCGCGCCGTGGCCAGGGCCGCCGGTCTGCTGTCCGCGGCAGTCTGCGCCGCCGGGTTGATCGGCGTGGCAGACCCGGCGGTCGCCGCGGCTCACGGCAGGCACCACAGCCACCATCACGGGTCGTCGCCGGTCGCCGTGCTCGCAGACGGGTTGAACGGTCCGCGGCAGGTCTCGGCCGGCCGTGGCGGCCTACTCGTTGCCGAGTCGGACAGCGGCCAGATCACTCAGGTCGATCCGTGGCGGCACCGCAGCCGCACCGTTGTCAGCGGGCTGACACTCCCGCAGGGAGTGACGTCGATCGGGAACAGGATCTACATCGCCGCCGGCGAGGCTGAGCCGGACGACGACCCGTCGACGCCCGACGAGTCGACCGGCGGACTCTATGTGGCCCGGCCCGGCGGTACGCCGAGGCTGTTCGCCGATCTGCTGGCCTACGAGTTGGCGAACAATCCCGACGGGCAGATCCAGTTCGACCAGAACGGTGAGCCTACGGATTCGCTGTCCAACCCGTACTTCGTGATCAAGGACCGCCGTCACCACGGGTTTCTACTGGTTGCCGACGCCGGAGCGAACGATGTGCTGGCGGTCGATCGGCGCGGCCGGGTGTCGACCTTCTTCGTGCCGTCGGTGATCACCACCGGCGTCTGTGCAACAGCTGAGAACAACACCCCGAGTGGTGTCGGGTGCGATCCGGTGCCGACCGGTCTGGCCTACGGCCCGGACGGACTGCTCTACATCTCGGCTCTGGCGTCCGAACAGCCCGGTGAGGGGCGGGTGTATGTCGTGACACCTCATGGTCGATTGGTCCGGGTGATCACCGGGTTCACTGCACCGACCGGTGTGGCGGTCGACCGCTACGGGACGGTGTACGTATCGGAGTTGCTGGAAGGTGCACCGGCCAACGATGCGCCGCCACCCCCGGGCTTCGACCCCAGTACGGTCGGGCAGATTGTCGCCGTGCCGCGCTTCGGCCCAAGGACGTATGCCCAGGTAACCATGCCGAGCGGGTTGCTCTGGTCGCACGGCAGGCTCTACTCGTCGGCGTGGGCGATCGCCTCGTTCCTCGGGATCCCCGATGCCGGGCAGCTGGTCACGGTAGGCCGTTCGGCCTTCCAGCGGCCCTGACCCAGTCGGGAGGTGAAGGACAGCAGGTGGGTCGCGGTCAGCCGCGGATCCTCGAGATTGGGCGAGTGCCCGATCCCGGGCAGCATCGTGATCGTCGCGCCGGGTACGGCGCGGTAGTCGGCGGCTGATGCGGGGCTCCACCTGCTGTCCTCCTCGCCGAACAGCACCAGCAGCGGCTTGCCCAGCGGAGCCAGGCGTTCCGGCAGGGAACGCTCGTCCAGATACGGCGGCACCGCCTGCGAGGTGGCCGCGAAGGTGACGAAGTTGATCTCTCGGAACTGCTCGACGTAGGACAGGGGGATCTGATAGCCCGCTGCGAATCCGTCCCGGATCGCATCCCGGATCTGATCATCGGTCAGGCGGTTCCAGGAGGCGCCGCGCAGCGAGACTTCACGGGCGATGTAGGCCGTCATGTGCGGTCCGGTGTCGATCAACACCAGTCCGTCGATCAGGTCCGGTCGCTGTTCGGCCAGAGCTGTCGCCATCACTCCGCCGCTCGAGTGCCCGACGACTACTGCGTGACCGACACCCAGCCGATCCAGGGTCGCGGCCGCGAGCCGCGCCTGATCAGGTGCGCCATAGCTACCGGCTTCCGGTGCCGACGAACGGCCGCAGGAACGGCCGCAGCCCGCCAGGTCGATCCGCACGATCCGGTGGGAGTCAGTCAGGAACGGCAGCATCGGCTCCCACGACCGAGCCGATGCAGCGGTGCCGTGGATCAGCAACAGGGCCGGTGCATCCGACGGTCCGTCCTGGCAGACATGGATGGTTGCACCGTCCAGATCCAGCAGGGACTCCTCGGTCGGCGGTGTGACATTCGACGTGATCATGCACTCACTCTGCGCCCGCACGGACCGAGGTGTCTTGGACGAATGTTCCGCGTCCTACGATGGCGGCGTGGCGGATCATCGGGCCGATCAATCGGCCTACCGATCGGGATCCTCGGACCGGCTGCTGTGGGACATCGCATGTCCCGGACGACCGAGTCGGATCCCCGGCGTCACCATGGCCGGCTTCGGCGATCGGGGCCGCACTCCGCCGGAGTTGCGATTGATCCCACATCCTGCGGTCACCCTGGTGCTCGTCGTCGACGGCACGGTGGCGGCCCTGGACGCCGGCGGCCGGCTGCTCACCGGCAGTTTCGTGGCCGGCGTCGGCTTCGGTGACAGCCTGCGTATTGTGCGTGCGGATGCGTTCGCCTGCGTACAGGTACGACTGTCGCCGACCGTCGCGCGGGCGGCGCTCGGTCCGGTGATCACCGAGTTGGATGCGACCGTGGTGACGCTGGACGAGCTGTTGGGCGGCGATGCGGGCCGGCTGACCGGCCGGTTGAGCGGCCTCGGCTCCTGGGAGGAGCGGTTCGCGGTCGCCGACGCCTTCGTGGCCGAGCGATGCGCCACCGTGGAACGGTCGAACCCCGAAGTCGACTGGGCGTGGCAACAGATCGTTGCGGCTCGCGGCACAGGGCAGATCGAGGCACTGGCCGCCGAACTCGGATGGAGCCGCAAACGCCTGTGGTCACAGTTCCGGAGTCGGATCGGGCTGACGCCGAAACGGGCTGCCAGGCTGGTCCGGTTCGATCAGGCGGTGCACCGGCTGGTCGCCGGACAGCAGGCGGTCGAGGTCGCGGCGGAGATCGGCTATGCCGACCAGTCCCATCTGCACCGCGAGATCGCCGACTTCACCGGTTTGACGCCGGGAACTGTGGTCAAGGAGCCGTTCCTGGCCGTTGACGATGTTGCCTGGGGGTGGCCGGGCCGCGACACCGGCCGTCTGCAACGATCGTGATCATGAGCCAGCTGTTCCCGACGGTCGCGGTGGTCGGATCGGGGTATATGGGCGGTGGAATCGGACAGTCATTGGCGCTCGCCGGACACGACGTCAGGTTGGCCGACGTGTCCGCCCGGCACGCCGTCGCAGCCCGGGACCGGCTGCTCGCCGAATCCGATCACTTCGTGGCAGCGGGTCTGTTCCCGGCCGGATCCACCGATCTGCTTGCCGAGCGGTTGACTGCCGTCGACAGTGTCGATGCTGCCGTGGACGGCGCCGACTACGTGACCGAGGCGGTCTCGGAGGACCGCGAGGTGAAACGGGAATCCCTGCAGCGGATCGGTGCCGTGGCGCGGCCCGACGCTGTGATCGGGACCAACACCTCGGCGATGCCGATCGGTGAGTTGGCCGCCTGGGTGCCCGGTCCGCAACGGTTCCTCGGCGTGCATTGGTGGAACCCGGCGCCGTTCGTGCCCGGGGTCGAGCTGATCCCGACGCCCGACACCGACGAACAGGTGATCACTGCGGTGGAGGAGATGATCATCGCCGCCGGGAAATCACCGGCCCGGGTGTCGGACAGTCCCGGCTTCGTCGGGAACCGGCTGCAGTTCGCCCTCTACCGGGAGGCGGCGTTGATCGTCGAGGAGGGCCTGGCCACGCCGGATCAGGTGGACACCGTGGTGAACAGCACCTTCGGTTTCCGGCTCGGCTTCTTCGGTCCGTTCGCGATCGCGGACATGGCGGGGCTGGATGTCTACGCCGGTGCGTACCAGAGCCTGCAACGGGCGTACGGCGATCGTCTGGCGGCGCCCAGCGTGTTGACCGATGCAATAGCAGTGGGACGGCTGGGCACCAAGAGCGGTGGCGGGCTGTTGGACATCCCCGCTGATCAACTGGCCGCGCTGATCGAGTACCGCAACACCGCCTATCAGCGGCTCAGCGAACTCCGCCGCGAGCTCGGCCCGCCACCCGGCCTCGGTTGACGGTCCGCAGACTCTGCAGGATCGTCGCCCGCAACGATGCGTCCGCCATCGACACCGGTTCGTCGGCGACGATCAACTTCGGCTTGATCATCGGTCGCCGTGGGACAGCGTGCGGATCAGCCGGTGGCCGTCCTGGGTCGGCTCGACACCGTAGCGGGCGGGCCGCCGATGGCTGTGGGCCGCGGTCTGGGTCGGCTGCTGGACTGCGTGTTCCGGTAGTGCGACGGTGAGACGCCGTACTGGGTCTGGAATGACTGGCGGAGGGTCTCCGACGTCCCGAAACCGCACCGGGCCGCGATGGTCTCGATGGTGAGGTCGGTTCCGGTCAACAGATGCGCCGCTGCTTCGGTCCGGGCGCGTCGGACGAAACGGCCCGGCGTGACGCCGATCTCGGAGAGGAACAGCCGGGTCAGGTGACGCTCGCTGACTCCGGCCAGCGCGGCCAATGTCGCGGTGGACAGATCGGCGTCGATGTGGGTGGTGATGTGGTCGACGGTCCGGTGGACCAACGGGTTGCCGGCCGCCGGTGGAGCGGTGAACATGCTCATCTGGGCCTGGTTGCCGGGTCGCTGCAGGTAGGTCACCATCTGTCGGGCCACGTTGCGGGCCAGTTCCGCACCAAGATCGGCCTCGATGAACGACAGCGTCAGGTCCAGTGCGGCAGTGACCCCCGCGGATGTGGCCACGCCTCGGTCCGTCAGATGGATCGGGTCACGGTCGAACCGGACCTTCGGGAAGCGGCGGGACAGATATTCGGAATGGTCCCAGTGCGTTGCGGCGCGATGGCCGTCGAGCAGTCCGCCGGCGGCCAGAATGCCGGCTCCGGTACAGACCGAGGCGACCCGTCGGGTCTGGCGGGCAAGGCGCCGGATGTGCCCGACCAGTACGGGATCGTCCATGGCCTCGAGGTAGCCGAGCCCGCCGACCACAATCAGGGTGTCGAGCCGGTCGGTCAACTCCTCAAGGGCGAGCTGTGCCTGGAGCAGCAGACCGGTCCAGGTGTGGATCGGCCGGCCCCCGGGGGACGCCACGAACACCTGATAGGCCTTCCGACCGGCGTACCGGTCGGCGATCTCCAGAGCGGTGGTGATGCACGCGATGTCGAGGAGTTCGGCCTCTCGATAGCCGACCACCACGATCCGGCGTGGATGCGCTGTGGTTCCGGTCATGTCCCGACGGTAGAGCGCTTCGGGTCGCATCGTCGGGTCTGTCGGACAGGTGTCCCAAGTTTTACGACGTTCCGCGGTCGTCGCCCGGAGGATGATGGTGGATCGGGTCAGGATGGAGCCCGTCGGCGAAGGCGCCGGCTCACGAAGGGAGTCCTTCCATGTCGAACGTTCGGGTGCACAATTTCGCGATTTCCTTGGACGGCTTCGGCACCGGTGACGGCCGGACCGCTGATGCCCCGTTCGGGCATGCCGGTGAGCGGCTGCACGAATGGATGTTCGCCACGCATTCCTGGCAGGGCGACGGCGGCAGTCTCGGCGCCGACAACGCGTTCGCCGAACGCTACGTCCCGGGAATCGGGGCCGAGATCATGGGCGCAGGGAAGTTCGGACACCCAGGCTGGCAGGACGACCCTGATTTCCGGGGTGCCTGGGGCGACGACCCGCCGTTCCACACCCCGGTTTTCGTCCTCACCCACAAGCCGCGGCCCTCGATCGACATGGGTGGCGGCACTGTCTACCACTTCCGCGACGCGTCGCCGGCCGACGTGCTGGAACAGGCCAGAGCTGCCGCCGGCGGTCAGGACGTGCGGATCGGCGGCGGCGCCACAGTCATCCGGCAGTTCGTCACCGCGGGGCTTGTCGATCACATGCACATCGTGCAGGTGCCGATACTGCTCGGTCGGGGCGTCCGGTTGTGGGACGACCTCGAGGCGCTGGAGGAGAAGTTCTCGATCGAAGCCGTGTCGACACCCAGTGGGGTCACACATCTGACCTTCACTGCCAAGCAGAGGCGCCCGGTCTAGCCCACATCCACCGTCCAGCCGACGATCACCGCGAGCCGAATACTCCGACGAGTTCGTCGGTCAAGCAGACGCGAGCCCGCATGTTGCGCTCCATCATCGCCAGCGCGGCGTCGCTGAGATCCTTGTGGATGTGCGCGACGGCGTCGCTGGGCACCGCGACATCGAAATGTCGGACGTAGGCGTCGAGGGCCGAATAGAGGATGCACTGTTCGGTGACCTGACCGGTCAACACGATGCGGTCGACGTTGTGGGTACGGAGGAAGTAGTCCAGCTGGGTGGCGTAGAAGGCCGAATGGCGAGCCTTGACCAACAGCGGGACATCGGGGCTGGGAAGGATCGGTTCGACAAGATCGGGACGCGAGCCCTGCAGTGCCCAGTCCGCCAATTCCCGCCGATCGGCGGTCCATTCGCCGTGGTTGTCGTTGACGTAGACAACTGTGCTGTCCTGCTGACGCGCCGCGTCGAGCAGCCGACGGATGTTCGGCACGGACTCGCCGACCGACTCGGCGAGCGCCCCCGCGTCGTCGTGTTCGTACCGGTTGAGCATGTCGATCACCAGTAGTGCGGTGGACAATGCGTGCTCCTATCGGGCGGAGGTCGGATCAGTCGTGTCGTGCCGAAGGGTGGTCACCTGTTGCGGCCGGCCAGACGGCGGCCGAGATCGGCACCGTAGACCAGGTGGCCGATGACCAAGGTGGCGATCTCCCGCGGGCTGTCGCGATGGAGCGGCTCGCGGATGCCGGCCAACGGCAGTCCGACCTCGTAATTGGCCACACAGACCGCGATCCCGTACATGGCGCCACGAGTGACTGTCGGTGATCGAGTGATCAACGAGAAGGCTCCACCCAGCATCGCTCCGTAGCCCAGGTGCGCGATGATCGTTGCGGCATTGAGCTGCCGTCCCTCGACTTGCTTCGGAAGCAGACGCTGCATGATCTGACGCGGTGGAAGCTGGCCGACCCAGCCGAGCAGGTCGAAACTGGAGAACACGCCGGTCATCGTCGTTGTCGCGATCGCTCCGCCGAGCAGTCCGTGGCGAAACGTCGTGCGTCGTCTCGGCGGGGTCGGGTGCATCCGCGTCCTCCAGTCGGTTCCAGGCCTGACGGGCACCGTCACCCTTCGGCGTCTACCGGGATCTGATGTCTCCGGGATGTGATGTCGGATACCCCGCCTCCGCCCGGCACAAACCGGCGCAGCATCACTCCGGCGGGTTCTGCCTCTCCCCGATTCCTTTCGATCATGATCGCGGTCTACACCACCGTGACGACGACATCGACAGACCCGAATCGGGCGTACTGGGAAGCAGTGGGACGCGATGAGCGGGTGGCCTGGGAAGAGCTCGGCTGCCCACCCACCGGCATGGAACAGGAGTGGATCGCCGACCCGGCGGGCAGCTGGCTGCGGCCGCACTGTTCGTCGGCCGGCCGGGTCATTCTGGCCATCCACGGCGGCGGCTTCGTGAGCGGCTCCGTGACAACACATGCGCACATGTTCGGGCACCTGTCCCGGGCGACCGGATGGCCGGCATTCGCCGTCGAATACGGGCTGGTGCCCGAGCACGTGTTCCCCAGCCAGCTCAACACCGCCGTTGCGGCGTACCGGTGGCTACTGGCGGGGGGTGCGACGCGGATTGCGGTGGTCGGAGACTCCTGCGGAGCCACGCTGGCGGTCGGCTTGGCCGCGCGCACCCGAGTGGAGCAGTTGCCCATGCCCGCCGCACTCGTGCTGGTCTCAGCGTGGACGGACTTCGAAGCCAGGGGTGACTCCTACGCAACGGGCAGCGACCCCTTCTTCACCCGCGACGTGGTCCGCGGGCTCGCTTCGGATTACCTGGCCGGGTCCGATCCGCACGATCCGCTGACGGCACCGCTCTTCGTCGAGCCCCGCGGTCTTCCGCCGACCTACCTCCAGGTCGGCGGTGAGGAGTCGCTGCGCGATGACAGCCGGGCCCTCGCCGAACGGCTCCGGGACGGCGGAGTCGCGGTTCGGTTGGACGAGTTCCCCGGCCAACTGCACACCTTCCAGATGGCGGCGGGCCGCACCACGGTAGCCGATGACGCGATCACCAGGGGAGCACGCTGGCTGCGATCAACACTGGGTGGCTGAGCTGCCGACTGTCTTGGGATGGCGAGTTCGTTGCCGAGTTCGTTGACGACCAGGTCGTCGGGTGCGAGTCTTCGAGTCAGATCCTGTTTGCCCACGTTCGGGGCGTGACCGCAACTGTCCGGATCGCTGCTCGGGGAACCATCGCAGATAGGAACGCACAGTGATTCGACCCAGAGTGTTTCGTGCATTCAACCCGGTGATCGTCGTCGGCGCAGCGCTGGCCGCCGCACTCTCCCTGGCCGGGGTCGCGCCGACGGCGTCGGCAGCCCCGCCGCATGGCGTGCTCTTCGATGACTTCGACTACTCCGGGCCGGACGATCCTGCCGTCACAGCCGACGGCTGGGAGGTGCGGACCGGTGGCGGTGGCCCCGGAGTCGAGGGCGCCACCTGGACCGCAGACAATATCGCGTTCCCCAGGATCCAAGGCAAGAAGTCGCTGCAGTTGCGGTTGACCACTGATGGTACGAGTCAAGGCACCACCCAGTCCGAGTTCACCCAGACGACCCAGGGACGTGAGGGCACGTACCTGGCCCAGATCAAGTTCTCCGACGCTCCAGCCGCCGGGCCGGACGGTGACTTCATGAACCAGACGTTCTTCGCGATCGGGCCGCTGGCCGCCGACTGCGATCCCAATTACAGCGAGACGGACTTCACCGAATACCTGCCCAACGGCGGGTGGGGGACACCGGGACCGCTGAATTCGGAGACCACCTGGTACACGACCGGCGAAACCTGCAGCGACAGCGTTGAGAATGATCAAGCCGTCAGCCTGGCCGGCTGGCACACGATCATGGCCACCGTCGCAGGGGGTCACGTGCGCTACTACGTCGACGGAGTTCTCGTTGCCGACCACGCCGGAAAGTACTTCCCCCGTGAGGACATGGTGATCGACTTCAACACCTGGCTGATCGACACCACAGGCCACGTCGGACAGCAGACCAGCATCTGGAACGAATACGTCGACTACGTCTACTACGCGCAGAACCAGGTCCTCAGCCCCAAACAGGCCAAGCATCAGGTACGCCTGCTGCGGTCTCACCACCGCTTTGTGAACACGATCGCTCCGTGAACACGGCCGGGTGGCGGCCAACCGCTCGCGCGATCGGCCGAGACCTTTACATATTCGTCTAGACGAATATATAGTCAGCTTCATGACGAAGATCATCGAGCGCACCGTCGCCGCATCACTCGACCGCATCTGGGCACTGTGGACCACACCGGAGGGCATCTCTCAGTGGTGGGCCCCGGATGGCTTCCGGACTGACGTCACCCGGTTGGACCTGAAGCCGGGTGGCGAACTCCTCTACACGATGACCGCCGTCGCGCCGGACCAGATCGCGTTCCTGGAACAGCACGGCATGCCGCTGGCCACTGAATCGAGGAAGCGATTCGTCGAGATCTCAGAACCGAGCCGGCTCAGCTACCAGTCGCTGGTCGACTTCGTGCCGGATCATGCGCCGTATGAGCACCTGACCGAGATCGAGCTCAGCCAGGTCGGGGACCGGACCCGGATCGTGATGTGGGTCCAGCCGATGCATGACCAGGTGTGGACCGAACGGCTGGTGGCTGGACGGTCCAACGAGCTGGACAACCTGTCACGACTGGTCGACTGACTTCCACGGCTGCCTTGTGGGGCAGGAAATCATGTCCGCCGACGCTCAACAGATCCTGGCCGTGATCGCCGAAGCGAACCGCTTCCGCATCGTCGAATTGTTGTCCCGGCAGCCGATGGCCGTCGGGGAGGTGGCGGCCGCGTTGGGCGCCTTGCAGCCGCAGACCACCAAGCACATCCAAGCGTTGGAGGCAGCCGGTGTGGTCCGGGTTCGCAAGCTTGGCCGTCGCCGCATCGCGCAACTCGACCGACACACTGTCGCCGAGTTGGCCCGCCATTTCGACCGGTGGGCTGCCAGCGGCGTTGATGATCGGGCGCTGGAGTCGTACGAGCGGGCCATCGCAGCTGAATCGCAAGGCAACGGGACAGCCGGCCGAACCCTTCGGTTCGAACGGTTGCTGCCGGCATCGCCGAACGAGGTCTGGGAGGCCTGGACCGTGCCTGAACTCGCCGCAAGGTGGTGGGCACCGCGACACTTCCACGTCGACACCGTTGAAATCGCGCCACGGGTTGGCGCGCCGATCCGCCTCATCCTGAGCGAAGGGCCGTCGGGGACCTACAGATCCTCCGGCCGAGTTGTCGCAGTCGAATCCGGTCGCCGACTCGTCTTCACACTGGCGCCCCTCGACAGCGGCGGACGGGAGCTGTTCTCAGCGGTCCACACGGTCAGCATCGACGGTGATCATCAGACCGAGCTGGAGTTGACGATCGACGTTTCGGAGGTGCGCCCGGAAGCCGCCCCCTCGGTGGCAGGACTGGAGATCGGCTGGTCGCAGCTGCTGGACTCGCTGCGGGAGGTTGTCTCCCGTGGACGATGACAGGGTGGCTCCAGGGCGTGATCGCCGACACCACAAGATCGAATCCACCGGCCAGTGGAAGTTGTTCGGCTGCGGCCACCATGAACGTGACACGCGGGTCACCGCTGTTCTGAGCGGCGATGTCGATCATGGCCGGCGTGACGTCCACGCCCATCAGCATCTCGGCCCGAGGCAGCCGGGCTGCGAGCCGATCGATCAGGTATCCGGTGCCGCAGCCGACATCACGAATGCGTCGCGCATCGGGGGCGACGTCGCAGACGAGCGCTACCACCCGATCACAGATCCGGTGATGCATCCTGCCCAGCCAGCCGGTGTCGTAGCCGGCGGCGCGGTCCCCGAAGGTCGACGTGTCAGGTCGCCGATCAGACGATGCTGGGAACGCGGTCGGGCACCCGCGGCAGAGCCCGGGAGCGCCGTGTGAGCAGGGCCAGTTGGGTGACCAGCGAGACGAACATCGCCAACCACAGTGTGCTCGAACCCAACACGCCGTGACTCAGCCGGTTGGCCCATAGGTCGAGGCCGGCGTGGGCGGCGACCCAGGCGACCCAGAGACCGACAGTGGCGATTCCTCCTTGACGCAGCAGGGTCGAACCGCTGCGCCACACCTTCACCGTTCGGGACCGAAGCCATCCGGCGAGGACGGCGACCGGGAGGGTTGACGCCATCACGGCGACCGCCGCGGCGGAGAGTCTGCCGGACTGCTGAGTGGCGGCGACGCCGAAGATCACGGTGGCCACTCCGAGGACCAACAGAAAACCGAGCAGACTGAGCCCGGCTGCCGATACCAGCCTGCGGACCCGTATCTGCTGGATCAACATCCACGCGCATCCGATGATCCACAACACCAGCTCGGGTCTCTGCCATGACATAGCGTCGATGATCGGTGAAGCCGGCCCAGAAGATCGTGACGATTGTCAGTCCTGGTCATGTGATGCCGCGGATGCTCAGCAGCTACCAAGTGTCATGATCACCATCGGGGATGGTTTCCCCAACGACCGTTGTTTCGCAAGGCTTGACTCTTCCCCGACGTCAGGGCTCATGCTCACGGCATGGACAGATCACCGAGCATTGTCGAGCGTACCGCTACGCCGTACGTGGCCATCACCGTGCACGTCACGATGGACGCCATCGGCGACGTCGTGCCGCCGCTGACCCAGGAGGTCTTCGCCTGGTTGGAGTCCCGAGGGATCAAGCCGACCGGGGCACCGTTCTGGAAGTACAACATCATCGACATGGAGCGGGACCTTGAGATCGAGACCGGCCTGCCCATTGCCGAACCGGTCGACGGCGACGCCCGGGTTCACTTCGGCGTGTTGCCCGAGGGGAGGTACGTCACGCTGATGCATGTCGGCCATCCCAAGACGCTGATGGACGCGACCGCCCGGCTACTGAAATGGGCCGACGGCCAGGGCCTGGAGTGGGACGTGTCGCCGTCGCCGCAGGGCGAGCGATGGCGGAGTCGGCTGGAGATCTATTACGACGAGCCGGGCCAGGACATGAACGAATGGGAGACCGAGCTGGCCTTCCGGCTTGCCGACCAGGATGCCCATTGACCTGCCGACCTGCGGCACAGTTCGTCGTGATCACCGAAGTCCGCGCGAATGTCGGCATGGCGGTGGACGATGTCGTCGTGGAAGAGCAACTCCTGACGATCGGCGTGTTCGCCCGTCGGTCGCGGCTGTCGCTGCGGGCGCTGCGGTTGTACGACCATCTCGGCCTGCTCAGTCCGGCCGTGGTCGATCCCGACACAGGATATCGGCGCTATCGGGACGACCAACTGTTCACCGCCCGATTGATCGTCGGCCTCAGACGGCTGGACATGCCGCTGTCCGATGTCGCGCGGGTGCTGTCCGGGCCGCGTGAGGTCGGCGTCGAGGTCCTGGAGGAGTACTGGGCCGCCGTCGAGCGCCGTCTGGCCTTCCAGCGCGGGCTCGCGGAGCGTCTTGGGGAGAGCCTGCGTGGTGGTCAGACCCGGTTCCCGGCGTTCACGGTTCTGGAACGTGAGGTTCCTGAAACGATCCTGCTCAGCGAGATCAAGGCGGTCGACCTGCCCGCGCTCCGGGCGACCGTCACCGGCGCGATCGCTCGCCTCACCAGGCGCGCCGCCGATCATGGAGGAGCCGTGGGTGGCCCGATGGTGTTCTTCCACGGTGAGGTGAACGAGGACAGCGACGGACCGGTCGAAGTCGGCATCCCGGTGCGCACGGCGTCCGCGGCAACGCGTCGCGAGCCGGCGCAGCTGCAGGCGTACGTGACGGTCACCCGGGCACAGTGGGAATGGCCACAGATCCTGTCGGCGTACGACGCCGTCGAGGAATGGATCCGACAGCACCAACGGACCGGTGTCGGGGCTGCGCGGGAGGTCTATCGGGTCGGCATCGATCCCGTCGCGGCGGAACCGGCCGAGGAGGTGTGTGACGTCGCGGTCCCGATCGTCGCAGCGAGGAGGTGAACGGCCCGGGCAAGATCAGTCCGACGCAGCTCAGGCAGCAAGTCCGGCCTTCACCTGGCGGGTCACGTCGTCGGCGAGGATCTCGCGGTCACCGGCGGCGACGCCGTCGAGGGCAAGAGTTGCCACGACCGCCGGGTCGATCTTCTGCTCGGCAGGGATCCTGGCGGCCATGTCGGTGTCCATGTAGCCCACGTGCAGCGCGGAGACGGCGATGCCTCGGGGCGCGAGCTCCTCGCGTACGGCATCGGTGAGCGCCCAGGCTGCCGTCTTGGCGGCGCTGTAGGCACCGATCGCGCCCGGGTGCAGCCAGGAGAGCACTGAGAGGACGTTCAGAATCGCACCGCCGCCGTTCGCCTCGATGACCGGTGTGAAGGCACGGGTCAGGCTGAGCGTGCCGAAGTAGTGCGTTTCCATCTCGAGGCGAATGCGGTCGAGGTCACCCTCGACAAGGGGCTGACCCGTGCTCGAACCGGCGTTGTTGATCAACAGGGTGACGTCCGGGGCGGTCTTGGCGGCCAGCTCGACCGAGTCGGAATCGGTGACGTCGAGCTGCACGGGGATCGCTCCGGGAATGTCGGCCCGGGACGGGTTGCGGGCGCCGGCGTACACCTTGGCGCCACGTTCGAGGAGTTGGCCGGCGAGGATGCGGCCGAGACCGCGGTTGGCGCCGGAGACGAGGGCGACGGAGTTGTTCAGGTCCATGGGTTTAGATTACGATCATCATCTAAAAATGGGCAAGGTGATAGATGACACACAACATCTATGCTTGACGGCATGGGACGGGTGTCGCAGGCGCAGGCGCGAGAAAACCGACAGCGGATCGTCGAGACGGCGGCCCGATTGTTTCGGGAGCGGGGGATCGCCGGGGTCAGCGTGGCCGACGTGATGGCTGAGGTCGGACTCACCCATGGCGGCTTCTACAAGCACTTCGCCTCCAAGGAAGCACTGGTGGCCGAGGCGGTCGGCCAGGCGTTCGAGCAGGCGGGAGAGCGGCTGACGGCGGAGAGTCGGGAGGATTTCGTCCGCGGCTACCTGTCACCTGAACATCGCGATGGGGCCGGCGACGGCTGCCCTGCAGCCGGTTTCGGCGGTGACCTCGCCCACGGCGACTTCGCTACGGCTGTCGAGGGGTACGCCCAAGGTGTTGATCTTTACGCCCGCGAATTGGGCAGCCTCGCCGACGTGGCCACCCTCGTCGGAGCGCTTGTGCTGGCCCGCGCCACGGCCGGGACCGCGGTTTCCGATCGCGTGCTCGAGGCCGCCCGGAAATCGCTGATCATCGAAACCTGATCATCGAGGTCGCAGTGATCACCACCGAATGGGTGGAAGCCGCGGGACCGACGGCCGTCTGGTGCAATGTCACCCGTGCAGGGTCATCCGCAAGCCAGCGTCCGCCGGTCGGACGTGCGGACCTTCTGGTGCCGGCGTCCCTGATATGGCAGGGGGTCGTGCGGCGGACTCGTCGAAACTGAGACCGTTTCCCGGTGTCGAGCCGAGGATGATCCTGCCGTCGTCGACGTCCCAGTCCGCGGTCACACCGGCCGGCAGGCTGAATCCCTGGACCTCGGTGAGCGCATGGTTGGGCACCGCCGCGGCCGCCGGTGCAAGGTGGCCGAAGAAACCGACCGGACTGACCGGCAGGTTGTGGCCGGCCGCAAGGGATGCGACGCGGAGGAAGTGAGTGATGCCCCAGCCGCCGCCGGCCTGTACCAGATCGACGGCGCGGCCGGTGATCAGTGGGAGGTACTGGTCGATGCCGGTCAGGTTCTCCCCGGTGGCGACTGCGGCACATACCTGCCTGGACACCGTCGCCAGGCCCTCGGCGTCCCATCGCCTTACGGGTTCCTCGACCCAGGCCAGATCGACGCTCCTCTCGAGCGCCGTCACATAGCGCACGGCCTGCTTGACGTTCCAGCTCTCGTTGGAGTCGATGGCGAGGACGGGATGATCAACACCCAACGCGTCCCGGACCACTTCCAGCCGGCGCAGGTCGTCGGCGACGTTGCGGCCGCCCTTCAGCTTCGCGGCGGTGAAGCCCGCCTGCGCGAAGCCGCTGTACAGGGAGTGCAGTTGATCATCGTCCAGGCCGGCGTCCAGGCCCGAGGCATAACCTCGAACTGTACGATCGCGGCCGCCCAGCAATCGCCACAGCGGCTCACCGGCGGCCTTGGCCTTGATGTCCCACAGCGCCAGGTCGATCGTTCCGATCGCACCGAAAACGGCGCCGGCGTTGCCGGCTTTGAACGACCAGGCAAGCATTCGGTCGTACAGGGCGTTGACCGAGCGCGGGTCCTCGCCCTCGACGGCCGGAAAAACCGTGTCGATCAGACTGCCCTGACCGACCGCCACACCGACGAGGTCGGTATCGGTGTCCAGGAGCACGATGCTCGACGCGGTTTCGTCGCCCGGCATGACACCGTTCACGTCGCCGATACGGCGACCCCAGTCCAGCACGGTCGGGATGATGCGATAGCCCGTGACCCTCATGCGCGCTGAGCATAGCCAGCCAGGCACCGTGCTGGAGATCGGGCCTGTCCGCGTTTGATCATGTCCTGGCCCGTCGCAGCAGATAGATCGCCGGCACGGCGCGGCGTTGGTGGACTCGCAACCGGCTCTCCGGGTCCCGATCGCTGCTGATCGATGCTTCGAACAGCCGCATGTCCTGGGTACAGACGGCGAAGCCGGCGCCTGGTCCCGCAGTCGTCAGGGGCGCGCTGTCGATCTGGGCGACTCTTGCCGCTTGGCGTTCGGGTACACGGCGTCACACAGGTCACCGCGGCGTTGTGTCCCGGCGACGTACTGCCAAGGCGCCGACGAATTGCGCAAGCTGAACCACGATGGCGACGCCACATCCGACGAAGCCGATGATCAGTGCGATCCGGAACACGAGCGGCCAATCGATCGCAGTGTTCGCGAAGCCGAATGGGAAGACGTCCCAGATCTGGATCAGGCCGATCAGTCCGAGGACCGTTGTACCCAACCCGCCGAGAGCGACCAGCCAACGCGGGTCGGTGATCAGATAGAGCACGTTGACGGCTGCGGTCACGATCAACATCGCGTTCACGATGCCGAGAACCTGGGGAGTGTCCTGGGTGAGGAAGGCCACGGCGCGCCAACCGGGCCAGAGGTTGATCAGGAACAGCCCGGCGAGGTTGAGAAGCACCGAGATGAGATAGCCGACGCGACGCTCCGTTCGGGGCCGTCCGGATGCTGGTCGACGAGCCCTGATGGTGGATGTGTTGGACATCTCACACCTCCTGGTTGGCTACACCATCAGGGTGCTGTGCAATCGGCATGGCTGTCAGGGCCGAAGGTCGATGGTGCGCGTCGTCGACCCACCCGGAATGGACAGGTCGGAGGGCCTTCTGTGGTAAGGGCCAAAGGCCCACGACGCGTGGTGTCGCCGAGCGGACCATGGAGGGATGAACCGTGCTGTGACAGGCCGCCGGCACTCCGACCTGATGTCCTGTCCGACGATGCACGCGTGCCTGGCGATCGCGGCCGCGCTGGCGCTGCTCGCCCTCACCTCCTGCTCGACCGTGAGAAGTGCTGGGCGGATGGGCAAGGAATCGAGACCGGTCAGCGGGTTCTCGACGGTCGACCTCAGTGGATCGGGCGACGTCACCATCGACCAGACCGGTAATGAGTCCCTGACCATCGAGGCCGATACCAACGTGTTGCGGTATCTGACCAGCGACGTCTCCGGCGGGACGTTGAAACTCGGTGTCAGGTCACGCACGATGCTGCTTTCGAAAGCGCCGATTCGATACCGCCTCACGGTGAAAAGCTTGACCGGTGTCGTCGTCTCCGGATCGGGGACGGTCACGATTCCCAAGATCACGACCGCTGAGATGACCTCGACGATCAGCGGATCGGGAACGATCACCATCGCTGGTTCGGCCGAGCGGCAGCATCTCGACATCTCCGGTTCCGGTCGGTACGACGCCGAAGAGTTGACCAGTAGCGAGGCGACGGCTCGGATCTCGGGCAGCGGCGACGCGATCGTGAACGTCAGCCGGAAACTCGACGTCACGATCAGCGGCAGCGGAACGCTCACCTACGCGGGCAGTCCCCAGGTCACTCGAGACATCAGCGGATCGGGCAGCCTCAACCAGAAGTGACCGTCCCGTCGCACTCAGGCCTGCTGATGATCGGGAAGTGCCTGATAGACAGCACGGACGGCAGCAACCAGTCGATCTCCGTCGAGCACCGGACCCCGCGCATCGACCAACCGTCGTGATCCGATCGGGGTGCCGGCATACCGCGGGATCAGCTGGACGTGCAGATGGTTGACCGGTCCGTCGCACATCGTCACCTGATAGACCCGCTCGGCACCGCTGAGCGCGCCGCGGAGGGCACGGGCGGTATTGCGACAGACGGTGAAGAGCCGAGCGGTTGCCTCGTCGTCGAGCTCAGTGAAGTCGTGGACATGTTGCTTCCACACGACGATGGTGTGCCCGGGGACTCTCGGATCGGACGCCAGCACGATTCGGACGTCAGTCTCGTCGGCAACCACGAACTGTGGACCCAGTACGCCGCCGTCCGACAACTCCCGACACTGGTAACAGACTCCCTGTTCGTTCAGTGCGGCCACCCGCTCACCGATAGCGGTTCGACGCTGCGTCCAGGCAGCCAGCTCATCCGCGGTAGCTTCGGTCCGAGGTGTGTACTGCTGCCGGGCCACATCGGACGGATCAGGAGTCACGCTCACAGCATCGCAGACGTCCGACACGGTGACCCTGAGGCGCCGGCCCTCCGAGATGACGGCACCGCCGACATCGGGCGGATCGAAGCCGGCCTCGAATGGATCCGCGCTTCCTATGCTGATGCGACCGGCCGATCATCGGGTCAATCTCCCGCCGGTAGGCCGAAGTGTCGGAGGACTTCGGCTGCGACATCGATGGGGCGCAGACTGTCGGTTCGGATGATTGCCTCGTCCAGGTCGGCCTGGGCGAGGCGCTCGCTGAGAACCTGATACCGCGTCGCGTGCCAGTCGTACTTGGCGTTCTGTGTTTCGGTGTACCTGCTGCGAAGTCGAGCCTCGGTGACCGGGCCCGTCGCGACCAGGCGCACCGAGCGGACCGGAAGGCGCAGCGCTTGGCTGTAGCGGTCCCGCTCCTGCTCACTGGCAATCACCCCGCTGATGACGAGTTGCCGCGGTCCCGCGGTTCTGAAGTTGCCCCATGCAGCCGCCATGTTCTTGGCCTCGATGATCTTGTTGCCCTTGTCGAAGTCGGCCGGAGGCCAGGAGCGGTGGTACCAGTCGACGTCCATCAGGGTGAACGGCTGACCCACGCCCGCCAACAGATCACCGATGTGGTCCAGTGTTGCGGACTTGCCGACGCCGTAGGAGCCGTTGAGGAAGATCGCGTATTCGCCGTCGTTGGTCACCGGTGGACTGTATCGATCAGCCCATCCCTGATCGGTCCGTCCGGCGGCCGCCGCCGCGCGGCGATCAGTGGTGTACGCCGGCGTAGTGCTGGGCCAGCAGGTCGCCGGCGAAGTCCCGGCGAAGATCACGCCACACCGAGTGGATGTGGTTCGCGTCGTCCTGGGTGTTGTCGTACTCGATCAGCAGGCTCGGGCCGCTGAGCGCGTAGTAGTGGCCGGCTCCCCGTTCGAACGGGCCAGCCCAGCCGAAGCTCACCTGGTCCAGACCGGCGTCGGAGATGTCAGCCCAGGCCTGGTTCGCCACGGCCGGAGCGGCCTGATCGATGTACTGCCGGATCAGAGCCACGAACAGCTCGCGTTGACGCCGATCCAGCCGGGCATAGGAAACGCCGCGGGGTTGCTCCGGCAGCGCGGCCACCGGGTCCCAACGGGACGCGATGTCCGAGGGCGCGTCGGTCGCGATCTGAGCCTCCCGGCGCTGATCTTCCTGCAGCGCCAGCATCAGTTCGCGCGCCAGATCCTCTTCACGAGGCAGCGCCCGCAGACCGGCGTGCGGGCCAGCCAGCACCGTGGCCGGCTCCGCACCGAAGAAGTGCGGTACGCCGCTGACCTGATCCCCGACGACTGTGGCCTGCGCGAGCAGGTGGTGGCCGTTGATGCGCCAGGCCCATGGCGCCGTACTTGCCGGGTCGCCCAGGATCACCAGCCAGTAGGGCAGGTCCCGGTAGGGATCGAGGTCGGTTCGACCGGCTTGCTGCAGCGCCAGCGCTCGCCGGGCCGCTTCGATGGCGATGACCAGCTGCGCGTCGGACCAGCCGCGCACGCTGTGCACCAACTGCAGCAGATCCAGTGCGCTCTCCAGCTGCGCGTCGCTCAGGTCACCGAGGCGGACCCCGGGACGATCACCGGGGAGGTAGGTCCACTGCCGATGCAACTCGGGCTCGAACCCGAAGACCGCGCTGCGCCGCTGCTCCCGATCCAGCTGATCGATCAGGGCGCGCGCCGCCGCCCGCATCGCCGCGGCAAGGTCCGGCATGCTGAACTCGGCCATGCCGCAAACCTAGCGGTGGCGGGTGGCGGCAGCGATAGGGTCGACCACGTGTCGCCGACATTGGAGCTGCGTTCCCGGTCTCGCGGATCCGAGGCAGGGGAGTGGACGACGGAGGTCATCCACCGTGAAATCATTGCTGATCGGATGGCCCTGATCATCTGCGACATGTGGGATCGGCACTGGAGCAGGGGCGCGACCGAACGCGTCGACGCGATCGCTCCGCGGATCGACCAGCTGGCAGCGTACCTCCGTGAACGTGGTTCGGTGATCATCCATGCGCCATCGGAGACTCTTGATTTCTATCGTGATCATCCGGCGAGACGGCGGCTGGACGACATCCCTCGCCGCCGTCCGCCGCGGCTGCGCCCTCACCCCGATCCCGAGCTGCCGATCGATGACTCCGACGGCGGATCGGACACCGGCGAGACCGAGCCGTACACCGCCTGGACCCGGCAGCATCCTGCGATCCGGATCGCCGCCGGCGACCTGATCAGTGACGACGGCCTCGAGATCTACTCGGCCCTGCGTGACGCCAAGATCAGCACCGTCGCGATCGCCGGCGTGCACGCCAACATGTGCATCCTCAACCGGTCCTTCGGAATCAAGAACCTCGTTCGCTGGGACCTGGACACCGTCCTGGTGCGCGATCTCACCGACGCCATGTACAACCCGGCGATGCCGCCCCAGGTGAGCCACCGCCGAGGCACCGAGTTGGCGGTCGAACACATCGAGGCGCACTGGTGCCCCACGATCACCAGCTCGGAGTTGTTCCGGCTGTGAGCGGGCGGTCAGTTGTCGATCAGAACTGATCGATGGAGTACCGTCTCGGCGATCCGCATGGTCTCGAGTGCGTCGCCGAAGTGGGACGGCGGCAGTACGCGGGTCCGTACGGCTCGGATGAACTCGCTCGTCTTCTGCTGGAAACCTGCGTAGACATGGAAATCGGTTGAGCCCGACACCCGTTGGGCAGACGTCGTCGAGCCTTCGGCGTCGCCGTCGGTGAAAATGCGACCGGTTCCTTCAAGATCAAGCTCAGCACAGCCGCCTGGAACATGTAACTGGACCTGGAAGGCGCGCCGTCCACTGGTCCAGCTGTTGATCAGGATCCCGGTCGCACCGGTGTCGAAGATCAATTGGGCGGAGAAGAAGTTGATATCCGGGGTCCCGAGCCTGCGTACGACACTGTCGATGTGGGTGACCGTCCCGCCGCACATCGCCCGCAGCGTGTCGATCGCGTGGACTCCATCGTCCATCATGTGATCACGGGCACCCAGCATCGGCGTCGGCTGGAACTTGTAGAAGGTGCACACCGCGTGCGTCACCGGACCTCGTCCGGACAGCTGCTCGGTCGCGTACCGGAGCAGGGGCGAGGCCCTGCGCTGGAAGTCGACCTGCGTCACACAGTTGTTGGTCTCAGCCAGGTAGGCGAGATTGGTCGCTTGGTGCAGGGTCAGTCCCAGCGGCTTCTCGACGAACAGATCCAGACCCTGGCTCAGGCACCAGCACCAGATCGGGTACATGAATTCCGGCTGGCCGATGACGTACACCGCGTCCGGAGTCACCGTGTCGACCATCCGGCGATAGTCGGTGAACCGCTTGTCGATCTTGTAGCGGTCTGCGGTCTCAGCCATTCGCGCCTCGTCAAGATCACAGAGGCCGACGATCTCGACGCCCGGCTCGGCGGCCAGCGACGGATAGTGGACCCGGTTGGCCATCCCGCCGGCACCGACGAACGCGATGCGTACCGGTGTGGTGTCGGTCATGTTCGGTCCTCCTCACCTGACAGCAGTACGCGTAGATATCCGAGATCTGCGGCCACCTTGGCTTCGAGATCGCGCTCGTCTGTGTACTCCGCAGGCAGGCAGATCGGCCCGGCGTACCGGCGTTCGCGGAGTACGGCGGCGGCCTCGGCCCACGAGCACAGACCCTCGGACCCTTTGACGAAGGTGATCGACCAATCGGGCCGTTCGCGGCCCGGTACGTCTGTGCGTCGGTAACAAGCGTTCTTGAAGTTGACCATGGCCAACCGATCCCACAGCAATGGCAAGGTGTTGGCCGGGTGTTTGCGGGCCAGACCGTCGTGCGCCGCGTCCCAGATCGCAACGATCGCCGCCGGGTCGTAATCCTTGATCAACACTGCGAGCTCCGAAGAGTCGGCGATGTAGTCGTCGTAGTGCGGTTGGATGCCGATCCGGACACCATGCCGATGACTCAGCGACACCAGGTCATCGAGTCGGCGACGGATGCTGTCCGCCGTAGCGAGGTAACCGGCGGCCTCGACGGGGATCATGATCCGCAACAGGTCGATCCCGTTCGCAGCGCAAGCTGCCAGGATGTGATCATCCGGCGCACTCGCCACACTGGCAATGCTTACGCCATGATCAGCGAACACTGCGACCAGCTCCGCGAGCGACCGGTCGAGCCGATCAAGATCAACCTGATATCCAGGTCGGAGCGGGAACTCGACGGCATTGAACCCCATCCGGACAACAAGCTCGGCAAGGTCGGCGGCAGGAACGGTTCGCCACGGTTTGGTGAACACCGCCCAGATCGTGGTTGCAGAAGCGGAGTCCATCAGTAGCCGCGTGGGGGTGCGGAGCGGATCCGGACGGTCGGAGCGACCGGGTGCGGACGGACGTCGGCCGGCAGCGTCACCATCAGGCCGCGGTCGGCGAGGTCGTAGGAAAGCTCGACATCGTGACCGAGGAGCTGCACGGAGTGGATGGGGCGGTCCAACGGGCCGCCAGGTCGGACGCTGCCGATCTCGACGCGGTCGTCGTCGCCAACCTGGGATCCCACGGCATTGCTCCTGCCTCGCTCAGCGGAGAACGTGGTAGAAACGGTGCACTGCGCCAGATGATCTTGTCAAGGTAGTGTTCACGGTTGCCACCGATACTGTGCATGCGGACCAAGGATGACCAAGCCGGTATCGCATGGTCAATCTGCTGGCGTGGGTCGCGGCCGGGCTGGCAGCATGGCACCGTGACGCAGGGAAAGCTCGTACGCGATCGGATTCCGCAGATCATCAGAGCGCAGGGCGGAACGGTCGTCGCTCGCCGGCTGACCGATCAGGAATACGAATCAGCGCTGCTGGAGAAACTCGTCAAGGAAAGCCAGGAGCTGGCGCTGGCCGGATCGCGCCGGGAGCGTTTGGAAGAGTCGGCCGACGTCTACGAGGTCCTGTTGGCGATAGCCGGCAAGAGCGGGTTCGACTTCGCAGAGATTGAGGCCGCTGCCGAACGAAAGCGGGCGGCGCGTGGTGGCTTCGGGGAGCGAATCTGGTTGGAATCCTGGTGACCGCGATCTGTCGGCGGTACCGGCATTGGCCCACATTGGCCGCTGGATCAGTCGGACGGACTCGCGTGTTCGGATGCGACCGCAATTGCGGGCTCGTACTCGCCTGCGGTGATCGACGACGTCGGCCACCACTGAGGTGCGGCCAGATGCACGAGTACGAGATTGCGCCCGGCAAGTCCGTCTGCGTACGGCTCGGCCGCGTCGGCGCGACGCAGCTTCGCGTGCAAAAGCCCGGCAGCTTGCACTTCGAGGAATCGATCGGCGCCGTGCTGACCAGACCTGCAGGAGACGACCACCTCGTACCCCAGTCTCAGGGCATGCCGTTGGACGAGGTCGCCTTCTACGGGCTCGGCCGGCAGATCCACGTCAACACTTGAGCCGCCGTCTTCGCGGAGATGATCTTGGCGATGAGGGCCGGTGGGACGATCTCGTCCCCTCCTCCGTGAACCCCGAGGTTGCTCTTCGCCCTTTGCAGCGGCTGCCCGTCGATATCCACCAGGAAGGTGCTGCTGATGCGGACTCCAGGCGAGATCAGATCTGAACGCACCTCGTCGGCCCGCCGGGCCACTCCACCGAAGGTCAAGGTTTGACCCAGGGGTGCTGGGGATCGGCGTGTCGGAGCCGTACGGTCAACGTTTGAGGTTCGGGACGGGACCCGGGACGGAAAACACGAAGGCCCGAACCAGTTGGTCCGGGCCTTCGTTCGTGGTAGCGGGGACAGGATTTGAACCTGTGACCTCTGGATGAAGTCAGCCACATACCCGCGGTTGCTCGTCAGTGCGCGTTCCTGTGCATCCATGCTTCCATCACTGGCGAAACAGCACTCTGACGCTGCTTACTCTAGCCCGTCGATCCCCGACACTGAGCGTTAGTACCTGGCCCGTTTTTGGCCCCGCTCGAATCCTCGTTTTCAGCCATTGACTGCGTGCGTCGGCGCGTGCTTACGGTTCTCCGTTGTGGCAAACGCTGAGCTCGCGGAGGCCATGGAACGCCTCGGACCTAGCAGCGCGCGCTCGGGCGCAGTCGTTCACGTTCGACTGGACGTCGGGCGCGAAGTCGCCAGTCACGCGTCGCCGGCACCTACCCGGTGATCGCATCGGCAGTCCGCTGTGCCGTGCCAGACCCGATCGGCCCGGCCGCGACGCTCAGCCTGGTGATGCACGAGCGTTGTGTCGGCGGTTATGACCTCGGGCCGGACTATGTCCGGCACAATCTCGCGAGTTGGTGCTCCCACCCGGCGCGGTGCTGCTCGATGCGATTCTCCGGCAGGCCACGGTGAGTCAGGACGACCATGGTGTCGTCCCCATCCGGAGTGAGCACTACCTCCACCGTCGAGGCAGCGGGCGGGAGCGCGCGGTTGCCATCGATCCCCCAACTGAACGTGACCCGATGCGGAGGTTCCACAACGAGGTACGTGCCACGACAACGGACGTCGCCCATGACGAGGTCGAACCGCCCACCGGGCAGCGGGTCGAGCTCCGCCAGGTCGCCGATCCACGTGGTCAGGAGCGCGGGATCGGTGAAGTAGCGGAAGACGACCTCGGGTGCTGCCTGAATGTGCTCGGTCGCGATGACGATGCCGTCGTGGACCTCGGCGCTCACGCGTCTCTCCCGGAGTCCCTCGGATGCGCCTCCTCGACGGCCCGCTTCAGGCGGGACAGGGCCTCCGGCCAGAGCTCAGCCAGCAGCCCGCGCACGGACTCCAGCGGCTCCTGGCGGAGCGAGTAGAGCCGTCGGGTGCCGTCGCGGCGTTCCGTGAGCAGGCCGGCAGACTTGAGGACGCCGATGTGCTGGCTGACCGCCTGCTGAGTGAGCGTGAAGCTCGCCGCGATCTGTCCGGCAGGCAGCTCCCCGTGCTGGACCAGGCGCAGGATCTGTCGGCGATGGGGGTCTGCCAGAGCGCGGAGCACCGCGTCAGGTGTCTCGTTCTTCGACCGCGTTCGTCCGACCACGGGACCAGCGTCTCAGGAACCGTAGGGGTGTCCTGAACCCGTCCGCAGGAGCGAGCTTATGCTGGCCATGAAGTGATTCCACCCTGCGACGCAGTCGTCCCAGCACGCGAGCTTTGGCGTCAGGCCGCGGTGCCGGAAGTGGAGCTGAGCACCCTCTCCGGCGGCACGGACCTCGACCTCGATCGTGGTGCCGAGCCATTCGTGCGTGTGCCCGGTCGGAGTCAATCCGTCGGCGACGACGGGCTCCCACACTACCCGGCCCGGATCGGTCTGCAGCACGCGCACGGCGTTCTGTCCGTGCTCGCCGAAGCTGATCACGAGAACCCCGCCGATCTTGCCGTCTCCGGTCGTCGGTCCCCACCAGCGGCTGACGCCCTCCGGCGAGGTGAACAGGGCGATCAGGTCCTCAGGGGCGGCAGGCAGGTCCAGCACCGCGGTGAAGTCTCCGGCAATGGTCGTGTCAGTCATCACAGCTCCATATCACAGGCAGACACTTGTACAAGTTATAACTTGTATTAGACTGACCCGCGCCCCGTGTGTCAAGAGCGATCACTCCGACGCCCGGGTCAGGGGCGCCGAAGACCCCCAAAAGGCACTTGCTCGTCCTGGATTAACTAATCTAGATTAACCGTATGACGACCTCCGGCGCCGCCGACCTGGCGTCCGACCTCCGCCTTGCCCTAGGCCGCGTCGCGCGCAAGATCCGCCGAATCTATGTAGACGCGGCGAAGGGCGTGAGCTTCCTCGAACTGGCCGTGCTCCAGCGACTCGAACGCACCGGGCCTTCCGCACCCGGGACGATCGCTGGCGACGAGGGCGTCACCTCGGCTGCCGTCGCGGCAACGCTCACCAGCCTCGAACGGGCCGGGCTCGTGCACCGCGCCCGGGACCCGGGCGACCGTCGGCGCGTGATCGTCACGATCACCCCTTCCGGTCAGCAGACACTCGAGGCGCGGGAGTCGGCCAGCATCGGCCGGATCGAGGCCGCCCTCTCCCGCTTGACCCGAGGCGAGCGCGAGCGACTCGCCGCCGCCGTACCGCTGCTTGAAAGGATCGCGACCGAGCTGTGAATACCACCTGGTCCCACCCCGACCCCGATGTCCGCGCCTTCCTGGACGACTTCGACGAACGCGGAGCCGATCCCGAGGGAGGGTCCGAGCAGCTCTTCGCCCCGACCTTCCTGGCTGCGGACCCGAGCCGGGCCGTCCCTCTCACGACGGCACAGCTTGCGGGCACGCTGCCGGCTCGCCGGGCGATGTTCGAGGCCGCGGGCGTCGGCGCCGTACGCCGGCAGCGCGCGCAGCAGCTGCGGCTCGACGATCGCCACGTCCTCGTCTCGGGCACGTGGATCGCGGACCGGGCCGGAGGTGCGCTCGAGCTGTCCTCGACCCTGCTCCTGCGGTCCGAGCCGGACGGATACCGGGTGCTGGTGTACCTGAACCACCACGACGTCTCCGCGCTGCTCACGTCTGTCCTTCCCGGATCGGAGTCCACGCCATGACCGACGCATCCCGGACCACCGTGCACCGCAGCATCACCGTCCCTCTCGCCCAGGGCGCGGCATTCGCGCTGTTCACCGACGGCATGGATTCGTGGTGGCCACGCGACGGATACTCCATCGGGCAAGCCCCGTCGCAGCAGTCGTGTCTGGAGGCTTACGAGGGTGGTCGATGGTTCGAGCGCAGCACCGATGGCAGCGAACACGTCTGGGGTCGAGTCCTGCACTGGCAGCCACCGCACCGCGTCGTGATGAGCTGGCAGATCAGTCCCGATTGGACCGCTGACCTGACGGTGGCTACCGAGGTCGACATCCGTTTCACCGACATCGGCGCCGGCGGGACGCGCGTCGACCTCGAACACCGTCACCTCGATCGCTACGGCGACCGACAGGGCGACATGCTGGTCGCTCTCGGTTCACCTGACGGCTGGCAGGCCGTCCTCGCCGCGTACGCCGCGAAGGTCGCGCCAATCGGCTTCGACCGCCACACCCTGGTGACCCTAATCCTGCGGCCCGACGCACCCGAGCTCTCGCCGGCAGAGGCGGAGGCCCTCCAGAACGCGCACCTGGCGCACACGGCGGACCTCGTCGCAGCCGGCCACATCCTCGCAGCAGGACCACCCGTCGATCCCGACGACGAGCGCCTCAGGGGCATCTCGCTCTGGTCGGTCGACCCGAACACTGCACGCCGGATGTGTGACGAGGACCCTGCAGTCCGAGCCGGACGGCTCGCCGCTCAGGTCGCGACCTGGATGACCCCGTCGGGGCAGCTCAGATTCGAGCGGGTTCGCGTCCCCCGGTCCATGGCCGAAGTCGAGGGCTGAACGCGCCCGGCTTCAAGCCATCCGGGCCAGCGCGACCCGCCCGCACCAACCAGAGGATTGAGTCATGTTCTGCGCATCGATCGTGTATCCCACCGGGCTGGACCGCTTCGACGCGGACTACTTCAGTGCCCGGCATATCCCCATGTTCGTCTCATTCCTCGGTGAGAACTGCGCGCGCTACGAGGTGCACCGGCCCTTGATGCAGCCCGAGGCACCGGACCCACCCTTCGCCGCCGCGGCGTACGTGTGGGTGCATTCGGCCGAGGAATTCGGAGCGGTGCTGGCGAAGCACGGCGAGGAGATCTATGCCGACATCGAGCGGTTCAGCAGCGGGCAGCCCGTCCGTGCCTGGTCGCTGGTCGTGGACCCGGTGGCTGAAGACCCGACCACCCGATGACCCAATCGGACCGCGGGCGCTCGTCCGCGCCCAGGCCTCCGGCGCTGTCGGTGCGCGACCTGGCCAAGGTCTACGGGCGTGGGCCGGCTTCGGTCCGAGCCCTGGACGGTGTCAGCCTCGACCTCGATGCCGGGACGTTCACCGGCCGTGGCGGCGCGAATCGCGCTACGGACGCTTCCGGTCGAAGGGATCGGTGTGTGTGAATGAATGCGCCGGAGGCCCGTACGAACGTCGCCGCCGCGCCACAGGAGGCAGGCATGCTGACCGGTGAGATCGTCGGGCTGCGCGTCCGGCGCGAGGAAGACGTACCCGTCCTCCACAGCGCCTTGTACGACGACGTCGACACCCGTGCCCGGGCCGACTCCCGGCCGTGGCGACCGATCCCGCCCGACTCGGCGGAATCGCCGTATGCCGTCCGCGGTCCCACCGAGGGTGTCGCGACATTCTCCGTCGTGCACCTGGATTCCCTCGAACTCGCCGGAGAAGCGTCGTTGTGGGGGATCGACACCCACAACCGGAGCGCGCACGTCGGCATCGCTCTACTGCCCAGATCACGCGGGAGGGGCCTGGGCACCGACACGGTCCGCGTCCTGTGCCGCTACGGCTTCATCGGCCTCGGCCTCCACCGGCTCCAGGTGGAGACGCTTTCCGACAACGCGGCGATCATTCGCGCGGCGGCACGGGTCGGCTTCCGGACCGAAGGCATTCTCCGTCGTTCCTCCTGGGTCAGCGGCACCTTCGTCGACCAAGTCGTGCTCGGCCAGCTCGCTGAGGAGTGGTCGGCTTCTGGGTCAGCCCGGAGCGGCGACTGACCCCGACGGTTGTCGACAAGACGTCGCCCTTGGGGTCCCACCGAGATGAGCAAATGCGTTCAGGCCTCTGACCAGCGGGTTTGGCGGAGGCCGTCGCTGCGTGAGCCGCCCATCCTAGAGAGACGAGGCAGATCAAAGCCCGAGGTCGCGGCTGGAGGTGAGGTCGAGGGCTTGCGCGGGGCGGATGTAGCGTTCCAGCAGGGTGGAGAGTCGCTTGTGGCGGGTCTGGGCGGCGATCCGGTCCAGGCTCACGCCGGCAACGGCTGCGGTCGTGGCGTGCCCGGCGCGCAGAGAGTGCGGGGTGATTCGCTCGGCCGGCAACCCGGCGTCGCGGGCGCGGTTGCGGAGCATGCGGGCGATGGCGTTGCCGGAGACCCTCTCGTCGGTGACGGCCTTGTTCCGCATGCTCGTGAACAGCGGACCGGCCTCGCGGCCCCGGCAATCCAGCCAAGCGTCGAGCGTTGCCAAGGGGTCGGTGTCGGCGTACTGGCCACACGCGACGGCGACGACCTGTCCCTCAGCGTGCTGGTCGGTCTTGGACTGGCGGACGTGTAGCAGGAGGCCGCCGGGTTTGCTCTCCATGTCGGCGAGGTCGAGGGCGGCGAGTTCGGAGCGGCGCAGCGCTGAAGCGTAGCCAAGCAGGATGATGGCGGCGTCACGTGCTCCCTTCGCCGTGGTGCGGTCGATGGGTCCGAGGATCTGGCGGATGTCGTTGGTGTCCAGCGGGCGCGACTGTCGACGCGGTGCGGCTCCGACGATGCGTCGCAGTCCCCGGCGTACCTGCCGGACGGCCTCGGACAGGGTTGGGTCGTCGAGGCCGCGGCTGCGGTGGGCGTACGAGATGGCGCCGATCGCGAGGTCGAGGGTGGGAACCAGTGCGCCTTCGCTGGCCCGTTCGGTGAGGTAGGCGCAGATCATCGCTGGCCTCGCGGGGAGCGCCGAGGTCTGCCTGGCCGAGCACCAGCGTTCCCACTGCCGCCAGCCGTGTCCGTAGACGCGGCGGGTGGATTCGGCCAGCCTGGAGGCGACTGCTTCGGCGATCCGAAGGGCGTCGTCGACGGTGAGCCCGTCGGGGAGGTCGAGAGCGGAGCTGTCGGAGATGGTGGTGGGGAGGGAGGCGGCCAGCGCCTCGGCGGTGGTGTCGATCATCCACAGGTTGTAGGGGTCGTCCGCTCCTGCCGGTCCAGCGGCCGGGCCGCGGTGCCGTCCCGGCGCCAGGTGCCGGGGGCGGTCCAGCGTGGCGGTCGTGGCCGAGAAAGGAGCACTTTCTGCCCACACGATCAAATCACCAAACCAAACCGGGCCGTGGATCCACTGGATCCACGGCCCTGACGAGTAGCGGGGGCAGGATTTGAACCTGCGACCTCTGGGTTATGAGCCCAGCGAGCTACCGAGCTGCTCCACCCCGCGTCGCGTTCCATCAACTTAGCCGAGACCGACACAGGTTTCAAATCGACGCCGGGTCAGTCGAGCGTCTCCGGGATCAGCTGACGCGCCTCGGCCGGACTCAGTCCGGTGAGTTCCAGGAGGTCGACGGTCATCGAGCGGATCTGGGCGAGGACGACGACCGCCGACAGCGACTCGTGGATCGGCAGTTGGGAGGTGGCGACGCCGACCTCGGCCAGCCGGTCCCTGACCCGGGTCGGCAGCTGCTGGCGATCCAGTTCCTCGGACATGAAGGCAACGGCGTCGGCGAGCTGTTCCAGCAGGTCAACGTAGGAAGCCGGCACCGATTCCGACCGCCACAGGGCGATCGCCGTCCGCCGGGCAAGCACCCGAAGATTCCGGCTGACCCGGTCCAGGCCCGGATACAGTTCGGCGAACGCCTTCACCGCCTGCAGCCGGTGCCGCACGAAGGGCGAACCCCGCACCACGGCGACGCCCTCCCGCGACGCCTCCTCGAGGTCCACGAGCTGGTCCTCACTGTGCCGAGCCCGGTCCAGCACAGCGTCGGCGGCCTGAACGTCGCCCGAGCGCAACGCGCCGGCCGCGTCGCGCAGGGTGGCGGCGACGTCCCGCAGCAAGGACGCCGCCAGTTGGCCGGGTCTGTGGATGGGGCCGGCCGGCACGACCGTCGCAACGATGAGCGCCAACACGCAGCCGATCACCGCATCGAGCCAGCGGTTCAGCCCGGCTGCCGGATCGGGGAACAGGGTGATCGCAATGATCGCCTGGACGCCGGCCTGGGTCGTCATCAGCGTCCCGGCGCCGAGCAGCACGGCGATGCTCATGGCGATCAGGCAGACCAGCACGATCTGCCAGTGCCCGGTACCGAAGAAGCGTACGAACAGGTCCCCGATGCCGACCCCGACGGCCACGCCGACGGAGACCTCGAGCGCGCGACGCCACCGTTGTCCGAAGCTGAAGCCGAGCGTGATGATCGCGGCGACCGCGGCGAAGAACGGGCGCGGACCGATCAGCAGGTCGGCCAGCAGCCAGGCAAGCCCTGCCGTCACGGCGCATTGAATGATCATGAACGAGCGGGACCGCAGCCGTCGCAGCCGACGCTTGGCCGAGTCCTTGCCGGCCCGGGCGGTTCGCTCGCTCAGATCGAACGCCTGCAGGGTGACCCGCTGGATCGAGAACCGTGGCGCCTCCATCAGCCACCACCTCCGTGCTCATCATGACCGACCGGCGACGCGAGCGAATCGTCCGAATACCGGAATCGCGGCGATGCTTACCCACGATTCCGGCCCGGCAGTGATCGGATGGGTCGTTGTGAACAATCCGATCCGCGTCACCGTATGGGGCGAGAACTTCCACGAAAACAGCGATCATGACCGCGACGGCATGGCCGAGCGGTATCCCGATGGTATGCACGGCGCCATCGCCTCGGGACTGACCAAGTTGCTGGGCGATGCCGTCGAGGTCCGGACCGCCACCCGCGACCAACCCGAGCACGGCCTCACCGACGACGTGCTGGCCGCCACCGACGTACTGACCTGGTGGGGTCATGCCCGCCACGACGAGATCGACGACGCCATCGTCGAGAAGGTCCACCAGCGGGTGCTCAGCGGGATGGGCATCCTGTGCCTGCACTCCGCGCACTTCTCCAAGATCTTCAAGAAGCTGATGGGCACCACCTGCTCACTGGCCTGGCGGAACAGCAACGACTCCGAACTGGTCTGGACGACCTCGCCCGACCACCCGATCGCCGCCGGCGTACCGAACCCGATCGTCATCGAGGGCCAGGAGATGTACGGCGAGTACTTCGACATCCCGCAGCCCGACGAACTGATCTTCATCTCCTCGTTCTCCGGCGGCGAGGTGTTCCGCTCCGGCTGCACCTGGAAGCGGGGCAAGGGCAAGGTCTTCTACTTCTCGCCGGGCGACCAGGAATACCCCGTCTACCACCATCCCGACATCCAGCGGGTGCTGGCCAACGCCGTACAGTGGGCCGCGCCCATCCCGGCGGCGACCCTGCAGTCCCCGGCGGTGGTGAACATGGCGCCGCCGAAGTTCGTCGACGCGAAGCTCAACTCAGAGTAGGACCGCTCCATTCATGAACAATCCGATCACCACAACTCCGATCGGCGGGCCGAATCTTCGCGCCGGCGTGATCGGTCTCGGCTGGGCCGGGCAACAGCACCTGGACGGCTACAACAGGGCCAGCGGCGTCGACCTGGTCGGCCTGGCCGGTCTGGAGACAGAGCACCTGCAGCGGCTCGGTGACCAGTACGCCATCGAGCACAGGTACGCCGACTGGGCCGATCTGTTCGCCGGCACCGAACTGGACGTCGTCAGCGTCTGCACCCCGCCGTCGCTGCACGCACCGATCTCGATCGCGGCGCTGGAGGCCGGCATCCACGTGCTGTCGGAGAAACCGATGGCCCTGGACTCGAGGTCGGCCCGGCAGATGGTCGACGCGGCGAAGGCCAACGGCCGGATCCTCGAGGTCTCGTTCAACCATCGCCGCAAGGCGGAGGTGACCGCGGCCAAGGACCTGATCGACCGCGGCCTGCTCGGCCGGATCTATTACGCCAAGGCCGGCTGGATGCGCCACTCCGGGATCCCGGGTCTGGGAAGTTGGTTCACCCGCAAGGCCACCGCAGGCGGCGGTCCGATGATGGACATCGGCGTACACATGCTGGACATGGCGCTCTACCTGATGGGCGAGCCGAGTGTGCAGACCGTCAGCGCCAGCACCTACGCCGAATTCGGTCCCCGCGGTCGCGGCGGCGCGAACTGGGGCATCAGCAGCAAGACCGGCGGCGACGGCACGACGTCCTACGAGGTCGAGGACCTGGCAACCGCCTTCGTCCGGATGTCCGACGGGGCAACCCTGCTGCTGGAAAGCAGCTGGGCGCAGGGCATCGGCCACGACGACATGTACGTCACCCTGTTCGGCACCGAGGGCGGGGCCGAACTGACCTGGAACCGGGGCGGCCCCCAGATCAGGGCCTGGACCCAGGTCGAGGGCGTCGACGCCCAGCTGGAACCGCGGATCGGGGCCAACGGCGGACACGCCGAGGCGGTCGCCGATTTCGTCGCCGCCGTACGGGCCGAGCAGCTTGACGGTCACCAGGGCGACGAGGCGTTGACCCGTGCGCTGATCGTCGACGCGGCCTACCGGTCGGCCGACAACTCCGCCGAGATCCGGTTGGAACCCGGGTCGGCCGCCTGACCTGAGGTCACCAGCCAAGATCGGATCGGCGTCGACGGGCCGAGGAAATAGGATGGCGCCGTGAAGGCGCTGCTCCTGGAGAACATCCATTCCGAGGCCCGTCGGCTGCTGACCGCGCGCGGGTACGAGGTCGAGGTGCGCAAGGGCGCCCTCGACGGTGCCGAGCTGGTCGAGGCGCTGCAGGGCGTCGACCTGCTGGGTATCCGATCCAAGACCCATCTGACCCGAGACGTGTTGGAGCGGGCGCCGCAGTTGCTGGCCGTCGGCGCGTTCTGCATCGGGACGAACCAGATCGATCTCACCGCGGCCGCCGAACGGGGAGTGGCGGTGTTCAACGCCCCCTTCTCCAACACCCGCAGCGTGGTCGAGCTGGCGATTGCCGAGATCATCGCCATGGCCCGCCACCTCACCGACAAGAACGCCGCCTTGCACGCCGGAGTCTGGGAAAAGTCCGCCAAGGGCGCTCACGAGGTACGCGGCCGCACCCTCGGCATCGTCGGCTACGGCAACATCGGCAGCCAGCTGTCGGTGATCGCCGAGGCGCTAGGCATGCAGGTGTATTTCTACGACATCGCCGACAAGTTGGCGCTCGGCAACGCCCGCCGCTGCAACAGCCTTGACGAACTGTTGGAGACGGCCGAGACGATCAGCCTGCACGTGGACGGCCGCGCCGGGAACGCCGGCCTGTTCGGCGCCGAGCAGTTCGCCAGGATGCGGCCGCGCAGCCTCTTCCTCAACCTCTGCCGCGGTTTCGTCGTCGACCACGAAGCCCTCCGCGACGCCCTGCTCAGCGGACATCTCGCCGGAGCCGCGATCGACGTCTTCCCCGAGGAGCCCAAGACGGCCGGCGACCCGTTCGTGTCACTGCTGCAAGGGATCCCGAACGTCATCCTGACCCCGCACGTCGGCGGGTCGACAGAGGAGGCGCAGACCGACATCGGCCAGTACGTCGCCGGCAAGCTGCGCGACTACGTCGCCGACGCCAACACGACGATGTCGGTGAACCTGCCGCAGGTGGCCGTCACCGAATGCCGGGCCAAGGCGCGCATCCTGCATGTGCATCAGAACGTTCCCGGCGTCCTGGCCACGACCAACGGCGTGCTGGCCGACTTCGGCGCGAACATCGAGAGTCAGACACTGAGCACCAGGGGCAATCTCGGTGTCGTGGTCACCGACGTGGGTTCGGAACTGTCCGACGAGTTGATCGAGAAGCTGCGGCAGCTGCCCGAGACGGTCTCCCTGCGGGTGATCACCAACCAGCACTGACCGGCCGGCCGGTCAGTCACCTCATCGGGTCGGTCACCACTCGGCGAAGGATCCGTCCTGATGCCGCCAGACCGGGTTGTGCCAGTCGTGGCTGGCCTTGGCTGCCTTGCGTACCGCGCCTTCGTCGATCTCGATGCCCAGGCCCGGGCCGGTGAGCCGGGCGATCGAACTGTCGGCGAAGTCGAACACCCCGGGATCGACCAGGTAGTCGCCCAACTCCGAGCTGCCGGCGTTGTAGTGGATGCCCAGGCTGGTCTCCTGGATGATCGCGTTCGGGCTGGCGAAGTCGACCTGGAGGCAGGCGGCGAAGGCGATCGGTCCGAGCGGACAGTGCGGGGCGAGCGACACCCCGTACGTCTCCGCCGCGGCGGCGATCCGGCGACATTCGGAGATGCCGCCGGCATGGGAAAGATCAGGTTGGACAACCGCGATGCCGGTGCGCAGCACCTCGCGGAAGTCCCAGCGTGAATAGAGCCGTTCACCCGTCGCGATCGGGATCGTCGTCGCCTCGGTGATCTTGGCCAGGTCGAGCTGCAGCTCCGGGACCACCGGTTCCTCGACGAAGAGCGGGTTCAGCGGTTCCAGTGCCTGGCAGGCGACCCGCGCCAGGGCGGGGGAGAACCGGCCGTGGAAGTCGATGCCGATGTCGACGGCGTCGCCGACCGCCTCCCGGACCGCGGTCACCCGTGCCACGATGCCCTTGATCTCGGCCCGAGACTCCAGCGCGCGCATTCTTCCGCCGCCGTTCATCTTGACGGCGTTGTAACCCTGTTCGACGCGCTGCAGTGCCGATTCGGCGAGCTGGCCCGGCTCATCGCCACCGATCCAGCCGTACACCCGTTGGCTGTGCCGGACGGGGCCGCCGAGGAGTTCGTGGATCGGTACGCCCAGGGACTTGCCCTTGATGTCCCACAGCGCCTGGTCGATGCCTGCCACCGCGCTGGAGAGCACCGGGCCGCCGCGGTAGAAGCCACCCTTGATCAGCGTCTGCCAATGATCTTCGATCGGGCCGGGATCCTTGCCGATCAACTGTCCGGACATCTCCTGGATCGCCGCCGCGACGGTCGCAGCCTTGCCCTCGACGATCGGTTCACCCCATCCGGTGACGCCTTCGTCGGTGCGGATCGCCAGGAACAGCCAGCGGGGTTCGACAATGAACGTTTCCAGCCCAGTGATCACCATGGCCCTCATTGTTGTGCATCGCCGTCGTGCCGGCCGGGCGGCCCCGTCGATTCGGTGAGAGCGCGCCTTCCCGGGCGAGCCGGCCGTCGGATCAGGTGGCCGACCAGCCGCCGTCCATGGTGTAGGAGGCGCCGGTGATCATCGACGCGGCGTCGCCGCACAGCCACAGGGCCAGCGCGCCGACGTCGGCCGGATCGATCAGCTTCTTGATCGCGGAGTGGGTCAACATCACCTTCTCCACGACCTCGTCCTCATCGATTCCGTGTGTCCTGGCCTGATCGGCGATCTGGCCCTCGACCAGCGCGGTCCGGACGTAGCCGGGACTGATGCAGTTGCTGGTCACCCCGTGCGCACCGCCTTCGGTCGCGGTGACCTTGGACAGACCCTCGAGACCGTGCTTGGCCGCGACATAGGCGCTCTTGTACGCCGACGCCCGCAGCCCGTGCACCGACGAGATGTTGATCACCCGACCCCAGCCGGTCCGGTACATGTGTGGCAGCGCGGCCCTGATCAACAGGAACGGCGCCTCGAGCATGATCGTCAGGATCCGCCGGAACGCGTTCGGCTCGAACTGCTCGATCGGTGCGACGGTCTGGATCCCGGCGTTGTTGATCAGGATGTCGCAGTCCAGCCGGCGGGATTCCAGCGATCCGGTGTCCAGCAGGTCGACCTGCCAGACGGTTCCGTCGATCGCATCGGCAACGCGGCGCGCGCCCTCGGCGTCCCGGTCGGCGATCGTCACCGCAGCACCGGCGTCGGCCAGCGCCCTGGCGCATGCCTCGCCGATCCCCGCTGCGCCGCCGGTCACCATTGCGGTACGCCCGGTCAGGTCGACAGTCCCAGTCATGATCATGACTCTAGGTGATGGTCGACCCGGTACGGCCGATCAATCCTCGGGTTCTGGTGCCAGCCGGCCCAGCAATTCCTCGTGCAGCCGACCGTTGGAGGCGTACGCCCCGGTGCCGTTCGGACCCGGATTGCCTTCCAGATCGGTGAAGGTGCCGCCGGCCTCGGTGACGATGATCGAACAGGCCGCCATGTCGTGCAGCGCGAGTTCCGGTTCACAGGCAAGATCAACAGCGCCCTCGGCCAGCAACATGTAGGACCAGAAGTCACCGAACGCCCGAGTACGCCAGCAGTCGCGCAGCAGGTCGACGAACCCCTGGCCGATGCCCGAGGTGATCCAGCCGTCCAGCGACGAATAGCTCAACGACGCGTCGGAGATCTTGGCCACGTCGGATACGTGGATCGGGCTCGCCGACATCAACGATTTGCCCATGTACGCGCCCCCGTCCAGGTTGGCCCACCAGCGCCGCCCCAGTGCCGGTGCACTGACCACGCCGACCACCGGTTGGCCCTCGATCATCAGCGCGATCAGCGTCGCCCAGACCGGCACGCCGCGGACGAAGTTCTTGGTCCCGTCGATCGGGTCGATCACCCAGCGGCGCGGACCCCAGCCGGTGTCGTCCATCTCCTCACCGTGGACCGCATCCCGCGGCCTGGCCCTGCCGAGGGTGCGCCGCAGCGCCTCCTCGACCGAGGTGTCGGCATCGGTGACCGGAGTCAGATCCGGCTTGGCGGTGACGTGCAGGTCGAGTGCCTTGAACCGGCTCATCGTGATCGAATCAGCATCGTCGGCCAGCAGATGGGCAAGCCGCAGATCATCGGTCAACTTGTCGGTGGACACAGCAGGCATAGCGCTGAGATTACTGGCCGGACCGTGTCGGACACCGGACGACCCACCGGGCTAGGAGCCCGGTCCACCACGTTCTCCCACCAGCATCCTGCGGAAGGATGCCAGCCGCTCGGCCGACAGGTCGCCACGAGCCACCGCCGCGTCCAGGCCGCATTCCTCCGCGCCGGCCTCGTGGGTGCAGCCCCGCGGACAGTCCGCGACGTACTGCGGCAGATCGTCGAAGGCCGCCACGATCCGGTCCCGCGACACGTGGCTCAGTCCGAAGGACCGGACCCCGGGGGTGTCGATCACCCAACCGGAGTCGCCCTCGATCCCAGGCACCTGCGGCAGACGGATCGCGTACGCCGCCGTCGAGGTGTGCCGCCCCTTCCCGGTCACCTCGTTGACCACGCCTGTGCTCCGGTTCGCGTCGGGGATCAGGGCGTTGACCAGGGTTGACTTGCCGACACCGGAATGCCCGATGAACACGCTGCGGTGGCCGGCCAGCCGACGGCGCAGCCCCGTCAGGTCCGCGCCCGGCCGGGTCACCTCGATGGGCACGTCGAGCGGTCCGTACATCGCCACCAATTCCTCGGGCGAGCCGAGATCGGCCTTGGTCAGACACAGCAACGGCTGCAGACCGGCGTCGTAACCGGCGACCAGAACGCGGTCGATCATCCCGGTCCGTGGCGGCGGGTCAGCCAGTGCCGTGACGATGACCAGTTGGGTGGCATTGGCGACGATCGGCCGCTCGTACGGGTCGTCGTCGTCCGCAGTACGCCGTAGCACCGAGTCCCGATCCAGCACTTCGACGATCCGCGCCAGCGTGCCCTCGGCACCTGACGTGTCGCCGACCAACCGGGCGCGGTCACCGACAATGACACCCTTACGTCCCAGCTGCCTCGCCTTGGTGGCGATCACCTCCCGGGTGTCGCCGTCCTCGCCGACCAGGCAGGTGTAGCGGCCGCGATCGATGGTGATCACCATCCCGACCTCGGCGTCGGAATAGTCCGGTCTGAGCTTGGTACGTGGCCGGGTGCGTCGTTTCGGTCGCTCGAAACGGGCATGATCATCTTCGCCGACCACGCGGGGCGTCACGCCCGACCAGCCTCTTCTTCCGCCGCCACGCTGTCGGCCAGCATCGTCGTCCACAGATCGACGAAGTCGGGCATCGTCTTGGCAACGCAGCCGACGTCGTCCAATTCGATGTCGTCGATCACCAGACCGAGCAGGGCACCGGCGGTGACCATCCGGTGATCGGCGAAGGTGAGCCAGGTGTTGCTGCGCAGCAGTTTGGGACGGATGACCAGTCCGTCGTCGGTCTGCCGGACATCCGCGCCGACACCGTCGAGATCTGTCTCCAGCGCCGCCAGCCGGTCGGTCTCGTGGCCGCGGATGTGGGCCACCCCGTGGATGTGGCTGGTGTGGTCGGCCAGGGCCGCGAGCACCGCTACGACCGTGGTCAACTCCGAGGCGTCGTGCAGATCAAGGTCGACGGCCTCGAGCTTGTCGGTGCCGCGGACGGTCAGTACATCGCCGTCAAGGCTGACCTCCGCGCCGAAAAGGGCGAGCAGGTCGGCGATCGCGGCACCAGGCTGGTTGGACTTCGCCGGCCAGCGCGGCACGCTGATCCGGCCGCCGGTCACCGCGGCCGCGGCCAGGAAGGGCGCGGCATTGGCAAGATCCGGCTCGATCACGAACTCACCGCCGGCGATGGTGCCGGGGGAGACGATCCAGTGATCAGGTTCCGGCTGCTCGATGCGTACGCCGCGGTCGCGCAGCATCTGCACTGTCATGTCGATGTTGGGTCGGCTTGGTACCGACGGCCCTTCGTGCCGCAGATCGAGACCGTCGGCGAACCGTGTTCCGGCGAGCAACAGGCCGGAGACGAACTGGCTGCTCGCCGAGGAGTCGATGACGACCTGGCCGCCGGGCAGGTCCGGGCGTCCGGTGATGGTGAACGGCAGGCCATTGGCGCCCCGGTCGATGCTTGCGCCGGCGGCGATCAGGCCGTCCAACAGCCCGGCCATCGGCCGGATCCTGGCGCCCTCGTCACCGTCGAACCGCGTTGTGCCGGCAGCCAGGGCGGCCAAGGGGGGAACGAACCGCATCACGGTCCCGGCCAGCCCGCAGTCGATCTCCTCCGCGGCTGCGAAGACCTCGGGCGGCGTGACCTCCCAGCGGTCGCCGTTCTCCTCGATCCGTACGCCGAGTGCCCGGAGCGCTTGACGCATCAGCTGGGTGTCGCGGGCGTCCAGCCCGCCGGTGATCACCGACGGCCCGTCGGCCAGCGCCGCCAGGATCAGAGCGCGGTTGGTCTCGGACTTCGATCCGGGAATCGTGACGGTTGCGTTCAGCGGGACCGGAGCCAGCGGCGCGGTCCAAGGTTGCGGTTCGGGCATGGCTCCAGATATCTCGTCGGGATCGATCAGTGCGGGTCGATCAATTCTGCCCGAGCTGGATGTGCTCACCGAGTTGGGCCTTGGCCTCTCCGGTGAACTTCCGGACGTTCTTGCCCGCGTCCTCGGCCGCGCTCAAGGCCTTCTTCTGGACGTCGCCGGTCGACTTCCGCACCTTCTTCGCGCCCTTCTTGGCCGACCTGCGTGCCGCCTTCTGCGCCTCCTCGGCGCGCTTCGTCGCCTCCCGACGAGCCTCCTTGGCCCGTTTCGCGGCCTGTTTGCGCGCCTTCCGTCCCTCGGCGACGACCTCCTCGACCGCCTCGCCGAGCACCTCGCTCACGGCGGTCAGACCGGTGCCGATCGCCGCGGCGGTGTCCTTGCCACGGTTCTTCTTGAGCGCCTTCTTCGCGTTCTTCTTCGCCTTGCGGGTACGCCGGACGGCCAGTTCGCGGCCCTCGTTCGCCCGCCACACGATGCCGGGCTTGCCCTCGGTGTCCCTGGAGGCGATGATCACACCACCGAGCAGACCGACGTTCTTGATGAACTGCTGCCGCTCGTGGACCCGCTCGTCGGGGTCCGACTTGCTCCAGAAGGGGTGTCGGGCGATCGTCGTCGGCACCAACGACAGCGCGAGCAGCCCGGCTCCGAGCCGACGGCCCTTGCCGGTGGCCAGGGCGAGCCCCCCGGCCACCTGGACGGCGCCGTTGATCCGGACCAGCATTGCGGTGTCCTCGGGAATGAACTCGGCCACCTCGTCCGGGGCGAAGCGCTTGGCGGCCGGCACCAGCCGATCGGTCAGCGGTTGCGCGTCGGCGACGAAATCCTCGGGCTTGCGTATGGCTCGGATGCCGCTGAACACGAAGTAGCTGGACATCATGGTTCGGCCGACGGCCCGCAACAGAGTCATATCCTCATTCCTAACACCTAGCCAGTGGGAACGCTCGACTACCGTACCCAATATGTGCGGCAGATATGCGTCCTCGGCCTCCCCCGACGAGTTGGCCGAGGAGTACGAGGTCGACGACATCATCGGAGAACTCCCCGGGCCCGACTACAACGTCGCCCCCACCGTCGAGGTGCCGGCGATCTTGGAACGCAGCGTCAAGTCCGACGGCCAGGACACCGGTGATGTGCGGCGTCGGCTGACCCCGCTGACCTGGGGACTTGTGCCGTCCTGGGCCAAGGCGCGCAACACCGGCGCGAAGATGATCAACGCCCGGGTCGAGACGGTCGCCTCCAAGCCGGCGTTCAAACGCGCCTGCGCGGTGCGCCGTTGTCTGCTGCCCGCCGACGGCTATTACGAGTGGTACGAACTCAGGACGCCGGGAGTCAACGGGGGCAAGCCGCGCAAACAGCCGTTCTTCATCCACCGCGCCGACGGTGAACGGCTGGCCATGGCGGGGTTGTACGAGATCTGGCGGGATCCGACGAAGGATCGCGACGACGATTCCGCCTGGCTGCGCACCTGCACGGTGATCACCACCCAGGCGACCGACGCCGTCGGACACATCCACGACCGGATGCCGATGGTGATCACTCCGGAACGCTGGGACGCCTGGCTCGATCCGAAGCAGACCGATCCGGACGCCGCCCGGCAGTTGCTTGCCGTGACCGAACCGGCGCTGCTCGAGGCGTACGCGGTCGCGCCGCTGGTCAGCAACGTCAAGAACAACGGCCCGGAATTGGTGCGGCCGCTGGCCGAAGTGGACCAGCCCGCCGAGGAGACCTTGTTCTGATGCCGCCGCGGACACGCAACCGTCACCTGGACATCGAGACGCCCGAGGGGCCCGGCCGGTTCTGGATCGCCGATGCCGATACGCCGGCCGCGTTGTTGATCATGGGTCATGGCGCCGGAGGCGGGGTCGATGCCGTCGATCTTTCTGTGCTGGCCAGTCGGTTGCCCGATCACGGTGTCACGGTGGCCCGGTTCGAGCAGCCCTGGAGACTGGCCGGGAAGAAGGTGGCCAGCCCGCCTCCCCGGTTGGACACCGCGTGGAACGCGGCCGTTCCGTCGCTGCTGACCGAACTGCCTGGGCTCCCGTACTACTTCGGCGGCCGCAGCGCCGGCGCCCGGGTCGCCTGCCGGACGGCGCCCGGCTTCCCCGATGTCCGCGGGGTGGTCTGTTGCGCATTCCCGCTGCACCCACCGGGCCGACCCGACCGCAGCAGGGCCGCGGAACTGCTCGGCGCCGCACTACCGCGGCTGGTCGTTCAGGGGGAGCGGGACAGCTTCGGCACCGCCGAGGAGCTAGGGGACCTGGTTGCACCCGGCGACACGGTCTCGATCGTCGCTGTGCCGGGCGCCGACCACTCGATGAAGACTGCGAAGTCCGCCCCGATCAGCCCGGCGCAGGTCCGAGACCTGATCACCGACGCTGTCCTCGGGTTCGTCGCGGAGTGACCGCGGCGACGGCCGATGTCAGCCGCCGACCAGGTGGTAGGCCGGCTTCGACAACTTCGGCACGACCAGGATCTTCGGGTCTCTGCCAACCTGCGGTTCGGCAGCGGCCAGCGCGTCCTCGACGGAGGCCACCGGCCTGCAGCCCATGCCCTGGGCGTAGCCCACGTCCTTTGCGCCCGCGATGAAGATCGCCGACGCCCTGTTGATCGCCACGCCACCCATGTAGGCCATCGAGAACGCGTGGAACGGGTGGTATGCCACTCCGGACCGGTAGGCGTCGACCCAGTCCTCCCGGGTCGCATAGTTGTCCTCGAACCGAACGAGATCAGCGACGAAATCCACGCCCTGCAAGGCGTCGTAGAGGGCGACCGTCGCGGGAAACTCCGGCTCGTTGAAGAATCCGTCACAGATCGACGTCGCGATGATCACCGGATCCTTCCGCAGGGCTGACCCGGCGCGGGTGATCGACGACCCGATCGCCTGGGTCATCAGGATCGGATTGGAACCCATCCCGTTGCCATAGTGGAAGTTGCGTGGCATGCCGATGATCAACACATCGGCCGGCGGGCCGGCCAGCATGATCTCGGTCCGCTGCCGGGCGACCGGCCAGGTGGCTCCCTCGACGTCGGGAACCGCGCCGGCGGCTACCAGCAGCTGCCGGGACCCGGAGTCCAGGACAGCGTCGATGCTGAAGAACGGCCGCGGCATCGCGGCCTCCATGGCCCTGCCGATGGAACGCAGTTGGTGCCGGAAATGACTGTCGGTTGACGCGGGGACGAAGTCCGGCCGGTGCATGCTGGCGGGGGAGTGATGGGCGCGGATCGACCGCCAGGTGGTCAATCGGGTGGCCGGCATCTTGTAACCGCCGCTGAACCCGCCGTACGGGTTGCCCGAGGTGTGACCGAGCAGGATGGTCAGATCGGAGTCGAGCAGCCGCCGGTTCAGCTGGACCGGGTCGCCGTGCCGGGACACCCCGACGTCGGCGTTGTCCGGATCCTCGGCGTCGTGGTTGACGATCTGGGAGGCGCCGAGTCGATCAAGCACCGCGTCGCCGAGCAGTGATCGGAATTCCTCGGTGGTGTTCTTGCGATGCAGGCCGATCGCGCAGACCAGGGTGACGTCGGACGCCCGGACCCCGGCGCGTTCCAGCTCGTCGAGGACGAGCGGGATCGTCACTCTGCGGTGGGCGGTGGGGTGGACGCCGCCCTTCACCCTGTCGGGGAAGGCGATGGTGATCTTCGATCCGCGCCCGACCTGCTGGCTGATCGGCGGCATGCCGAGTGGGGACCGCAGTGCGTCCCGGGTGGCAGCCACCGGATCGGCCAGCGGCTCCGGCTCCTGGTGAGCGCGGCCGGTGACGATCTCGATCGCGTCGTCAGGGACCTGCGCGTCAACCGTTCCGTCGCCGTACTCCAGCCGGATCGTCCTCATCGGGTGATCATCTCCTGTTGCCCGTCCTCGATTCTCCGCACTGAACGCGTTCCCCTTGATCAAGAGCGCTGCGACCGGCCCGACAACCGGGGCAGCTCGTGTCAGTCGGGTCGGTCCGCCTCCTTGCGGTAGACCTCGATCACCGCGGCCGTATCAAGATCACCAAGTCCCTCGGCCACCCACGTTCGGTGATCGTACGCACCAGGTCAGCCATCGGCGCGGAACGACCCAGGCTCCTGGCGAGATCACTTCCCAGGCGTACGTCCTTGGCCAGCAGGTTGATCGCGAACGCCGGATCGTAGCTGTGTGCGGCCATCCGCGGGGTGATGTCGCGGAACAATCCGGAAACGCTCGCTGCGCCGGACTCGGCGATCACACCGGAGAACCGGTCGGCATCGATCCCGGCTCGTTCTGCAAGGGAAACGACCTCGGCGGTGATCGTGTTGATCGCCCCGAACATCAGGTTGTTCAGCAACTTCAGCGTCGCCCCCGCTCCGACGTCACCGATCCGGTGGGTCGCCCTGGCGATGGTTCCGACGGCGATGTCGGTGATCATGGCGATATCGGAATCTGTTCCGCCGCAGACCAAGGTCCAGTTGCCGCAGGCGGCGGGCCGACCGAGGATCGGTGCGTCGACATAGCGGCCGCCGTGATCGCCGACGGTGGCTGCCACCTCGCGCGCGGTGTCGGGGTCGATGGTCGACAGGTCGGCGATGGTCCTGTCGCGGACCGTATCGTCAAGATCGGTGATCACTGCACGGACGACGTCCGGTGTGGGCAGCGAGAGGAAGATCACATCCGCCTGCCGCGCTGCGGCGGCAGCGGAATCATGTACCGCGACGCCGAGTTCGGCTGCCCGGCCGCGCGACGCGGCGACCGGATCGTAGCCGTGGGTCGGCCGGACCGTGGCGAGTGCCGCTGCCGCCCGGCCACCCATGGCGCCCAGTCCGATGACGGCGGCGCGCGGATCAGTTGTAGTCGGCATCGTCATGTTCTATCGCAGTCGACGGCCCGATCACCGCCGGGCCGACCGGCCGGGTGCCCGACCGGTCGGCCATGGCGGTGCTGATCATCGGGACGTGGTCGCCCTGCTGCTCGGCATCCGGTCCGCGTCGGTGATGAGTTCGAGGACCGCGTCCGCGAAAGCGGTGACCGGATCGGTCGCGGCGAGACCGGCCGCGACGTCGGCCGCCCTCGGTCGAAGCGCGATGGCCTGCCGTACCGCCGTTCGGATCCGCTCGGGAGTCATCCGGTCCGCCTTCAGCCGAACTCCGGTGCCGGCTTCCACGACCCGCCGGGCGATCTCGGGTTGGTCCCGACCGAACGGCACCGCGACGATCGGAACACCGGCCCGTGTCGCCTTGCCGACGATGCCCATGCCCGAATGAGTGATCACCGCGGCCGCGTGCTGCAGGGCAGCGGCGTGTGGCACAAAGCGTTCGACGACGATGTTCGGGGCAGCCTTCTCCAGGTCGATCTTGTCGTAGCTGTCGGCCAACGTGATCAGCACCCGGTACGGCTCGCCTGCGAGCGCCTCGGCGACGGTCCCGGCCAGCGGTTCATCGTGCTGGTAGTCCGTCGAGCAGGTCACCAGGATCCACGGATCGCCCTGCTCGCGAAGGTAGTCCGGGCTCGCCGCGGGCGGATCCCACGGCTGGAACCCGACCAAGCGGACGTTGTCCGGCAGGTGACGCCGGCGGTACTCGATCGGTTCCCCGGTCATCGCGATCACCAGGTCCGGGGTGCGGTAGGCGTCCAGCGGTGACGTGAACTCTGCCAGGCCGGCCTCCCGGCGCAGCGCGTTCAGGCCGGGGAGGAGCGCCTTGCCGAAGGCGCGCTCGACGACGGGCCACAGTACGGCGTCGCGGGCTCGTCCGAACGGCGTCCTGGCGGGCGGGAGGCCCAGGCTGTAGGGCGGAATCCCGGGTTCGCGCAGCGGCAGCAGCGACGGCAGGGTGAGTGCCCACGGCAGGCCACTCGCCTCGGCGCGGACCAATGCACCGAAGGCCATCCCGTCGACGAGGATCACGTCGGGACGGACCTCCCGGACTGCCGCGTCGAGATCAGCGCCTTCGGCCGAACCTCGGCCGAGCATATCGCTGAGGCCGGTGGCCAGCTGGCCGGACCTGGTAGCCGAATGGCCGGCCGTCGGAGTCGGGTCCAGTACGGCCGGTGCCACGGATGACGCGTCGAGGCCGCTCCGGCCGAGGACGTCGACGACCTTCGGCGAGGTCCGAACGTGCACGTGATGCCCGTGTTGTTGCAGGGCGAGTAGGCCCGGGACCAGCGGAAAGACATGTCCGGTGGCCGGTGGTGTGTAGGCGAGGATGCGCGCCATGAGAGGTTCCCCCGATTCGTGAGTGGATGAGGATGACTGACTTCAATGGTGCATGCTAAAATTAATTTGTGTCAAGCCCCAACGAATCAGAATCTCGACCACCCCGCCGCAACTACCGGCTCGGCGCCCGGGCGAAGGCTTTCCAGCAGACCCGGATGACGATCCTGCGAGTCGCCGCCGAGGAACTCTTCAACGAGCGCTGGTATGACGAAGTGAGCCTGACCGATGTCGCCAGGGCGGCCGGGGTGTCCCAGCAGACGGTGATCAACCATTTCGGCTCGAAGGAGGGCCTGTATCTGGCCGGCATCGTCGAACTGATCGGCCCGGAGATCGAGCGGTATCGGTCACGCGCCCGCCCAGGAGAGCTGACCTCGATCATCAACACCGCGGTCGGGGACTACGAGAAGACCGGTCTCGGGGCGATGCGGATGCGAGCGCAGGCCGAGCGCTCCGACGGAGTCGCCGAGGCGGTCCGGTACGGCCGCCAGTTCCACCGGGCATGGATCGAGAAGGTGTTCGCCCCACAGCTGGCGAGCGCCGGCACCGACCGGGCCCCGGTGGTCGCCGGACTGCTGGTCACCATCCTCGACGTGGCCACCTGGCATCAGCTCCGGTACCTCGACGGCCGCAGCGTGACGCGTACCAAGAGCGATCTACGACATCTGATCGAAGGGGTGCTCACCCGGGCCGGGCAGCCGTGACGGTGCCGTCGGCGTGCTGCCTTCAGTCGCGGTGATGGTTGGACGTCGCGAGGAATGCCTCGCTGGCCGCCAACCAGGCCGCCAGGCACAGGCAGCCGAGTTCGAACGCCGGAAGGTCGTTGTCCCAACGGCGCCCACCACGACGACGGGACGGCTGGAGAAGGGCGACTCCAACCGCCAGATTGAGTGATGCCCAGACACCGTTGACCAGCGGGCCGGAGGAACGCCCGCCCAGCGGCGTCAGATGTTCCCGCCCGGTGATCAGCGATGCCAGATGCGGACCGCTGTTGGCCATCGCCACGCCGGCGGCGAATGCCGAGATGCGGCTGAGCGCCGAACCCGTCGTCTTTGATCCGTTTCCGGTGGGCGGCTTGCTGAGCGACATGGTGTGAAACGTAACCGCGAGAGGTGTCACGGCGTTTGATCGCGTCCCTGACGGGGCACCATCGCGGCACCGGTCGATGGACGCCAACGGGGTCGTCGACAACGCGGAACAGCGCGGTGGAGGTGTGGGGTGAGGCTGCGGCGCAGTGATCTTTCTGCTGCCGGGCTGACCCGCCGACGCCGTGGCAAGGGCTTCAGCTATCTGCTTGCCGACGGCTCGGTGGCGGGCGATGAGGACCTCGAACGGATCCGCGCGCTGGCCATCCCGCCCGCCTGGAAGGAGGTCTGGATCTGCCCATGGCCCAACGGGCACATCCAGGCCACCGGTATCGATGACGCCGGGCGCCGGCAGTACCTGTATCACCAGGAGTGGCGACGGCAGCGTGACGAGCAGAAGTACGACCGGGTGCTGGAACTCGCGCCGGCGCTGCCGCGCTTCCGGCGGACGGTCGAGGGAGAGCTGTCCGGTCGCGGCTGGTCGCGCCCCCGGACCGTCGCCGTGGCGTTGCGGATGCTCGACCACGGCGTCTTCCGAACCGGCGGCGAGGAGTACGCCGACGCCAACAACACCTACGGCGTGGCGACCCTGCTGCGCGACCATGTCAGGGTCAGCGGTCCGCGGGTCACCTTCAGCTACACCGCCAAGGGAAGTCTGGACCGCAGACTGTCGCTGGTCGACCAACCACTGGCCCGAGCGGTCTTTGGCCTGAAACGGATCCGGTCGGACAGCGACCGGTTGCTCGTCTACCGCACCGGCCGGCAATTGTGTCCGGTCCGGGCGGAAGACCTCAACGACCGATTCAAGGAACTGGTCGGCGAGGAGTACATGGTGAAGGATCTGCGGACCTGGAACGCGACGGTACTTGCCGCCACCGCACTCGCAGCGCAGCCGCCGCCAAGATCCGGTCGGGCGGCGCGTCGCGCGGAGACCGCCGTGCTCCGCGAAGTCGCCGAACTGCTCGGTAACACGCCAACGGTGGCCAGGAGCTCCTACGTCGACCCCCGGCTCTTCGATCTGTACGAACACGGGAAGACGATCCGGACGGCGCTGGAGCGGGTCGGCTCCAACGATCTCCGCTTGCCGCGGGTGCGGTCGCGGGTCGAACGAGCCGTCCTGGACCTGCTGGCCGATTGATCCGGGAATACCGACGTCAGGCTGCTGTTTCACCCTTTGATGATGAGCACCCTGACTGGACAGACGCGTCAATCGACGTCACCGGTACTCTCGTACCTGATGACGATTCCTTCTGGTTCCGAAAACTCCGCCGACCGCACGGTCGGCACGGAGGAACACCACGAGACCGAGGCCGAGCGCAGGCAGCGGTTCGAGGCCGACGCGCTCGCCTTCATCGACCAGCTGTACGCGGCGGCGATGCGGATGACCCGTAATCCCGCTGATGCAGAGGATCTGGTGCAGGAGACCTACACCAAGGCCTACTCCTCGTTCCGGCAGTTCCAACCGGGAACGAACCTGAAGGCCTGGCTCTATCGGATCCTGACCAACACCTACATCAACAACTACCGCAAGCGGCAGCGGCAACCGCTGGTCTCCGACGGCGCCGACGTCGAGGACTGGCAGCTGGCGCGGGCGGAGTCGCACACCTCGAGCGGACTCAAGTCCGCCGAAATGGTCGCATTGGAGAACCTCCCCGATTCCGACGTCAAGGAAGCTCTGCAGGCGCTTGCGCCGGACTTCCGGCTGGCCGTCTACCTGGCCGATGTCGAGGGATTCGCCTACAAGGAGATCGCGGAGATCATGGGGACGCCGATCGGCACCGTGATGTCCCGGCTCAATCGGGGCCGCAAACAGCTGCGCAGCCGGCTGGAGGACTACGCGCGAGAACGCGGCCTGCTCCGTGATCAGCAGAATCATGACCAGGAACAGGAGGCCCGAGCATGACCGGGCACGGTGAGTCTGAGACCGATTGCGACCGGGCGATCTCCCGGCTGTACCAATTCCTTGATCATGAGCTGGGATCGGCCGACGAGGACCAGATCCGTGAACATCTGGCCGCTTGCGAGCCCTGCTTGGACACCTTCGACGCCGAGGCGGCGCTGAAGAAGCTGATCAAGCGTGGCTGCAGCGGCGAGGTCGCCCCCGAACATCTGCGCGCCAGGATCCACGCTGTGATCACCACCTCGACCACCGTGGAGATCCGGGAGTCCTGATCGGTGTCGGCTCCGGTCAGCGGATGCCGAAGATGCGGACGAACATCGGCGCATCCAGCAGGGTGTGCGGCGCGATCGCGTGATAGGACCAGACATGGGCCCAGGCGTTCGCCGTGCGAATCGTGATGAACGCTTTGAACATTCCCGGCCCGGTGTAGAAGATCAGCAGATACGCCAACGAGACCATCGCGTCGAGGGGCGACGCCAGATTGGTCCAGCCGTCGAAGAAGTGCAGCAAGGCGTACGTGACGCCGCCCAGGATGACGGTCGTCGCCACTGAGCCGGTCAGCCTGAGATAGCGCGGCAGCAGGATGCAGTAGACGAAGACCATCGTCGGCAGCACAGTGCCCGCCAACGAGATCACGAACGTTACCGGTGCACCGATCAGCGCCTGTCGCAGGTGCAGACCGAGGATCGAGTCATCGCCGGCGACCGCCAGCTGGACGGCCGATTCGATGATCAGGACGACCGTGATCAGCAACAGGTCTGCCCTTCGATCGCTCGACCGCAGGTTGAGCTGTTCGGCCGAATAGCGTCGACGGAAGATCACGAACGGGACGACAGCGTACGCGATCAGGTTGTAACCGGCCCAGGCGAGCGTCTCACCGATGCCGACCTGCTGCGTCGTGCGGATCACCATGCCGTCGAGGTGGAAGCCGAAGGCGTGCCAGCCGAACGCCCGGCCCACGCACAGCCCGCCGACCATTGCCAACACCCCGTAACCGATCATCAACACCGTCTCCCGCCGGGCCGTGTCGGTCCGCGGCGCACGGTCGGCGATATCGGGCACGCTGCGGCGGCGGGTGAACAGATGCACGATCACCATCAGGGCGAAGACCTCGAGGAACATCGCATCGGTGGTCAGGACCCGGCTCATCGCCGGAGGATCGGCCAGCGACGAGGCCGACAGCGGCAGGTGGTCCCGGGAGATCAGGAAGCAGTTGATCACCAACCAGCAGCCGACCGCGATCAGGACGCTGGGTCGCCGCAGCAGCCGGAACGGGATGCCCGAGCGCGATTGCGTGTCGGTCGCCGTGGTGGTCAAGCTCTTCCCTCGCCGGTGACGATCCAGTCGGTGAGATCAGCGTCGTCGAACACCTGGATGGTGACCAGCGTCCCCTCGGGAATGCTGAGGTCGTACACCGCCACGTCGACTTCCTTGGACGTGCCCGGCGCCGTGAACGTCCCCAGCCGGATCGGTTTGCCGTCCGACCGGTAGTAGCGAAGGGTCACGTGGAAGGCGTCCCCGTCGTTCCGGCTGTCATAGACCCACAACTTCTCGTCGAGCGGGTGGAATTCGATCTTGCCGACCGGCCAGCTGGTGCCCGGAGTGGTGAACAGGATCTTCAGCCCGACACCTCCGGGGTCGCGTTCGAAGATCGTGCGGTCGATCGGGTCGCTCAGGACGCAGCGACAGGTGCTGGTCTCCCTGTGTGACTTGTGCGCGACGGGATCCGGGTTGTATGCCTGCGCTGCCGGCGCACCGCCGGCGAGCAGCACGGCCGCGGCAGCACTGCCGGCCAGGGCTCTCCCGGGCCGGCGCCCGGATCGGATGAGATTGATCATGATGCTCCCTTCGAACTGTGTCTTGCCGACAACTGTCGGATGATCCCGGTGGTGGAGCAAGCGCCGATTGCGCAACGATCGTTAAGCAGGAATTATGAATCGACCGGAAGGGGCGGCCACTGTGGAGCGTCGCGAGATGGAGATCTTCCTGATCCTCGCCGAGGAACTGCATTTCGGACGGACCGCCGATCGGCTCAACCTGTCGACGGCCCGGATCAGCCAGACGATCAAGCGGCTGGAACGCCGGTTTGGCGTGGTGCTGTTCGAACGAACCAGCAGGCGGGTCGAACTGACGGCCACCGGGGCGAGACTGCGCGACGATCTGCACGAGATCACGCGGCAGCTGGATGATGCGGAGGATCGGGCGGCCGCAGCGGGCCGCGGCCTGCGCGGCACCCTGACCGTCGGGTTCATGGGCGCGCGGGCCGGCCGGCTGATGCTCCGCGCCGCGGCCCGGCTGCGCGCGGATCACCCCGAATGCGACATCAGTGTCCGCGAGAGCCCGCTGCGCAGTGCAACCGACGAGCTCCGGTCCGGGGCGATCCAGCTGCTGACGGTGATGTTGCCCGTCCGCGACCCGGACTTCAGCCAGAGTCCCGTGCTTTTCACCGAGCCGCGCGGGCTGGCGGTGCCCGCCGGGCACCGCTTCGCGGGGCGGGATGCGATCACCGTCGACGACCTCCGATCGGCCGGGCTGATGCGGCCCGCCACCGGCCCGCTCGACGACTGGGACCGGAATCTGATGGCGGACCTTCCCCGGCCCGGTCCGGTCTTCGAGACGATCGAGGAGATGCTCGCCATGATCGGCGCCGGCCTGGGGAGCTGTCTCGTCCCGGAGGGCGCCCATCACTACTACGGACGGCCGGACATCAGCTACCTGCCGATCCTCGACGCGCCGCCCTACCGCTGGGGCCTGATCTGGCGTACGGCGGCCGACAATGAGCGGATCCGCAGTTTCGTGCGCAGTTGCGCCTCATTGACCGACGAAGGCTGACTCGGCCGGCCACTCCTCGGCGAGCAGGGCGTACCCGTAACCGTCGAGCCAACCCCGATCGCGGTGCAGCGAGTCCTTCCGGGTGCTGACCTCCCGTCGCATCCCGAGCCGCTCCATCAACCGCCAGGACGGTTCGTTGTCGGCGAAGCAGTTCGCTGTCACCCGGCGCAGACCGAGGTCGGCGAAGCAGATTCGGATCGCCTCCCGCACGGCTTCGGTCGCATACCCCTGGCCCGCGTACGCGGGATCGAGCACCCAACCCAGTTCCGCCTCACAAGCGCGGGCCTGGTCGGCAACGTCGACCTGGGCCCAGCCGTCACCGACGCTGACCATCAGATCACCGATGACGGCGTCCGCGCGCTCGATCACAACGATCTTGGGGAGCTGCTCGGTGAAATGAGCCGGCCACTCCTGTTCGCTGGGCGCAACGGCCAGCCAGCGGGACACCTCGGGCAGCCGCCGATAGGCCAGTACGGCGTCGGCGTCCCGCCGGTCGGCCGGCCGCAGGCTCAACCGCTGGGTGCGTACCGGCCAGTCCACTGCACCGGAGGTCAACAGACCGGACGACTGGTCAACGCTCATCGGTCCATCATGGCCGCTTGCGGCACCGGCGAACAGCAGCAGGGGCGGAAGATCATGATGATCCTTCGCCCCTGCTCTGCGTCATGTCCTGGTCTCAGGCGTTGGGACGCTTGCCGTGGTTCGCGCCCTTCTTGCGGCGTGCGCGGCGCTTCCGTCCGGTCTTACCCATAGTCGATCTCCTGATATTCGGTCCGGCAGGCACGCCATTGTGCCACGCCGGCCGCCCCCGGAACGAATCCCGGGGGAGTCCTTGCTAGCGGATCCGCTCCGCGACGTCGGGCTGGATCAGCCCGGGGGTGTCCGCATCGACGAAGTAGTCGGACTGCTTGGTGATGTCGGACCCGTTGGACACCTTGGCGGCTCGCAGGATGAACGTCAAGACCACAGCCACGATCAGATTCAGCAAGAATGCCGTGAATCCGATGTAGGCGGTGATCCCGAAGATCGGCATCGTCGCCAACGAACTGCCGAAATGCTTCACGGTGCAGGCACTGCAATAGCCGTACGCGATCACGGTCCCGTAGATCATTCCGGCTGCCCAGCCGGCCAGCAGCGCCCAGCGGTGGAACCAGCGGGTGAACAGTCCGAAGACGATCGACGGCAGCGTCTGGAGGATCCACAGGCCACCGAGCAACTGGAAGTTGATCGCGTTCTGTTTGTCCAGGAAGAGAACGAACAGCAGAGCGCCCACCTTGACGAACAGCGAGACGATCTTGGAGATCCGTGCCTCGTGCTGCGGGGTGGCGTCGGTTCTGAAGAACTCCCGGTAGATGTTGCGGGTGAACAGGTTCGCGGCGGCGATCGACATGATCGCTGCGGGCACCAGGGCGCCGATCGCTATCGCGCCGAAGGCGAGCCCGGCGAACCAGCTCGGGAAATGATCTTCGAAGAGTTGTGGGATGACCAACTGAGGATTCGGCTGACCGTCCAGCCCGATCGGTTTGGTGCCGGCCTTGATCGCGACGAAGCCGAGCAGCGCCAGCAGGCCGAGCAACAGCGAGTAGGCCGGCAGTATCGCGGCATTCCGTCGGCCCGTCCACCGATCCTTGGAACTCAACGCTGCCGTAACGCTGTGCGGATACATGAACAGGGCCATCGCCGAGCCGAGGGCCAGTGTGCTGTAGGCCCAGGCCTGCTTGGCGTTGGGGATGAAGACTCCGGTCGGGACGCTGGGATCGGCGGCACTCGGCGTTGCCATCTTCGCCTCGGCGGCATCGAAGATCCCGGTCCATCCGCCGAGCTTGGCCGGCAGGTAGAAGATCGCCACCAGGATGACGATGTAGATCAGCAGGTCCTTGACCACAGCGATCATGGCCGGCGCCCGCAGACCGGACGAATAGGTGTAGGCCGCAAGCACCGCGAAGGCGACCAACAGTGGAATGTCTCGTGCCCAGGCGCTCGAACCGCCGAGACCGGCCACCTCGAGGACGGCCTGGATGCCGACGAGTTGCAGCGCGATGTACGGCATGGTGGCCAGGATCCCGGTCACCGCGATCGCCAGGCTGAGCCATCTGCTGCGGTACCGGCCCTGGACGATGTCGGCCGGGGTGACGTAGCCGTGCCGGTGGGCGACCGACCACATCCGGCCCAGGAAGAAGAAGATCACCGGGTACAGGACGATGGTGTAGGGGACCGCGAAGAAGCCCGACACCGCACCGGTGGCGAACATCGCGGCCGGGACGGCGATGAAGGTGTAGGCGGTGTACAGGTCGCCGCCGAGCAGGAACCAGGTGACCCAGGTGCCGAAGGACTTGCCGCCAAAGACCCCACTCGTGCAAGGAATCCAGGCCGGCCTCGCCGCGACGCCAGCGGGCGGCGCTGAATCCCATGAACGCGACGATCACGAAGAGCAGGGCGAGGATGATCAGTTCGACCCAGTTGACGTTCTGCATCTTCTACTCCGCCTTTCCGTGCCGGTGGCTCGCGTCGTCGGCGAGCGCGTCGTCGGTCGCGTCGCCGGGCGCGTCGTCGGGCGCTTCGTCGGGCGGCGGACCGGTGGGCGGATTGACGGTGTCGTGCCGGCCGTTCCGGTAGTCACGAGCCTCCCGGCGCAGCAGGAGATAGGCCAGATAGCAGGCGCCGGCGGCCAGGAAGACCCAGAGGAACTGGTACCAATAGAAGAACGGGAACCCGAACAGCCGCGGGGTGTCCCGGGCATAGGTCCAGGTCAGCAGCGGCACGACGATCGCAACGAGCAGAATGACGGTGGCCAGGATCTTCGTCGGCGTCAGACGCCAGCGTGGGTCACCGTCGGCCGATTCGGGGTCAGGCACGTCATCGATACCCATGAGGACACAACTATCATGCGTTTGCCCGGCACCGCGGAATTGATCCCCAGGAAACACGAAGCGGCTGCGAAAGAACCGTGTCAGGTGCGGGGCGGGAATCCGGCGACAGGAACGGGAGGTCATCGATGCCGTCGATGTCTGAGGTGATCGCCGAACACACCGCCTTGTCGCGCGAGGACGAGCAGTGGCTCGGCCTGCTGGTCGAGGAATGGCAGTTGCTGGCCGATCTGGCCTTCTCCGATCTGGTGCTGTGGGTTCCCGAGCCCGATGCCAACGTCTTCTGGGCCGCAGCCCAGGTCCGTCCGACCACCGGACCGACCGCGCTGGTCGACGACGTGGTCGGCGACCTGATCGCGTACTCACCGGAACATCTGGTCTCCGAGGCGTTCCTCAGTGGGCGGATCACCCAGACCAGCCAGGGCAAGTTGCAGGCCGGCATCCCGGTCGACGTACACGCCGTCCCGGTCGGCCGGGAGGGCCGGACCGTCGCGGTCGTCGAGCAGCACACCAACCAGTTGGCGATCCGGACCGCCGGCGTCCTTGAACAGACCTACCGGGAGTCGGCCTCGGAGCTAGCCGAAATGGTCACCGCCGGCGATTTCCCGACCGGCGGACGCGGCACGATGGTCGGCCTGCGGGTCGGCGACGGGTTCATCAGGACCGACCCGAACGGTGACGTCACCTATGCCAGCCCGAACGCGCTGAGTGCCTACCGCCGGCTGGGCCTGACCGGGGACCTGATCGACCGCAACCTTGCCGCGCTGACCGCCGATCTCGTGCCGCCGTCGGCCGAGCCGGTCGAGGACTCGCTGACCTCGGCCCTCTCGGCGAAGACCGCTCGGGAGGTCGAGGTCGAGGCCGGAACAGCGCACGTGCTGATGCGCCTGGTTCCGCTCCGCCCTCACGGCGTCCGGACGGGCGCGGTGATCCTCTGCCGGGATGTCACCGACATCCGGCGCAAGGAGCGGGAACTTCTCAGCAAGGAAGCGACGATCAGGGAGATCCATCACCGGGTCAAGAACAACCTGCAGACCGTGGCCGCGCTGCTCCGTATGCAGGCGCGCCGGATCGACGTGCCGGAGGCGAAGCAGGCCCTCAATGAGGCGATGTCGCGGGTGGCGTCGATCGCGATCGTGCACGAGACGCTATCCCAGGCATTCGACGAGATGGTCGAATTCGACAAGGTAGCCGACCTGATCCTGAAGATGGTGGGCGACGTGTCCGCCGCGGACGGTGAGGTACGAGCGCACCGCAACGGCAGCTTCGGCGTCGTCTCGTCCAGTGTCGCGGCCAACCTGTCGCTGGTGATGACCGAGATCTGCCAGAACGCGATCGAGCACAGCCTGGCGAACGGATCCGGCGAGGTGGTGGTCGAGCCGAGCCTGACGAAGGGTCGGCTGCGGATGGAGGTGATCGCCGACGGCCGAGGTCTCCCCCGACGGCTTCTCCGTGATCGACTCCAAGCGACGCAGCCTCGGGCTGTCGATCGTCTCCGGCCTGGTCACCGAACTCGGCGGAACGTTCGAGCTGAGCAATCGCACCGATGCCCCGGGTACCCGAGCGGTTGTTGAGATCCCGTGCGAACCGGCTGACCGCTGAGCGCAGCACCGAACGGACATAGAAAAGCGCCGGGATGCCCCGGCGCTTCGCACCCGTTCTGTGTCAGGCGGTTCTGATCCGGGATCGGGCAGCCCGGCGCTTCAGCGCACGGCGCTCGTCCTCGCTCATGCCACCCCAAACGCCGTGGTCCTGGCCCGCCTCCAACGCCCATTGCAAGCAGGCGTCACGGACGTCGCAGCGACGGCAGACCTGCTTGGCCTCCTCGATCTGCAACAGGGCCGGACCGGTGTTACCGATCGGGAAGAACAGCTCCGGATCCTCATCCAGACAGGCGGCCTTGTGGCGCCAATCCATGCGGCTTTCACTCCTCACTTTTTAGGTGTCAGTGCCGCCTCGGGCAGCATCCAATGCACCGTACGGCGTTTCGCGCACCAACACTGTCAAGTATTTGACGATCACACAAGGGTTACGAAACGTTGGCTCGCTCACATTCGAGCGCGTCATCCCCGCGTTCGAACCCAGTGCCAGGCTGTTACCCACACTCTCCTCGGCTAGACCTAAGGTGAACGGGTGAATTCCGCTGCATCACCGCAACCGGGCTCGTCCCCAGGCGCCTCACAGGGCGCGTCGGACCAGCGGGCCGGAGCAGTGCGCCGGGCCCGTCCGGCGCTGTGGATCGCGGCCGGCGTTCTGTGGCTCGAGGGGGCTGCCGTGCTGCTCTACGGGGTCCTGGTCCTGTTGTCGATGAACAAGGTGTCGGCCGGCGTCGGGATCGGCGTCGGCGGCATGTTGATCGCCCTGGGCGTCGCTCTCGCGCTGGTCGGGCGCGGCGTCGGGCTCGCAAGGCAGTGGGCCCGCGGTCCGGCGGTGGCGTTGCAGTTGCTGCAACTGCCGATAGCACTCGGTTTCCGGCAGAGCATCGGCTGGCTGGCGGCCGGCCTGTTCGTGACCGCGGCCGTCGTCCTGGTTGCGATCTTCCTCCCGGCCTCGACCACCGCGTTCACTGCCGGACGGCGTCTCCCGGGAGACGGGTCGGGCGGTAGGGACGGCGCAGCACCCGGCCGGGGCGCGCGCCAGTAGGTTCGCCGCCGGCGAGCACCGGGACGCCGGCGACCAGCACATCGCTGACACCGGTCGACAACCGCCACGGATCGGCATAGTCGGCGCGATCGGCGACCGTCGCCGGGTCGACGACGACGACATCGGCGACCGCCCGCGGGCGGAGCACGCCGCGGTCGGTGAGTCCGAGCCGGGAGGCGGGCAGGGTGGTCATCTTGCGTACGGCCTCGGCGATCCCGAACAGCTGGTGCTCACGGCAGTAATGACCGAGCACCCGGGTGAAGGTGCCGAAGTTCCGCGGGTGCGGATGGCCCTCGCCCCAGCCTGGGTCGTCCGGGCCGGTCATCAGCCAGCCGTCGCTGGCCACCGAGCTGTGTCGGTAGGCGAGGGCGTTGGCGACGTCGTCGGGATTCATGCTGTGGTTGATCACGTTCACGGCGCCCTGCGCCTCGTCCAACAGTTGGCAGGTCGCCTCCGCCGGGTCGATGCCGCGGGTTCGGGCCACCTCGGCGAGGGTTCGGCCGAACTCCGGTCCGGACGCGATCATCACCCGCTCCGGTCCGAGCTGAGCGGGTGCGAGTGCGACAAGTTCTGCGACCAGCCCGTGGCGCTCATCGGGATCGCGCAGCCGGTGCAGCAGCGCGGGGATGCCGCCGTCCAGCGCCCGATCCGGCAGCCGGGTGGTCAAGGTGGTGCTCGAGGCGTCGTACGGGTAGACGTCGCAGGCGACGTCCAGACCGGCTGCGCGTTCCTGGGTGATCAGGTCCAGGGCGTCGGCGATCCTGCCATGGTTGAGCTGGCCGGCGGCCTTGAGATGGGATATCTCCAGGCGGGCGCCGGACCGCCGCGCGGCGGTGGTCGCTTCCGTGATCGCCTCCAGCAGGTGGCTCCCCCTCGTTGCGGATGTGGGTGGAGTAGAGCAGTCCCGCGGCGGACGCCTCGGCGACAAGCTCGGTGACCTCGTCGGCGGAGGCGTAGCTTCCCGGGGCATAGATCAGCCCGGTGGAGAAGCCGTACGCCCCCTGCTGGGCGGCAGTCCGGAGCAATATCCGCATTCGATCGAGTTCCCCCGGCGTCGGCGGCCGTTGATCTTCCCCCATTGCGGCCAGCCGGAGCGCGTTGTGGCCGACCTGAAGTGCGAGGTTGAGCGCCGGGCCGGCGGCGTCGTTGACCCGGGCGAACCCGTTCGCATCGGTCCAGGACCAGTCGAGTCCGTCGCTCAGGAAGGCGGTCGCGGTGATCAGCGCCTCGCGGTCGGTGACCGGGAAGGGCGAGAAGCCGCAGTTGCCGACCAGCAGCGTGGTGACTCCCTGGGTCAGCTGGGAAACCGCACCGGGTGTCGACGCGATCGTGAAGTCGGCGTGGCTGTGCAGGTCGATGAAACCCGGTGTGATGATCTTGTTGCGGGCATCGATGGTCAGCTCGGCGGGAAGTTGCGCGTCCGGCGGCAGGACTGCGCTGATCATGCCGTCTTCGATCAGCAGGCCGCCCGGATGGGGAACCGAACCGGTGCCGTCGACGACGGTGCCACCAGTGATCAGCACCCGGCCGGTGATCACAGCTCGACGCTGTCCAGGGTGAGTTCGGCGATCAGCTCCTCGTCGATCCGGTGCCCGAGGCCGTGCCCGGTCGGCACCGTGACGACACCTCGGTCGGCAACCACCTCAGGGACGATGATGTCGCGCTGGTAGTACTTGGCCGACGCCGAGACGTCGGACGGCAGGCTGAATCCCGGCAGCGCGGAGATCGCTACATTGGCCGCGCGGCCGATGCCGAATTCGTGCATCCCGCCGCACCAGACCGGTATGTCATGATCACGGGCCAGGTCGTGGGCTGCCCGGGCGGGCGTCAACCCGCCCATCCGGGAAACCTTGATGTTGAGGATTCTGCAGGCGGAGAGTTCGATCGCAGTGTGCAGATCGTCCAGGGTTTCGACGCTCTCGTCGAGGCAGATCGGAGTGCCGATCCTCTGCTGCATCCGGGCGTGGGCCATCAGGTTTCGCGGCGCGAACGGCTGTTCGATCATGGTCAGGCCGAAGTCGTCCAGCGTCGTCAGCGCAGAAAGATGATTTTCACTCTCGGTGTAGCTGCCGTTGGCGTCGACGTGCAGGTCAAGATCACCGAATTCGGCGCGGACCGCCTTGACCAAGTCGACGTCCCAGCCCGGCGCGATCTTGAGTTTGACCCGCGGATAGCCGGCTGCGGTCTGCAACCGCACCTGTTGGAGAAGATCGTCGATGGTCGGTTCGATTCCAAGGGAGACGCCGGCGACCACCTCGGTCCGGGTGCCACCCAGAGCGGTGGCCAACGGCACACCCGTCGCGGTGGTCCACAGCGCCCAGACAGCGACGTCGACACCGGCCTTGGCGAACTCGTTGCCGCGGATCTTCGACCACAGGGCCGCAGCCTCGACGGGGTGGTCCCAGTCCTTGCCGATCAACGAGGGAAGGATGAAGTCCTTCGCGACCAGCCAGCAGCTGTCGGTCGTCTCCGCGCAGTAGAACGGGCCGCTGGGGGAGGCGATCTCACCCCAGCCGACGGCGCCGTCGGCGTCGTGCAATTCGATCAGCAGGTGTTCCAGGTAGCTCTTCTGATGGGAGCTGGTACGGAACTCGTGCACCAACGCCTGCCGCACCCGGTGCATCCGCGCCCTGACAACCTGCACCAGCCTGCCGCCTTCCTGTTGCTACCGGGCGTCCGCCTGCGACCAGATGTCGAAGACGTAGAACGCCGTCTCGCCGACCGAATGGCAGGATACGGCGTGGTACCCGTCGGCGAAGAGCCCGGTCAACCTGTCGCGTACGATGGCCGCCAGTTCGGCGGCCCGATCGGGGCGTTCCCTGCGCAGGGTGGCGATGTCGGACGGCAGTGCCAACAGCACCCGCCCGCCATCGATGTCCGAGCTGTTCGTGATGAAGCCCGTACTGGTGATGCCCGGTCTGATCACCTCGCCCCAAACACCCGCGTCCGGCAGGTCGGCCCGTTCGGTGCGCCGAGGGTCGCCGCCGGTCAGGTCCCACTCGACCACGATCCGATCGGTGTCGCGTTCGTCGTAGAGATCGGGCTTGAAGTCAACACCCCTGGCGCCGAGTACGTCGAGATTGAAGTGTGCGTTGCGGATCAGCAGCGGGTCGTACGCCCAGCGCATCACGGTGGTGCCCCAGGACAGCGCGACCGCCCGTTGGGCCTGCTTCAATCGGCGGCCGAGGCCATGACCCTGCAACCCGGGCGCGACCACGGCTGCCTGGGAGTAGTGGAACGTCTGCTTGCCGTCGGTGCCGAGGAAGCCGTACGCGAAGCCCACCAGCCGGTCGTCGCGGTCCAGTGCGCCGACCACCGAGCCGCCGTTGGCCGCGATTCCCGCCAACAGGCGCGGGTTGACGCCGTAGGCAGGATGGGCGTACCCAAAGACCGACCGATACAGCTCTGCCGCGTCCCGGCGCTGTTCGGCGGTCTCCAGCGAGATCACCCGATAGTCGGATCCGACCTGCTCTGCGGGTTCGATGATGGTCATGCCTTCTGCTCGGGATCGACCGTGACGTTGGGCGCAGTCTGCTCGTGCACCTGCTCATCCTGCAGGATCCTGTCCTGCAGGGCGGCGAGCGCGCGGGCTGCCTCGGCCTCCGCGTCGACCTCCTGGCGTACCCGGGACAGGAACGAACGGGTCCGCTCCTGTTGCGGATTCCCCAGCACCTGCGACGGCGGACCCTGCTCGACGACCACACCGTCGTCCATGAACACCACACGGTCGGCAGCCTCGCCCGCGAACGCCATCTCGTGGGTGACGACGATCATGGTCATGCCGTCGGCGGCGAGGTCGCGCATCACCTTCAGGACCTCGCCGACCAGTTCCGGATCGAGTGCAGAGGTCGGCTCGTCGAAGAGCATCAACGACGGTCGCATCGCCAGCGCACGGGCGATGGCGACCCGCTGTTGCTGGCCGCCGGACAGCTCCGAGGGGTAGTAGTTGGCCCGCTCAGCCAGGCCGACACGGGTGAGCAGTTCCATGCCCTCCGCGATCGCCCGCTGTTTGGGCAACCGCTTGACCTGCCGCGGTGCTTCGATCACGTTCTGCAGCGCAGTCTTGTGCGGGAACAGGTTGAACCGCTGGAAGACCATGCCGATCTCAGCACGTTGCCGAGCTATGTCGCGGTCCCTGCGGACGTAGAGATGCCCGTCCCGCTCCAGGTAGCCGATGAGTTCCCCGTTGACCCAGATCCGGCCGCCCGAGAGTGTCTCGAGCTGGTTGATCAACCGCAGCAACGTCGTCTTGCCCGATCCGCTGGGTCCCAGCAGGCAGACGACCTCTCCGGCATGCACGTCGAAATCGATGCCCTTGAGCACCTGATGGCTGCCGAAGTTCTTGATCACGTTGACGGCGTGGACCACCGGTCCGGCTGTCTCGGGAGGCGTCGGGCTCAATGGGAGCTCCCGATCTGCAGTCCACCGGCCGGCTGGATGGATGTCGCGGTGGCTGCTCGTCGACCGAAGCCGCGGCCGAACCGGCGTTCGAGATAGGACTGTCCGATCATCAGGATGCTGGTGATGATCAGGTAGTAGAGGATCGCGGCCGTGAACGCGGGCACGAACTGGTAGGTCCGGTTTGCGATCGCCGAGACCTGGATGAACAGCTCCATGGTCACTGATCCGATGGCGGTCAGCAGCGAGGTGTCCTTCATCATGGCGATCGTCTCGTTGCCGGTCGGTGGCACGATCACCCGCATCGCCTGGGGCAGCACGATCCGCCACATGGTTCGGCCGCGGCTCATGCCGAGTGCCTGGGCCGCTTCATGCTGGCCTCGGTCGACGCTGAGGATGCCCGCCCGGGCGATCTCCGACATGTACGCCGCCTCGGACGCCCCGAGCCCGATCACCGCTCCGACAAGACCACCGAAGAGCCGGTTCGCATCGACGGTCAGGAACCGCCAGTCACCGCTGAGGCCGAGCCATTCGATGATCTTCCAGTCGAACGGCACACCGAGGGCGATTCCCTTCGGGAAGATCAATCCCATCGCGGCACCCATGAAGACCAACAGCACATAGCGGGGGATCGACCGGAAGACCCAGGCGTAGAACCATGCCACGCCCTTCAAGATCGGATTGTCCGACAGTCGCATGATGGCAAGGATCACCCCGCCGACCACCCCGATGATCATCGTCAGCAACGTGACCAGCAGGGTGCCGACCAGCATGCCGCGGATCACCGGGGTCTGGTTCATCACCTCGAAGATCAGCGACCAGTCGAAGACCGGGTTGAAGATCATCATGTTCAGGAACATCAACGCCAGCACGATGACGACGGCAGCCAGCAGCCAGCGGCCGTAATGCCGCACCGGCCTGGCATGGATGAGTCCCGGACGATCTTCCTCGGTCATTCTTCCCCAGTCGTCGTACCTCGGTCGTCGTACCTCGGTCGTTGGACCTCGGCGTTGTAACTCGGTCGTTCTGCTCCTGCGTTCCCCGACCCCTCAGCTCTTCGGATTGACGGCGAAATCGTCGATCGCGCCGCTCTGGATGCCCCACTTGCTCAGCGCCTTGTCATAGGAGCCGTCGGACTTGACCTCTTTCAGCGCCTCGGCCAGCACGTCGGCGAACTGGGTCTGGTCCTTGGGCACGACGAAGCCGTACGGTGCCGCGTCGTAGATGTCGCCGACCGTCTTCAAAGCGCCCTTGGACTGCTTCACCGCGTACTGGGTGATCGGTGAGTCGGCCAGCATGGCATCGGCCCGGCCGCTGACCACGGCCGCAGTGGCCTGGTCCTGGCCGTCGAAGCGCAGCACCTTGATCTTGTTGCCGCCACACTTGCGCTGGCGGCCCGGCAGGTCATCGGTGTCCTGTACGGTGCCGCGCTGGACAGCGATCGTCTTGCCGCAGGCGTTGTCCGGATCGACCGACTCGCCGGAGCCCTCGGCCCACTGCGTCCCGGCCTCGTAGTAACTGACCATGTTGACCTGCTTCATCCGGTCGGCGTTGATGGTGAACGACGACACTCCGACGTCGTACTTGCCGCTGCTCACGCCGAGGATGATCGTCTCGAACTTCGCGTTCTGATATTCGGCGGTGACGCCGAGCTTGGCCGCGACCGCGTTGAAGAGATCGACATCGGCACCCTGGATGGTCGATCCGTCGCCGGCGAAGAACTCGTTCGGCGCATAGCTGGCGTCCGAGCCGACCATGATCTTCTTGGAGCTCTTGATCTTGTCCGGCAGCTTGTCGAACAGCGCCTTGTCCGCGCTCTGGCTCGGTTGTGCAGCGGCGCTGGAGGCCGCTCCGGTCGGTTCGTCGCTGCCGCCGCTGAGCGAGTTGGATCCGCACGCTGCCAACGACAGCGCGGCCACGGCCACAGCGACGCCAAGGATCTTCTGCCTGGACATTCTCGGTTCTCCTTCGTACTACGTTGCCGCAATGGTGCTACAGGAGCGCCCGTTGAGGAGAATTTCTAAGCTCTTCGCGCACCGGCGGACGGTCTGCCGAGGAAATGTGCCGGAGCGCCGAAGCCGGCGGCGGCGAACGCGTCGGCGATCTTGTCCGCCACCGCGTCGCCGGTGCCCTCCGGTACCAGCGCGATGATGCAACCGCCGAAGCCGCCGCCCGTCATCCGAGCGCCGATCGCCCCGGATTCGCGGGCGGTCTCGACCGCCAGGTCCACCGTCGGCACGGTGATCTCGAAGTCGTCCCGCATGGAGGCATGGGAGGCGTCGAGCAGCGGCGCGAGGGCGGCGAACCGCTGCTGGGCGGTCCGGTCCCCATCAGACATCACCGCCCGGGCGTCGAGCACCCGCTGGTTCTCGGTGAGGACGTGCCGCACACGGCGGCGCATCACCGGGTCGGACAATCGGGCCAGTGCCCCACCAGCGTCCGCCACATCCCGCAGCGCAGCCACGCCCAGCAGTCCGGCGGCCTCCTCACAGATCCGGCGGCGGTCGGCGTACTCCCCATCCACATGGGCATGCGGCGTGCGGGTGTCGAGGACCAGCAGCTCCAGCCCCGCGTCCGAGAGCCCGAGCGGCACCTGCTGGTGGTGATAGCTACGGCAGTCGAAGAACAACGCGTGCCCGGCCGAACACAGTGTCGAGGCCGCCTGGTCCATCAGACCGGTCGGTGCGCCGACGAACTCGTTCTCGCAACGACGCGCCAGGATCGCGCGGTCCAGCGGATCGATGGGCAACTCATACAGGTCGACCAACGCGGTCAGCACCGAGCACTCCAGGGCGGCCGAGGACGATAGGCCGGCACCGACCGGAACGGTCGAGGAGATCATCAGTTCCGCGCCGCCGACGCGATGGCCGGCCGCGCGGAGCGCCCAGACGATCCCTGCCACGTACGCCTGCCAACCCGCCATCCCGGGCACCAGATCCTGCGGGCCGAACTGCACGGTCTCGCCGTCACCGATGGTGGTCGAATGCACCGTCCAGCGGTCGTCGTCGACCGGCGTCGCGGCGACCAGCGTCTGCTCGGCCAGCGCGAACGGCATCACGAAACCGTCGTTGTAGTCGGTGTGTTCGCCGATCAGATTCACCCTGCCGGGCGCGGCCCAGACGCCTGCTGGTTGGTGGCCGAACAGTCGGGTGCTCCGGTCGCGGAGCCGTTGAAGCTGATCCACGCAGGCCATCCTTTCACGGGTCCCTACAGTGAGCGCATGCTCGCTGCCTACGCCGCCAGGATCGACCCCGACCGGCCGCTGGATGCCCTCGCGGTGGGGGAGATCGACATCGCGGCCACACCGGGAGGGGCACAAACACCCGATGACTGGGTGGAGATCGAGGTGCGCGCAGCCGCGCTGAACCACCACGACCTGTTCTCGCTGCGGGGTGTCGGGCTGCCGTCGGAGGCGGTGCCGATGGTGCTGGGTTGTGACGCTGCCGGTATCGCTCCGGACGGTTCGGAAGTGATCGTCCACAGCGTGATCAACGACCCCGGATACGCCGGTCAGGACACCACCTGCGACCCGCGTCGCACCCTGCTCTCCGAGCGGTATCCCGGGACCCTGGCCGAGCGGGTCCGGGTACCGCGCCGGAATCTGGTGGTCAAGCCGGCCGAATTGGAATTCGCCGAGGCAGCCTGCCTGCCGACCGCCTGGTTGACCGCGTATCGGATGTTGTTCGTCCAGTCCGGGCTGCGCCCGGGGCAGACTGTGCTGGTGCAGGGCGCCGGGGGTGGCGTCGCGACCGCGCTGGTGCTGCTGGCGCGGCACGCCGGGCTGCAGGTCTGGGTGACGTCGCGGTCGCCGGAGCGGGGCGAGCGCGCCGTTGGCCTCGGCGCCCACGCCTGGTTTCCGAGCGGCGCCCGGCTGCCGGAGCGGGTCGACGCCGTCATGGAGTCGGTCGGTGCGGCCACCTGGTCGCATTCCATCAACGCGTTGCGCCCCGGCGGCACGGTGGTGCTCTGCGGCACCACCTCCGGTGCCGAACCAGCCAGGGCGGAGTTGACCAGGATCTTCTTCCGGCCGCTGCGAGTGATCGGCTCGACCATGGGCACCAGGGAGGAGTTGCAGGACCTGGTCGGGCTGCTGGTGGCCACCGGGCTCCGGCCGGTGATCGACAGCCGCACCCCGCTGGCCGATGCCCGCGACGCCTTCCGGCGGCTGGAGTCCGGCGCCGGCTTCGGGAAGTTGGTCATCACCACGGCCTGACCGCCGACCGGCGACGCGTCGACAGGAGATCGGCCGCGCCGATTGACACAGGCCAAAGATCCGATGTTTACTGCCCACAACGCATCGGAACCAGGCCGGAGACCATGACCCGCATTCAGTCCGTACGGACCGTTGACGTCCGCTTCCCCACCCACGAGACGTTGGCGGGTTCGGACGCGATGAATCCCGACCCCGACTATTCGGCCGCCTATCTCCGGCTGGACACCGAGATCGGCTCCGGCCACGGGTTCACCTTCACCATCGGTCGCGGCAACGACATCCAGGTGGCTGCCATCGAATCGGTCGTCCGGATGATCGCCGACGCCGACGTGGACAGCCTGCTGTCCGATATGGGCGACACCTGGCGCCGGCTGGTGCACGACTCGCCGCTGCGTTGGCTCGGCCCCGAGAAGGGTGTCGTCCACATGGCCATCGGAGCAGTGGTCAACGCGTTGTGGGACCTTCGGGCGAAACGGGCCGGCCAGCCGCTCTGGCTGCATCTGGCCGGGCTCAGCCCCGATGAGCTGATCTCCCTGGTCGACTTCCGTTACCTGACCGATGCGCTCACGCCGGACGAGGCGCTGGACATCCTCAAGACCGCAGAACCGACCCGCGCGGACCGGATCGCCGCCCTGCAGGCCGAGGGCTACCCGGGTTACACGACCGGTCCCGGATGGCTCGGCTACAGCGACGAACTGCTGGACACGCTGTGCCGGCAGGCCGTCGCGGACGGGTTCGAGCAGGTCAAACTCAAGGTCGGTGCCGATCTCGGCGAGGACAAGCGCAGGCTGCAGATCGCCCGCCGGGCGGTTGGCGACGACATCCGGATCGCCGTCGATGCCAATCAACGCTGGGATGTCGGTGCCGCGATCGACTGGATGCGGGAGTTGGCCCCGTACGACCTGACCTGGATCGAAGAACCGACCAGCCCCGACGACATCCTCGGGCACGCGGCGATCGCCCGGGCGGTCGCGCCGATCAAGGTCGCCACCGGCGAACATGCGGCCAACCGGGTGATCTTCAAGCAGCTGCTCCAAGCGGACGCGGTCGGTGTGGTGCAGATCGATGCGACCCGCGTCGCCGGAGTCAACGAGAACATCGCCATCCTCCTGCTGGCGGCCAAGTTCGGCGTCCCGGTCGTGCCGCACGGCGGTGGGGTCGGCCTCTGCCAGGCCGTACGCCACCTGGCCTTCTTCGACTATGCGGCGGTGTCGCAGCAGCTCGACGGCCGGATGGTCGAGTACGTCGACCACCTGCACGAGCATTTCGTGGAGCCGCTGGAATTCGCCCGCGGCCGCTATCTGGCGCCGCGCACGCCCGGCGCCAGCACCGAGATGCGTCCGGAATCACTGGAGCGCTACCGCTACCGCGGCTGACCGCAGGCGCTGACCTTGAGGGTGCATCGGTACCCGGCAACCCATCCCCGGCGTCGGTAGATCCGACACCTGGACACCGTCCCGAACCGCGGCTAGCATCTTCAGCGCTGTAATTTACAGCGCTGGAAACCCGGCCCTGACGGAGGCGTGTGAGCACGAACCGGAACCACCCGCCGTCGATCCTGCTGATCATGACCGATCAGCATCGGGTCGGCTTGACCCGACGCACCGGTTGCCCCGTCGACACCATGCCGTTCCTCGACCGGCTGGCGGAGCAGGGCACTGCCTTCGACGTCGCCTACACCAGCTATCCGGCCTGCGTCCCGGCGCGCACCAGCCTGCTCACCGGGCGGTTCCCGACAGCACATCGGGTCCGGCAGAACAGCACCGCCCGGCACGCCTACTTCGACCGCGATCTGCTGGATGTGCTGCGTGATCAGGGCTATCGGCTGCACTTCGCCGGGAAACCGCACATGCATCGCGGTCCCGACGACTTCGACAGCTACGCCGGGCCGTACTGGCACACCTCCGGCCCGGAGCGAACCGATGATCAGGTCGCCTTCGACCGGTGGCTCGACGACCTTGATCATGGCGTCTCAGAGCGGCCAAGCCCGTACGGGGTCGAGGCACAGTTGCCCTACCGCATCGTGTCCGACGCGATCGAACAGATCGACCCGGACAGTGCGGATCCATCGTTGTGGTGGGTGTCCTTCCCGGAACCGCACAATCCGTACCAGGTTCCGGAGCCGTACTTCGGCCTGGTGCCCGAGGACCAGGTGCCGCCGCGACTGGTCGGGCCGGAGGCGATCGGCCGGAAGGCGGGCGACTATCGCTGGCTGCGCGAGCTTGTCGAGGAGAAGCGACCGGGATATGACGACCAGTGGCGTCGCTATCGTGCCAACTATCTGGGCATGCTTCGGTTGATCGATGATCAGATCGGCCGCCTGCTGGGTCATCTTGGCGACCGTCTGCGGGACACGATCGTGATCTTCGTCAGCGATCATGGCGACTATCTCGGTGACTACGGCCTGCAGCGCAAGGGTGCCGGACTGCCCGACGCGCTGACCAGGATCCCGTTCCAGCTCACCGGTCCCGACATCACCGCCGGACAACGCAGAACCGAGCCGGTGTCGATGGTCGATCTGCTGCCGACCGTTTGTGAGCTGATCGGGGCGGAGATCCCGCCCGGCGTCCAGGGCCGCAGCCTCGCGCCGCTGCTGGCCGGTGACCCGGCGCCGGGACGAGAGTTCGAAAGCATCATCGCCGAGCTCGGGTACGGCGGGGTGCCCTACGGCGCGGAGGAACGGCCACCGCTGCACTTCGATTACCCGGGGCCGACCTTCGACGAGCTGAACAGCGTCACCCAGAGCGGCGGGCAGCGGATGATCCGACAGGGTGCGTACAAGTTGATCATGGACGTGGACGGCGTCGGCGAACTGTACGACCTGGAGGCCGACCCGGCCGAGCTGATCAATCTCTACGACGACCCGGACCACGGAGAGGTCCGAGAGCAGCTGTCGGCATCGCTGATCCACTGGATGATCAGGATCACCGACGACCTGCCGACCGGCGTCTATCGCCCCAAATCCGTGCCGCACAACTGGCGCTGGGCACCACGGCCATCCAACGGCGATTCCGGTAACGGATCCGCCCCGGTGGCAGACCGCGAATGATCACCGACGACAGGACGAACATGGCATCACCACGATCAGGATGGACCCGGCGATCCTTCTTGGGGATCGGTTCGGCAGGACTGGCGGCCGCGCTGGTGGGCTGCTCGGGCGCGTCGGGCAGCAAAGGCTCGACGACGAAGGCAACGATACGGGCGGCGTTCTACGGCGGAGACCCGGTGCTTGCCGGCCTGAAACAGGCCTTCGACACCTACACAACCAAGCACCAGGGCGTCACGATCACTCCGGAACTCACACCCTTCGGCGACTACTGGAGCAAACTGTCCACCCAGGTCGCCGGACGGAACGCCCCCGACGTGTTGCGGATGTCGATGAGCTACTTCGCCGACTACGCCCAACGCGGGGCATTGCTCGACCTGACCGACAAGATCGGCTCCGGCATCAAGATCAGCGAGCTGGACAAGGATGTGGCCTCCAGCGGCAAGATCGCCGACCAGACGTACGGGATCGGACAGAGTTCGATCTCCCACGCGGTGTTCACCCGCCCGGAGCTCTGGGAGAAGGCCAAGGTCGACGCACCGCCGGCAGACTGGACCTGGGACAGCTTCGCCGAGTGGGCCAAGGGCTTCGCGTCCGAGGCCGGCTCCGGCACCTACGGCACCACCGATGCCGGCGGGAACCTGCAGATCTTCGAGCCGTTCGCCCGGCAGCACGGCCACGATCTGTTCAGCGCCGACGGCAAGGCGTTGGCGGTGCCGGCCGACGTCGTCGAGGAGTGGTTGGGCTACTGGGACGGCCTGCGGAGGGCCAAGGCAGCCCCGCCGCTGGATGTCTCGGCCGAGGCCGGTGACTTCGACACCAATCTGATGACCAAGGGACGGGCGCCACTGACCTTCGGCTGGGTCCAACAGATCACCTTCTACGCGCCGCTGATCGACGCGTCTGTCGACATCGCCGCGCTGCCGTCGGCCAAGGCCGGCTCGGTCGAGGGGCAGTTCATCAAGGCACTCGACTTCTGGTCGATCTCGGCGCAGAGCAGGAACATCGACGCCTCAGTCGCCCTCGTCGACTTTCTGATCAACGATCCCGCTGCGATCAAGGCGATCGGTCTGAATCTCGGCGTGCCACCCTCTGAGGCGGCTCGGCGGGCCCTGGGGTCCGATCCGAAATCTGCGGAGGGAAAGGCGATCGGCTACGTCGAGAGGATCAAGGACCGGGTGGGGCCACCACCCGGCGCCTGGCCGAAGGGCTACGGCGACCTGCTGCAGAGTTTCGCCCGGCTCAACGAGGACGTCGGGTTCGGGAAGTCGAACCCGGCCAAGGCGGCGGCCGGCTTCGTCGAGGGGGCCAGGAAGAGCCTGGCCGGCTGACTTCGGCACTAGGCTCCGGACGTGATGAGGCCCCGGTTGCAGGACGTCGCGGATCACGCAGGCGTGTCGATGAAGACCGTGTCCAATGTGATCAACGGCTACCAGCACGTCTCGGCAGCCACCCGACGCCGGGTCCTTGCCGCCGTCGACGCGCTGGGCTACCGGCCGAACCTCGCCGCCCGCAACCTTGCTCGCGGGCGGGCGGGTCTGATCGCCCTGGTCGTACCACGGTTGGACTTCCCGTATTTCGCGGCACTGTCCGGACGGATCCTGCAGGCCGCGCGGGCGGTCGGCTGGGAGGTGCTGATCGAACAGACCGACGGCGATCCCGAACTCGAGCGGCAGGTGATCGCCGGTCATCTGGCGCGCCGGATCGACGGGCTGATCTTCAGTCCGGTAGCGCTGACCGCCGCGGAGATCCAAGAACGCACCGACCCGACCCCCCTGGTGCTGTTGGGTGAGCACGTCGTCAACGCCGGCGCGCCGCACATCGCGATCGACAACGTCGCCGCGGCGGCGCAGGCCACCCAACACCTGATCGACATCGGCTGCCGACGGATCGCCATGGTCGGAGCCACCCGACGCAGGGACAACCCGCGGTACCAGGGTTTCCGGCAGGCGATGAAACGCGCCGCCCTGCCGGTCGAGCCGTACCTGGTCAGGCCGACCCGCAGCACCGCGGGGATCGAGGGGGAGCAGCAGCTGGCCGCGATCCTGGACAGCGACGTGCCGCCGCCGGACGGCGTGTTCTGCGCCACCGACTGGCTCGCGCTCGGCGCGATCCGGGCGATCCACCGGCATGGCCTCCGCGTACCGCAGGACATCGCGGTCGTCGGATTCGACGCCATCCCGTACGGCGAAGTGGCCAGCCCGTCCTTGACAACGATCATGCCCGACCGTGACCAGATCGCCCGCCGGGCCGTCGCCGCCCTGCTGGCGGCACATGATCATCCGACGAACCCCACCGCGAGGGACGATCAGGCCCATCAGCCCGACGTCGACTTCCGGTTGATCATCAGGGAGAGCACCGACCGGTGATGATCATCGGGTATTGCCGTCGAGGCAGCCCGTAGCGATGGCGCCGGCTCGTGCGTTCCGTTCGCGCGTATTGCGCAAGGTCAAAGTTTGATCGTGCGGTCGTGAAACCGCCCTCCGGGGAGCAGCTGGGTCAACGTTTGACCTTGCGACATCGGTGCGACGGACGATCGTGGGCCGGCCGGCCCGCCGGCCGGCGGGGCTACTCGAAGTCGTCGTCCTCACGCGCCAGCCAGGTCGCGAAGCGTTCGATCGGCGTCTCGAACTCAGGGTTGAGGTCGACGAAGGTACGCAACTGCTCGGCAATCCAGGCGACGGTGACCTCCTCGTCGCCACGCCTGGACTCAAGCTCCTCGATGCCGCGGTCGGTGAAGTACATTCTCAGCCCCGTTCAGCCGAGCGCGGCCGCCATCAGCTGCTTCTGCTCCTGCTCGTGCACCTTGTGCGAACCCGTCGCCGGGGCCGACGCCGCCGGCCGGGTGACCGGTACGAGCGGACGGTCGACTCCGAGTTCGGCGAGGGCGCCCGGCAGGTTCAGCGCCAGGAACGGCCAGACGCCCTGGTTCTGCGGCTCGTACTGCGTCCAGTAGAACTCCTGCAGGTTCGGATACTTGGCCAGCTCGGCCGCGATCTGCTCCGCGGGCAACGGGTAGTAGCGCTCCAGGGAAACGACAGCGATCTCCTCGCCGAGCCCCCGCTTGTCCCGCTCGGCCATCAGGTCCCAGCGGGCCATGCCGCTGGTCAGGATCATCCGGCGCACCTTCTCCGGCCGGGTGATCGACGGGTCCCCGAGCACCGGCTGCCACCTGCCCTCGGTGAAGTCGCTCGGATCCGAGGCGGCGGCCTTCATCCGCAACATCCGCTTCGGCGTCATGATGATCAGCGGCCTGTGGTTCGAGCTGTGCGCGTGAACCCGGAGCAGATGGAAGTGGCTGGCAGCGGTGGACGGCTGCGCCACGACGAACGCGTCGTCGGCGGCCAGCTGCAACCAGCGCTCGATCCTGGCCGAGGAGTGGTCGGATCCCTGTCCCTCGTAGCCGTGCGGGAGCAGCAGCACCACCCCGGACTTCTGGCCCCACTTGGAGTAGCCCGACGTGATGAACTCGTCGATGATCGTCTGCGCACCGTTGGAGAAGTCGCCGTACTGGGCCTCCCAGAGGACCAGCGCCTCCGGACGTGCCACCGAGTAGCCGTACTCGAAGCCCATGGCGGCGTACTCGCTGAGCAGGGAGTTGAAGACGTGGAACTTCCCCTGGTCCGGGTCGAGATGGGCCAGCGGGATCCAGACATCGGCGGTCTTACGGTCGACGATCGCCGCGAACCGCTGGGAGAAGGTGCCGCGCCGGGTGTCCTGTCCGGTCAACCGGATGGTACGGCCCTCGATCATCAGCGAGCCAAGGGCCAGCAGCTCCGCCGTCGCCCAGTCGATCGGACCGTCGGCGATATGCTGCGCTCTGCGCTGCAACTGCGGCAGCACCTTGGGATGCACGGTGAAGCCTTCGGGGATGTTCAGATGCGCATCGGCGATCCGCTTCATCACCTCGGCATCGATCGCCGTGCCGTACCCGGCAGCAGTCTTCTCCGGGTACTTCGGCACCCGGCGGTACTCGAGATCGGCCGGCATGGTCGTCGCCTGCCGTACCTCCTCGAAGACGCTCTCCAGCCGTGACTGGAACCGGGTCAGCACGCTCTCGGCATCCTCGATGGTGATGTCACCGCGTCCGATCAGCGCCTCCGCGTACAGCTTGCGGACGCTGCGCTTCCTGGCGATCAGGTCGTACATCCGCGGCTGGGTGATGCTCGGATCGTCGCCCTCGTTGTGTCCCCGAGTGCGGTAGCACACCAGGTCGATCACCACGTCCTTGTTGAACTCCCGGCGGAAGTCATAGGCCAGGCGTGCGACCTGGATGCAGGCCTCCGGATCGTCGCCGTTGACGTGCAGGATCGGCGCCTGCACCATGCGCGCGACGTCGGTGGCGTAGGTGGACGACCGGCCCTCCATCGGCGCGGTGGTGAAACCGACCTGATTGTTGACCACGACATGGATGGTCCCGCCGGTCCGATAACCGCGCAGTTGGGAAAGGTTCAAAGTCTCGGCAACCACACCCTGCCCGGCGAACGCGGCGTCGCCGTGCACAAGGACGGGCAGCACCGGAAACTCCGGCCCGCGGTCCAGGATGTCCTGCTTGGCCCGGGCGATGCCCTCGAGCACCGGGTCCACGGCCTCCAGATGGCTCGGATTCGCCGCCATCGAGGTCTTGATCGTGTTGCCGGCCAGCGAGGTGAACTTGCCCTCCGCGCCCAGGTGGTACTTGACGTCGCCGGAGCCCTGGACGGTCCGCGGATCGATGTTGCCCTCGAACTCGCGGAAGATCTGGCTGTAGGACTTGCCGACGATGTTGGCCAGCGCGTTCAGCCGGCCGCGGTGCGACATGCCGATGGTGACCTCGTCCAGATGATCATCGGCGGCCTGCTCGCAGATCTCGTCGAGCAGGGCGATCGCCGACTCGCCCCCCTCGAGGCTGAACCGCTTCTGGCCGACGTACTTGGTCTGCAGGAAGGTCTCGAAGACCTCGGCCTCGTTGAGCTTGTCCAGGATCCGCAGGTGCTCCTCGCGTGGCAGGGACTCGTGCGGTCGCTCCCATCGGGCCTGGATCCAGCGCCGCTGCTCACGCTCCTGGATGTGCATGTACTCGATGCCGACCGTCCGGCAGTACGCATCGCGCAGGATGCCGAGGATCTTGCGCAGGGTCATCCGTCCGGAACCGTCGGCGAAGTCACCGGTGGCGAACTCGCGATCAAGGTCCCAGAGGGTCAGTTCGTGGGTCTGCACGTCAAGATCGGGGTGATCACGCAGGTGGTACTCGATCGGATCGATGTCGGCCATCAGATGGCCACGCACCCGGTAGGCGTTGATCAGTTCGAAAACCCTGGCCTGCTTGGAGACCTGGTCCTCGTGCAGGGTGCTGCGGTCCACCGCCCAGCGGATCGGCACAGTGGGGATGCGGAGCGACGTGAAGATCTCGTCGTAGAATCCGTCCTCGCCCAGCAGCAGGCTGTGCAGCTTGGCCAGGAACTCACCCGACAAAGCACCCTGGATCACCCGGTGGTCGTAGGTCGAGGTGAGGGTCAGCACCTTGGAGACGCCGAGACCGGCCAAGCGTTCCGGGTTCGATCCCTGGAACTCCGCGGGGTAGTCCATCGACCCGACGCCGATGATCGCTCCCTGGCCCTTCATCAGCCGGGGCACGGAATGGTTGGTGCCGATGGTGCCCGGGTTGGTCAGCGAGATGGTGGTCCCGGCGAAGTCGGCCACGGTCAGCTTGTTGCCGCGGGCTCGCTTGACGATGTCCTCGTACGCCGTCCAGAACTGGGCGAAGTCCAGGTCCTCGGCGCTCTTGATGCTGGGCACGACGAGCTGCCGGGTGCCGTCCGGACGGGGCAGGTCGATGGCCAGCCCGAGATTGATGTGCTGCGGCCGGATCAGGGTCGGCTTGCCGTCGACGACGTCGTAGGCGACGTTCATGTCCGGAATCTGCTTCAGCGCCTGGACGAGGGCGTAGCCGATGATGTGGGTGAAGGAGACCTTGCCACCTCGGGCCCGGCGCAGATGGTTGTTGATCACGATGCGCTGATCGATCAGCAGCTTGACCGGCAAGGACCGGACGCTGGTGGCGGTGGGCACCGTCAGCGATTCGTCCATGTTCTTGGCGGTACGCATCGGTGCGCCGCGCAGCGAGACCCTTTCCGCTTCGTCACTCCCGGCCTGCGGCCGTTGGGCGGGATTGGGCGCCTCGGCGGGCAGACCGGCTCCGGTCGCACGCTGCTGCGGGGCGGGTTTGCGAGCCTCGACTCTGGACTGCGGGGCAGGCCTGGTCTGGGCAGCAGGTGCCGAATGCGCGGGCTCTTGAACCGGGGCGGACTGCTGCGTGGCTTCCGCCTTCTTCGCCGGTGTCGTGGACTGGCCGGCCGTCGCAGCGGGCGTCTCGGAGACGCGCGACGTGCTGTCCGTGCTGTCCGTGCCGGCAGACGAGGAGCTTGGAGCGGGCTGAGAGGCCGACCCTGGCGCGCCGTTCTCGGCGAAATAACGGGCCCAACCGGGATCGACCGACTTCGGATCCTCGACGTACTGCTCGTACATCTGCTCGATCAGCCAGTCGTTGGCCCCGAAGTCATCGCCCACACTGCTGCCTGCGGGACTGCCGGTTGAGCCGGCGGAATTGCTGGTGGAGTGTTCGGTTGTCGGGTCGGGCGCGGGGGCCACTGTCGCCTTCTTCCACTTGATTTCTCACGTACCCAGGTGCCGCGTAACGCCTGCGGCCCTCCGTCTAGGCTACCGAATGGTTGAGACCACAACGGTAACTGGTACGGCGCGCCAGAACGAGTCGTGCCGATGCGGTGAAACCGATCCGGAACCGGGTTGTCACACCGCGTCGGAAAGTGCCGCCAGGGACGCTGCCAGCCGGCGGTGCACGGCCGGATCCGGTGCATCGTCGAGTCGGCCGATCGCCAGCCATAGCGCGCCGACAAGGCCGGTGTTCGCCGGCACCACAAGACTGCCGAGTGCGGCGGCGATCCGCTCGCCGAACGCCCGCCGGACGGCACCCGCCGATCCCAGCACGGACCCGGTGAGCACTATCGGCAGACCGGGACGCGAGTCGAGATCGAGCACCAGGGCGGCCAGCAGCTCGGCGGACCGTGCTGCAATGGTGACTGCCGCCGGGTCGGAGTCAACCAGGTCGGTAACCAGGGGCGCGAGTTCGGCCAGGCGGATCGGCGGATGCTGGTACGGCGCCCGAAGCAGGCCCTCCATCGCGTGCTCCGGGTCGATCTCCAGGCGGCGGATGACCTGCCGGGTCAGGTCGCTGCGAACGGCTCCGCGCTCGACCTCGGTCAGCGCATGCCGGACGGCCTCCCGGCCGAGCCAGAACCCTGCACCCTCGTCGCCGAGCAGCCAACCCCAGCCGCCTCGGCGACTGACGATCTCGCCGTGACGGACCTCCGCTGCGCCCGAACCGGTTCCGGCGATCACTACGCAACCGTGCGGCGCTGGGCTGCCCGAGGCGTACGCGATCGCCAGGTCTGCGACGATCCGCGGTGTGCTGGCGACCTGCAGCGGCAGGCAGTCGGTGAGAAAGCCGGGACCGGCGGCGAGGGCGGTGTTGTAACCGGCCATGCCGATCACGATCGCCTCGGCCTGGGTGATCCCTGCCCGTTCGGCCGCCCGCTGCGTTGCCGTCCGGATCCGATCCGCGGAGACCTTCACCCCGACCGAGTTGGGATTGCCGCCCGGCTCGGTGGCGAGGCCGAGCACCGTTCCGTCCGGAGCGGCGATCGCGACGCGGGTGGACGTTCCGCCGACGTCGGCGCCGATCACCACCCGGCTCATCTCGGGTCGGTCGAACCCAGCACTGAGGGATCCGGCCGCCTGCCGGTGACCCGCCAGGCGACCGCAACAACGGACACGGTGAAGACCAACAGGCACAGGTTGCGAACCAGCAGCAGAATCGTCGAGGTGACAAAGATCGCGCCGTGCGGCGCCTCGTACAGGCCGGTGTAGGTCAGCGGGTAGACCAGGTGGGTGAGCAGCGCCAGCACCAGCAGCTGGATGGCGAATCGCGAGAACACCGTCGGGCGGCCGCCGGCGTCCCTCGATCTCATGATCAACAGGGCGGCCATCGGGCCGCCGAGCCAGACCAGATACTGCGGGCTCAGTGTCTTGTTGGTGATCGTCATGATCGCGATGGTGGCCAGGATCGCCATGCCGACCGTCCCGCTGGTCGGCTCCGGTGTCCGGTAGCCACGGACGTACAAGGCGGTCATGATCACGACGCCGAGCAGGGTGGCGATCGTGCTGATCACCAGCCAGGCGCCGACGCCCGGCCCGAACACCTCGAAGGCCTGGTAGCGGGACATTCCGACGACCCAGGTGTCGGGGCGCGGGATGCGCAGCACCATCAACGCGGTCGACCAGATCGACTCGATCTGCAATCCACGATCGGACTGCCAGGTCAGGGGGAGACCAGGCGGGGGAGACCGGCGGTGACCAGGCTGATCAGGGCCAGGACGACTCCCGCGGCCAGGAATCCGACCAGGGTGCTGCGTCGGCCGCGCCGGGCAGCGGTGAAAGGAAAGATCAACAATGCCGGCCAGAGCTTGATCGCCGCCGCCACACCGGTCAGGACACCGGTCACCGCCGGACGGCGACGCCAGGCCACGATGCCGAGCCCGGCCAACACGGCCGGCACGAGGTCGAAGCGCAGATAGCACAGCGGGCCCATCAGGAAGACGAACCAGATCCAGAAGGTGACGCCGGCGTCCTGCCGCCGCCCGGCCATCCGCCACAGTGTCCAGGTGAACGCCGCATCCAGCAGCATCATCAGGCCGACGAAGGCGATCAGATAGCCCAGATGTGTGCCTGCTCCCAAGCCGTAGGGGATGGACAGCATCCAGACGACCGGGGTCGGATACTCGTTCAGGGTCTGCGCGAGTCCGACCTCACCCAGCGCCGCGATCTTGCGCCAGTAATAGGTGACGTCACCGGTCGCGACCTGTTCGACGGTGGCGGCCAGGATCAGCATGATCGCGCGGGTGATGATCCAGCTGATCACCACGGGTACGCCGCCGCGTCGGGTCGGGTTTGACCCGGCGGACACGGTCGGTGGCGCGGTCGAAGGCTGGCTTGGCACGTCTTTCTCCGGTCGGCTGCTGGGCACGGTGAACCTATCATCCGTCACCGATCCGACGCCGCACAGCTTCCGACGCGCTGGAACCGGGATGGGAACCAGCATCCTGCGCGGGACCAGGGGCGGAAATTGCCTCCCTGCGTCGAGTCCCGGCAGTCACTCCGACCGGAGGTGGCCGGCGAGCTGCTCCAGGACCGGAGCCGCCGCCCGAAGCCTGCGCTGGTCGGCGGCCGGCAGCCGATCGATCGCCGTCTCCAGCGCGTCCAAGCGCCGCCGGGCGGCCCGCTCCATCAGCCGACGACCTCGGGCAGTGGCGGAGACCTCAACCGGCCGTCCGGGACCGCTGAGCGCGCGACGACGCGCCAATCCCTCACGTTCCAGCCCGTCGACGATGCGCGTCATGGTGGGGCTGGTGACGTCCTCGGCGGCCGCCAGGCCGCCGAGACTGTGCGGACCGCCGAACACCAGGACCGACAGGGCGGACAATCGCGCAGCGGTCAGACCTGCCCGCCGGTCGACCACCCGGAGCGCCCGCAGGATGTGGATCGCTCCGGAATTGATCTGCTGCGCTGTCTGGCGATCCGGCATGGCTGGATGTTAGCATCCCTACGAAAGTAGCTTCACTACAATCCGGCTGTGCCGGACAGGAGGTGGACCATGCGCCTGCTCCAGATCGCCCAGCACGCGGAGGATCTCGAACGTGCGACCGCGTGGTATCAGAAAGTGCTCGGCGCTCCACCGGCGGCGACGTACGACCCACCGGGTCTGGTGTTCTTTCATCTTGGCCGGACACGGCTGCTGCTGGACCGCGCCGCATCGTCAGCACTGATCTATCTCGAAGTGCCCGATGTCAAAGAATCGGTGCGGACGCTGCGAGCCGACGGGGTGACGATCGACACCGAGCCGCACGTGATCTTCAACCATGCCGACGACACGCTGGGTCCGGCAGGTACCGCCGAGTGGATGGCCTTCGTGATCGACTCGGAGGGCAACCAGGTCGGGCTGGTCAGCCAGTTACCGGAGTGACAGGCTCGGCCCATGCCCCGAGCTGAACGTGCCATCAGGTCCGCCACGCCGGGCGACATCGATGCCATCCATGACCTGGTGCAGCGGGCGTACTCGGTCTACATCCCGCGGATCGGCGCCAGGCCGCAGCCGATGGACGACGACTATGCATTGCTGGTCGACGCCGGAGAGGTCTGGGTCGCAGACCGCGACGGTGGTGTCGCCGGCGTGCTGGTGTTGATCACCGCGAGCGATCACGTCCTGGTGCACAACGTCGCGGTCTCCGAGGCGTTCCGGGGTAGGGGACTCGGTAGCGCGCTGCTGCGCTTCGCCGAACGTCACGCCCGCGACCAGGGCCTGCCGGAGGTACGCCTGTTCACCAACATCATGATGACCGAGAACCTTGCCTACTATCCCCGCCGCGGCTATCGCCGGACCCGGGAGGTGGAGGTGGACGGCTTCCGCCGCGTGTACTTCTCCAAGAGAGTCGTGCCGGGCCGCGTCGATCAGGAGTCGTCGGAGCCGGAGTAGAGCGCGCGGTGATCGGCCAGCACCGCGTCGATCACCGCCTGGGTCGCCGCGGCCACCGTACGGCGTCTGGTGATCAACACGAAGTCGGTCGAACCCAGCCGGGGTAGACCACGAGCATCGATCTCGGTCAGGCCGGCGGGAATCAGCGACCGGGAGAACGGCATCACGCCGAGACCGGCGAGGGCCGCGGCGCGCAGTCCGCTGAGGCTGCCCGAGGTGCAGACCGTTCGATAGGCGCGGTCCGCTCTCTCCAGCACCTGGACGGCGCGATCGCGGGTCACGCTGGGCGGCGGATAGACGATCAGCGGAACCGGCTGGCGATGATCGAGGACGAGATCCTGGGAGCCGACCCAGACCAGCGTGTCGGTAAACACCAGCCGGGCATCCTCGGGATCGGCGGACCGTTTCGCGAGCACCAGGTCGAGTTCCCGGGCACGCAGCCGGCGATGCAGATGTTCACTGAGCCCTACAGTGAGCTCGAGGTCGATGGCCGGGTGGCCGATCCGGAAGCGGCGCAACAGATCGGGCAGCCGGGAGAGCGCGAAGTCCTCCGACACCCCGAACCGTACGCGTCCCCTCGGACCCGCGCCGGCCACCGTCCGGAAGGCGTCGTCGTTCAGTTCGAGCATGGAGCGAGCGACCCCGGTGAGCGCCTCACCCTCTGCGGTCAGCGTGACGTTGTGTGTGTCGCGGACCAGCAGCCGCACGGCGAGTGTCTGTTCCAGCCGTCGGACGTGCTGGCTGACCGCCGACTGGCTGAGACCGAGTCGCCGTGCGGCCGCCGAGAAGCTGAGTTGGTCGGCGACGGTGAGAAACGTGCGCAACCAGCTCAGGTCAAGGCTGGGCACCCCCGGAGAGGAGACGCTGGCGCGGTCATCACGATTCGTGGTCACAGTTAGAACTGTATGCCTGTTCTGCGCACGCCGAAGCTGCGCAAGGATGGACGCGTGGCGAGATTGCGTATCCCCGGCTGGCTTGACCTGTTCATCGTGTCGCTCTTCGCGGTGATCGCTGTGGCGACCGTCCTGCCGGTGCGGGGCAGCGGTGCGACCCTCTTCGATCATCTGACCACGGCCGCGGTCTGCCTGCTGTTTTTCCTGCACGGCGCCAAGCTGTCCCCGCAGAACGCGATCAACAGCATCACCCGGTGGCGCTTCCAGCTGCTGGTGCTCGGTTTCACGTTCGTGTTGTTCCCGGTGATCGGGCTGCTGCTGCATCCTGTGCGGTCGTCACTGCTGACACCGACCCTGTACGCCGGTGTGCTGTTCCTCTGCGTACTTCCGTCCACGGTCCAGTCCTCGATCGCCTTCACCTCGATCGCCAGGGGCAACGTCGGGTTGGCGATCAGTTCGGCCTCGGTGTCGAACGTGCTCGGCGTCGTGATCACCCCGTTGTTGTCGGCGCTGTTGCTCGGCTCGGAGGTCAAGATCACCTTCGGTTCGGTGGTCAGGATCGTCCTGCAGTTGCTGGTGCCGTTCCTCATCGGACAGTTGGTGCATCGGCGGATCGGTGGCTGGCTCGCCGCGCACAAGCCGGTGGTCAACATCGTCGACCGCGGTTCGGTTCTGCTGGTCGTCTACACCGCCTTCAGCGCAGGTGTGGTCGAAGGGCTCTGGCACATCGTCGCCCCACCGCGGCTTGCTGCGGTCGTGGTGATCAGCGTCGCGGTGCTGGCCGTCGTGTTGGGCATCACGTTCCTGCTCGGCCGCCTGCTCTCGATGCCGCGGGAGGACCGGATCGTGCTGGTCTTCGCGGGCTCGAAGAAGAGTCTGGCCAGCGGCCTGCCGATGGCCACCCTGCTGTTCCCGAGTGCCACGGTCGGCATGATCATCCTGCCGGTGATGATCTACCACCTGATCCAGTTGATCACCTGCGCGGTGCTGGCCAGGGTATGGTCTCGGACCTTCGTCGAAGAGCCGGCCGGAGCGGTCCGCGTATGACGCCGACCACGGAGATTTCATCAGCGGTTGGCCCGGGATCGCAGCAGGGCGCCGATCACCGCCGCGGCTGCCAGCGCGATGCCGGCGTTGGCGCCGATACCGGTGTGTAGCCCGGCCAGCAGCGCGGTGATCGGATCGCTGCCATGCCGAAGCAGCGCGCTGCTGCGCGAGGCGTAGATCGCCGACATCACCGGTATGCCGACGGTGAGACCGACCTGCTGTGCGGTGGTCAGCAGGCCGGTGGCCAGACCCTGCTCGTGGTTCGGGAGTCCCGAGGTGGCCGCGACGCCGTACGAGACGACGGCCAGCATGTGACCGGCGAACGTTATGGTGCAGAAGATCAGCACCACCAGGACGCCCGCGTTCTCCCCGGTCCTGATCATCGCTGCCGTCATGACCCCTTGGACGACGAGCCCGCCGACCAGCGTGATCTTGGGACTGGCCCTGTTGATCAGCCGCGAACTGAACGCTCCGGTGGCCGCGGCGCCCAGGCCGGTCACGCCGAAGACGAGGCCGGACTCGAACGGTGAAAGCTGCCGTACCTGCTGCAGATACAGGGTGAGCAGGAAGGTCAGCGAGCTGGCCATCGAGAAGGTGACCAGGCCGCCGAGATTCCCGAGGGCGACGGTACGCCGACGCAGCACACCCAACGGAACCAGCGGCTGGCCGACCCGCGTCTCGATGATCCCGAACGCCGCCAGGAACGCAACGGACAAGACGATTCCGGACACGACGTCGGGTCGTCGCCAGCCGTTATCGGCGCCGGTGGTCACGGCGTAGATCAGCGACAACAGACCGGCCGTCACGGTGATGGCGCCGCCGACGTCCAGCCGCGGTCGCCGGTCCGGACGGCTCTCGGCGAGCAGCAGCGGGGCGCCGATCAGCACGGGTATGGCCATGATCACGTTCAACGCCATGGTGGAACGCCAGCCGAGGGCGGACGTCAGGATCCCTCCGGCCAGCATGCCGAGTGTGAAGCCGAGGGACAGCACCATGCCGGATACGCCCAGTGCCCGGTTGCGGGCCGGACCCTCGACGAAATTGGTGGTCAACAGTGCCATGGCGGTCGGGATGGTGATCCCGGCGGCGAGGCCCTGGACGGCGCGCGCGGCCAGGAAGATAGCTGCTGTCGGCGCCACCGTGGCCGCCAGCGAGGCAACGGCGAACAGCGACAACCCGACGAGGAACATTCGGCGTCGGCCCAGCAGGTCGCCGAGTCGTCCGGCAAGCAGGAGGAAGCCGCCCGACGGCAGCGCGAAGGCGGTCACCGCCCATTGCAGATGAGCCTCGGACAAACCGAGATCCTGGCCGAGTCGGGGGAGGGCGACGTTCAGGATCGAGAAATCCATCGACAGGGCGAACTGGGCCGCACAGAGCAGCAACAACACCAGTCGCGCCCGGATGTCGGACGGCGGGGCAGCGGGGGACGGGTCCACCAGGGGCGGGTCCATCACGGTCGGGTGGTCGCGCGGTTCGATCAGCTCTTCGGTCACGCGTCGAGGGTCGGATAATCGCGGAGTCTCCGGGGAGAGCCCCTTTATCCTGGTGCCATGACCACCAGTGTCCGGACCGACCTCAGTGAGTTCCTGCGTGCCGGGCGGGCACGGGTGACTGCCGAGGAGGCCGGCCTTCCCGTCGGTTCGCGCCGCCGGACACCGGGCTTGCGACGTGAGGAGGTCGCCGTCCTGGCCGGCGTCGGAGCCTCCTGGTACCAGTGGCTGGAACAGGGCCGCGAGATCACGGTCTCCGGACAGGTGCTCGACGCCATCGCCCGGGTGCTGCGATTCAGCAATGACGAGCGCCGACATCTCTACGTCCTGGCCGGTCTCAATCCGCCGCTGCCCAGTCCGCCGGCCGATCCCTCGATCGGCGAGGACATCACCCAACTGCTGGACCGCTGGCTGCCGCATGCCGCTCACGTCGTGGACCAGTACTGGAACTTCGTCGCCGCCAACGATGTCGCGCGGGCGATCTTCGGCTGGCAGCGGGACTTCCGTGGGAACTGCCTGGTCGACTTCTTCACCAGTGACCTGTACCGCGGACGGATGGAGAACTGGGCCGAGACCGCCCCGACCGTGGTCGCCACCTACCGCCACGAGATGACCCGGCGGCTCAGCGGGGTGGAGGACGACGGCAACACCGAGATCGTGGCGGATCTGACAGCCCGGAGCCCGGAATTCGCCGAACTCTGGAGCCGGCAACAGGTGCACGCTCCGATGATCACGACGAAGACCCTTGATCACGAATACGCGGGGGAGCTGGTGTTGGAGGGCAGGATGCTGTATCTGCCCGATCGTCCGGATCTGACGCTGGTGCTGCACACTCCGGTCGAGGGCACGCCGACCGCGGAACGGCTCGCGGACCTGATGGCAGCGGCCCGCCGGTCGTCCGAACCGGCCGGGGGCCTGCGCCTGGTTGCCAGTGCCTGATCGGCGTACCGCCCACGTGCTGATCACCGGCCTCTCCGGAGTCGGCAAGTCCAGCGTGCTGGCAGTGCTGTCCGGACAGGGATTTCCGGTGGCCGATACGGACTACGACGGCCTGTCCCGCTCGGACGACAGCGGAGGATGGGTGTGGGACCTCGACCGCGTCGCGGAGCTGCTCGACCGCCACGAAACGATCTTCATCAGCGGTACGGCGCCGAACTGGCGCCCGCTGCTACCGCGATTCGATCATGTGGTGTTGTTGAGCGCACCCGAGGAGACGATGCTCTCCCGACTTGCCGACCGGACCAACAATCCGTACGGGCAGACCGCCGAGCAACGATCCGAGGCGGTCGCGTACAAGGATTCGGTCGAACCGCTGTTACGCAGGATCGCCACCATCGAGATCGACACCCGACCGCCGCTGCACGAGGTCGTCGCCGCCGTACTCGATCACGTCGGGCTGGGCGTTGATCGACCGACCACGCGATAGTTCAGGTGTGTCGCGGCCGGTGACGCCTTCTCGAAGGTGCGCTCCAAGCTGATCGCCGAGTCGAGCGAGGCGAACAGCGGTGTCCCGCCGCCCAACAGGACCGGGACGATATGGACCCGGATCTCGTCGACCAGCCCGAGCGGCAGCGCCTGTTGCATGACGGTCGCGCCGTGCAGACCGACGACCTTGTCACCCGCTGCGATCTTGGCCTGCTCGATCGCGCCGGCGACGCCGTCGGTGACGAACCGGAACGCCGCGGGATAGCTGCGGGTCGGCGCGTTGTGGGTCACCACGAAACAGGGCGTGTCACCAAGTGGGCCGCCGTCACCCCATCCGCCGTCTCCTTCGTTCTTCTCGAACGACGTACGACCCATGACGACGGCTCCGCAGCCGTCGATCATCTCCTGCAGCATCGCGCGATCCTCCTGTGTCGCGGCGTCGAACATCCAGTCGTGCAACATCCCGGCACCATCGCCGAAGGGATTGTCGCGAGTGTCGTTGGGTCCCGTGACGTACCCGTCGAGCGACATCGACATGTCGCAGATCACCTGTGCCATGAGCTTTGCCCTTTCCGTGGCTGGTCTCTTGCCCACTCGTCGAACGAGGCCGATCGTTTTCGACACCGGAAAGGAGGGAGCCCGATGACACCGTGGTAGGAATCGCGACCCGGTCGTCCGATCCGGCCACGGAACAGGCCGAATCAGTCGGCGACGTCGCGATTCTCGTCAAAGCTCCTTGGACCGTCTCAGGACTTCGGTATGAGTGTGCATGAGATGGTCTGGGCCCGGATGACGCCGCCATCGAAGACGAACGTGTCGACGCCGTCCGGGACGGTGTTCAGCGCCGAATCGGCGGTCCACCGGAGCAGCAGGAGGTTGTCGGAGAACACCGCGGCCTGGGCTTCGAGGCTGAGTTGGGGGAGCGCTTCGGCGAGTCCTTCGAACAAGCCGCGGATGGCGAGCCTCCCGCGGCACTCACAAATGTCCCTTCTCTCTCGTGGCGCGCTGTTGATCAGCTGTGATCAACCTGTGAGAGGAGGCTCTAGCGAACGTGGGTCAGAGCCGGTCCCGAAGCACCGATGCTGCGGTTCGGTGGCGGAGATGAGTGGCGATGATCTTGAAGCCGATGATCTTGGTGCCCGAACCGGCGAACGATCAGCAACGACCGGGAGCCGTTCAGTTCTCCACCGGTGGCAATGCCGCCCGGGCCAGCTTCTCTTCCTCATGAAGTGCGGCCGTGATGGCATCCACGTCGCCCTCGAGGCCGAGTCCTGGCAACCACTCCCGGAACCGCGTCCCACACGTCACCAGACTATGCATGAGGTCCGCGGCGTCGACTCGGATGTCGTTCACCCGATCACCGGAGATTCGCACGGTGTCGCCCTCGTGATCCAGCCGCAGGAGTCCGTACGTATCGGTGTAGTTGATCGACACGTGGTCCTGATCGTGCAGCTGGGCCACCGCGCGGAAGCAGACATTGGTGATCAGTGGCACCAGCTCATCCTCCGGCGCCACCACCGGTTGTCGGGCCGATCGGATCTGCACCTGCCCGCGCAGCTGGCGGTACCCACGGGTCGGGACGACCAGACCGGCAGCGTCGGGCTCGGGGACGAAAACGCCGGACCGCACTTCGACGGCGAAGCGGCAATGCACGCTACGGAAGCCGTCCGAGGAACCAGCCAAGACCTGTCATCTCCTCTCGGGTGAAGTTCATCACGTCGGCCCGGCCGGCCTGCAACGGGAAGAACTGAACGACCTCGCCGCCGTCACGGGTGATCTGGACAAGCATCTCGCCGAGCGCTCCGCCCTCGATATTGACCGCTTTGGCGGTGTTGGACGGGAATGAGTCGCCTCGCCGTTTGAGTGCAGCGAGCGCCCGCTCGATCCCGTCCTGGATGTCGGCCGCGGTGGTGCCCGGCGGAAAGAACGTGTTCTCCACCTTGATCTGTTGGAAGTCGAACCCGTCGTAGGTGTGTCGTTCGACGAAGTGTGCCATGTTCGCCCGGTCGGCGTACGGTCCGAACGCGGGGTCCTGTACGACACCGCCCGATGCAACACGGTTGGCCGGGAAGCGGTCCAATGCGTTCTCCAGTTTGGCGAGCACGTTCAGGTCCCCGCGTGCCGACTCCAGGAGCGGGCGCACGCGCCCGGGCTGGTTGCCGACCCGACCCAGCAGTCGCTCCACCATATTGCCGTCGTCGGCGGCCAGCCTGATCAGGTCCCGCAGTTGTCCGCCCGGCACCCCGGTAACGCCGCGGATGCGTTCCACGCGGAAGACCTCGAGCTCGGTGTTCAGGGCGTCCGCGCGATTGAAGGCGGCAAGCTCGCCCGGGGCGTCGCCGGCGGCGACGGCGACCTGCTCCTCACGGGCGATCGTTTGCAGCCGATCGCGGAACTGCTGAGCCTCGGGCGATGCCTGGGCGAGCTCGGTATCGAAGCGGGCAGCGATCGACTGGCAGGGGGAGTGGCAAACGATCAACCGGCCGTCCTCGAGCAGCTTCAGCCGGCCACCACCTGGCAGCGACTTGGCCAACCGGACCCCGTCGGACACCTCGCTTGCCGTCAGTCGGGACGGCGACTTGGGCGGCTTGCCCTTCGGCCGGACGGGCTCTTGACTCTTTCCCTTGATCCGGGTCGGCTCGTCGACCTTGGCCGCTGACCCCGGTCCGCCTCCCTCCGACTCCTTGATCGCGATCTTCGCCGCCTGCTGTGGTGACATCGCCGGTGCCTCGGCGAGCAGTCGGGTCACCCGAGCCTCGAGTTGGGCGAGCGTGGCACTCAGACCGAAGTAGTCCAGAGCTATCCGCAGTGGAGCTGTGATCAATGCGCTGGTCAGGTGAGCACTGGCCTTCTGCAGTGACAGGACGGTGTCGGCGGACGACGCGTCGACGAAGGCGCTACCCAGGTCCCACAGCGCCTTGGCCAGATCGACACCCATCTCGACGCCGAGGTAGGCATCGACGATGATGTCGACGAACGGAATGGCCTGCAACCCCATGAACAGCAGCAGCTTCTCCATGATGTCGCCGATGTTGTCGACCAGCACGTGCACCATGAGCAGCAGCTGGTCGCCGACGTAGTCGCGGTCGATCATCCACAAGAAGGCATGCTTCAACGTTTCGATCATGCCCCAGCGCGCAATGATCGCGTCGGCCTCGCCGAGCTTGACCTTGAAGAGATCAGCCGCTTGCTGCCACAGCTCACCCGACCGGTGCAGACCGGTGGCGTACGACAGGATCGCGGTCAGCATGATCAACTCATGCAGATTGACGACATCGGCATCGAGCTCGCGGAACTGGTCCTCGCCGGGTGGGGCACCGGAGGACGCGAAGTCCTTGACCCTGCTGTACGTGCCCTTGATCTTCGCCAACTCCGCGGGATCGACAGTCTCTTCGCCGGAACGGACGGAATCGACCAGGCGCTTGAGAATCTGGGTCCACCAACGGACGAGTTCAGCACGCATCGCCGAGGCCCGGTAGCCGAGAGCCGCCTGTGCGTAGTCCCGCACGACGTCCGGGTCGCTCAGCAGGGCGTGTTGCGGCTTGAGGTCGAAGCTCTTCAGGCCGCCGATCTCGGCGAGACTTACCGGGAGGCCGTACTCCGTCACCTCGCGCGGGACGCGTGCGCCGACCTGTCCGAGGTTCTCCCAGCTTCGTTGGTGGTCGGCGGCGAGGCCCGCGGCGTCGAGGCCGAGATCGAGGGTCTTGGCCAGGATGTCGGCCCAGCTGGAAGGAAACGCCTGGGGGTTCTGGATCATCACCTGGTCGGCGTCCGCGCCGAGCTTGGTGATGGTCACGGATTCCTTCGCGGCGTTGGTCTTGCAGACCTCGACGTAGGCGATGACGGCTGCCTCATCGGCAAGGTCGTCGGGGTGGGTGAACTGGAGCAACAGCAGTGCGCGTTCCAAGCGAGCCGCCAGTTCCGGATCGGAATCCTCGGCGTCGGTGATGCCCTTTTCGAGCAGTTTCATCTGCTCGGACATGGCTGCTGCCGCCTGCGGATTGGCCATCTGCCCGATGCCCGACTCCGGCTCCCGCTGAACGTGATCCCGCGTGGGGCCCGGCCGTTCGCTGCGGGTCTTGATCAATCGGGCAACGGCGGCGTTGCCGACCATGGTCTGCATGGTGAGCATCGACTGCGGGTGGTTCCCGAAAGGGCGCGGCTCCTCCCTCTTGACCGCTGCCCTGGGTTTGAGCGGCTTGTCCGCGTACGCCGGCTGCGGTTCCCGGTGCGCACCGCCTGCATGGGTGCCCGCCACAACGACAAGTGCAGCAGCAATCTGTGGCGGCTGGCCATGGCTACCGGGAACCCGATGAGGCAGCGCCCGATGCCCGTTCGCGCAGCACAGAACCCGTGAATCGCCGAGCAGATCACAGGATCACGGTGACTGCTTTACGTCCTTGGTGAACGAGGGCTCGAAAATACACGTCGCGTCGGTTGCGGGATCGCTAACCTGCGGATGTGCCGTCGACGATCATCCCGCCCAAACTGCACTCCGGAGACGTGATCCGGGTCGTAGCTCCTGCCCGATCCCGGAGACTGATCATGGAGCATGACAACACCCGGTGGATCAACGAGCGATTCGCTGACCTCGGTCTGACGCTGACGTTCGGTGATCATGTGGACGAGGACGACATGTTCAGGAGTGCTGCGATCACGTCCCGTTACGCCGATCTGCACGCAGCATTCGCCGATGATGCGGTGGCCGGGATCCTCACTGTCATCGGAGGATTCAACAGCAACGAACTGCTGCCGTACCTGGACTGGGAGCTGATCACAGCACATCCCAAGATCATCTGTGGTTACTCCGATATCACGGCACTGCAGAACGCCATCCAGGCTCGAACCGGCGTGATCACGTACTCGGGCCCGCACTGGTCCAGCTTCGGAATGCGTGATCACTTCGAACCGACGGGTCAGTGGTTCCGGGCTGCTCTGATGGGGTCACAGCCGATTGAACTGACGCCCTCGGAGAGCTGGACCGATGATCCGTGGTTCGCCGATCAGGACCATCGGGAAGTGATTCCCAACCCGGGCTGGGCACCGCTCCGCGACGGCACGGCATCCGGACGGATCGTCGGTGGGAATCTCTGCACGCTCAATCTGCTCCAGGGGACCCCGTACATGCCCTCTCTTGACGGGGCACTGCTGTTCCTCGAGGACGACTACCTGACCAATCCTGTCGAATTCGCGCGCAATCTCACATCGCTCCTCCAACTCCCCGACGCCGAAGGCGTGACCGGCGTCGTCATCGGGCGCTTCCAGCGCGCGTCAGCGATGACGATCGAGCACCTGGACGAGATCATCCGTCGGCAACCAGCCCTGGACGGAAAGCCGGTACTGGCCGGCGTCGATTTCGGGCACACCAGCCCGATGATCACCTTCCCAGTGGGCGGCCGCGCGAGGATCCGGGTCAGCTACTCCGGCTCGGCCGTGACCGTGTCGGACACCTGACAGCCGACACAGATGGTGGGGCGTGAGGTGCCGTAAGTCAGGGCATTCGCGTTGGACGAGGGCTCCGAAGATCGGGCGGAGAAATCGCTCTGACCAGGCGATTCAGTGGGCGCCCCCGGTAGGATTCGAATTTATTCACTGGGTCTCGCCGGCTAGGGCAAATGCCAGCTGACTAGGGGAGTCGCAGAAGCGATCCGCTTGATTCCGGTAACTGTTGTAGTTTCATATTGCACGTGGTTGCACGGGAGGGTGCGTAGGGTGCCGCGATTGGCGAAGAAACGCGCAAGACACGCGAGGCTTGGGGGCGTGTCAGGAGGCTGCCATCGGGCATGTACTCGTGCGACTGGATGTGAAACAAGCTGAGGTCCGTTTCACCCGCTCGGCTCGGATGCCCGATCAGGTGCTGCGTCATCTGCAACCGACCGCAACCAGTCAGGCGGATCTTTCATGGCCATTCGCCGAGCACAGCGTCGGCTAGTTGGCACGTGCCGCAGTGGGAGCTTGCCGACCGGATCTGGGTGTCCCGAGCATGATCATTTGTCTCGCTTGAGGATCCTTCACCGCCCGCTCCCGAGGGTTCCTACGTGGAAAGCTCGGACGGGCCAGATTGAACCGTGCCGGTCGCTCGGAAGACGTCGAGCCTGACAGGTCCGCGAGACGACCGGACAAGCATGTATCCCTTGCCGTTCGCGTCGGTGTGGTACTCAGGGGCGCGAGCTACGGACGCAGCGAGAGCGGCCGTGATGTGACGAGGCACATCCCATCCCTGTTCAATGATCTTGTCCTCGATCAGGACGACAGGGTGTCCACCCATGGAGAACTGCAGATCGGCGAGCCAGCCTTGAACCTCGAGTGGCTGGGCACGGATCCAGTCGCGTACGAAATCTGGTGGGTTGGCGTCCGCCAATGCCTGCTTGAGCGCGCGCATCTGGATTCTGCTCTCTGTGCGACGACGCAACCAGGCCACGAGCCGAGGGTACTCGCCTGCACACACACCCGCTCCTGGCCTGCGCTTGGTCCCCGAGCCACTTCTGACCATCCCCGGTGCCCGGTGATCGTTCGACCACCGGAACAGCGGCACACACGGTGGCAGCCGGAGTCAACAGGGTAGTTGTTGCACGTATGTTGCACGACCGACTTTGAACGTCTATCGAAAAGGCCCCTGACTAGGACTAATGCTGGGCGCCCCCGGTAGGATTCGAACCTACGCTCCCGCCTCCGGAGGGCGGTGCTCTATCCCCTGAGCTACGGGGGCCCGTGGCCTCGTCCCGATGGCGGAGCACCGGTTTTTGGGCCGTGGAGAAACATACCAGGATCGTCCGGCCGGTTACGAATCAGTACCCGCAGTGATCGCACGACTCCCCCGAAGGCCATAGCACCTCCGTGTCGGTCGGGCCCGAGCAGCGGAACGACTGCGGTCCGAGGTGGCCGATCTGGCAGAGTTGTTGTCATGTCCCACACCCACGTCGCTGGCTCGATCCATGCCGATGTCGCGGCGGCACCGGTCTGGCTCGGGCTGCCGGACGACGTCAACGCCCTCCTGCCCCAACTGTGGAGTCGCAACACTGCCAAGAACGAGGCAGGGGAGTTGACCGTTGCCGGACTGACTGTTTCGGAAATCGCCGACCGGGTCGGCACTCCGGCCTACGTGCTGGACGAAGATGATCTTCGCTCCCGGGCCCGCGACTTCGCCACCGCCTTTTCCGGTTGGGACGTCTTCTACGCGGGCAAGTCCTTCTTGTGCAGGGCAGTCGTCCGCTGGATCGCCGAGGAGGGGCTCAACCTCGACGTCTGCACCGGCGGTGAGCTTGCGGTCGCCCTGGCCGCCGGGATGGATCCGGCCAGGATCGGTCTGCACGGCAACAACAAGAGTGAGGAAGAGCTTGCGACGGCGTTGCGCGTCGGTGTCGGCCGGATCATCGTCGACTCCGAGGAGGAGATAGCCCGGCTGAGCAGTCTGAGTGATCAACTCGATGTCCGGCCGAAGCTGATGGTCCGGGTCACCGCGGGCGTGGAGGCGCACACCCACGAATACATCTCCACTGCTCACGAGGACCAGAAGTTCGGATTCTCCATCTCCGGTGGCCAGGCCGCCGGGGCGCTGCGACAGATCCATGATCATCCTCGTCTGCAGCTGCTCGGCATCCATTCCCACATCGGTTCGCAGATCTTCGACGCCGACGGCTTCGAGGTGGCGGTTCGCCGAACACTGCGGCTGCATGCCGCCTTTGCAGCCCAGACCGGAGTGGAGTTGCCCGAGCTCGACCTGGGCGGCGGCTTCGGGATCGCCTACACCAGCCAGGACACCCCGTCGTCCGCGCAGGAACTGGCCGAAGCCCTGAACGCCATCGTCCGGGCCGAATGTCTGGCCGCCGGGGTGGCGGTGCCGAAGCTGTCCATCGAACCCGGCCGCTCGATCAGCGGACCGTCGACCTTCACGCTGTACCGCGTCGGCACCGTCAAGCCGGTCCAACTGGACAGCGGCGCGACCCGGCTCTACGTCTCCGTCGACGGCGGGATGAGCGACAACATCCGGACCGCTCTGTACGGCGCGGAATATTCGGCGACATTGGCCTCCCGCGGTTCGGATGCCGGTCCGGCGCTGTCCCGGGTGGTCGGCAAGCATTGCGAGAGCGGCGACATCGTCGTCCGGGACGAGTTCCTGCCGGCCGATATCCGGCCTGGCGACCTGATCGCGGTGCCCGGTACCGGTGCGTACAGCCGATCGATGGCCAGCAACTACAACCACGTTCCCAGGCCGCCGGTCGTCTCGGTCAGGGACGGTGTGATCAGCACCCTGGTCCGGCGCGAAACCGTCGACGATCTGCTGGCTCTCGACGTTGGCTGACGGCACCACTACGCCGATCCGGTGACGACGCGCCGCGCAGATGAGGGAATATGTGACCCCTCGGCGGAGGTGGGGTGTCCACATTGGGCGGCATAGTTCTTGCTGACGGCGGGGATGGGGAAGAATGTTGGGGCGCACCCGGCCGGCATCTGAAGACTTTGCCGGACCGCCGCCGTACGACCAGAACCGACCGACCCCCGAGGCCACCCGCATGAACATCATCGAGACCGAGCACTCCGAACCCTCGGCGCCGCTGCGGGTCGTCGTGCTCGGCTGCGGCAACGTCGGTACGGAGGTGGTCAAGTTGATCACCGAGCGGGGCGACGACCTGAGGATGCGGATCGGGCGCCCGCTGGAACTGGTCGGTGTCGCGGTCCGCCGGCTGAGCAAGTCCCGGCCCGGCATCGATCCGGGACTGCTGACCACCGATGTCGACTCGCTGGTCAGCCGGGACGACGTCGACCTGGTGATCGAACTGATCGGCGGCATCGAGCCCGCCCGATCCCTGATCATCACTGCGTTGGAACACGGCGCGTCGGTGGTCACGGCCAACAAGGCGCTGCTCGCCGAGGACGGCACCACGCTGTACGCCGCCGCCGAGAAGGCCGGAGTGGATCTCTACTTCGAGGCCGCCGTCGCCGGCGCCATCCCGATCATCCGGCCGCTGCGGGAATCGCTGGTCGGTGACGAGATCACCTCGGTGATGGGCATCGTCAACGGCACCACGAACTTCATCCTGGACAAGATGGACTCCGAGGGGTCGAGTTTCGCCGAGACGCTGGAGGAGGCCCAGTCGCTCGGCTACGCCGAGGCCGACCCGACCGCGGATGTCGAAGGTTTCGACGCGGCGGCCAAGGCGGCCATCCTGTCCAGCCTGGCCTTTCACAGCCGGGTCGGTTCCGCCGACGTCTATCGTGAGGGGATCAGTGAGGTGTCGGCGGCCGACATCGCCTCCGCGCGGGAGATGGGGTGTGTGGTCAAGCTGTTGGCCATCTGTACGCTGACCGATCCGGTGGGCGGCTCCGAACGGGCCGTCTCGGTCCGCGTGCACCCGGCGATGATCCCACGCAGCCACCCGCTGGCGACCGTCGGTGGCCCGTACAACGCCGTTTTCGTCGAGTCCCGGTCCGCCGGGCGGCTGATGTTCACCGGCCCCGGCGCCGGCGGCCAGCCGACGGCCTCGGCGGTGCTCGGCGATCTGGTCACGGTCGCCCGGAACCGGCTCCGCGGGGCAGCCGGGCCCGGTGAGTCGAGCTACGCCCAGCGCAAGGTGTCGCCGATCGGCGAGGTGGTCACCCGCTATCATCTGTCGCTCGATGTCGCAGACGAGGTCGGCGTCCTGGCCAAGATCGCTCAGCTGTTCGCCGACTACGGCGTCTCGATCCAGACCGTACGGCAACAGGGCCGCGAGGCCGACGCCAAACTGGTGATCGTCACTCACCGGGCCACCGACGCCGCCCTGTCCGCCACGGTTGAGGCGCTGCAGAAACTTGATGTGGTGACCCAGGTCACCAGCGTGATGAGAGTCGAAGGTGAATGACGTGCAGGCCCGTGATCTCCAGGCCGCAGAGGCCGCCGGATCAGGCGTGATCGCCCGATACCGGGAATGGTTGCCGATCGGCACCGACGACCCCGTGGTGAGTCTCGGCGAGGGCAACACGCCACTGGTCCGCGCGCACAGCCTCTCCGACGACCTGGACGCCGACGTCTGGCTCAAGGTCGAGGGGGCCAACCCGACCGGTTCCTTCAAGGATCGCGGCATGACCGTCGCCGTCTCGAAGGCGCTGGCCGAAGGAGCCACCGCCGTCGTCTGCGCCTCCACCGGGAACACCTCCGCCTCGGCTGCGGCCTACGCCGCCCGGGCGGGGATGCGTCCGATCGTGTTGCTGCCCGCCGGCCGGATCGCCGCCGGCAAACTCGCCCAGGCCGTGATCCACGGTGCGCACATCGTCCAACTCGACGGCAATTTCGACGACTGTCTGGACCTTGCCAGGCAGCTGGCCGACGAGTATCCGGTCGCGCTGGTGAACTCGGTGAACCGGGTCCGGCTCGAGGGGCAGAAGACCGCAGCCTTCGAAATCGTCGACACCCTCGGCGACGCGCCAGACGTGCACGTCCTCCCCGTGGGCAACGGCGGGAACATCTCCGCCTACTGGCGTGGTTTCACCCAGTACGAGGCGAAGGGCATCGCAACCCGTCGCCCGAAGATCTGGGGTTTCCAGGCGGCCGGGGCCGCGCCGCTGGTCAACGGCGCACCGGTCGCCGAACCCGACACCATCGCCACAGCCATCCGGATCGGCCGGCCGGCCTCGACCGAACTGGCCATCGCGGCCAAGAACGAGTCGGGCGGAGGGTTCTGGGCCGTCAGCGACACCAAGATCATGAACGCACAGAGCTATCTCGCCCAGCGCGAGGGCGTCTTCGTCGAACCGGCCTCTGCTGCCGGTGTCGCGGGCCTGCTGTGCCTGGCCGAACGGGACGAGGTCCCCGCCGGGCTGTCGATCACGGTGACGGTGACCGGCCACGGGCTGAAGGACATCGATACTGCGCTCGGCGCACTGCCGTCGTTCAATGGTGGCCCGATCGAGGCCGAAGTGGTCGCTGCGGAGTTGGGGGCAGTGGCCCAGGCATGCGGGTTCTGACCCTGCCGGTCGGGCGGCGCGCCAGTATCGACGTTCCGGCGACCAGCGCCAATCTCGGTCCCGGATTCGACTGCCTCGGGCTGGCCCTGGACTGGGTCGACCGGACGTACGTCGAAACCCTCGACGCCGACCGTCAGGTTGTGGTGGAGATCGAGGGTGAGGGTGCGGGGCACCTGCCGACCGATGAGCGCAATCTGATCGTACGCAGCCTGGTGACCGGCCTGGATCGGCTCGGTGCCCGGGTGGACGGTCTACGGGTCCGAGTGCGGAACACCATTCCGCAGGGTCGGGGCCTCGGATCGTCGTCGGCGGCCATCGTCGCCGGCCTGGCTGCCGCCCATGCCCTCGTCCGACCCGACGAGCCGTTCGTCGCCGCCGACTGGCTGCCGACCGCCGATCGGCTCGAAGGACACCCGGACAACGTTGCCGCAGCCCTGTTCGGCGGGCTGGTGCTGGCCTACCGGTCAGTGGCGGACGGAGTGCGCGCTGTGTCGACCAGCGTCCACCCCGACATCGCGGGTTTGGTGCTGGTGCCGGACCGGCCCCTGGCGACGGAGGTCGCCCGATCAGTGCTTCCTGCGCAGGTGGCCCACCGGGACGCAGCGGCCAACTCGGGCCGCGCAGCATTGCTGGTCCACGCCCTGACAGCGGCACCGGAGCTGCTGTTCGAGGCCACCGCCGACTGGCTGCACCAGTCCTATCGCGGGCCGGCGATGCCGGAGTCGTACAGGCTGCTGACGGCGCTGCGGAAGCGCGGCCTGGCCGCCGTCATCAGCGGGGCCGGCCCGTCGGTCCTGGTGCTCGGACGGCCCGCCGAACTGGAAGACGCCCGGCAACTGGCCCGGCAACCCGCCCAGCACGAGGCGGCGTCGGGCTTCCGTGCGGTTCCGGTGGCCGTCGGCGGTGGTGTGCGGGTCAGTGCCGAGGCACCGGCACAACCGCATGACCAGCTGTGAATTCACCGAGACTCGGCCCGCGTTGCCCGGATTGGTCCGCTGTGGTGCTAGCCTGAGCGTTGCTGGCGGATCGAATATCCGCGCACCGGATGACTCCCGGGCCCCTTTTGGCACATGATCCACCTGTGGGCTCCCGTCCGCTCGGATGCGTAGGTCCCCAGTGTCAGCGCCCCGGGTCGGGCGCACCCGGTACGAATTCTGGTCACTGGCCAGAGGTGTACCACCGATCGCGTGAGTAACTGCGCCCACAGACGGGGCGAACCTGCGGGAGGCAGGGGGCGCGCCGTGTCGCGGTACTTCGAGGACCGGACAAAGACCTGAACACCAGATCGTTGCCTGAAAGAGAACGAGCACCACTGCGAGGACGTCAATCGCGATGTGAGTCGTCAGGCACCAGTCGTGGGCTGTGGCAGCCGGGAGGACGCCCGTGACGCCCACAGATGAGGGGCCCCCAGAGTGGGCCGAATCCGAAAGGAAACACGTGACAGATACCGCCGAGGTGGCCGGCACCCAGCAGCCCGCGCGCAAGCGCAAGGGCAGCGGACTGGAGTCGCTGGTCCTGCCTGAGCTGAAGCAGATCGCATCCCAGCTGGGTCTGAAGGGCACTGCCGGGATGCGCAAGGGTCAGCTGATCGAGGCGATTCAGGCGGCGCAATCCGGATCGTCGGCCGCAGGCCAGGCGTCCCGTCGCAGTCAACCGGCCAAGGGCCGGGTCGAAGGCAACGGCAACGACCATGCCGGCAGCCAGCCGACGCTGCCGGAGAGCCGCCAAGCATCGTCCGAGACGTCGGCTCCGGTCGAGGCGCGCGCCACCGACAACGGTCCGAGCGCTGCCGATCGGGCGCAACTGGAGCAGGCGATCCGCGAGCAGGTGAGCCGCGAAGGTCGCGACCGCTCCGCCCGCGACAACTCCGCCCGCGACAACTCCGCCCGCGACAACTCCGCCCGTGACAGCCGCTCCGAGTCCGGTGATGCGGCCGACGCCCAGACCCGTGAGAGCGGATCGGGTGAGGCCGAGACCCGGACGGAGAACCGTGACCGGCAGCGCCGCGACCCCCAGCGGGACCAGGGCCAGCGGGACCAGGGCCAGCGGGACCAGGGCCAGCGGGAGCAGTCCCAGCGGGAGCAGGGCCAGCGCGAGCCGTCCCAGCGCGAGCCGTCCCAGCGCGAGCAGGGTGATCAGCAGGCCGACGGGCGTGACCGCAATCGCGAGCAGAACCGGGACCGGGATCAGAACCGGGATCGCCAGCAGAGCCGTCAGCGCAACAACGACGGCAACGGCAACCAGGGCCAGAGCAGCCAGAACAACAACCAGAACAACCGCGACGACGACGGCGGCGGACGCCGCGGCCGCCGGCGCCGCAACCGTGACCGGCAGAACCGCCGCAGCCGCGGTGGCGGCCTGGAGCGGATGGACGCCGAGCCGGTGGTCTCCGAGGACGATGTCCTCGTTCCCGCCGCCGGAATCCTCGACGTACTGGACAATTACGCCTTCGTCCGCACCAGCGGCTACCTGCCCGGCCCGAACGACGCGTACGTCTCACTGTCCATGGTCAAGAAGTACGGCCTGCGCAAGGGCGACGTGGTCACCGGACAGATCCGCGAGCCCAAGGACGGCGAGCGGCGGGAGAAGTTCAATCCGCTGGTCAAGATCGACACGATCAACGGCACCGATCCGGAGGCGGCCAAGTCGCGGGCGGACTTCAGCAAGCTGACCCCGCTCTACCCCAACGAGCGGTACCGGTTGGAAACCACGGCGAACAACCTCGCCGGACGGCTGATCGACCTGGTCGCCCCGATCGGTAAGGGCCAGCGAGGCCTGATCGTCGCTCCGGCGAAAGCCGGCAAGACCATGATCATGCAGTCGATCGCCAACGCGATCACCGCCAACAATCCCGATGTCCACCTGATGGTGGTCCTGGTCGACGAGCGCCCGGAGGAGGTCACCGACTGGGAGCGGTCCGTCCGCGGCGAGGTGATCAGCTCGACGTTCGACCGGCCGGCCGAGGATCACACCACCGTCGCCGAGTTGGCCAACGAGCGGGCCAAGCGGCTGGTCGAGCTCGGCAAGGATGTCGTCGTGCTGCTGGACGGCATCACCCGATTGGGCCGGGCCTACAACCTGGCCGCACCGGCCTCCGGCCGCATCCTGTCCGGCGGCGTCGACTCCGCCGCGCTCTACCCGCCGAAGAAGTTCTTCGGCGCTGCGCGCAACATCGAGAACGGCGGCTCGCTGACCATTCTGGCGACGGCGTTGGTGGAGTCCGGATCGAAGATGGACGAAGTGATCTTCGAGGAGTTCAAGGGCACCGGCAACATGGAGCTCCGGCTGAAGCGGGAGTACGCCGAGAAGCGGATCTTCCCGGCCATCGACGTGGATTCCTCAAGCACCCGCCGCGAGGAACTCCTGATGGGCAAGGAAGAACTCGCCGTCATCTGGCGGCTCCGCCGGCTGCTGGCCAGCATGGACGGCCAGCAGGCGCTGGAGACGATGCTGGACCGGCTGCGCAAGACGCAGACCAACGGCGAATTCCTGGTTGCCATCACCAAGACGATGCCCGCCCAGCGCGACTGACCCTGCCCCGGCAATTGCCGCACCACCTACTGCATCCCGCACCGTGTGCACACGGTGCGGGATGCAGTAGCCGGTGCGGGAAGACCCTCAGCTGATCTTGATCACCGCGCGGCCCTGGATCTCTCCACGACCCAGGGCCGCGAAGGCATCGTTGACCTGCTCCAGCGGGTAGGTGCGGCTGACTGCGTCCTGGATCGCGACGTCGCCCGACGCGGCAAGTTCGACGACCGCTGGAAGATCGACTCTGGTCCGTGCGCCGTAGGAACCCATCAGGTGGTACCCGCGCCGCACCAGCGGAGTGATCTCGATGCTGGCTGCGGCCGAGCCCGCCGCGATCCCGACGGCGACCATCCGCCCGCCGTCGATCAGCATCCTCGACGCCTGCTCGAAGGTCTGCGGCAATCCCAGTGCCTCGAAGGCGACATCGACCCCGGCACCCTCGGTGAGCTCCCGAACGGCCGCCACCGGATCGGTGGTCCGGGAGCTGATCACCTCGTCAGCGCCCAACTGCCGGGCCTTGGCCAGCTTGTCGTCGCTCACATCGACGGCGATGATCTTTCCCGCACCCATCGCCCTGGCCAACTGGACGATGCTCTGACCCACTCCACCGATGGCGACCACGGCTACCGTCTCGCCCGGCTGCAGGTTCGCGCTGTGCCGCAGCGCGCCGTACGCGGTGAAGATCGCGCAGCCGAGAATGGCCGCCGGCACCTCGGGAACCGAGTCGGGCAGGGGAGCCAGGGCGGTTACCGGCACGACGGCGTACTCGGCCATCCCGGCCATCGAGTACATCGCGATCGAGCTGCCGTCGCCGGCGTGCAGCCGGGACTCCCCGTCGTACAGGGTGCCGTTCAACCTGTTCTGGGCGAAGAAGTTGACGCACATGTCGTCCCGCCCGCGATCACACTGGACACACCGGCCGCAGGGCATGATGAACGCGCCGACCACCTTGCTGCCTGCGGTCAGTCCGGCCGCATCGGTGTCAGGCCCGAACCGCACGACGCGTGCGCTGATCTCGTGGCCGAGCACGGCGGGGGAGGGAAAGCCGACCTCTCCCTTCATGACGTGGAAGTCGGTGTGACAGACGCCGCAGGAGGTCAACCGGACCAGCGCCTCACCGGATCTGGGTTCGGGCACCGGAATCTCGGTCAGCTCGAGTTCCGGCCCGCGACCACGCCAGACAGCAGCGATCATCGTCTCGCCCACAGGTGGCTCCTCTCTGCGCCGATGCAGTCTCTGGTTGACCTTATGCGTCGCCACGGGGCCGGCGGATCACACCCCTTCACCTCAACCCCTTGACCTCAACCGCAGTTGATGTCGGATGGTCGTGCCATGACAGCGAGTTACGCCGAGCTGGACCGACTGATGGGTCTGATGACCGGTGACGAGAAACATGGTCCCAGCGCCACCTCGACACTGGACGTGATCTGGGTGCTGTACGACCAGATCCTCAACGTGACGCCACAGACCGCGGACGATCCGGCGCGAGACCGGTTCGTCGTCTCCAAGGGACACGGGCCGATGGCCTTCTACGCCGTGCTGGCGGCCAAAGGGTTCATCGACGAAGATCAACTTCGGGGTTTCGGATCCTTCGGGTCGCGTCTGGGGCATCACCCGGACCGGTTGCTGATCCCGGGCGTGGAGTTCTCCAGCGGCTCGCTGGGCCACGGATTGCCCGCGGCGGTCGGGATGGCCCACGGGCTGCGCGCCCGACGCCTGGATGCCAGGGTGATCTGCCTGGTCGGAGACGCCGAGTTCGATGAAGGCAGCAACTCCGAAGCCGTCGTCTACGCCGGACGCGCAGGTCTGGGGAATCTCACGGTCGTGGTGATCGACAACCGGTCGTCGACATACGGCTGGCTCGGCGGCATCGGACGGCGATTCGCCGTCGAGAACTGGGTGACCCACGACATCGACGGCCGTGATCACCACGCGATCGCCACAGCATTCCGCAACACCGCACCCGACCGACCGACCGCGGTCGTCGCCCAGGTCGAGTCGAAAGGATGATCATGACCGTGCAGACACAACAGGACGGACGTCACCTGACCGACCCAGTGCCGGACCTGCGCAGCCAGTTCGTGATCACCACGACCGAGCTGATCGAGAACGACCCGCGGATCGCCGTCGTCCTGGCCGAGATCTCCGCCGACCGGTTCGCCGGTGCCGCCCGGCGGCATCCAGACCGGGTGCTCAACGTCGGCATCCGGGAACAGTTGATGATCAGCGTCGCCGGTGGGCTGGCGCTGGCCGGGATGCGCCCGATCGCCCACTCGTTCGGCGCCTTCGTGATCGAGCGGGCCTGGGAACAGGTCAAGCTTGACCTTGATCATCAGGACGTCGGTGCGATCCTGGTCGGGTCGTACGGCTCCTACGACTGGCCGGCCGGTGGGCGTACCCACCAGTCGCCCGGGGATGTGGCGCTGATCGACACGCTGTCGGACTGGGTGGTTCACGTACCGGGTCATCCCGCCGAACTCGACGCCCAGCTGCGATCGGCGGCAGCGGGCACCTCACGGGTCTATCTACGGATTGGCGGGGAACCGAACGCCGAGGCCTTCCCGACCGAACACGACACCTGGTCCGTGCTGCGGCGAGGTACGGCGGGCACGGTGGTCGCCGTCGGTCCGATGCTGCGTAACGTCCTGCAGGCGGTGGCGGGCCTTGACCTCACGCTGTTGTACGCCCCGACCGTACGGCCCTTCGATGCCGAAACCCTGCGCTCCACGCTGGCGGCGCCGCGGGTGGTGATGGTCGAGCCGTACCTCGCCGGGACGTCGTCCGGCCAGGTCGCGAAGGCCCTCGTTGATCGCGACCACCGGCAGCTGGGACTCGGAGTGACCGATCCCGATCCGCACCGCTACGGCGCCCCGGCCGATCACGACCGCCTGCACGGTCTTGATCCCCGAGGGCTCCGTGAACGGATCGGCCAGTTCCTGGCGCCCTGATCTCTGTAGCCGGATCACCCAGCGTGGTGTCGGCCTGGTCGTTCCCGCACCAGTTGGTCGTTCCCGCACCAGTTGGTCGATGCCGCACCAGTTGATCGTTCGCGCCACAGCTGCAGCCGGTGCGCCGCCGAGTAAAGGTCGCGGGATCGAGAAACTGGTGCGGGAACGCTCCGTCCGGGGCCGGACCTGGTCGGCCGAGCGGGAATGTGCGGGTTTGGTGGTGCGTTACTGAGGCTGGCACACTTAGTCGCTGGTGCCGGTTCACGATGTGGCCAATCCCGCCATGCCGACCCGGTGCCCATAACCGACAGGGAGAAGCATGAAGACTGGGATCCATCCGGAGTACGCGGTCACCGAGGTGACGTGTAGCTGCGGCAATACTTTCACCACCAAGTCCACCGCCGGCGGGAGCCTGCGGGTCGAGGTCTGCTCGGCCTGCCACCCGTTCTACACCGGTAAGCAGAAGATCCTCGACACCGGTGGTCGGGTCGCGCGCTTCGAGAAGCGGTACGGCAAGAAGAAGTAGCTTTTCTGACGCCGGGAGCCGGGACATCGAGTCCCCGGCTCCCGGCGTTTCGCATGTCCGGTTTCGTGAGTGGGCCAAGGCGCCTTGAGGAGGAACGGTGTTCGAGTCGGCAGCACCGATGCGTGCGGAGTTCGCGCGGCTGGAGAGTGAGATGGCCGACCCCCAGACCCACGCGGACCAGGCGAAGGTACGTCGCGTCGGTCGGCGCTATGCCGAGCTGACCCCGATCATCAAGGCGATCGACGAGTACGACCAGCTCAGCGATGATCTCGCGGCCGCCACCGAACTTGCCGACGAGGACCAGGGATTCGCCGACGAGGCCGACGTACTGAAGCAGCGGTTGGAGACCGTCACCCAGCGACTCACCCGGTTGCTCGCACCGCGTGATCCGAACGACTCCAGTGACGCGATCATGGAGATCAAGTCCGGCGAGGGTGGCGAGGAGTCGGCGTTGTTCGCCGGCGATCTGTTCAAGATGTACAGCCGGTTCGCCGAACACCGCGGTTGGAAGATCGAGATCCTGGACTCCCAGGAGACCGACCTCGGCGGCTACAAGTCGATCACCCTGGCGATCAAGGCACCGAGCGCCGGTGCACCGGACACCATGCCGTACGGGGTGCTCAAGTTCGAGGGCGGCGTCCACCGCGTGCAGCGGGTGCCGGTGACCGAATCCCAGGGCAGGGTGCACACGTCGGCCGCCGGTGTCCTGGTGATGCCGGAGGTTGCCGACACCGAGATCGAGATCGACGAGAACGATCTGCGGATCGACGTCTATCGGTCCTCCGGCCCCGGCGGTCAAGGCGTCAACACCACCGACTCCGCGGTCCGGATCACCCACCTGCCGACGGGCATCGTTGTGTCCTGCCAGAACGAGCGATCCCAGTTGCAGAACAAGGAACAGGCCATGCGGATGCTGCGCAGTCGGCTGATCGCCCGAGCCGAGGAAGAGGCCGCCACCGCGGCGTCAGCGGCACGCAAGAGCCAGGTCCGCACGGTCGACCGGTCCGAACGGGTCCGGACCTACAACTTCCCGGAGAACCGGATCGCCGATCATCGGATCGGCTACAAGGCACACAACCTCGATCAGGTGCTCAACGGCGACCTCGATCCGATCGTGGAGGCACTGCAGGAGGCCGCCACCGCCGAACGGCTGGCCACCGTGTCCTGAGGGTGGCTGCTCCGGCCCCGGATCGTTCAGCAGGTGACCGCTCGCTCGAGCGCGGCCAGCGACGCGTCGAGGAATTCCGGGCCGAACGGCGGAAACCTGATCGCGTCCCGAAGCGGCGGCAGACAGGCGCTCCAGTCGTAGGTCAGGGTCACCTCGGTGCCGTCGTCGCGCGGCTCGAGATCGTAGCGCCACCGCCAGCCGCCCACTTGCGGATTGCCGTCCTGGTCCGGCTGGCCGGGATCCCAGGCGATCGCCCTGTCCTGCTCGAAGACGGCGACCCGGTTGTGCATCACGTAATGCCCGCCGGCATTGATGTGGAACATGTTGATCACGAACACCTGATCGACACCGGTGATCGGTTCCGGGGTGACGGCATCACGAACCCAGTCCTCGGGAGTGGTGTCCTGGTGCCGCGACGGATCGGCCAGGACGGTGAATATCGCGCTCGCCGGCGCCTTGATCACCCGGCGACGGGCCAACTGTTGCTCATTGACGGTCTGGGTCATGGTCACTTCCTCCTCGGATGTCCTTGATCAACTGTTCGATCCGTCCCACGGCCGGTGATCAGCTTCCCTGCGCCATCGGGCCGTAGAGCCGGGCGATGTCCGGGGAACCCTGCCAGCCTGCGTAGGCGGGCGTCTTCGGCCAACCCTGCGGTGAGTCCTACCATTCCTCGCGACGGCCGTACGGCAACAGGTCGATCAGTCCGAAGGCGAAGCTGAGCTGCTCGGTGCCCCGGCCGTTGGTGTGCCAGGTCCGGTAGACGTCCTCGCCATCCCTCAGGAACACATTCACCCCGAAGCCGCCGCCGGGTGGCGCATCAACGTCCGCGCCGAACGGGCTGTCGGCGGTGGAGTACCACTCCATCCGGTTCCCGACCTTCTCCTTGTAGGCCAGAGCCTCGTCGATCGTGCCCTGCGTGACGATGACGAACCGGGCGTCGTAGGAGTCGAGGAAGTGCAGTCGGGTGAACTGGGCGGTGAAACCGGTGCAGCCCTGACACTGCCACTCTGCGCCGGGACTCCACATGTGGTGGTAGGTGATCAACTGCCTCCGGCCGGCGAAGACATCCACCAGCCGGACCGGGCCGTCCTTGCCGACCAGCGTGTAGTCGGGCAGTTTGACCATCGGCAGGCGGCGTCGCTGCGCGGCGATGGCATCCAGTTCCCGGGTTGCTGCCTTCTCGCGGACCCGGAGGGCGTCCAGTTCGCGGCGCCAGGCGCCGGTGTCGACGACGGGCGGCATCGCGGTCGTCGAGGTGGTCGCAGTGGTCGTACCGGTCGCCGTGGTCGTCGTTGCTGCGGGTGCGTCGGAAGTGGTCATTTCGTCTCCTGTGCGGACGGTCTCAGAGCGGTGCGCCGCAATGTGTACGTCGTCAACATGCTATGTTCACACCGTACACATCAGAGATGAGGTGTCAAGGGGTTAGAAAGAGGGAGGCGTACGGAGCGGAGGACCGGTGCAGGAACGGCAGGGGTATCACCACGGGAGCCTCCACGAGGCGTTGCTGGACGCAGGCCTGGACTTGACCCGCTCCGGCGGGGTCGCGGCGCTGACGCTGCGGGAGGTGACTCGTCGCGTCGGAGTCTCTCCCAACGCCGCCTACCGCCACTTCGCCGACCGTGACGCCCTGCTGCGGGCCGTGGCGGCCCGGATCCAGGAGGACATGGCCGACCGGATGCGCGGCTTCGAAACGCCGGTCCGGTCTGCTGCCGGTTCAACGGCCGGGTCAACGGCCGATTCAATGGCCGATTCAATGGCCGATTCAATGGCCGATTCGTGGGCGTCCAGCCCGGCGGCAGTCCGGCTGCGCGCGGTCGGCCTGGGCTACATCGAGTTCGCGCTGGCCGAGCCGGGCTGGTTCGACACCGCCTTCGCCAATGTCGGAGCGTTGTTGACCGAGGATCCAGGCGCACCACCTCCACTGCCGCTGCAGATGCTGCTGGATGCGCTCGACGGCCTGGTCGAGTCCGGGGTCCTGCCACCGGAGCAGCGGGCCGGTGCGCAATGGCCGTGTTGGTCTGCGGTGCACGGGTTCGCCCTGCTGGCATTGGCCGGTCCGCTGCGATCGACTCCGCGCGAGGAGGTGTGGGCCGCCGCGGAACGGACTGTCGACGCGATCATCACCGGAGTTGTCGCCGGTGCGGATCAACGCTGACCCGGGTGGTGCTGCTGCTCAGAAAGTCCTCGTTGACGGTGATGCCCCAGCCGGGTGCAGCCGACAGTTCGATCATGCTCCGATTCACCTCGGGCAGCCCCGAGTAGAGGTCCTTGGTCCAGGAGACGTCCTCAATACTCCATTCCTGGAACTGGTTGATCGACGGAGAGCAGGCAGCCAGGTGCAGGGTGAAGATCTGCAACAGCGAGGTGTTCGCACAGTGCGGCGTGCATGGCATCCCGGCCGCCTCGGCCATCAATGCCACCTTGCGGGCCCGCACCATGCCGCCGACATAGCCGATGTCGGGTTGCACGATGTCCACCGCACCGGTGTTGATCATGCGGTGGAAGTGCTCCAGCACCTGGTCCTGTTCACCACCGGCGACCGGGATGTCGAGGGCGTCGGCGACCGTCCGGGTGGCCTCGAGTTGCGGGTAGGGACACGGTTCCTCGAAGTGGTAGTAGCCGGACGCCTCGAGGATCCGGCCGACCCGGATCGCCTCGGCCGGGCTGTAGCAGCCGTTGGCGTCCGCACGCAGGCTGATCCCGTCACCGAGCTGTTCCCGAACGTACGGAATGATCTTCTCGGTACGCCCCGGGGCGGCGTCGGCGTCCTGTCCCATCACCGACCCGATCCTGATCTTGAAACCGCTGAACCGGCCGGACTCCACCAGCCCGGTGAGCCGTTCGGCCTCGTCCTCGGGGGTGATGTCGCGACGCATGCTTGAGCCGTACACCCCGATCGAGGTGCGCACCGTGCCACCCAGCAGCTGATACACCGGCCGGCCGACCGACCTGCCCAACACATCCCAGACCGCGGTCTCCACCCCACACAGGGCGCGATAGAGCACGGTGCCGTAGAACTTGTACTCCCCACGGATGCAGCGGTCGACGATGGCGGCCACGTCCCACGGATCGGCTCCGAGGAACCACGGGGCGATCTGATCATGGAGCGCGGGAACGCTCTGGCCGGCAAGGTAGGGCGACGTCTGGCCCCAGCCCTCGACGCCGTCGTCGGTACGCACCTTGACCAGTGCCAGGTTGTTGTCGCGTTGGAACGTCTCGATCGAGTCGATCTTCATCGAATCAGCTACTCCCGGTGAATGGTGGAAAACAGCGGTCAGGTCACCGGAGACGATCCTGCCGTGGTCATCATGGCAGATCGCCTAGGCTCGTCGCCGTGGAAGGGCAGGGATCGATCCGGGCTGTGCTGGCCGAAGCGAGCTGCAGGCTCGCGACCGCCGGCGTGGAGAGTGCCGACGCCGATGCGATGGCCCTGCTGGAGGTGGCGTCCGGGCGCTCCCGCTCGGAGCTGTTGATCACCGACGCTGTCGGTGGGGTGCTCGACGACGCAGCTGCCGGCCGGTTCGCGCAGCTGATCACGCGACGGGAGACCAGGGAGCCGCTGCAGCACATCACCGGGGTGGCGTACTTCCGACATGTCAGCCTGCAGGTCGGTCCCGGAGTCTTCGTGCCCAGGCCGGAGACCGAGGTGATGGCCGGCTGGGCGATCGATCGCCTGCGCGAGATCGTCGGGACCGGCAGGGTGCCGATCGGAGTAGACCTGTGCTCGGGTTCCGGCGCGATCGCCCGGTCGTTGGCCGACGAGGTCCCCGAGGCCGAGCTGTACGCGATCGAGCTCAGTGAGGACGCCGCACGCTGGGCCGCCAGGAATCTGTCCGGCACCGGGGTCGATCTGCGGACCGGTGACATGGCCACGGCGTTCCCGGAGCTGGACGGCACCGTCGACGTGCTGGTCTGCAACCCCCCGTACATCCCGTTGGCCGCCTGGGAGTCGGTGCAGCCGGAGGCCCGTGATCATGACCCGCAGGTCGCGCTGTTCTCCGGTGACGACGGGCTCGACGCGATCCGGATCCTGACCCGGGTCGCCGCCCGCCTGCTGCGTCCCGGTGGCTGGGTCGCGGTCGAACACGCCGAAGTGCAGGCCGAGTCGGTGCCGGCGCTCTTCGCCGAGTACGGCTCCTACGAGCAGATCCGGGATCACCGCGACCTATCCGGAAGACCCCGCTTCACGACCGCACGGTTCCCTCAGTTCGCCGGTGGCTGAGCGACCTCTCGCCGAGTGATCCGGTCCGCCGCCCGACGTGGCAGGATTGGCGCCGATGACTGACCAGACCACGGATCCGGGCGAATCCCAGACGACCAGTGAGCCGCCGGGTCCCCGATATGCCCGCTACGACTGCACCGACCGCGCCGACCGCTCCGCCGTCGACGAGGCGGCGGCCGCTGCCCGGCGGGCGCTGGACGCGGGCGAGTGCATCGTGCTGCCGACCGACACCGTCTACGGAATCGGTGCGGACGCGTACAACGCCGATGCGGTCCAGCGGTTGCTGGACGCCAAGGGGCGCGGCCGGGAGAAGCCGCCGCCGGTCCTGATCTCCGACGCCCACTTCGTCAAGGCACTCGCCGCAGACGTCCCCGACGAGGCGATGTCGCTGGTCAAGGCGCTGTGGCCCGGAGCGCTGACCATCATCTGCAAGGCCAACGACCGGCTGCGGATGGACCTGGGGGAGACCAACGGAACGGTCGGATTGCGGGTGCCGGATCATCCGCTGACCCGCGAGCTGCTTCGGCAGACCGGTCCACTGGCGGTCAGCAGTGCGAACAAGACCGGCCGGGCGGCGGCGTCGACCTGCGACAGCGCGATCGAGCAACTCGACGACAGCGTTGCGGTCTATCTCGATGGCGGCGAGCTCACCGGCACCGAGGGCAAGCCGTCGACGATCGTGGACTTCACCATCAAGGACACGGGTCAGATCCTGCGATCGGGTGCCATCAGCCTGGAGACCCTTCAGGAGTACCTACCCGACGTCGAGGACCTGGCGACCGAGGCGGAGGCCGCCGAGGAGACGCCCAACTACACGACGGCCGAGCTGCGGGCCCGGCACACCCTGCAACCGCCACTGGAGACACCCGCCGAGCCGACTGCGCCGGCCGCCGAGACCCCGGCTGCACCGGCCGCGCCGGCGATGCCACAGGTCGCGGAGCCGTTGCCGCAGTCACAGCCGACACCGGTTCGTACCGAAGGCACCAACGGCTGATCGATGCGCGAATACCTGCTGGTGCTGCTGATCTCGGCCGCCACGACCTACGTCCTCGCGGCGGTGTGGCGGCGGGTCGCACTACAGGTCGGGGCAGTCGCCCGGGTGCGCAAGCGGGATGTGCACACCGTCGAGATGCCGTACTTCGGCGGCGTGGCCATGCTGTTCGGCATCGCCGCAGCATTCCTGATCGCCAGCCACCTGCCGTTCCTGGGCTCCAACGCGACCGTACGGTCCGACTCCCGCGGCGTGTTGATCGCCGCAGCGGTGATCTGTCTGGTCGGCGTCCTGGACGACCTGCTGGAACTCAACCCCTTCGCCAAACTCGCCGGACAGGTCCTGGCGGCCGGACTCCTGGTCGCGTTCGGCGTCAAGATGCTCTACATCCCGCTGGCCAACAACACCATCGCCCTGGACAGCAGCGTGCAGATCGCCATCACCGTGTTCCTGGTGTTGCTGTGCTCCAACGCGGTGAACTACGTCGACGGGCTGGACGGGCTTGCCGCGGGGATCGTCGGGATCGGCGCCTTCGCGTTCTTCCTCTACTCCTACAACCTGGCGGTCGAACAGCACCTGGTCCGCGCCACGACCTCGAGCCTGATCACCGTCGCCGTGGTCGGCGCCTGCGTCGGCTTCCTGCCGCACAACTTCCAACCAGCCCGGATGTTCATGGGCGACTCCGGGGCGATGCTGCTGGGATTCCTGCTCGCCGGTTCCACGATCAGCCTCACCGGACAGATGGACTCATCCCAGTTGGAGAACACCCGGGGCAGCCTGGTGCCGACCTACCTGCCGCTGGCGCTGCCGTTGGCCGCGCTCGCACTGCCGATCCTGGATTTCGCGTTGGCCTTCATCCGGCGCACCTACCACGGCAAATGGTGGTTCGTCGCCGACAAGCAGCACCTGCACCACCGGTTGATGGAACGCGGTCACGGAATGCGGCGGGCGGTACTGCTGATGTACGCCTGGACCGCACTGCTCTCCTTCGGGGTGATCATCCTCGGCCGCCTGCAGAACTGGGTGGTCATCGCTGCGATCCTGGCGGTTGCCGCAGTGCTGTTGATCCTCACCCTCGGCCGGCCGATCAGCTGGGGCGGCAAGGCGAAACGCAGCCGTTTGAACGACCGTCCGGAGGTCAAGCCCGACGTTCCGGCACGACGCCTGCCGTAACCTCCGGTTTTGTGGGTACGGGCTGTTGGTGCCCGCACCGACCGCGGCCTCGGCCGCCGCAACCCCGCCCCGCAGCACATTGCGGCGGGGCGAGTTGCAGACGCCAGGGGACTTTGTGCTATTTTTCACAAGCGTAGTGAGCCAGCCTCGACCGGTGCCGTCCGACCTTCGGCGCGCACCCCTGGCCGATAGACAGGACAGCCGCCGATATGACGACTGAGAGCCCGCGAACCCGGAATACAGCCGGTCCGAGCATTCATGTCGTCCGTGCGCGCAAACTGCTCTACGGCGGCCTCGTCGGGGGCTGCTCGGCAGCACTGGTCTGCGTGATCATCTTCGGCATCACCGGCGGCGTGAAAGGGCTGGCTTCGGCAGCACTCGGAGCCGGCATGGTGTTGTTCTTCTACGTCGTCGGTCAACTGGTCATGGTGGCCTTCGCCGATGCCGGGGCGCGCACCCTGCTGTCGGTCTCGATGGCCAGCTACACCGGCCGGGTGGTGATCCTCGGCCTCATCCTGGTGATCTTCCAGAACAACCGCGACGCCTGGGCGGCGATCGACACCCGAGCGGTGTTCGTAGCGGTGATCGCCGTGGTGGCCGGCTGGTTGATCGTCGAGGTGCTGGTCTTCCGCCGGTTGCGGATCGGCATCTACGATTCCGAGTACGAGGCCCCCACTGCCGCCGTGGAGGTCGAGGAGTCACGATCCGAACGACGCACTCTGGATCCCGAGGCAGAGGCCGATCAGGCCCAGGCCGAACCTCGGCGTGACGAAGGCACCGGTGACGACCGATGAGGTCACCTGTGTCGGGGCTGAGAATCGACTGCTACCGTTTGGACCGCCATGTCACAGCTGCTCGGGCGAACCACTCCGCCAACCGGCCGACGATCGTCGCCGTCGATCGCTTCCGGATTCGATCAAGCGATGACCGCGCTGTCCTACCTGCTCGGCGGTTTGATCTTCTACGGCGGTCTCGGCTGGCTGGGAGCGCACTTCCTGCACGCGGTGTTCCTGCTGCCGATCGGCATCGTGGTCGGGCTCGGCCTGTCGACGTACCTGATGGTTCAGCGGTTCGGCAAGGCCGGCGACGCGGCGCTGGACAAGTGGGTCACCGACAAGAAGGCCAAGGAAGACGAGTGGGCGAAGCTCGCCGGCCGACCTGGGCCCGGAGGGAACCGTCAGTCCGACCTGGGCGAACCGAGCAGCAGCAGCCGGTGATCACCGACGTGATCGACCAGAACACCAGCCGATACGGCATGAGGAGAGATCAGTAACGCATGGGTACAACGCTTCTGGTTCCTCTCGAGGGCTTCCGGCCCCCGGGCGCCGAGAGCTTCGATCTGCCCAACATCGGCGGGATCCCGTACTTCGACCGGCCGATGCTGATGGCGCTGATCTCGATCGTGGTGATCATCGGCTTCTGGGCGCTGATCTCCCGGCGGATGCGATTGGTTCCGAGCAAGGGCCAGTTCGTCGGCGAGTTCACCTACAACTTCGTCAGGGACGGCATCGCCCGGGATCAGATCGGGCATGACTTCAGGAAGTACGTCCCGTGGCTGGTCGGGCTGTTCTCCTTCCTGCTGGTGAACAACATCTGGGAGGTCTTCCCGTTCTTCATCTTCCCGACGGTGTCCCACATCGGCTGGGCCTACGGCCTGGCGATCATGAGCTGGGTCATCTACAACGTGGTCGGCGTACGCAGACACGGTTTCTTCGGCTACTTCCGCCGGTCGGTGCTGCCGTCGGGTGTACCGGCGGCGATGTGGCCGATCGTCATCCCGATCGAGTTTCTCTCCAACATCATTCTGCGACCGATCACCCTCAGTCTCCGGCTCTTCGGCAACATGTTCGCCGGTCACCTGCTGATCTTGATCTTCGTGACCGGCGGCGAGTACCTGCTGCTGGAGAGTGAATCACTGCTCAACAACGCAGTCGGCGTCCTCTCGCTGATCTTCTCGATGGCGATCTTCGGCCTTGAGCTCTTCGTCGCGGCGTTCCAGGCCTACATCTTCACGCTCCTCAGTGCCCAGTACGTCGGCGCATCACTGGCCGACGAGCACTGACAACAACAACGACTTCTGGCTCGGACAGCCAGCGGAAATCCTGAACAGGGAAAGGAAACCCAAGCAATGACTCCACTCGAACTGACCGGCTCGGTCTCCTCGCTCGGCTACGGCCTCGCCGCGATCGGCCCCGGCATCGGTGTGGGCATCATCTTCGCCGCCGTGATCCAGGGAACCGCACGGCAGCCGGAAGCCCGGGGTGCGATGATGGGCACCGCCTGGATCGGCTTCGCGCTGACAGAGGCGTTGGCCATGATCGGCCTGGCCATGGCGTTCGTCTTCAACGTGTCCTGATCGGATGGGTCCGATGACCACACTGCTCGTCGGGTTGGCAGAGAACCCGGTTGTCCCGCATCTGTCGGAGTTCATCGCTGCGATCGTCTTCGCGATCTTGCTCGCGGTGATCTTCGCCAAGATGTTCATGCCTCGCTTCGAGAAGACCTACCAGGAGCGGGCCGAGGCGATCGAGGGCGGTATCCAGAAGGCGGAGAAGGCTCAGGCCGACGCCCAGGCTGCTCTCGAGCAGTACCAGGCACAGCTCGCCGACGCCCGCGGTGAAGCCGCCCAGATCAGGGAAGCGGCCAAGGCCGATGCTGCTCAGATCACCGCCGACGCCCGTCAACGGGCCCAGGCGGAGGCTGATCGGATCGTCGCCGCGGCGCACTCCCAGCTCGAGGCCGAGCGCAACCAGATCGTCAACCAGCTGCGTACCGAACTCGGCGGACTGGCGACGACCCTGGCCGGCCGGATCGTCGGGGAATCACTGGACGACGACGAGCGTGCCCGCCGGACGGTTGATCGCTTCCTGGCCGACCTGGAAGCCGCCGACTCCCGAGCGCCCCAAGGAGCCGACGTCCCGTGAGCATCGAATCCGAGACCGCTCTCCGCGAGCTGGACGCCACCCTTGACCGGTCGCCGGTCAGTGGCGAACTGGCCGACGAGCTGTTCTCGGTCGTCGACCTGCTGCAGAGCGAACCGTCTCTGCGCCGGGCGGTGACCGACCCGGCGACCCCGGCCGAACGGCGCCAGTCGCTGGCTGCGGGCCTGCTGCGTTCGCGGATCAGCGAGACCGCGCTCAACCTGATCACCGAGGGCGTGGGCAAGCGGTTGGGCGGCACTGCGCTGCTCGACGGGCTGGAGCGGCAGGCGGTCCGCGCACTGCTCAAGTCGGCCCAGACGGCCGGCACGCTGGACGAGGTGGAGGACCAGCTCTTCCGCTTCGGGCGCGTGGTCGACGGCGATCCGGAGCTCCGCGGTGCGATCACCGACCGGACCGCGTCGCTGGAACGGCGCTCGGCCCTTGTCGACCAGCTGGTCGGCGGGAAAACCGCGCCGGAGACGACCCGACTGGCCAAGCGTGCGTTGGCCGCCCGGGACCGGAACTTCTTCCGGACGCTGAACGGCTACATCGAGCTGGCGGCAAGCACCCGGGATCGGGTGATTGCCACGGTGCGGGTGGCCAGGCCGCTGGAACTGCAGCAGCGGGAGCGGCTGCAGAACGCGTTGGCCCGGCAGATCGGCCGAGAGATCGCGCTGCAGGAGATCGTCGAACCCGACCTGATCGGTGGGATCCGGGTTGAGATCGGTGACGAGGTCATCGAAGGCACGGTCTCCGGCCGGTTGGAAGCCGTACGACGGCAGTTCGAGTGAGCGGAACGGCCGAGCAGGGCGCCCTGAGCTTGTCGAAGGGCAACAAGACGACGACTCTGGGTAGCAACACCCGGAACACGAGATAGAGAAACCTCGAGAGCAGGAACGAAGGCGATGGCAGAACTCACGATTCGCCCGGAGGAGATCCGGGAAGCCCTGGACAGCTACGTCCGGAATTACACCCCGGAGACCTCCAGCCGCGAAGAGGTCGGCACCGTGACCAGCTCCGGTGACGGCATCGCGCGTGTTGAGGGTCTGCCGTCGGCGATGGCCAACGAACTGCTGCAGTTCGAGAACGGCACCATCGGCATCGCGCAGAACCTCGACGTCCGCGAGATCGGCGTCGTCGTGATGGGCGACTCCGAGGGCATCGAGGAAGGCTCGACCGTCAAGAGCACCGGCGACATCCTCTCGGTGCCGGTCGGTGACGGCTACCTCGGCCGGGTCGTCGACGCACTGGGTCGCCCGATCGACGGTCTGGGTGACATCACCCCGATCGACGAGCGCCGCGACCTGGAGGTCCAGGCGGCCGGCGTAATGGACCGCCAGGAGGTCCGGCAGCCGCTGCAGACCGGCATCAAGGCCATCGACGGGATGATCCCGATCGGTCGCGGCCAGCGGCAGCTGATCATCGGCGACCGCAAGACCGGCAAGACCGCGATCGCAGTCGACACGATCATCAACCAGAAGGACAACTGGGCCACCGGCGACCCGGAGCAGCAGGTCCGCTGCATCTACGTCGCGATCGGCCAGAAGGCGTCGACGATCGCCTCCGTCCGCGCCGCCCTGGAGAACGCCGGCGCTCTGGAATACACCGCGATCGTCGCCGCACCGGCCTCGGATCCGGCCGGTTACAAGTACATCGCCCCGTACACCGGTTCGGCCATCGGCCAGCACTGGATGTACCAGGGCAAGCACGTCCTGATCGTCTTCGACGACCTCTCCAAGCAGGCCGAGGCGTACCGCGCGATGTCACTGCTGCTGCGCCGCCCGCCGGGCCGTGAGGCGTACCCCGGTGACGTGTTCTACCTGCACTCCCGGCTGCTGGAGCGTTGCGCGAAGCTGTCCGACCGGCTGGGCGGTGGGTCGATGACCGGGCTGCCGATCATCGAAACCAAGGCCAATGACGTCTCGGCCTACATCCCGACCAACGTCATCTCGATCACCGACGGTCAGATCTTCCTGCAGTCCGACCTGTTCAACGCCAACCAGCGTCCGGCGATCGATGTCGGCATCTCGGTGTCGCGGGTCGGCGGTGCCGCCCAGACGAAGGCGATGAAGACGGCGGCTGCTCCGCTGAAGACCGAACTGGCCCGGTACCGCGACATGCAGGCCTTCGCGATGTTCGCCTCCGACCTGGACGCCACCACCCGGCGCCAGCTGGAGCGTGGAGGCCGGCTGATGGAACTGCTGAAGCAGCCGCAGTACGACCCGTACCCGATGGAGGAGCAGGCGGTCAGCATCTGGGCCGGCCTGGACGGCCAGCTGGACGACGTACCCGTGGCGGACGTGCTGCGCTTCGAGCAGGAGATGTTGGAACACCTGCGGCACAACAGCACCGTGCTGGCCGGCATCAAGGAGACCAAGGTCTTCGACGACTCCGCGATGGACACGCTGCGGGAGCAGATCGCCGAGTTCAAGAAGGGCTTCCAGACCTCCGAGGGCAAGTTCCTCGGCGTCGGCCGCGAGGAGCACGAGCCCCTGGACGCCGACGAGGTGGCCCAGGAGCAGATCGTCCGGCAGGCGCGCTGAGGGTCGACGACGTGATTTCCGGCGTGTACACCATCGGCTGGCCGAGGAGGAGCGATGCCCGCATCACTGCGTGAGTTGAGGGCCAGACGCGCCTCGGCAACCAACATCAAGAAGATCACCCGCGCCATGGAGCTGATCGCTGCCTCGCGGATCATCAAGGCCCAGCAGCGGGCCAGGGAGGCGGCGCCGTACCAGTCCGAGCTGACCCGCGCGGTGTCGGCTCTGGCCACCTACTCCAACGTCGACCATGCGCTGCTCACCGAGGCGGAGAACCCGCGGCGGGCGGCGATGTTGCTGATCACCTCCGACCGCGGCCAGGCGGGGGCGTACTCGTCGACGGTGATCCGGGAGGGTGAGCAGCTGCGTGAGCTGCTGGCCGGGAACGGGCTGGAAGTCGTTCCGTTCCTGTCCGGCCGCAAGGCCGCGGCGTTCTACAACTTCCGGGAGCGTCCGGTGGCGGGGCAGTGGTCGGGCTATTCCGACGGCCCGACCTATGCCGACGCGCGGATTATCGCCGACGCCCTGCTGGAGTCGTTCAACACCCCGACCGGCGAGGGCGGGGTGGACGAGATCCACATCGTCTACACCCGGTTCGTGTCCATGATCGCCCAGCGCGTCGAGGTCATCCGGCTATTGCCGCTCGAGGTCGTCGAGGGGGATCAGGCGCCGTCGCAGGACGAGCTGTTGCCCCTGTACGACTTCGAACCGAACGCCGAGACGGTGCTGGACGAGCTGCTGCCGCTGTACGTGGCCAGCCGGATCCACTACTGCCTGTTGCAGGCGGCGGCCTCCGAGCTCGCTGCCCGGCAACGGGCGATGAAGTCGGCCACCGACAACGCCGAAGACCTCATCCAACGGCTGACGCGGGAGGCCAACCAGGTCCGCCAGGCCGGCATCACCCAGGAAATCAGCGAGATCGTCGGCGGCGCCAACGCGCTGGCCGACGCTGCAGCCGAATCCGATTGAGTAAGGGAACGAAATGACTGCCACTCTCAACGAGACGCAAGAGAACAAGACGCTGGGCGTCGGGCGCGTCGCCCGGGTGATCGGCCCCGTGGTGGACATCGAGTTCCCCGCGGACGCGATGCCGAACATCATGAACGCGCTCACCGTGGAGATCACCACGGCTGAGGGCACCCGCAAGATGACCCTCGAGGTCGAGTTGCACATCGGTGACAACGTGGTGCGCGCCATCGCCCTGAAGCCGACCGACGGTCTTCGCCGCGGCACCGAGGTGCACGACACCGGTGCGCCGATCTCGGTGCCGGTGGGTGACATCACCAAGGGTCACGTCTGGAACGTGACCGGTGAGGTGCTCAACGCCGACCCGGCCACCGTCGAGATCACCGAGCGCTGGCCGATCCACCGGCAGGCGCCGGCCTTCGACCAGCTGGAACCGAAGACCGAGATGCTGGAGACCGGTATCAAGGTGCTCGACCTGCTGACCCCGTACGTGCAGGGCGGCAAGATCGGCCTGTTCGGCGGCGCCGGCGTGGGCAAGACGGTTCTGATCCAGGAGATGATCTACCGGATCGCGCACAACTTCGGTGGCACGTCGGTGTTCGCCGGCGTCGGTGAGCGGACCCGTGAGGGCAACGACCTGATCACCGAGATGGAAGAGGCCGGCGTCCTCAAGGACACCGCGCTGGTGTTCGGCCAGATGGACGAGCCGCCGGGCACCCGGCTGCGCGTCGCGCTGTCCGCGCTGACCATGGCCGAGTACTTCCGCGATGTGCAGAACCAGGACGTGCTGCTCTTCATCGACAACATCTTCCGGTTCACCCAGGCGGGGTCGGAGGTGTCGACGCTGCTCGGCCGGATGCCGTCCGCGGTGGGTTACCAGCCGAACCTGGCCGATGAGATGGGCCAGCTGCAGGAGCGGATCACCTCGACCCGCGGTCACTCGATCACTTCGATGCAGGCGATCTACGTGCCGGCCGATGACTACACCGACCCGGCTCCGGCGACCACCTTCGCCCATCTGGACGCGACCACCGAGTTGTCCCGTGACATCGCGGCGCGGTCGCTGTACCCGGCCGTCGACCCGCTGACCTCGACCTCGCGGATCCTCGACCCGCAGTACGTCGGCCAGCACCACTACGACGTGGCCACCTCGGTGAAGGCGATCCTGCAGAAGAACAAGGAACTCCAGGACATCATCGCCATTCTCGGTGTCGACGAGCTCTCCGAAGAGGACAAGATCGTCGTCGCCCGGGCCCGCCGGATCGAGCAGTTCCTGTCCCAGAACACCTACATGGCCGAGAAGTTCACCAACGTTCCCGGTTCGACGGTGCCGCTGACCGAGACCATCGAGTCGTTCCGGATGATCGTCGAGGGCGAGGTCGACCACATCGCCGAGCAGGCGTTCTTCAACGTCGGCGCCATGGACGATGTGGAGAAGGCCTGGGCCGAACTGCAGAAGGACGCCTGATCGTGGCCGAGCCGCTGGAGTTGCGGGTGGTCTCCGCAGACGCGGTGGTGTGGTCCGGCGAAGCCGAGAACGTGATCGCCAAGACGGTCGAGGGCGATATTGGTATCCTTGCCGGACACGAGCCTGTACTGGCCTTGCTGGCGCCGGGCGGCGTCGAGGTGATCCAGCCGGACGGCAACCGAGAGATCGTTGCCGTCGATGGCGGTTTCATCTCGGTTGCCCGGGGCAGGGTGTCGATCATCAGCGAGTACGCCAGAATGGCTGAGGAGATCACCGTCGATCGGGCCGAGCGAGCGCTCGCCGAAGCCCGCCAGCGCCTCGACGCCGGTGAGGACGACGAGGAGACCCGCAAGGCCTACCGTCGGGCCGAGGCGCAGCTCAGCGCTGCGCGGAAGGCCCGCTGACACCGGGACGTACGAATCGGGCGTACGGCCGGGACTGATTCGGGAGGGGCAGGCAGTGCGGATCGGTTGGCTGAGCGCAGCAGAGGTCATCGGCGTCGTTCTGGTGCTGCTTGCAGCCGTGCTGGTCGGTCTGGCGGTACGCCGCCGCTGGCTCGCCCGCAACGGCGGCACGTTCGAGTGCAGCATGCGTCACCGCCCGCACGACGACGGCACAACGACTCCGAGCACCGGTTGGGTGCTCGGAGTCGCGCGTTATGGGGGCGATGACCTGGAGTGGTTCCGCTTCTTCTCCCTGGCCTGGTGGCCCAAATACACCTTCCGCCGCTCCGAGGTGTCGATCCTGGAGCACCGGGCGCCGACGGCGGCCGAGGCCGTTGCCCTCTACGCCGACCAGGAGGTCGTCTCCGTCACGACCGGCAGCGGCGACAACTTCGAATACCGCGACCTGGCCATGAGCCCGGATTCGCTGACCGGGATGCTGAGCTGGCTCGAAGCCGCGCCGCCGGGCATCAACCGCCGCTGACCCGCGTGTCGCCTGCTGGCGGCTGTGCCGGCTGCCCCTCACCCCTTGGCTTCGGACTGCGCCGTCGCGCCCTACGTCGAATTGGTGACACGTGCTACGGATTCGCGTCTCGGGCGGTACGTCGTCGTCGATTTGGTAACACGTGCTGCGAGGTCGCGTCTCGGGTCGCTGTCGTCGTCGAATTGGTAACACCTGGGGCGGATCGGGTCCCGGGCGGCCCGTCGTCGTCGATTTGGTAACACGTGCGGCGAGGTCGCCGTCCCGGGGTCGCTGTCGTCGTCGATTTGGTAACACGTGCTGCGGATTCGGGTCCCGGCCTGCCCGGCGGCGTCGATTTCGTAACACGTGCTGCACAATCGCGGCGAACGCCGGGTCGGTGCGCGGATTCGGTAGCACGTGGTACGAAATCTTTGCTCGGAGTCGGGAGCAACACCTAGCCGCGGAATTGGTAGTTCCGCCAGGTGCTTCGGATCCGGCAGCTCTGCTTGGTCGCCCCGCGATCCAGACGAGCAGCCGCAATACGCTGCAAGGTCCGATCGGGCTCCTGGTAGAAGTGGTGCTTCTGGATGACCAGGATCCGGTAGCCCATCTTCTCGATCTCCTCGCGTCGCTCGAGATCCCGCGCAACCTGTCGGGGATCGCGGGCGTGTTGATCACCGTCGTATTCGATGATGAGCTTCAGATCGAGGTAGCAGAGGTCGAAGCGCAGCTTCCAGTCACCGTTGTCGCTTCTGATCACGAAGTTGATCGATGGCTCCGGCAGACCGGCGAGCACGATCAACATTCTCAACCGCGATTCCATCGGCGAGTCGACCCCATCGCGGACGAGTCTCGCGGCACGACTTGCCACGGCTGCCCGGCGGTCGGTCCACCCGTCAGCTGAGGCGATCAACTCGTCACGAGTGACGACTCCGGCGCCCGCCAGCGAGTCACCCAGGACAACCAGGTCGACCAGTCCCAGACCGCCGCCGGCCACCTCGCAGAAGCAGCGTGCAGGAGACGACAACGGGATTGACTTCAGCACCCGCAGGTCGCTGCGGCCACGAGACTGGTGCGCGGTGATCCCACGGCGCCTGCTGCGCACACAGCCGGGAGGCACCGACAGATGCACACTCTGGTCGTCAGGAACGACCCCGCCCCACAGCGCGGCCGCACTGCCGTGACTGACGAACGCGTCCGGAAAGATCATCAACGCCGCCCGCGCACGCTCCAACGCCGTCAGACCGACCGCGGCCTCGACGTAGACGCCGTGGAAGACCCGGGTGAACCTGGGTCCGAGAAGTTCACGGTCGGCGATGCCCGCAGCCAGGGCTTCGGACCTCCGGAAGGGCCGTCGGGTGTCCAGTCGAACGGAGTTGGTACGCGTCCCCGCACCATGCCCGCATACCGGCAGCCGACCGGAGCTCAGTCGCGGGGACTGTGGACAAATCGGTCGACGGACAACACTCGGGCGCAATCGGACAACAACTGCGGGTCCTTCGATGATGCCCAGCGCGTCAGAAGAGTGTGACGGGGAAATTGACTTCGCCGGAGGCCATGATCAACAAGCATGCGACCTTCGAGGGGTCTGATCAGTGACGCATAACCAAGCATTGCATCACATCGGATCACCCGAAAGTCAGAGAGAATGATCATGGGTCGCACGCCTCGCAGCAGAATTGCCGCCCCCGAACGGTCCGCGCGCTACGGCGACAGACACGACTTCTCCGAGAACCCGATCTGCGACCTGATCACCGACAGCTTGACGGTCAGCAAGATCAGCACGTTCCTGGAGGAGCTGCGCTGACCGACGCGACGATCAGAAGTCGATGACTGCCTCGACCGGAAGGTGGTCCGACGGATACTGGCCGCCCGGTGCCTCGTCGACCATCCGTGCCGAGGACACGGTGACCCGGTCGCTGACCAGGATCCAGTCGATCCGTACGCCGTCCGGATCCGGCGCCGCATAGTTGTTGAAGGTGCCCAGCCGCGGACCACGCTCGGCAGCGGTGAGATAGGCGTCCCGCAGCTGCCCGGCGGTCATGATCGCGTACGGCTCGGAATCCTCACCGCAGTTGAAATCACCCATCACGATCAGCGGCACGTCCGGGTCGAGCCCGGCGATCCGATCGATGACCTGATGCGCGGAGTTGACCTGCACCTCGATGCTCTCGTGATCGAAATGGGTGGTGATCACGAAGAATTCGGCATCATCGGCGACCCGTCGGAAGCTCGCCAGCGAGTACATCCTGGGCAGCGTCGCGCCCCAGCTGATCGATCCCGGTACATCCGGTGTCGTCGACAGCCATTGGTGCTCGATCTTGATCAACTCGACGGCCCGGGAGTTGTAGATGATCGCAGAGTTCTCCTCGATGCCGCCGTCATGCCGGTGCTCGGCGACGAGGCGGTAGTGATCACCAAGGCCGTCCATCAGATCGGCCAGCTGGTGATCGACACCCTCCTCGGTGCCGAGAATGTCCGGCGCCAGCCCGGACAGCAGCTCCACCGACGCGGGCCGGCGCCGCGACCACGGTTGGGGATCGGCCTCGCTGGCGAACCGCAGGTTGTAACTGACGATCTTCACCGGATCTCCGTCCGCGCAGGCCGGGCCGAGGAGTGTCTCCTGCGACGACACGCCGCAAATATGAGGGAATATGTGACCCCTCGGCGGAGTGGGGGGTGGGTCACTTCTGGGCGAAGGCGGCGTCGAAGGAGGTCTCCGACGGCTTGATCGCGTTCAGCCGACGGGCCCACTCGACCGACTCCGGGGCACCGGCCAGCCGGTCCATGCCGGCGTCCTCCCACTCGATCGAGATCGGGCCGCCGTAGCCGATCGAGTTGAGCATCCGGAAGATGTCCTCCCACGGGGTGTCGCCACGCCCGGTGGAGATGAAGTCCCAGCCGCGCCGCGGATCGGCCCAGGGCAGGTGCGAGGACAGCCGGCCGTTGCGGCCGTTGTGCATCCTGACCTTGGTGTCCTTGCAGTCGACGTGGTAGATGCGGTCCTTGAAATCCCACAGGAATCCGACGGTGTCCAGGCCCTGCCAGACCATGTGCGACGGGTCGAAGTTCAGACCGAATCCCGGCCGGTTGTCGATCGCCTCCAGCGTCTTGACGGTGGTCCAGTAATCGTAGGCGATCTCGCTGGGATGGACCTCGTGGGCGAACCGGACGCCGACCTCGTCGAAGACGTCGATGATCGGGTTCCAGCGGTCGGCGAACTCGGCGTACCCGGCCTCGATGACGTCGTCACCGACCGGCGGGAACATCGCCAGGTAGTGCCAGATCGGCGAACCGGTGAAGCCCACCACGGTGTCGACGCCGAAGGCCGCGGCTGCCCGGGCGGTGGTCTTCATCTCCTCGGCCGCACGCTGCCGGACGCCCTCCGGGTCGCCGTCGCCCCACACCCGCGGATTGACCATGTTCTTGTGCCGATCGTCCAGGATGGCCTCACACACCGCCTGACCGTTGAGGTGGTTGGAGATCGCCCAGCAACCAAGCCCGTTCTGCTCCAGGATGTCCTTGCGGTTCTTCACGTACGCCTCGTCCTCGGCGGCCCGTGCGACGTCGAAATGATCACCCCAGCAGGCGATCTCCAGTCCGTCGTAGCCCCATTCACCGGCCAGGCGGCAGATCTCCTCGAACGGCAGGTCGGCCCACTGTCCGGTGAACAGCGTCACCGGCCGGTCCTGCTTCGGCTTGGCGACTCCGGTGGCTTCACGGCCGAGCGCTGGGCTGTTGCTGGGGCTGGTCATTCTGGTCGACTCCTGTGCTTCGATGGACTGGCTGTCTTCGGACGGGTGTGTGCCGCGGTCCCAGTATGGCGGACCGCGATGATCAAGATCGGTCAGGGTTGCGGTCGCCGCCGGGAACCCACAGCACCTCCGACTCGGTGCCGTTGGCCACCCGGGTGAGGATGAACAGCAGGTCCGAGAGCCGGTTCAGGTATTGGATCGCCAGCGGGTTGATGCCGCCCGGCCGATCGCTCCCGGACTGCGCCGGTTCGGTCCCGTAGACCTCGACGGCGTGCCACGCGGTGCGCTCGGCGCGTCGGACGATGGTGCGGGCGACGTGCAACTGGGCACCCGCCGGGTTGCCTCCCGGCAGGATGAAGGACCGGAGCTTGGGCAACTGCTCGCCGAACCCGTCGCACCACTGCTCGAGTCGCTCGACGTACTCAGCGGTGATCCGCAGCGGCTCGAACTCCTGTGACTCGGCGAGCGGATTCCCGAGGTCGGCACCAAGATCGAAAAGCTCGTTCTGCACCTGGGCCAACACCTGGCGTACCTGATCATCGAGCCCCGGCAGGGTGAGCGCGACGCCGATCGTCGCATTGGCCTCGTCGACGTCGCCGTAGGCGGCAACCCGCGGGTCGGTCTTGGCGGTCACCGACATGTCGACCAACCGGGTTTCGCCGTGATCGCCGGTGCGCGTGTAGATCCTCGTCAGATTGACCACGGGCCCAACTGTAACCAGCAACCATGGACCTGGACGGCGTCACAGGTTTACGATCCGTGCAACGGGGGAGACAATCCTTGCCATCCGCAGTCGGATGGGTCAGGAATTGTCGTCAGGGCGGGCCGTGGGGCCCGCCGACTTCGAGTCGACGGAGGAAACCGTGGCTGCCAGTCCCGACAACCCAGCACAGGACGATGCAGGAGAGCAGAACGCCGATGCCCGCCACTGGTCCGCGCCGCGACGTACCGTTCTCGGTATGGCCGTAGGCGCTTCACTCGGGCTCGCCCTCGGTGGCCGGACCGATGCCGTCGCCGCCGGGAGCCGACACGAGGTCTCCGACCGGCACGTGCTCTACCGGCAGTTCACCGGTCCGGCGCTGCGCGCGGGACACCACGACGGCACGCGCTGGTCGCCCGCCGGGATCAGCATCGCCCGGCCGACCGGAACCTTCGACTATGTCGACCCGTTCGTCGATGGCGCGACCTCGGTGACCTACGAGACGGCCTCCTGGACCTCGCCGGTGGTGTCGACGCGGTTCGGCTACACCGAGTTGATCTCCTCCTGGGAGGTCGAGACTCCGGGCCGGTCCTGGGTGCAGCTCGAGGTGCGTGGGACCGACGAGACCGGGACGCTGTCGGGTTGGTACATCCTCGGCCGCTGGTGCGCCAAGGATCCCGACGACGGCGGAGCCATCTGTCGTACTTCGGTCGACGGCCAGGGCACCGCCCTGGCGACGGTGTGGACCGACACCCTTCATCTCTACGGAAGTCACACCCTGTCCGACTGGCAGTTGCGGGTCACACTGCTCCGCCCACAAGGAGGCCGGGAGACCCCGCTGCTGCAGACGGTCGGCGCGGTGGCCTCGGCCCTCCCGTCCGACCCGACGGTCCCGGCGAGCCCGACCGGGCCCGCCGGCGGCACCGTCCTTGACGTGCCGACCCTGTCCCAGGAGGTGCACAACGGGCACTATCCGAAGTGGGACAACGGCGGAGAGGCGTGGTGCTCGGCGACGTCGACGGCGATGGTGATCAAGTACTGGGGGACCGGGCCGACCGCGGACGATCTTGCCTGGGTCGATCCGCCGGTCGACGCCGAGGTGGACTACTCCGCACGCAACGTCTTCGACTACACCTACGACGGTGCGGGGAACTGGCCGTTCAACTGCGCCTATGCGACGACCTTCGGGCTGAAGGCGTTCGTCACCCGACTACGCAACTTCACCGAGTTGGAGGAGTTGGTCAAGCGGGGGATCCCGGTGATCATCTCGGTGTCCTTCGCCAAGGGTGACCTCGACGGGGCCGGATACGGCACCAACGGGCATCTGATGGTCGTTGTCGGCTTCACCGAGGACGGTGACGTCGTGGTCAACGATCCCGCATCGCACCTGATCGCCGACGACGGCCAGGTTCGGTTCACCTACCGCCGTGATCAACTCGAGAACGCCTGGGTGCCACATTCGGGCGGGACGGTGTACGTGATCCACCCGGCGCGGGTGCCGCTGCCGCCTGTTGTGGAGCATTCCGAGCCGAACTGGTGAGCGACGATCGGCGGGTCGGTCCGTGCCGTCCCGGCGCGTCGGCGACGTTGCGGGGTGCCCGGGTGCTTAGGTAGCGCCCGTGGTTGCGAACCCCCCTCGTCCGCGACGCCGCCACGCGGCGCGGCCACTGCATCCGGCGGCGCTGCTGTTGGTTTCACTGTTGTCCCTCGGCGTGCTCGTCGCCGGGTGTGGCCAGGTGCCGATGCTCAGCGCGGCGAACGGGCCGAAAGCCCCGGCCGCCAGTGCCCGACCCAATGCGCCGGCCGCGCCGGTCGACTGCGAATACACCGAGACCGGTACGCCCGCCCGCCCGGTCAGCCCTCCGCCGAGCACCGGGGTGACGATGACCGGCACGGCGACGGCGATGATCACCCTGTCGGCCGGCAGCATCGTGATCACGCTGGACCGTACCGATGCGCCGTGCACCGTGAACTCGTTCCTCTCACTGGCCGAGCAGAAGTTCTACGACAACACCGAATGTCCGCGGATGACCGTCGTCGCCAGCCTCTCGATGCTGCAGTGCGGTGATCCAACCGGGACACAGACCGGCGGTCCGGGTTACACGTTCCCCGACGAATTGAGCGGCGACGAGACCTATCCGGCCGGCACGGTCGCCATGGCCAACAGCGGACCGAACACCAACGGGTCGCAGTTCTTCCTGGTCTTCGCCGATTCCCGGCTGCCGCCCGACTACACGGTGTTCGGGCACACCGATCGGGCCGGGATCGCCGTCCTGGCCAAGATCGCCAGGGGAGGCGTCGACAACCGCAACGGGCCGGGCGACGGCAGGCCGAAGACCGCTGCCAAGATCATCTCGGTGACCGCCGGCTGATCAGCTACTCACGTCGCGATCCGTACGGGTGAGGAACGTCCGGAGCACGTCGGCGAAGATGTCCGGCTGCTCGGCGTGCACCCAGTGTGCGGCGTCCTTGATCGTCACGGTGCGCACCCGGGGGAAGAGTTCGGTCATCCTCGTCCGGGACTCGGGGCCGATGTAGTCCGACTTCGCGCCGGCAACCCAGAGCGTCGGTCCCTGGTAGGGCGGAGCGTCCAACTCGGGGAAGCCGCTCAACACATCGAGCCGATCTCCCAGCAGACGAAGGTTCATCTGCCAATGCCAGCGGGCGTCGGGATCCCCACCCCCGCCGCGGCGGAGATTCTGCAACAGGAATCCCCGCACCGTCGGATCCGGTACGGCGTGGGTCAGCTGCTGGTCCGCCGCCTGCCGGGACAGTAGGGTCACCAGGTCGATCGACCGCATCGCGGCGACGTACCCGGCGAACTCGGCGCGACCGCCATAGTCGACAGGGGCGACGTCGACGACGACCAGGCGCTCCACCAGGTCGGGTCGCAGCAGTGCGAGCGTCATGGCGATCTTGCCGCCCATCGAGTGCCCGACCAGGGTCCACGGCCGAGCGCCATTGTCCAGGTAGTCGCCGAGACGTCGTGCCATGCCGGGATAGGACAGCTCGCCCGACCACGGGGACCGGCCATGGTCGGGCATGTCGACCAGGGCGACGTGGTAGTCATCGGCGAACCGTCGGCCGATCGTCGTCCAGTTCTTCCCCTGGCCGAAGAGGCCGTGGCAGAACGCGATCTGCGGCGGTCGCCTCTCCGGATGGTGATCAAGCACCGTGACGAAAAGGCCCGGGTCTGGCGACATCAGCGCCGCCTGGTCCAGCAGCTGTTGTGCCAGTGCCGGCGCTGCTCGGTGCCGGAGACGAAACCAAGTCCCGGATCGGCCGGCCACACCACGACATGCGGGGTGCCCGGCCGGATGATCTGGTCGCAGCCGGGGCAGCGGTACTCCTTCACCGCGGATGCTCCGGCGATCGGTCGGACGACCCACCGGCCGTCGGTCTTGACCACCGATGAGGCGTGACCGGCCGCGAGCGGACGGGCCGGGCGCAGGTGCTTGCTCTGACGACGCCTGGAGGGTGCCATGTCAACGGCCGCCGACGTTGTACGCGATCACCGCACCAGTCTCCCAAAGCCGTTCGGCCCACGGGAATCGGGCGGACAAGAACGCTTTGTGCCAAACGCCTGGCGAAATGTCAGTGGGATGTGATTGGTTTCATCCCATGTCGGCGGCGATCCAGGTCCGGAACCTGAGGAAGACCTATGTCGTGCCCGAGCGCGATGCCGGTCTCAAGGCTGCGATGACGGCTCTGGTGCGTCGCCGGACCAGGTCGGTCGACGCCGTCAAGGACATCAGCTTCGACATTGCCGCCGGCGAGGTGGTCGGCTTCCTGGGCCCGAACGGCGCAGGCAAGACCACGACACTGAAGATGCTGTCCGGGCTGCTGCACCCGACAGCCGGTGATGCCGAGGTCCTCGGCTACACGCCCTGGCGTCGGGACCGGGACTACCTGGGCAGGATGACGTTGATCATGGGTCAGCGCAGCCAGTTGCAGTGGGACATCCCGGTGGTCGACTCCTACCGGCTCAACAAGGCGATCTTCCAGATCAGCGACGCCGACTTCGCGGCCCGGCTGGAGGAGCTGACCGAGTTGCTCGAGCTGGGCGAGTTGCTCCGCAAACCGGCTCGCAATCTCTCGCTCGGCGAACGGATGAAGTGCGAGTTCGCCGGGTCGCTGTTGCATCGGCCCCAGGTGCTGTTCCTGGACGAGCCGACGATCGGACTCGACGTGGCGATGCAACGGCGGATCCGTTCGTTCGTGGCCGAATACAACAAGCGGACCGGTGCAGTGGTGATCCTGACCAGCCACTACATGGCCGATGTCGAGGCACTCTGCAAACGCGTCGTGGTCATCCATCACGGCGAGCTGCTGTTCGACGGCCCGCTGGCCGACCTGGTGCGGACCTTCGCGCCGGACAAGACGATCACCGTCGAGCTGGTCGAGGGCAGCACGGTCTCCGGCGCGGACGTGGCGGAGCTGTTGGGTGGTGCGGTCGCCCGGGCGCCGTTCGAGCCGACCGACACCGGTTGGCGGGTCCAGGTGCCGGCGGCCGACACCGCGGCCGTCGCCGCCCGACTGTTGTCCCGGTTGCCGGTCGCCGACGTGACGATCGAGGACGAGCCGATCGAGGCCGTCATCGAGAAGGTGTTCGCCGTCCCGGCCGAGGGGCGGCCATGACGCTACCGACCCGTACCGGCCGCGAGCAGCTGGAACCGGCGCCGAACTTCGGCAGGTTCTCCTGGCGGGTGTTGCGGCAGTACTACCGCGGCGAGTTCGCGGCATCGACCGCGGTCAACGTCGCCTACCGCGGATCGGTGGTGATCTGGGTTGTCACCACGGTCATCCAGCCGATCGTGCTGATCGTCGTCTGGCGTACGGTCGCCGGGCCGACCGGTACGGTCGGCGGCTACACCGCCGACCGATTCGTCACCTACTTCGCGATCATGATGCTGGTCGACCATCTGACCTTCATCTGGCTGATGTGGGAGTTCGAGTGGCGGGTCCGGGAGGGGATGTTCTCGCCCTTGCTGCTCAGGCCGATCCATCCGATCCACAAGGACATCATCGACAACCTCTCCTACAAGATGATCGGGCTGCTCGGCGTGGTGCCTGCCATGATCATCATGATCATCGGCTTCCACGGCGACCTGTCCGGAATCGATCCGATCCAGTTGCTCGCGTTCGTTCCGGCGGTGATCGGTGGCGGCGTGCTGCGGTTCATCATCGAGTGGGTGCTTGCTCTGAGCGCGTTCTGGCTGACCAAGGTCTCGGCACTGAACAACCTGTACTTCTCGGTGCGGACGTTCCTCAGCGGCGGCTTCGCCCCGCTGTCGGTCTTCCCGCCGGTGGTCGCCGCGATCGCCAACTGGTCGCCGTTCCCGTGGTCACAGGCGTTCGTCGTCAACGTGGTGATGGGCACCACCCGCGGGAAGGACATCCTCATCGGGTACGGCGCCCAGGCCGGTTGGATCCTGGTGGCGCTGCTGGTGTTGCGGCTGGTCTGGTCGCGGGCGGTCCGGCGGTATTCGGCGGTGGGCGCATGATCGGCGGCAGCCGCGACGCGAGGCGGGGCACCCAGGACCGGGCGGTGGCCGTGGACCGTAGCGCGATCCCGCGCGGACCGATCGGCCACGGCCTGCTGATCGTCGGCACCTTCATCCGCCTCGGGGTGCTGAACATCGCGCAGTACCGCGGGGAGTTCTTCGTTTCGCTGGCCAACGGCGTGATCACCCTGATCACCCAGTTGCTCGGGCTGGCAATCATCTTCGGAAACACCCAGGCGTTGGGTGGCTGGACCCCGGCCGGCCTGCTGGCGCTGATCGGCGTGCACACCTTCCTGTCCGGGCTGATCGGGCTGGTCATCCAACCCTCGCTGCAGCAGCTCATGGAGGGCATCCGGCTCGGCACCTTCGACTTCCTGCTCACCAAACCGGCCGATTCACAATTGCTGGCCAGTGTCGCGGTGGTGGCGCCGGCCCAGGTGATCCAGCTGCTGATGGGTGCCGGCATCGTCGCCTACGCCTGCGTCTGGATGGGCACCGTGATCACGCCGCTGCAATGGCTCTATTTCGGCGTCACGGTGTTCTTCGGAGTGGTGATCGTCTACTCGTTCCTGACCCTGCTCGGCACCTGCTCCTTCTGGTTCGTCAAGCTGGACAACATCCTGGTGGTCTTCTCCTCGGCGTTCGGTCAGGCCGGGCGCTGGCCGATCTCGCTGTTCCCGGCGTGGATGCGGATCGTGCTCACGGTGCTGATCCCCGTCGCGTTCGCGGTGACCGTGCCGGCGCAGGCGCTGGCGAGTGGGGTGAGTGGCTGGCTGGTGCTGGCCTCGGGCGCCATCGCGGCGGTCTTCTTCGCCGGGGCCCGGGCGTTCTGGCGGTACGCCCTCCGGCACTACACCGGAGCCTCGGCCTGAGGCGGTCCCTCGGACGAGCACTGAGTAAGGTCTGCTCCGTGCGTTTGGTGGTTGCCGAGTGTCAGGTCGACTATGCGGGCCGTCTGACGGCCCACCTTCCGATGGCCCGACGGCTGATCCTGATCAAGGCCGACGGTTCGGTGTCCATCCACGCCGACGACCGGGCGTACAAGCCGTTGAACTGGATGAGCCCGCCGTGCGCGTTGAGTGAACTGGCGCCCGACGCGGTCTCCGCGCTGGCTGACGGGGTCGGCCGGGAGCTGTCGGCCGTCTGGGAGGTCAAGGGACGCGACGGGGACACCCTGCAGATCGCGCTCGGGGAGGTGCTGCACGACTCGAGCCATGAGCTCGGCACCGACCCAGGGTTGCAGAAGGACGGCGTCGAGGCTCACCTGCAGGCGCTCCTTGCCGAGCACCCGCACAGCCTCGGCGACGGATGGACCCTGGTCCGTCGGGAATACATGACCGCGATCGGTCCGGTCGATCTGCTCTGTCGGGACGCCGACGGTGGCTATGTCGCGGTCGAGGTCAAGCGTCGCGGGGAGATCGACGGCGTCGAGCAACTCACCCGTTACCTGGATCTGATGCGCCGGGATCCGCTGCTCGGCGACGTACGCGGCGTGTTCGCGGCCCAGCAGATCAAGCCGCAGGCCAAGGTGCTCGCGGCCGATCGTGGCATCACCTGCGTCACCGTCGACTACGACGCGCTCCGTGGCATGGACAATGCCGAGGACCGCCTTTTCTGACCGTTCTGAGGTCCGCGCCGACGAGTGACCAGGAGATGACTAGGAGTTGCCCGCGGCACGATCCTGGTCGGTCTCGACCGTGATCGTCGGCTCCTGGTCGTCCTCCTCATCGATGCCGGCAGCGGAATCGTTCGCCGACGCGTCGCCGGTGGCCGGGGCGAGCTTGATCGCCGGTCGGACCGCGGTCTCGTCGATGGCGGCGTCCGAGGAAAGCCCTGCCGCCGTTTCCGGCGGCTCGGCGTCGGAGAGTGTCGGATCGTCGGTGAACAGCCCCGGCTCGCCAGGTTCCGGCTCACTCGATTCCGGCTCACTCGATTCCGTTGGTAGGACATCCGGCTGGTCGGCGAACTCCTCGAGGTCTCCCGACAGGTCCGCCAACGGCTGCAGGTCGGGCACGTCGGTTGCGCTCTGCGACGCGAGAGCCGACAGACTCTGCAGCTGGTTGAGCACCGCCTGCTTGCGCTGGACCAGGTTGTCCGTCTCGCGCTTGAGCTGCTCCTTGCGCCACTGGAGTTCCTGGTGGGTCCGCTGGGTGATCCGCTCGGCCTGTTTCTTGGCCGCCGCGACCAGCCGCTCGGACTCTTCCCTGGCATCCAGCCGGATCCGCTCGGCCTCGGCCTTGGCCTCGGTACGGGCCGCGGCCGCTGCCGCGATGTCGGCCGCCAACCGTTCACCGGCCTCCTGGTGGTGCTGGGTTGCCTCGGTGAGGAGCTTCCCGGTCGCGGTCACCGACTCCTGATGCATCCTCTTCAGCTCTTCGTTGGCCGCCACACGCTCCTCGGCGACCTGCTTGCGGATCGCGGCCGCTTCCGCCTCGGCGTCCTTCTTGAACTGTTCCGCCTCGAGGTAGCCGGCCTGCCGAGTCGAATCCGCCTCGTGCTGTGCCTGACGGCGCAGCGCCTCGACCTCGCGCTCCGCGGCGGCTCCGACGGCCTGGGCCTCGGTCCGCGCCCGCTCCACCTCGGCCTGCGCATCCTGGCTCGCCCGCTGCCGCAACTGATCGAGTTCTGACCTTGCGGTCTTCCGGATCTGTGCACCGTCGGCCTCGGCCTGCTGTCTGAGACGGTCTGCGTCCCGCTGGCCCTCCGAACGGAGCTTGTTCGCGTCGACATTGGCCTGGTCGAGCATCTCCTGGGCCTGTTCCTCGGCCATCTTCAGGATGTGCCCGGCCCGGGCGCCGAGACTGGAGTAGTCGGGTTCGCCGGCCGGCCGGTTCTCCAGTTCCTTCCGCGTCGCGGAAAGTTGATCTTGAAGGTCGGAGATGGCGCTCTGCATCTCGACGGACTGGCGGGCGGCCTGCACGACCCGACCCTCGAGGCTCCGTACGTAGTCATCGACGGCGCTGCGGTCATAGCCACGCAGTGCGGTCGGGAAATTCCCTACGGCACTGGCCTTTTCGTCGAAGAGATTCAGGCCGGTTGATTCGTCCGAAGTAGACATGCGGTCCTCAGGGTCACCTGCTGGTTGCGTACGGTTCCATACCGTACCTCCCGCAGCTCCGACAAACCCGGATCCTCGGCTGTGTCTTGCAAGGCTAGTTTCCCCGGGGCTCCTCGACCAGTTCGATCAGCACTCCACCGGCATCCTTGGGGTGCACAAAGTTGATCATGCAACCAGCGGTTCCGGGACGCGGCTCCGGGAAGAGCAGCCGCAATCCCTGCTCGCGCAGCCTTTCGGAAATGGCTGCCAGGTCCGAGACCCGCAGGGCCAGCTGTTGCAGACCGGGCCCGGAGCGATCCAGGAACTTGCCGATGGGGGAGTCCTCCGACAACGGGGCGAGGATCTGGATGAGAGTCCGGCGATCGGTCGTCCGGCCGGCCGGGGCAAGCATCGACTCCACCACCTGCTGGTCACGATTCTCCTCGCGGTGCACCTCGACCAGCCCGAAGGCGTTGCGATAGAACGCAACGGTCGCCTCCAGATCCGCGGTGGCGACGCCGACGTGGTCGACGGCCTCGACGTACTCCGCACCGGGGACGTCGGCCAACGGGTCGGGCAGCTGGTCGCTGGTCATGACCCAAGTCTGCCGGGCCAGAGGTGAGGGCCGTACCCTGGTGCCCCCACGCCTTGAGGCGGGCACCGCGAGGAGGATTCCGTGACATCGGCGACTCTGGAAGGTACGACGCTGGACGGGCGGGGAGTCCGGATCACGATCGCCGACACCTGGATCACCGCCGTCGATCCGCTGCCCACCGCCGACCCGGACACGATCCTGCTTCCCGGCCTGGTCGACTGCCAGGTCAACGGGTTCGCCGGAGCTGACGTCAACGCCGAGGACGTGTCGGAGGAGACCATCGTCTCGCTGACCGAAGCTCTGGTCGCGGAGGGCGTGACATCCTTCTGTCCGACGATCATCAGCGGACCTCCGGAAAAGATCCTGCACGCAGTCCGGGTGATCAGATCCGCCCGTACCCAGGACCGGCTGGTCGCCGACTGTGTGGCGGGCATCCACATCGAGGGGCCGTCCATCTCATCCGACGACGGTGCCCGCGGCGCCCACCCGGCGGACGTCCTGCGGGATCCGGATCCGGCGGAACTGCAGGCCTGGCTGGCCGCCGCCGGCGGGCTGCTGCGGATCATCACGCTGGCCCCGGAACGACCCGGCAGTGACGACTACATCAGGGCGGCGACCTCGGCAGGCGTGCGCGTCGCCGTCGGGCACACCGCCGCGACCCCGGAGCAGGTGCATCGTGCTGCCGACGCCGGGGCGACCCTGTCGACCCATCTGGGCAACGGCGCCCACCGGATGCTGCCGCGCCATCCGAACTATCTGTGGGCCCAGTTGGCCGATGACCGGCTGATCGCCGGACTGATCACCGACGGCCATCATCTGTCGGCCGACACGGTGACGGCGATGATCCGGGCGAAGGGTCACCGACGCTCCTTCCTGGTCAGCGATGCTGCCTCGTTGGCGCACTGCCCGCCGGGTGAGTATCGGACGCCGGTCGGCGGATCGGTCACCGTCGACCCCGACGGCGCGCTGCGGCTCACCGGTACCAGTCTCGGCGCGGGCTCCGGGAGCTCACTGCGGGAATGCCTGCGCTGGGCCCTGGACAACACCGACTTCGGCGCCGGCCAGCTGCTGGACATGGCGAGCTCCGTCCCGGCCGGGGTACTCGGCCGGTCCGATCGAGGCGCCCTCAAGGTCGGCGGGCGGGCCGACGTTCTGGTGACCGACCGGGACCTGAGCCCGCGAGCCGTCGTGGTCGCCGGCCGCCCGCGTGAAAACCGCGGGGGTTCGGCCTAAGGTGCAACTGAGACCTGTCGCGGGTCATCAGCAGGCCGCCGGCCGGGTCCACAACAGGTCGTCGGTGACAACCAGCTGTCGAGGAGGACGTCATGGCATCGGTGATCGTCGGCGGAGCGCGGACGCCGATCGGCAGGCTGCTCGGGGGGCTCAAGGACCTGGCGGCAACCGACCTGGGCGGAATCGCGATGGCCGCCGCACTGGACCGGTCGGGCCTGAAGCCCGAACAGGTCGAGTACGTGATCATGGGCCAGGTGTTGCAGGCCGGAGCCGGCCAGATGCCCGCCAGACAGGCCGCCGTGAAGGCCGGCATCCCGATGTCGGTGCCTTCGCTGCTGATCAACAAGGTGTGCCTGTCCGGCCTGAACGCCATCGCCCTGGCCGACCAGCTGATCCGTGCCGGTGAGTGTGAGATCGTCGTCGCCGGCGGCATGGAGTCGATGACCAACGCTCCGCATCTGCTGCCCAAGTCCCGCACCGGCTACAAGTACGGCAACGTCACGCTGCGCGACCACATGGACTACGACGGACTGTGGGACGCGTTCACCGACCAGCCGATGGGCGCCCTGACCGATCGGCAGAACTCCGGACCGAACGCCGTGAGCCGGGAGGACCAGGACGCCTTCGCCGTACGGTCACACCAGCGGGCCGCCCGGGCGACGCAGGACGGCACCATGGCGGAGGAGATCGTCGAGGTCAGGGTTCGGCAGCGCAAGGGGGACGACCTGGTGATCAGCGCAGACGAGGGCATCCGGCCGGATTCCTCGCTCGAGGCGCTGGCTCGGCTGAAGCCGGCGTTCGCCCCGGACGGAACGATCACCGCCGCGTCGTCCAGCCCGATCTCCGACGGTGCGGCCGCGGTGGTCGTCGCCAGCCGTGAGGCGGCCGAGCGGCTCGGGCTGCCGGTGCTGGCCGAGATCGGCGCTCACGGCATGGTTGCCGGCCCCGATTCGTCACTGCAACTGCAGCCGGCCAACGCCATCGAGGCCGCCTGCAAGAAGGCCGGGATCAGCGTCGCGGACCTGGACCTGATCGAGATCAATGAGGCTTTCGCGACGGTGGGCGTGGCCAGCATGCGCGCCCTCGGACTGAGCGCCGAGGAAGCCGACCGCACGGTCAACGTCGACGGCGGGGCGATCGCCGTTGGCCATCCCATCGGGATGTCCGGCGCCCGGCTGGTGCTGCACCTGGTGTACGCCCTCAACCGGCGGGGCGGCGGCACAGCGGTCGCCGCGCTGTGTGGTGGCGGTGGCCAGGGCGACGCCCTGATCATCTCCGCACCCAGGGGCTGACCGGCTCGACGCGCCGGAATCCTGTATGCCTGAACCCGCGCCCGAGGGACTCGCTGATGAACGGGCTGACGAACTGGCGGTACTGGTCGCCGCGGCCCGGACCTGCAGGCCGCGTGCCGTCGCCCGATTGATCTCGATCGTGGAGAACGGCTCGCCGGCGCTCCGCGGGCTGATGTCCCGACTTGCCCCGGATACCGGCCGGGCACATGTCATCGGGGTGACCGGCGCTCCCGGCGTCGGGAAGTCGACGACAACAGCGACGCTCATCGCCGCCTACCGGGCTCGCGGACTCCGGGTCGGTGTGCTGGCCTTCGATCCGTCATCCCCGTTCACCGGGGGAGCACTGCTGGGTGACCGGGTCCGGATGCAACAGCACGCGCTGGATGATCAGGTCTACATCCGGTCGATGGCAGCCCGCGGGCACCTGGGCGGTCTCTCAGTCGCCGCACCGCAGGCAGTACGGGTGCTCGATGCCGCCGGCTGCGACGTCGTGCTGCTGGAGACCGTCGGCGTCGGTCAGTCCGAGGTCGAAGTGGCCGGCACCGCGGACAGCACTCTTGTGCTGCTCGCTCCGGGTATGGGCGACGGGATCCAGGCCGCCAAGGCCGGAGTCCTGGAGATCGGTGACATCTTCGTTGTCAACAAGGCCGACCGCGACGGCACGCAGTCGCTGATCCGCGAGCTGCGCACGATGATCGCAATGGCCGACCGGGACGCGGCGGCGTGGAAGCCGCCGATCGTGCGCACCGTCGCCAGCCGGGAAGAGGGCATCGACGACCTGGTGGCGACGCTGGACAAGCACCGCGCCCACGCCGAGGCCGACGGCAGTTGGCAGCGCCGCCGTCTGGAACGTGCCCGGTCGGAGGTCGAATCGCTGACCCTCCTCCTGCTGCGCCGCCGGATGCACGACGACCACCGGACGGTGCTGGACGATCTTGCCGAGGCCGTACGCGACGGTCGGGTCGATTCGTTCACCGCAGCCGACCGGGTGCTCGGCGACGTCACCGACCCGAAGGCCTAGCCGGACCTTAGTTTTTCGTGAAAGAAGCCTGGATCGGGTCGGTTCCGGCGCGCCCAGCACGCTGGCGGGGTTGATGCGCGGTAGAAAAGGCTGGGAGTGTGCTGTTGACTCCCGCAGAGCTGACAGACCAGGAGGAGTTCGCGATGAGATGGATCAAGCGCATCGTTGTGGTGCTTGTCGTGGTCTTCGCACTCTTCTACCTCTTCACCCGGCCGGCGGATGCCGCCGACGCCGTGAAGAGTGCTTTCGGGGCGGTCGGAAACGGACTGGACGCCGTGGTCACCTTCTTCACCTCGTTGACCTCCTGACCGGGCCGCGATGGCCGGGCTCTGGCGTACGGCGTTCGACCCGAGGGTCAGCGACCATCTGATCTCGGATGAGGGCGAGATCGTCGTCGACGAGGTGCGACGACACCCGATGGCCTTCCTCGGTCCCGGAGTGATCAGCTTCTTCGGCGTACTGATCATGATCAGTACGATCTGGGTTCCGGTCGCCGTCGCCTGGCTGCCGATGATCATCGGGCTGCTCTTGGTGATCACCGGCGGATTCAAGATGCTGGCCGCGCACATGGACCGCTTCGTGATCACCAACATGCGGGTCTTCCGGGTCCACGGGATCTTCTCCCAGCACACCGCGACGATGCCGATGTCAAGGATCCTGGACATCTCCGTGCACAAGCCGTTCCTTGGCCGGATCCTCAACTACGGCCACTTCGTCTTCGAGTCGGCCGCGGAGAACCAGGGACTGCGCGACATCCGCTTCGTCGCGCGCCCGGACCAACGCGACCTGACGATCCAGCGGGTGATCCAACGCTCCGGCCTGCGGACGAGCATGCGGCCCCTCGGCGGTTATCCATCGGCCCACAGCAGTCCGGCGACACCCGACGTCCCGGGCCGGGAGATCGGGCCCGATGCCGACGATGCGGCCCGCGGTGACGGGATCGGCGATGATGAGGTGAGCAACCAGCCGGGTGACCCGATCACCGGGGAGCAGGTGGCCGGCCGGCAACTCTCCGACGAGGAGTGGCTGGCCGGTGGATGGTCCGAACGCGATGCGGCCGACTACCGTTCCTCCGCTCCCGATACGCAGGGTGCCTCGCACGACGGGCTGCGGGACAACGACAGGAGCTGATCATCGACACCGACCAGCGGGCCCACCGGCACGGCGGGCACGATCGGCACCGGCTGCCGTTCGATCCGATCGAGGCTGCGGCGCGCACCTGGGAGCAGCGCTGGCCGGACCGGCCGCGGATGGAGGCGGTCACCTCGCTGATGCGGGTGCACCAGCTGGTGATCACCGAACTCGACGAGCTGCTGCGCCCCTTGGACCTGACCTTCGCCCGCTTCGAGGTGCTGGTGTTGTTGTCCTTCTCCCGTCGCGGGGCGCTGCCGCTGGGCAAGATCGGTGAGCGGCTCCAGGTCCATGCCACTTCGGTGACCCCGCTGGTGAAGCGTCTGGAGACCAGCGGCTACCTGACCCGCAACCGGCATCCCGAGGACGGTCGGGCGGTGCTCGCCGAGATCACAGCCTCCGGCCGCGCCGTCACCGAACGGGCCAGCAGCCTGATCACCGACGCCCGGTTCGGGCTGGGCTCGCTGGACGAGGATGAGTGCCGGGCGCTGACCGCGATCCTGGCCAGGCCGCGTGCCGCGGCCGGCGACTTCTAGGCCACGGTCCGAGGTGGCGGCCGACTCGCGGGATCACAGCAGATAGTAGGGCGGCCTAGTATCTGATCTGGAGGTGCGGTGATGACGGACCAGGCAGATACGTCAGACGGTCGCCGGCGCTGGCAGCAGGCCTACGACCGCGCGGTCGCCCAGGACAAGGTGCGGGACGCCGATTTCGGCACATTGTCAGGACTGGAGGTCGATCCCGTGTACGGCCCGCCGGACGGGTCGGCGGACCCCCGGATGGAGCGGATCGGCTGGCCGGGGGAGTTCCCCTTCACCCGCGGTCTCCACCCGACCGGATACCGCGGCCGGTCCTGGACGATCCGGCAGTTCGCCGGATTCGGCAACGCTCGGCAGACCAACCAACGCTACAAAATGATCCTGGGTGCCGGCGGAGGCGGACTCAGCGTCGCCTTCGACATGCCGACGCTGATGGGCCGTGACTCCGACGATCCGAGCAGCCTCGGCGAGGTCGGGCACTGCGGGGTCGCCGTCGACTCGGCCGCCGATATGGACGTGCTCTTCTCCGGGATCGATCTCGGCGAGGTCACCACGTCGATGACGATCTCCGGCCCGGCCGTGCCCATCTTCTGCATGTACGTCGTCGCAGCTGAACGTCAGGGCGTTGACATCACCGGGTTGAACGGCACGCTGCAGACCGACATCTACAAGGAGTACATCGCGCAGAAGGAGTGGCTGTTCGCGCCCGAACCGCATCTGCGGTTGATCGGCGACCTGATGGAGTACACCAGCTCGACGATGCCCGCCTACAAGCCGCTGAGCGTCTCGGGCTACCACATCAGGGAGGCCGGATCGACGGCCGCGCAGGAACTGGCCTTCACCCTCGCCGACGGCTTCGGCTATGTGGAGTTGGGCCTCTCCCGCGGCCTCGATGTTGATCAGTTCGCGCCCGGGTTGAGCTTCTTCTTCGACGCCCACATCGACTTCTTCGAGGAGATAGCCAAGTTCCGCGCGGCCCGGCGGATCTGGGCCCGCTGGATGCGGGACCGGTTCGGGGCCAGGACGGAACGGGCCCAGTGGCTGCGGTTCCACACCCAGACGGCCGGAGTGTCGCTGACCGCCCAACAGCCCTACAACAACGTGGTCAGGACCGCTGTGGAGGCGCTGGCCGCCGTACTCGGCGGCACCAATTCGCTGCACACCAATGCACTCGACGAGACCTTGGCGCTGCCGACCGAACGGGCTGCGGAGATCGCCCTGCGCACCCAGCAGGTGATCGGCGAGGAGACCGGGGTGGTCAATGTCGCCGACCCGCTCGGTGGCTCCTGGTATGTCGAGGAGCTGACCGACCGGCTGGAGGCCGAGGCAGAACGGATCTTCGCCACCATCGAGGAGATGGGGCAGCAGGGGGCGGGCGACGCCGCATCCGATCGGCCCCATCACCGCTGGATTGCTGCGGGGGATCGAGGACGGCTGGTTCACCGGGGAGATCGCCGACGCCGCTTTCGCCTACCAGACCAAGCTGGAGAAGGGCGAGAAGTTGATCGTCGGCGTGAACAGTCACACCGGCAGCGTGACAGGCGATCTGGAGATCCTTCGGGTCAGTCACGAGGTGGAGGTGGAACAACGTCGGGACCTGGCCGACCGCCGTTCCGGGCGTGATCAACAAGCCGTCGACGACTCTCTGGCCGAACTGGTCCGGGCCGCCACGGGCGACGACAACCTGATCGAGCCGATGCTCGCCGCGGTACGGGTCGAGGCGACGTTGGGAGAGATCTGCGGGGCGCTGCGCGAGGTGTGGGGCGACTACCAGGAGCCGGCCCGCTTCTGAACCGGGCGGCGACCCGCGATCAGTCGTCGGTCGCGGCCGGATCGGCCAGCGGCCATGCGGTGGCGAGCTTCGACCTGACCCGTGCGACATCCTCCTCCCGCGGCAGCTCGTTGGTGATCTTGGTGATCTGCACGCCGATGTCGATGTCGTCAATGGCGGCATCCTCGGCGTGGATCATCGCCCGCGCCACCGCGCGCACCTCCTCGCCGGACAGTCGGCGGCTGAGCAGGGCGAACAGCGGGACGTAGTCGGTCTCGGGAACGCCGTCCGGGTATCCGGCACGCAACCAGTCGATGATCCGGGCGAGAACCATGGGTGATCTCCGGCCGTCGGCGTCCATCCGCGTTCCTCTCAGTGGAATAGCTGCTTGCCGAGGACGATGACAACGATGCCGAACAACGCGATCGCCGAAACGATGGCGAGCAGGAGAAAGCCGATCACCCGGCCGCCGACGGTCGGCGTACCCGACAACGAGCCGTCGGCGGTCACGGTACGGCCGGAGTTCAGCGAGCGGAGGGCCAACGCGAACAGTGCGGGCAGGCCGGCGCCCAGCAGGACGCCGACGGCAACCACCTTCCACAGGGCGTTGACGGTGTCGAGCACGATCTCCATGTCGGTCTCCTCAGACGCCGGCCGGTTGGCCGGCCGCGGGCGTCGGCTGCTGGTCGGCGACGGGGACCAGTCCGCCTTGCCACTCGGCGTTGACGTTGCCGGCGTCGACGAGGTTGCGGCGGGAGCGATGGAAGATGTAGCCGGACGCACCGATCAGCACCAACAGCACAACGCCGGTGCCGACGTTCGGCCCGAGCGCGTTGGCGATGGCCCAGCAGACACCCCCGACCAGTCCGGCGGCCGGCAACGTGATCAGCCAGGCGACGACCATCCGTCCGGCAATGCCCCACCGAACCGACGCGCCCTTCCTACCCAACCCGGAGCCGAGGATCGAGCCGGTGGCGACGTGAGTGGTGGACAGCGCCATGCCCAGGTGCGAGGAGGTCAGGATCGCCGCGGCGGAGGCGGTCTCCGCGGCCATGCCCTGCGGTGATTCGATCTCCACCAGACCCTTGCCGAGCGTCCGGATCACCCGCCACCCGCCGACATAGGTGCCCAGCGCGATGGACAGGGCGCAGGCGATCTTGACCCAGACCGGAATGGAGTCGGTGCTGGTCCAGCTGCCGTACGCGATCAGCGCCAGCGTGATCACGCCCATGGTCTTCTGCGCGTCGCCGGTGCCGTGGGCGAGCGAGACCAGCGACGCCGAGCCGATCTGACCCCAACGGAAACCCCTATCACGGGTTTGCGGGCCGACTCTCGCGGTGATCGCGTAGACCAGTCTGGTGCCGATCGCCGAGACCACCGCCGCGACGACCGGTGCGAAGACGGCCGGCAACGCGATCGAGGTGATCACACCCGACCACTTGACGCCGCCCCAGCCGAGGGCTGCGATGGCCGATCCGATCAGGCCGCCGAACAGGGCGTGGGAGGAACTCGACGGCAGGCCGAAGAGCCAGGTCGCCAGATTCCACAGAATGCCGCCGACCAGCCCGGCGAAGACGATGGTGAGGATCGGAACACCCATCAGCGAAGGGATCGGAGCACCGGTGTCGCCCTGGATGTTGATGATCTTGTTGCTGACGGTGAGCGCGACCTGGATGGACAGGAACGCTCCGATCAGGTTCAGCACGGCGGAGAGGGCAACGGCGACCCTAGGCCTCAACGCACCTGTCGCGATGGAGGTCGCCATCGCGTTGCCGGTGTCATGAAATCCGTTGGTGAAGTCGAACGCCAACGCGATGCAGACGACCACGATCAGGATGAACAGGGCTTCCACGCGAAACAGTCAAGCGCGCCCGGTCGGCCGCCGTCGACCGAACGGCCGGCCTGTGGCCGACATGTCGTCAAGAGTTCAGCGGCTGTGGCCGGGTGTTTGCCGAATGTTCAACTTGGCGGGTCGTTCCGGGGTCGCCGAGCCATGGCAGCCTAGAGAACGGCGTTGACCACCTCGCGGGCGGCGTCCTGCACGCGGGCCAGGTGATCAGCGCCCTTGAACGACTCGGCGTAGATCTTGTAGACGTCCTCGGTGCCGGACGGCCGGGCCGCGAACCAGGCGTTGTCGGTGGTCACCTTGAGGCCGCCGATCGGCGCACCGTTTCCGGGCGCCTCGGTCAACACGCCGGCGATCTTGTCGCCGGCGAGCTCGGTGGCGGTGATGGCGCCGGCGTCCAGCGCCCCCAGCTTGGCCTTCTGCTCCCGGTTCGCCGGCGCGTCGACGCGGGCGTAGGCCGGGTCACCGTGCCGGTCGGTCAGGTCGGCGTAGTGCTGGCTCGGAGTCTTTCCCGTGGTGGCGAGGATCTCACTGGCCAGCAGGGCCAGCAGGATGCCGTCCTTGTCAGTGGTCCAGGTACTGCCGTTCCTGGCCAGGAACGACGCCCCGGCCGATTCCTCACCGCCGAAGCCGATCGACCCGGTCTGCAGTCCCTCGACGAACCATTTGAAGCCGACGGGCACCTCGATCAGGGTCCGGCCGAGATCGGCGGCCACCTTGTCGATCATCGACGAGCTGACCAGGGTCTTCCCGATGCCCGCATCGGCGCGCCAGCCGTTGCGATGGGCGTACAGGTAGCCGATCGCGACGGCGAGATAGTGGTTGGGGTTCATCAGCCCGGCGTCGGGCGTCACGATCCCGTGCCGGTCGGCGTCCGCGTCGTTGCCCGTGGCGAGGTCGTAGGCATCCTTGTTCTTGATCAACGACGCCATCGCGTTGGGTGAGGAGCAGTCCATCCTGATCTTGCCGTCGGTGTCCAGCGTCATGAACGCCCACTGCGGATCGACGGTCGGATTGACCACCGTGAGGTCCAGGCCGTACGTCTCAGCGATCCGTCCCCAGTATTCGACGCTCGCACCGCCCAGCGGGTCGGCACCGATCCGTACGCCGGCCGCCTTGATCGCATCCAGATCCAGCGCCAGTGCGAGGTCGGCCACGTAGCTGCCGAGATAGTCGTACCGGCGCACCGTGCCGATCGCCGATTCGAAGGGTGTCCGCGCGATCCGGTCGAGATCACCCAACAATTCGTTCGCGCGGGAGGCGATCGCCTTGGTGGCATCGGTGTCGGCCGGTCCGCCATGCGGCGGGTTGTACTTGAAGCCGCCGTCCCGCGGCGGGTTGTGGGACGGTGTGACGACGATGCCGTCGCAGACGTCGGCCGGGCCGGCGTCACGGTTGTGGTTGATGATCGCGCGGGACACCGCGGGTGTCGGGGTGTACTGGTCGTCGCGTTCACAGCGGACGGTGACCCCGTTGGCGACAAGCACCTCGATGGCCGTCTTCCAGGCCGGCAGGGACAGGGCGTGGGTGTCCTTGCCGATGTACAGCGGTCCGGAGATGCCCTGGCCGGCCCGGTACTCGACGATCGCCTGGGTGGTGGCCGCGATGTGTGCCTCGTTGAAGGCCGTGTCCAGGCTCGCGCCGCGGTGACCGGAGGTGCCGAAGACCACCTGTTGCTCCGGGTTCGCCGGGTCGGGCCTCAAGTCGTAATAGGCACCGATCACGGCGTCGACGTCGATCAGGTCTTCGGGCTGCGCGGGGGTTCCTGCACGAGGATGGGCCATGGGCTCATTCTGCACGCTTCCGGGCTTTGGCAGGATGGACCCCATGAGCTCAACACCGACCAATCCCCGTGGTGCTGTCGACCTGTCCGCCATCGCGGAGCAGGCAAAGAAGGCGCAGGGTTCGCCGGGCGGCGGGACCGGCGGGGCGTCCTACGTCGTCGAGGTGACCGAACAGACCTTCGACAACGACGTGCTGCGCCCGTCCCTGAACCACCCGGTGATCGTCGAGTTCTACTCGCCACGGGTCCAGGGCGCCGAGCAGCTGTCGACCGCGCTGGCGGAGTTGGCGACCGAGGCGGAGGGCAAGTTCCTGCTCGCCCGGATGAACGTCGACACCGCTCCGCAGTTCGCGCAGTCGATCGGCCTGCAGGCCGTGCCTACCGTCGTCGGCGCGCTCCAGGGCCAATTGATCCCGCTCTTCCAGGGGGTGGTCGACAAGGAGCAGATCCGCCCGGCCCTTGACCAGGTGGTCAAGGCGGCGGTGGCCAACGGCATCGTCGGGCGCGCCGAGCCCACTGGATCCGTCGGCGGGACCGAGGACGGCGGCGAGCCCGATCCGCGGTTCGCCGCGGCCTACGAAGCGATGGAGACCGGCGACTTCAGCACCGCCGTCGAGGAGTTCGACAGGCTGTTGCAGGCCAACCCCAAGGACAGTGAGGCCGAGGCGGGCAAGGCGCAGGCGTCCCTGCTGCTGCGGACCGCCGATCTCGACCTTGACGCGGTGATCGCGGCGGCAGCCGGTCCGGAGGCGGGTATCGATGCGCAGTTGGCCGCAGCCGACGCCGAGGTCGCCACCGGGCGGGCCGAAGACGCGTTCGCCCGGCTGGTGGGCGTGATCCGCAGGACAGCAGGCGATGAGCGCGACAAGGTCCGCATCCGGCTGCTGGAACTCTTCGGGACCCTCGGCAACTCCGATCCCAAGGTGCAGAAGGCGCGCCGGGACCTGATGACCGCGCTCTTCTGATCCGGCCCTTCCTCGGCCGGATCAGATCAGACCGGCCGGCCGTCCTCCATCGTCAGGGTGCGGGTCAACGTGCCGCCGGCATCGAGCGTGGTGATCGCAGACAACCGGCGGAAGGACAGCGCCGTGAGGTGTGGTTCGGCGTCGGCGATGTCGATCAACCGCACTGCCCTGATCTCGGTCGGCTGGAGGACGAAGCCGGCGATCTCCTCCTCGGTGACCGTGCCACCGTCGAAGATCAACTCGCAGGCGTCGTCCCAGCCGAGATAATGGGGCATCCAGTCGACGGCGAGCAGCCTGCCCAGTTCGATGTCGATGCCGAGTTCCTCCTTGACCTCGCGGATGGCGCCCAGCCGCGGCGACTCGTCCGGCTCGACGATCCCACCCGGCAACTCGAAGTCGGACTTGAAGACGGTGTCGCACAACAGGACCCGTCCGGTGACGTCGCGCATCAGCACGTGGGCGATCAACCGCTTGCGTGGCAGTGCCGAGTTCATCACACCGGAGAATCCGTCCGGACCGTCGACCTGGTCGTCGTCGAGTCGAGCGAAGATCAACTCGTCGGTGAACCCGCCGTCGGAGGCGATGATCACCTGCCGCCGTCGGCCCTCGAGGCGGAAACCGGCGCGCAGCAGCGCGCGCCGGGCGTCGGGATCATCGGCCCGCACGTCTGCCTCCAGGCGGTGCAGCCCGCGACGCTCGAAGGCGTCGTCGGCCGCCGCCATGATCGCCCGGGTGAGCGAATCGGGACCACCGCGCAGCCCAGGCGCTAGGCCCGAATCCAGCCGCGTCCAGCTGAGCGATCCTGTCTGCTGCCCGGTGGACTCGATGGTGACCTCGAAATCTGTCACCGACTACTCCGGATCGCTGCCTGCTGAGCGTCTGCCGAGCCCCATGCGTCCGGCGCGTTGCGAGCGGCCGGTGCGCTCGGCGCGTGCTGTGCCTCCGGCGCGGCGGGGCACAGCATCACCAGTCTGATCATCAACCTGATCACCCACCTGATCACCCACCTGATCACCAACCTGGTCCTCGGCGGGCTGTGCCACCGAGCCCGCGATCTCGGCCAGCACGTCGTCCGGGTTCTCCACCGGGTGCTCGGGATCGAACCGCAGGTACACCGCGCCAAGCGGTGGAACGACGACGGTCGCGCTGTAGTCGAAGCCCTGGCTGGGCACCTCGGTGGAGATCACCTGCCCGAGGTTGCCGAACCTCCCGGTGCCGTCGTAGAGCTCCGAGTCGGTGTTCAGGATCTCGGTCCAGCGACCCTGCGCCGGGAGTCCGATCCGCAGGTCGTAGCGGGGTTCGGCGCTGAAGTTGACCAGTGCTGCGATCAGCTGCGCCGGTTGCGGGGTCTCCGTGCTGTCGACCGCCGGATCGATCCGCAAGAAGGAGAAGGTGTTGCCGCCGCGATCATCCGCGTCGATCCAGCGGAATCCCGACGGGTCGTGATCATGGCGCCACAGCGCGGGGTTGGCGCGATAGAGCCGGTTCAGGTCCTTGATCAACAACTGCACGCCACGATGGCCCCATTGTTCGGTCTCCTGCCAGTCCAGGCTTCGGCTTTCGCTGAATTCCCGCTGCTGACCGAATTCGGTCCCCATGAAGAGCAGTTTCTTGCCCGGATGGGCCCACATGAACGCGTAGAAAGCGCGCATGGTGGCGAACTTGCGCCACTCGTCCTCCGGGGCCCGTTCGTACATCGAGCCCTTGCCGTGCACCACCTCGTCGTGGCTGATCGGCAGCACGAAGTTCTCCGAATAGGCGTACGACGAGGCGAAGGTCATCTCGTTGTGGTGGTACTGCCGATGGATCGGCTGCCGCCCGTAGTAGCGCAGCGAGTCGTTCATCCAGCCCATGTTCCACTTGAAACCGAAGCCGAGCCCTCCCTGGTCGACACTCCGGGTCACCCCGGGCCAGGAGGTCGACTCCTCGGCCACGGTGACGATGCCGGGCTTGCGTCGGTACAGGTCGGAGTTCACCGACTGCAGGAGGGCGACAGAGTCCAGATTCTCGTTGCCGCCGTACTTGTTGGGGATCCATTCACCGGGCTGTCGCGAATAGTCCAGATACAGCATCGATGCCACACCGTCGACACGGAGCCCGTCGATGTGGAACTCCTCCAGCCAGTAGTAGGCGTTGGAGGTCAGGAAGCTGCGCACCTCGTTGCGGCCGAGGTTGAAGATATAGGAGCCCCAGTCGGGATGCCAGCCGAGCCGCGGGTCCTCGTGTTCGTACAGCGCTGTGCCGTCGAACCTCTGCAGCGCCCAGGGATCGGTCGCGAAGTGGCCGGGTACCCAGTCCATGATCACGCCGATCCCGGCGGCGTGCAGTTGATCAACCAGGTAGCGGAGCTCGTCCGGTGATCCGAACCGCGAGACCGGGGCGAAATAGCCGGTGACGTGGTAGCCCCAGGAGCCCTCGTACGGATGCTCGGCCAACGGCAGGAACTCGACATGGGTGAAGCCCTGCCAGCTGACGTAGTCGACCAGCTCGCGGGCCAGTTGCAAGTAGCTCAGTCCTCGGCGCCAGGAGCCGAGATGCACCTCGTAGATCGCCATCGGACGTTCCCAGGCGTGCTGCTCCCCGCGGAACCACAGCCACTGATCGTCGTTCCACTGGTACTGGCTGTTGTAGACGATCGCGGCGTTGTGCGGCGCCGCCTCGAAGAATCGACCCATCGGGTCGGTCTTGAGCCGCCAGACATCGTCGGCTCCCAGCACCTCGAACTTGTACAGAGCGCCGGTCGTGACGCCCTCGATGAACCGCGCCCAGACGCCGGCTCCGGGCACCAACTCCATCGGATGTTCCTGGCCATTCCAGTGATTGAAGTCGCCGACCACCCGGACCGCCTTGGCATTGGGCGCCCACACCGAGAACCGGGTCCCGCCGGCCATCTCGACCGCGCCGAGCCGTCGCCAGCATTCGGTGTCGTGACCCTCGTGGAATCCGGATAGATCCCACCCGGTCAGGCCTCCTGTCAGATCAATCGACATGCTGGCTCCTCCTGGCTATCGAGGCGACTGCGGTCAGCGGGATCTGTACCCAGTCCGGACGGTTCCTGGCCTCGTAGACCACTTCATAGATCGCCTTGTCGGCGACGTAGGCACGCAGAACGTCAAGTTCGCCGTGATCACCATGATCATCACCCACGTCATGATCGTCACGACCGGCGCTGACCCCGTATCCGGAGAGGAAGGCCTCCTGGCAGACGCGTGCCCAATCAGCTGCCAGGGTGTCGCCGGCGGCTGCCGGATGGTGGGCCGCGGCGTAGTCGAAGGACCGCAGGGCCCCGGCGATGTCGCGCCAGATGCTGTCCGGTCTGCTGCGCTCGGCCAGCGTCTTGGCCGGTTCGCCCTCGAAGTCGATGATCTTCCAACCCGACGGCGTGAAGAGGGTCTGCCCCAGATGGAAGTCGCCGTGTACGCGCTGGGTTTGCAGCTGTCTGCCGGCCAGTGATCGGAACACCCCCCGCAAGCCGTCGGAGTACGGCGCCAGTTGCGGCGCGGCCGCGACGGCAGCGTCCAGTCGACGGCCCATGATCGACGACACCTGGTCGCCGTCCTCGGTCGCGGTCAGGAAGTTGGCACGAAGCGCGTCGTGCACGTTGGCCAGAGCTGCACCCAGGCGGTGGGCCTGGGCGCTGAAGTCGTGTCCGGCGCGGAGTTCGGCCAGCGCGAACTCCCAGCCGTCCCTGGCCTCCGGCAGCAGTTCGGTGACCATGGCCAGATCGGCGCCGTAGCCGATGCCCTGATCAGGGGCGGACCAACTGCCTTCGATCCAGCCATAGAGCCGGGCGACGTCGGCGTTGCCACTGCGGGTCAGCACATCGTGGGTCTCGATGTCGAGGTTCCGCCCGACTTCGATCCGGCGGAACAGCTTCATGATCGCCAGATGCGCGAAGAGCACCGACGTGTTGGACTGCTCACCGCCGAAGACCCGGCTCGGCAGTCCGGGAACCAGCGGATCGTCGCCGAGCCGGTGCGCCACCAGGGTGCCCGTGTCACTCGCGTCACCCGCGCGTGTGGACAGCAGCAGGTCGAGCAGCGCGCCGTGCGCTGCCGGGTCCTCGGTCCCGTCGACGCCGGACAGCTCGCCGTGGACCGGATCGGTGGTCGCGGTGATCACCGGGTCGGTCACCTGATCGGTTGGCCGGTAGTTGACCACCAGTTGGTAGAACTCGTGATCATCGCCGCCGGGGTAGCCGACCTCGACGATCTCCTGGCGGATCGCCGGCCAGTCGCCCGGGGGCCGCAGCCAGGGCAGGGCGGTCACTCCGATCAGTTGCGGGGAACGGCCCTTGCCACCGAACCATCGGGCAGCGGTGATGTACTTCAGCAGCGGGTCATCGGTCACGATGCGGCACCGGAGATGAGGGTCGGTTCGTCGCCCGGCAGGGTCAGCACATGTGCTGGATCCTCGAGGGTGAGGCGTACGAAGTTGCGCTGGCCCCAGCGCCAGCGCCGGCCGGTCAGCTCGTCGTGCACCCAGAACACGTCGTGATCATCGAGCCCGAGTGCCGCCATGTCCAGGTACACCTCGGTCTCGGTGGTCTGGTGCGGGTCGAGGCTGCAGATGACGATCACCACATCGTCGCCGATCTTCTTTGAATAGGCGAGGACCTGATCATGGTGGGTGGTGTGGATGTGCAGGTTGCGCAGTTGTTGCAGTGCAGGATGCGCGCGGCGGATCGCGTTCAACCTGCCGAGCAGGAGTGACAGCGACTTGCCGGACGCGTCCGCGGCAGCGAAGTCCCGAGGGCGGTACTGGTACTTCTCCGAATCCAGGTATTCCTCAGACCCGGGCCGGAGTGGCTGGTGTTCGAACAGCTCGAATCCGGAGTAGACGCCCCAGCTGGGCGACAGGGTGGAGCCCAGCACGGCGCGAATGGTGAATGCGGTCGGCGTACCGGTCTGCAAGAAGGCGGACAGGATGTCGGGAGTGTTCACGAAGAAGTTCGGCCGCAGGAACGAATCGGTCTGTGAGGTCAGCTCGGTCAGGTACTCGACGATCTCCCACTTCTCATTGCGCCAGGTGAAGTAGCTGTACGACTGGTGATAGCCAACCTTGCCAAGGGCGTGCATCATCTCCGGGCGGGTGAACGCCTCGGCGAGGAAGATCACCTCCGGGTTGGTCTTGCGTAACTCGGCCAGCAACCAGGCCCAGAAGTTGACCGGCTTGGTGTGCGGGTTGTCGACGCGGAACACCGTGACGCCGTGCCCGATCCAGAAGTTGATCAGGCGGAGACACTCGGCGTAGATACCGGCCGGGTCGTTGTCGAAGTTGATCGGATAGATGTCCTGGTACTTCTTGGGTGGGTTCTCGGCATAGGCGATGGTGCCGTCGGCCCGTTTGGTGAACCACTCCGGATGATCACGGACCCAGGGATGATCGGGCGAGGCTTGGAGAGCGAAGTCCATGGCCACCTCGAGCCCCAGGGATTTCGCCTTGGCAACGAACGCGTCGAAGTCCTCGAAGTCGCCGAGATCGGGATGGATCGCGTCGTGGCCGCCTTCCGGCCCGCCGATCGCCCACGGCGAACCCGGGTCGTTCGGGCCCGGGTCGAGGGTGTTGTTCGGGCCCTTCCGGAACGATCGGCCGATCGGGTGGATCGGTGGCAGGTAGACGATGTCGAAGCCCATCCGCGCGGCCGCTTCCAGGCGTTCGTAGGAGCTTTCGAAGGTGCCCGAGACCCACGCTCCGGTGCCCGCGTCCCGGTGCGCGCCCTGGGACCGCGGGAAGAACTCGTACCAGGACGAGAACAGCGCGCGCCGCCGGTCACAGAAGATCGGATACTCGCGGGTGGCGGAGACCAGCCGACGCGGCTTGTAGCGGTCCATGGCGGCCGAGACATCGTCCGCCAGCGCGAGCCGCAACCGGTCCTCGACCTGCAGGCTGCACGTCTGTGTCTCCGCCGCGGCCGACAGGACCGCCGCAGCCTGCTGGTCGCCTGCCTCGGCAGCGGTCAGCGCGGCTTCCTCGAACAGCAGATGTCCCTCGGTGCAGGTCAGCTGCACATCGATACCGGCCGGAATCTTGATCTTGGCGTTGTGCAGCCAGGTCTGCCAGGGATCGTCGTACCCCTCGATCCGGAACGTCCAGAGCCCGATCCGGTCGAGTTCGACGTCGGCACCCCACCGGTCGAACCCCTCCGGGGGATGGGGTGCATCGGGAACGTCCTGCTGCGGCCGTCCGGGTCGGTCAGCACCGCCTGCGCGCCGACCGCATCGTGTCCCTCGCGGAACACGGTCGCGGCGACGGTGAACACCTCGCCGATCGCCGCCTTGGCAGGCAGCACCCCCTCACCGATCACCGGCGACGGTTTCAACACCGGGATCCTCGTGATCGGCGAGACAGCGGTCGAGCCCTTCGTCTGCGAGGTCACACGGTTACATTAGCCGGGCGGCGAGCGGGGAAACGCCCCAACGGTGATGCGTTTCGGGCCGCACCCGGGTCTCCGCGGGTGCGGAATTCCGGGAGCGGGCGAAAGTTGGCGTGCCGTCCCATAAAGTTTGGCCGTGCGCGCAATTCGACGTTTCACGGTTCGTCCGGTGCTTCCCGAGCCGCTGGCCGGCCTGTCCGATCTGGTCCTCAACCTGCGCTGGTGTTGGCATGCCGACACCCGCGAGCTGCTCAACAGCGTCGATCCGGAATTGTGGGCCCGGACCCGCCATGATCCGGTACGGCTCCTGGCAGAGGTCTCTCCGCAGCGGCTCGCCGAGCTGGCCGCCGACAAGAAGTTCACCCGCCACGTCGAGTTGGCCCAGGCCGATCTCTCGGATTACCTCACCGAGGACCGCTGGTATCAGGAGTACATCGCACAGAACCCGGATGCGCCGAAGGCGATCGGCTACTTCTCACCGGAGTTCGGTGTCACCGAAGTCCTACCGCAGTATTCGGGCGGTCTGGGCATCCTGGCCGGCGATCACCTCAAGGCGGCCAGCGACCTGGGCGTTCCGGTGATCGGTGTCGGCCTGCTCTACCGCCACGGCTACTTCCAGCAGTCGCTGAACAACTCGGGCTGGCAACAGGAACGGTATCCGCTGCTGGATCCCAACAGCCTCCCGCTGACCCTGCTGCATGATCACGGCGCGGCGGACGGCGCGGAGAGGCCGGTGGTGATCGAGGTGCCGCTCGACGGCCGGACGCTTTACGCCCAGGTGTGGGTCGCCCGGGTCGGACGCGTCCCGCTGCTGATGTTGGATTCCGATATCGAGATCAACTCCGGCCCGGATCGCGACATCACCGACCGGCTCTACGGAGGCGGCTCCGATCACCGACTCGCACAGGAGATCCTGCTCGGTGTGGGCGGAGTGCGCGCGATCAGGGAGTACTGCCGGATCACCGGCGCCGTGCTGCCCGAGGTGTTCCACACCAACGAGGGACACGCCGGTTTCCTCGGGCTGGAACGGATCCGGGAGTACATGACCGGCGTCGACGGCCGGCCCGCGCTGAATTTCGATGCCGCCCTGGAAGAGACCCGGGCAGGGACCGTCTTCACCACCCATACGCCGGTGCCGGCCGGCATCGATCGTTTCGACCGCGACTTGATCAGCCGGTACTTCGCCCGCTTCGACCCCGTGGACATCGACCGGATCCTCGCGCTGGGGGCTGAGGACTACGAGGGCGGGGACCCGGGCAAGTTCAACATGGCGGTGATGGGATTCCGGTTGGCCCAGCGGGCGAACGGCGTCTCCCAGTTGCACGGCGAGGTGTCCCGGCAGATGTTCCACGGGCTGTGGAGCCTGTTCGACACCGCCGAGGTGCCGATCACCTCGATCACCAACGGCGTGCACCACGAGACCTGGGTGCACCCGTCGCTGCTGGAGCTGCTGGAGTCCGCCCGCGGCAACACCGACACAGTGCTCGACGGCTACGACTGGTCGGCCCTCGAGCGAGTCGATCGGTCGACGATCTGGTCGCTGAAGCGCCAGATGCGCATCGACCTCATCGAGATGGCACGTGACCGGCTGGCCGGCAGTTGTGCCGCGCGTGGTCTGCCCAGCGACTGGACCGCGGACGTACTCGACCCGGACATCGTGACCTTCGGGTTCGCCCGCCGGGTGCCGTCGTACAAGCGGCTGACGCTGATGTTGCGGGATCCGGACCGGCTGAAACGAATGCTGACCGATCCGAAGCGTCCGATCCAGATCGTGATCGCCGGGAAGTCCCACCCCGACGACGAAGGCGGCAAGCGGCTGATCCAGCAGATGGTGCAGTTCGCCGATCAGGAGGACGTACGACATCGGATCGTCTTCCTGCCCGATTACGACATCTCTCTGGCGCGTCCGCTGTATCCCGGCTGTGACGTCTGGATGAACAATCCGCTGCGGCCCTACGAGGCGTGCGGAACGTCAGGGATGAAGGCAGCGCTGAACGGTGCCGCGAACCTTTCGATCCGCGACGGCTGGTGGGACGAATGGTACGACCCGGCCTTCGGTTGGGCGATTCCTTCGGCCGAGGGTGTCGACGATCCGAACCAGCGCGATGATCTTGAGGCGAGAGCACTCTACGACATCATCGAGAACGAGATCATCGAACGCTTCTACGACACCGACAGTCGTGGACTGCCGCATCGCTGGATCCAGACCATGATCGAAACGGTGGCCGGGCTCGGACCGAAGGTGCTGGCCTCACGGATGGTCAGGGACTACGTGGAGCGGCTTTACACCCCGGCTGCGGCGTCCTCCCGGCAGGTGTCCCAGACGCCGACCTCTGCCGAGGACCTGGCCGCCTGGAAACGTCGGGTGCGTGAGCTGTGGCCGCAGGTCAGTGTTGATCATGTGGAGAGCCTGAGTGGGGAGACGATCGAGGTCGGCACGAGTATCGAGGTCAGCGCGCTGGTGCGGTTGGGCGAGTTGAAGCCGGAGGAGATCGAGGTGCAGCTGGTCACCGGTCGGGTGGGACCGGGTGACGAATTGCTGGACATTCGCTCCCATCCGTTCCCGGCCGGTGTTGATCAACCCGACGGTCTGCGCCGCTACCAGGGAAAGGTCACGACGGAGCGCGCCGGCTCGATCGGCTACACGGTACGTGTCGTCCCGTGTCATCCGGAGTTGGCCAACGATGCGGAGATGGGTCTTGCCGCGCTGCCCAAGATCACCGAGCCGTAACCGGCGGCGCACTTTCGCTTGTCAACAGCCCGGGTAGCCGTTTGATGTGTTGTCCACAGATTCGAACATGGGGGCTGGTCCTGTCGGTGGGGGCGGCTAGTCTTTGATCATGGAAAGCGGCCCGACCACCCCTACTCGTGATCATCGCGGTGATCAACGTGAACGGGATGCCGGGGTGGATGAGCGCAGTGCGTTGGTGGCGGCGCGGGCGGCGATGCTGGCCGAGCGGCGGGCCTGTTGCCGGCTGCTGGAAGCCGCCGCCGTGTGGGCCGACCTGCATCCCTCGGACAGTCTCCTCAGCCCGGATCAGCGGTTGGAGGAGTACGGGGAGAAAGCGGTCCTGTTCGGCGGGCCCGGCTGGCCGCCATCACCCAGCTGGCCCGCCTGCTGAAGACCCGGCACCAGACCGGGACCCTGCCGCCGGCGTGCCGGTCCGCGACGCCCACACCCACAACGGCGGCCCCACGGGACGTGACGGCAGCCAATGTCTGGAGGAATGGCGGGCCGTCGCCGCCCAACTCCTACAAACCAACCCCGCGCTGGCCTGGCAGATCCAACTCCACGCCAACCAACCCGACCTCCTCGACCAGGCCGCCCATCAGGCCGCCGAGTCGGATCCGGGTCAGCGGCAGGCCGTGATCACCGAGATCATCAATGGCGTCGTGGACCGGATCGACCCGGCCCGGCTGCAGCCCGGCCCCTGCGCCCAGACCATCTGGACAGCCACCACCCAACACACCAGCACCCAAGCCGCCTGACCACCCGGGCTCACAGGAAGAGGTGCTTGTTCCGCTCTGCCCAATCGCCGAAGGTGTGGGCCGGGCGACCGAGGAGATCCTCGACTGTTGTCAACACCTCGGTCTCCTGGGCATTCGGCCTTCCGAACAGTTCCAGCGCGGCCTCGGCCAGGGCCTCGGGCAATCGCATCTGCGCCTGTGCTGTTGCCTGATCGATCTCGACCAACCGAAGATCACGACCGAGTACCTGCGCCAGCACTTCGACCCGCCGGCGCGCACTGATCAACTCCGGGCCGGTGAGCGGGTAGGCCGCACCGACATGCTGCCGGCCGGGGTCGAGCAGCACGACTCGGACGACGGCGGCGATGTCGTACGGATCGATCATCGGCGTGGCGACATCCGGGAACGGCGCACGGATCGTTCCCGTTGCGACCATCGGTCGCCACATCGCTGTATTGCTGGCGAACTGACCCGGCCGCAGGATGATCGGTTCCGGCAGCAGGTTCACCAGATTGCGTTCGGCGGCCTCGTGCGACGCGCCGATCAGATAGCCGGGCCGGGTCTGCACGGTGAGAGCCGACATGTACGCGACCCTACGGACACCGGCTCCGGCAAGTGCCCGCAGGGCAGCCGAGTCCTCGCCGGCGGTCATCACGAATGCGCCGTCGACGCCTTCGGCCGCCGCTCGGATCGACTCCGGTTGATCAACATCGCCGAAGACCACCTCGACGCCGTCCGGCACCTGCGCATCGGCCGGCTTCCGGCTGATCGCCCGCACCGCAACATCGTCGTGCTCCAGCTGGCGGACCAGCTCGCCGCCGACACTTCCGGTGGCACCGAAGACGAGAACTCTCATGATCAACTCCCATTTATGGAGTGCGGACTCAGTAAAGGATAGGATGATCGGGACTTGAAGGCAACAGGTGGAGCGATCGGGATGAGTGACCAGCGCCGCAGCAGGGGGAGACCGCGCACCGGCGTGCGCGAGTCGGTGATCACTGCCGCGGCGGCCCTGCTCGCCGAAGTTGGTGTGGTCGGGTTCACCACCAAGGCTGTCGCCGACCGCGCGGGCGTCGCCGAGTCGAGCATCTTCTACCATTTCGGCGACCGTGCCGGATTGCTCCGAGAGATCATCTTCGCCGAGGTCGGCGGCTACAAGGCGATGGTCGACGAGTTGATCACCGACGACGTCCCGCCCGCGGTCGGATTCGAGCGGCTGTTGGGATTCCTCGAGGACTACTACCTACGGATCCTGCCCGGCATGATCGCCGTGCAGGCCGACCCGCAGTTGATGACCGGCATCCGCGAGCATCGACCGGCGGCCGACGCCGGCCCGCACCGGGCGGTCGAACCGGTGCAGGCCTATCTGGCCGCGCAGCGGGCCGCCGGTCGGATCGGCGACGTCGACCGCCGGGCGATCGCGCTGTTCATCATCGGCGCCGCTTTCCAGCGAGCAATGGCCCGGCGCTTCGGTGCAGGTCGCGCGTTGCCGACCGGGAAACAGGTCGCCCAGCAGCTGCTCAGGCTGGTTGCAGAATGACGACCGACCGGCCCGGAATGGTCAACACGCTGTCACCGGGCACCGGTTCGGACGGCAGTTCGCCCTCGACTCCGGTGTGCGCGAGCACGGTGTAACTGCTGCCCCAGGGTCCGCCGGGCAACTGGACCTCGACCGGGTCAGCCCCGGCATGGAACCAGATCAGCAGCGCGTCCTCCGAATCCCGGTCCGGACGGTCGTCGACAACGTACATGCCGAGTGTCCGGCGGCCGGGGTCCTGCCACTGTTCGACGGTCATCTCTCCCTGCAGGTCATGCGGGTAGCCGCCGAACCAGGCGAGATTCTTGCGTCCCGTCGGCTCGCCGTCCGCGTCGAGCACATCCTCGCTGTGACGGAACGTCTCGGGCCGCAGCACCGGATGATCACGCCGCAGGGCAAGCACGGTACGCGTCAGGTCATGAAGATCGCCCCACGTGTCGGCTGTCGTCCAGTTCACCCAGGAGATCGGCCCGTCCTGGCAGTAGGCGTTGTTGTTGCCCTCCTGAGTCCGGCCGATGTCGTCCGCCTGGGTGATCATCGGTACCCCGGCTGCCAGGATGGTGGTGATCATCATGTTCTTGGCCTGCCGGTGCCGCAGCGCATTGATCGCGGGATCGTCGGTCTCACCCTCGTAGCCACAGTTCCAGGACCGGTTGTCGTCCGAACCGTCCCGGTTGCCTTCGCCATTGGCCTGATTGTGCTTGAGGTCGTAGGTCACCAGGTCGCGGAGGGTGAAGCCGTCGTGCGCGGTCACGAAGTTGATGCTGGAACTCGCCGGGCGGTCGTCGTGCTCGAACAGGTCGGGTGAACCGGCCATCCGGGCGGCGAGTTCACCGACGTCGGCAGCGCAGCGCCAGTAGTCGCGGACGAAACCGCGGAACCGGTCGTTCCACTCGCTCCAGCGCGCACCGAAGCCGCCGACCTGGTAGCCGTACGGGCCGACGTCCCACGGTTCGGCGATCATCTTGATGCCGGCCAGGATCGGATCTTCGGCGATGGCCACTTTCAGTGGATGGTTCTGGTCGACGTGATGCTGGCCGTCCCGGAGCAGGGTGGTGGCCAGGTCGAAACGGAAACCGTCGACACCCATCTCGGTGACCCAGTAGCGCAGTGAGTCCATGATCATCCGGACCACGCCGGGGTTGGAGGTGTCCATCGAGTTGCCGGTGCCGGTGACGTCGTAGTCGTTGCGCTGGTCCTGCGTCAGTCGGTAGTACCCGGCATGATCGATTCCCCGGAAACACAACGTCGGACCCTCGTGGCCACCCTCGCCGGTGTGGTTGTAGACGACATCGAGGATGACCTCGATGCCCGCCTGGTGGTACGCCGTCACCATCTCCTTGAACTCGCGCACCTGCTGTCCCATGGTGCCGACCGAGCAGTAGAAGGCGTGCGGGGCGAAGAACCCCAGCGTGTTGTAGCCCCAGTAGTTGGTCAGGCCGCGGCCGATCAGGAACGGCTCGGAGACGAAGTGGTGCACCGGGAGCAACTCGATCGCCGTGATGCCCAGATTCTGCAGATGCTCGATGACCGCCGGATAGGCGAGCCCGGCGAAGGTGCCGCGCAGATGTTCGGGAACCTGCGGATGGAGGTGGGTGAAGCCCTTGATGTGGGTCTCGTAGATGACCGAATCGGCCAGCGACCGGCGCTGCTCGATCGGTACCGGCGGCGGAGTGTCCTCGACCACCACACTCAACGGCACTGCCTCGAACGAGTCGGTCAGGTCAGGGGTGTACGCGGACTCGGCCGTGTGGTCGGAGATCGGCCCGGAGTAGTCGACGCCGCCGGTGATGGCGCGGGCGTACGGGTCGAGCAGCAGCTTTGCGGGATTGAACCGGCGGCCGTCCTCGGGAGCCCAGTCGCCGTGTACCCGGAAGCCGTACCGCTGTTCGGCGGTGACGCCGGGCGCGTGCACCCGCCAAACGCCGTCCTCGCCGAGTTCCATGTCCTGGTTGTGCTGGGTGCGGTCCTCGTCGACCAGCGCCAATTCGACCCGGGTCGCGCGCGGGGCCCAGAGCCCGAACGTCGCGCCGTCATCGTGCAGTTGGGCTCCGAGGACGGTGTCCTCGGTCGGGGTCGGCAGGTCGATCTGGGTCATATGTGGTCCGTTCTGTTGCAAAGCCGTCACAGGATAGCGGTACGCGCCATGTGTACCCGGATTTCGGCAGCTTGCGCGTCGGTAGGGTGCGGCCATGAGCGATCTCGTAAGGCTCGAGGTCACCGACGGCGTCGCTACGCTGCGGATCGACCGGCCCGAGCAGCTGAACGCGTTGAACGCCGATATCCAGGCGCGGATCGCGGCGGCGGCGCGCGAAGCCGACCGGCGCGATGACATCGCCGCCGTTGTGCTGACCGGCGGGGACAAGGTGTTCGCCGCCGGCGCCGATGTCAAGGAGATGGCCGACCTGGGTTACGCCGAGATGGCGGCCCAATCGGCCAGGATCCACGAGTGTTTCAATGCCGTCGCCGGGATCGCCAAGCCCGTCATCGCGGCGATCAACGGCTATGCCCTCGGCGGCGGCTGCGAGTTGGCCCTGTGCGCCGACGTCCGGTTCGCGGCGCAGAACGCGACACTCGGTCAGCCGGAGATCAAGCTCGGCGTGATTCCCGGGGCCGGGGGAACCCAGCGGCTGACCCGGCTGGTCGGGCCGTCCCGGGCCAAGGAGATCATCTTCAGCGGCCGGTTCGTCGGCGCCGAGGAGGCGCTCCGGATCGGTCTGCTCGATCGGCTGTTGCCCGCCACCGAGGTGTACCCGGCCGCAGTGGAATGGGCCAAGCAGTTCGTCGGCGGGCCGCGACTCGCGCTGTCGGCCGCCAAGCAGGCGATCGATCTCGGCGCCGGGGTCGATCTGGCAACCGGGCTGGAGATCGAACGCCAGCTCTTCGCCGGACTGTTCGCCACCGAGGATCGGACCGTCGGTATGCGAAGCTTCGTCGAGAACGGGCCGGGGAAGGCCCGGTTCACCGGGCGCTGACCATGGTGCGGCGCCGGTGATGGGTCGCCGCACCGAGGGAGGTCTCGTGGTCGGTAAGGTCATGATCATCGTCGGCGGGATCTTCGCGCCGGTCGGGGTGATCCTGCTGGTGGTCTGCGCCGCGCTGACGATCAACACGGTGCAGTTCAGGGCATCGGCGGTGAGCACCACCGGAACCGTCGTCGACGTACGGCCCCGGCTGAACTGCAGCGACGGCAGTTGCACGACCACCTACCGCCCGGTGGTCGCCTACCGGACCCCGGACGGAGCGAAGATCATCTTCACCTCCGACTCGGGCACCAACTCCCGCCCACAGGTCGGCAGCCGGGTGACCGTGCTTTTTGCCGAGAACGATCCCGGGCATGCCCGGCTGGACAGTTTCACCGAATTCTGGTTGGCGCCGTTGATCACCGGGCTGCTCGGCATCGTCTTCACCGGAATCGGCGCGGTGCTGATCATCACCCGGCTTCGCCGCCGCAGCCGGGACGCCTGGCTGGACACCCATGGAACCAGGATCAGCGCCGAGATCGTCCGGGTGGAGCAGAACCGCAGCGTCCGGATCAACGGCGTGCATCCCTGGCGGGTGATCGCCGACTGGGTCGATCCGGCGAGTGGTGGGCACGCTACGTTCACCAGCGGCGATCTGCGGCACAACCCGTCCGATCGGATTACCGGCCGGAGAACCATCGAGGTGCTGATCGATCCCGCCGACCCGGGCCGTCGCTACCGGATGCTCCTGGAATCGGTCGGCGTCATAGGCTGACGCCGTGCAGCCTGATGATCTTGATCTGATCAACTCCGTGTCCGAGCCGTCGCTCCATCCCGACGGCGGCGTGGCCGTCGCGTCGGTGACTCGGCCCGACCTCGGCGCCGACAGCTACGTCGGACAGCTCTGGACGATCCCGATCGGAGACGGCACGCCGCGCCGGCTGACCCGGGGTTTCCGCGACACCGCGCCGCGGTATTCGCCGGACGGGGAACTGATCGGATTCCTCCGTGCCCAGGCCGGGCAACCGCCTCAACTGTTCGTTGTGGCCTCCCGAGGCGGAGAGCCGGTCCAGGTCACTGATCGCAAGCTGGGCATCAGCGACTTCGCCTGGTCGCCGGACGGCGAGCGGCTGGCGTTCGTCAGCCGGGAACCGGAACGGGGCAGGTACGGCACCGTCGACGGCCTGGACGCCGGCGCCGAACCGCCGCGGCGGATCACCACGTTCAAGTACGCGCAGAACGGCCTGGGGTACGACATCGACCGCCGTGCCCAGGTCTTCGTGATCGACGTGCCCGACATCTGCGCCGAGCCGGTCGTCCAGCCGGTGCCCTCGATCGACGGGAAACCCGACCCGGTCCCGACGGTTCCGGAGGCGGTCCGGATCACCGACGCCGACACCGACCATCAACTGGTGGAGTTCACCAACGACGGCGCAGCGGTGGCGGTGATCGCCGCCGTACACCCCGATCGTGATCTCGACCGGCGGACGAACCTGCTGATCGTCGATGTCGCGAGGTCAGCGGACCCGGTCGACCTGACCGGCGCTCATGGCCGGTACGCGATCAGCTCGGCCGCTGTCGCACCGGACGGCACGATCTTCTTCGAGGCCGGTGACCTCGGTCCGGACGGTCTGGACTTCGTGGGGCGCAGCCACGCGCTCTACCAGGATGCGCCCGGACGGGCGCCGGATCGCGGTCATCCGGCCCGTGTGCGCAGGACATCACGACCTGGGCTTCGGGTGCCCTACATCGTTCCGCTCAACCACGTGGTGCTTGTCGCCGCAACGGGTCGGGCGAGATCGGATTGCCCGGGGACGATCTGGCGTCCGCGCTCCGCCGCGAGTTCGCCGATGCCGAGATCACCGTCGCGGACGGCGTCCCGATCATGGAACCCGACGCATCCGGCATCGACGAGGCGGTCGCCCTTGCCGCCGACAGTGATCTTGTGGTGCTGGCCATCGGTGACCGGGCGGGCATGTTCGGCAAGGGCACCTCCGGCGAGGGTTGCGACTCGGTCGATCTGCGGTTGCCCGGACTGCAGCACCAGCTGGCAGCCGCCGTGCTGGACAGCGGCACGCCGGTCGTCCTGGTGATCATCTCCGGTCGGCCGTACGCCCTCGGCGGCCTGGCCGAGCGGAGCGCGGCGGTCATCCAGTCGTTCATGCCCGGCATCGAGGGCGGCGCGGCGGTGGCGGGTGTGCTGTCCGGTCGGATCAATCCGTCCGGGCGGTTGCCGATCGGGATCCCGGATCATCCAGGTGGACAACCGGGCACCTATCTGGCGCCGCCGCTGGCCTGGTACAGCGACGGGGTCTCCAATCTCGACCCGCGGCCGTTGTTCTGCTTCGGGCACGGCATCGGGTACACCGATTTCGCGCTGGATGATCTTCGACTGAGCGCGGCGGAGATCGCCCCCGACGGCACCGTCGAGGTTTCGGCAACCGTGATCAACACCGGGAGTCGGCAGGGGACCGAGGTCGTCCAGTTGTACGCCGGTGACCCGGTCGCCCGGGTCGCCCGGCCGCTGAAGCAGCTGATCGGCTTCGCCCGGGTCGCCCTCGAGCCGGGGGAGCGCCGTCGGGTCACGTTCAGCGTCCACGCCGATCGGTTCAGCTACCTCGGGCCGGACTACCGCCGGATCGTCGAGCCGGGAGAGATCGAGCTGTCGGTCGGGCGGTCGAGTGAGGACCGGCCGCTGCAGGCCGGCGTCGTGATCACCGGAGGCGTACGCGTGGTGGGCGAGGGCCGGGTGCTCGACACCCCGGTCACTGTCGAGCCGGCCTGAGCATTTGCCAGACTGTCCGGGTGGACTCCGCCGGTCGGATGCCGACCAGGAGGCCGGTCTGCGCCCTCGGTTTGTGGAAGGCTAGGTTACTGGTGAGTAATATGGGCTCGAATCGTGGGAGGAAGCGAGGGACATGAAGATCGTCACGCTGGTCAAGTACGTACCCGACGCGACTGGTGATCGCGGCTTCGCCGACGACGGCACGGTCGATCGGGAGCGCGAGGACGGTCTGCTCTCCGAACTGGACGAGTACGCGGTCGAGCAGGCGCTGCAGATCGCAGACGACTCCGACGAGGAGGTCGAGGTGATCGCGGTGACCCTCGGTCCCGACGACGCCGCCGATGCGATCAAGCGCGCCCTGCAGATGGGCGCGAGCGGCGGCGTACACATCAACGACGACTCGGTGCACGGCTCCGATGCTCCGGCCACCAGCGCGATCCTTGCCGCCGCCGTCCGCAAACTGGCGCCGGACCTGGTGATCGCCGGCATGGCCTCGACCGACGGCACCATGGGTGTGCTGCCGGCGATGATCAGCGAGCGCCTCGGCTGGCCGGCCGCAACGCTGGGCGCCACCTTGTCGGTCGACGCGGGCACTGCGACCATCCGTCGCGACGGCGACATCGCCAGCCAGACCGTGGAAGTCAGCCTGCCGGCGATCGTCAGCGTCACCGACCAGTCCGGTGAGGCCCGTTATCCGTCGATGAAGGGAATCCTGGCTGCCAAGAAGAAGCCGGTCGACGAGTGGCAGCTGGATGATCTTGATCTTGACGCCGAGTCGGCGGCGACGGTCGGCCTGGACAACGCCTGGTCCACCGTCCTGGACACGTCTCCGCGGCCGCCCAAGGAGGCCGGCCGGCAGATCACCGACGAGGACGGTTCGGGTGCGGCAGCGCTGGCCGACTTCCTGGTCTCCGGCAAGTACATCTGACGAGCACAACTGATTCGGACGGCTGACACCCGTCGGGACGGCTAGGGAAGGAATACTGATATGGCGCAGGTACTGGTTGTGGTCGACGCGGTCGAGGGCACGATCGCCAAGCCGGCCCTCGAACTGCTCACCCTGGCCCGTCGGATCGGTGATCCGGTTGCGTTGCTGCTCGGTTCCGGCGACACCGACCGGCTGGCCGAATACGGCGCGGGCCGCGTGCTGACCGCCGACGATCCGGCGTTCTCGGAATTCCTCGTTGCCCCGAAGGCCGATGCCGTCGCGGCCGCGGTGGAACAGGTCCGGCCGTCCGCGGTGTTCTTCACCTCCACCCCGGAGGGCAAGGAGATTGCCGCCCGGGTGGCCGTCCGGATGGCGTCCGGTCTGATCACCGATGCGGTCGACGTCCAGCCGGGCGACGCCGCCCCGCTGGTCACCCAGTCGGTCTTCGCCGGCAACTGGACGGTGCGGTCGAGTGTCACCCACGGCATCCCGGTGATCGCTGTCAAGGCCAACGCCACCAACCCGGAGCCGGCGCGGGTCGAGGCGGCGGTGGAGGCTCTGGCGTTCACTGTCGCCGAGGCGTCCAAGGGCGCCCGGGTGGTCAAGACCGAGCCGAAGGCGGCCAGCGGCCGCCCGGAGCTGACCGAGGCGGCCATCGTCGTCTCCGGCGGCCGGGGAACCGGAGGCAACTTCGGTCCGGTCGAGGAGTTGGCCGATGTGCTCGGCGCCGCCGTCGGCGCCTCGCGCGCCGCGGTCGACTCCGGCTGGTATCCGCACGCCTATCAGGTCGGGCAGACCGGCAAGACCGTCTCACCCCAGCTCTACATCGCAGCGGGCATCTCCGGAGCCATCCAGCACCGGGCCGGGATGCAGACATCGAAGGCCATCGTCGCGGTGAACAAGGATCCGGAGGCGCCGATCTTCGCCCTTGCCGATCTCGGCGTCGTCGGTGATCTGCACACCGTTCTGCCGGCTGTCACCCAGGCCGTCAAGCAGCACCGGGGCTGATCACGTCCCGCAGCTATCTTGATCACGCCGCCACGACGCCGTTACGCGCCGAGGCGATCGCCGCGATCACCCGGGAGCTGACCCGGGTCGGCAATCCGTCGTCGCTGCACACCTCCGGACGGGAGGCCCGTCGGGTCGTCGAGGAATCACGGGAGACGATCGCCGCCTGCCTGGGCGCGGACCCCGCCGAGGTGATCTTCACCAGCGGCGCGACGGAGGCGGACAACCTGGTGATCAAGGGCACCTTCCGGGCCCGGCCGCGAGCGAACACCATGATCACCTCGGCCGTCGAGCACCACGCGGTGCTGGAATCGGTCGAATCGTTGTCCGGCGAGGGCGCCGAACTGGTGGTGATCGGGGTCGATCGCCACGGGCACCTCGACCTTGATCGACTGCGCGCGACGCTGACCGATCATGCGGAACGGACCGCCCTGGTGTCGATCATGTACGCCAACAACGAGACCGGCGTGCTGGCACCGATCGTCGACGTGGTCGACGCCGCCCGCCGGTTCGGTGTACCGGTCCATTCCGACGCCGTGCAGGCGGTCGGGCAGCTGAGGATCGACTTCGCCGGATCCGGCCTGGCGGCGCTTTCGCTGTCGGCGCACAAGTTCGGCGGCCCGGTCGGCACCGGAGCACTGCTGGCCCGCCGTGACCTGGCACTGTCACCGGTCCACCACGGTGGCGGACAGGAACGCGACGTCCGGTCCGGCACTCTCGACGTCGCCGGGATAGCCGGCATGGCGGCGGCGCTCCGGGCGAGCCTGGACGATCTGACTGCTGAGGCGAGCCGGATCCGTACGCTGCGGGACCGGTTGATCAGGACGGTGTTGGCCGACGTGCCCGACACCGAACTGAACGGCGTGGCCGAGGCGGACGGGTCGCTGCCCGGTATCGCCAACATCTCCTTCGCCGGCTGCGAGGCCGACAACCTGCTGATGCTGCTGGACCAGAGCGGCATCGACACCTCGACCGGGTCGGCGTGCACGGCCGGCGTCTCCGAACCGAGCCACGTCCTGGACGCCATGGGCCGGACGACTCGCGAAGCCCGGTCCTCGCTGCGATTCTCCCTGGGACACACCAGCACCGACGGCGATGTCGACCGGCTGCTGGCCGTGCTGCCCGGGGCGGTCGAGTTGGCCCGCCAGGCCGGCTGAGGCGACAATGGACCGGTAGGCGGGGCAACAGGAGGTCAGGGTGAAGGTGCTGGCGGCAATGTCCGGCGGGGTGGATTCGGCGGTCGCCGCTGCCCGCGCGGTCGACGCCGGTCACGATGTCACCGGTGTGCACCTGGCGCTGTCGAAGAATCCGCTGTCGTTCCGGTCCGGGGCGCGGGGTTGCTGCTCCAAGGAGGATGCCCACGACGCGCGGCGGGCCGCCGACGTCCTGGGCATTCCCTTCTACGTCTGGGACCTGTCGGACCGGTTCGCCGAGGACGTGGTCGACGACTTCGTCGCCGAGTACGCGGCCGGGCGCACACCGAATCCCTGTGTCCGCTGCAACGAGAAGATCAAGTTCGCCGCCGTCCTCGAGCGTGGTGTCGCGCTCGGTTTCGACGCTGTGTGTACCGGTCACTACGCCCGGTTGCTCCGCGATGATCACGGCGTGCAACTGCACCGTGCGGTCGACGAAGGCAAGGACCAGTCCTATGTCCTCGGCGTGCTCACCCAGGAGCAGCTGCTGCGTTCGTACTTCCCGCTCGGCGGATCGCTGAAGAGCGAGGTCCGCGCCGAGGCCGAGCAGCGCGGGCTGGCGGTGGCCGACAAGCCGGACAGCCACGACATCTGCTTCATCGCCGACGGCGACACGGCCGGCTTCCTGGACAAGCATCTCGGCAGCCGGCCCGGCGCGATCGTCGATCCGGACGGTCGGCAGCTCGGCGAACATGACGGCAGCCACCACTTCACCATCGGACAGCGCAAGGGGCTGCGGATCGGGACACCGGCCGACGACGGCAAGCCGCGCTACGTGCTGGACATCTCGCCGGTGAGCAACACGGTCACCGTCGGGCCGCGAAACGCCCTGGACGTACGGGCCATCGAGGCCATCCGTCCGACCTGGACCGGTGACGTACGCGAGGGGTCCTGGGATGCGGCGGTGCAGGTCCGCGCGCACGGATCGACCGTGCCGGCCACGGTCACCACCGTCACCACTGGCGGCGCCACCGGCCCGTCGGTCGGCGATGCCCCACTCGGGGTGCGGCTGCACGATCGTTTGACCGGTGTGGCGCCCGGGCAGACCGTGGTCTACTACGACGGCACGCGGGTCGTCGGCAGCGCGACGATCTCGGCTGCCCACGCCTGATCCGATGGCAGACGACTTCGCACCGATCCGCAGCACCGGCATCGGCTCCTGGCCGGGCAGCGACCTGGTCGACGCGCTCAAGATCAGCTTCGACGAATCGCCGGATCTGCCCTTCCTGCCGGAGCTGCCTGACCGCGGCGTCGGGTCACGGATGGTCGGCCGCGGGATCGCCGTTCTGTCCGGTCTCGCCGCCGACCTGCAACCGGCCGGCTGGCGACTGACCGACGCACCCGGTCGTGATCAACTCCGCGCCCGCGCCCGGCTGCGGGACGACTGCGACCAACTCGAGGAGGTCGCCCAGGACTACACCGGCCCCTTCAAGATCGCGATCGTCGGTCCGTGGACCCTGGCGGCCTCGGTGGAGCGGCCGCGGGGTGACCGTCTGCTGGCCGACCACGGCGCGCGACGTGATCTTGTCCAGTCGCTGGGCGAGGGGATCGCGGACCTGATCGGGGACCTGCGGCGCCGCTTGCCGCGGCTCGATCTCGTTCTCCAGGTCGACGAGCCGGCGCTGCCCGCTGTGCTGGCCGGCGAGATACCGACGGCGAGCGGGTTCTCCCATCACCGCAAGATCGACATCCCCGAGGTGAGCGACGGGCTGACGGTCATCGTCGCATCCGCAACGGCCGCATTTCAGTCGGCTGCACTTCAGTCGGCAGCGCTGGAGTCGGCCGCGGATGCCGCGACACGCCGCCCGGATGAGGGATTTTCTGACCCCTCGCCGGAGGGGGCGCGGGTCTGGCTGCACAGCTGTGCGCAGAACGTGCCGGTCGCGCTGGTCGCGAAGGCAGGATTCGGCGGGCTGCTGCTTGACCTTGATCAACTGACCACGGCGGACTGGGACGCGGTGGGGCAGGCGATGACCGACGGGCTGTGGCTGGGCGCCGGTGCGCTGCCGACCAGCGGACCGGTCGACGGGCGCTGGTCGCCCGACACCGTCGCCCAGCGGGTGCTCCGGGCGGTGCGCACCCTCGGCCTGGAACCAGACGTCGCCGGCCGCATGGTCATCACCCCGGCCTGCGGCCTGGCCCGTTTCGACCAGGGCTCGGCTGTCCGCGCGCTGCGCGCCGTCCGCAAGGCCGCCGACATCGTCACCGACCAACTCGCCCACTGACCGCGAGGGGTCAGATAATCCCTGATCTGTGCGGCGTGTCGCCGACTCGGGCCGGGCTGAACTGGGTCGTCCCGGTGTCGATCTCCACCGCGTCCAGCCGGACCCGGATGAACTGACCCGGCTCGCCGGCGCCGGACAACGTCGCCGAGACCGGCGGGTCGGCCAGCTGGATCCTGGCCCGGTTGTCGTCCCGGGACAGTACGACCGCGTCGAACACCTCTCCGACCCGATCCGCGAGCAGGGCCGCCTCGACCCGGTCCATCGCCCCGGAATCCAGCCGCGCGGCGAGTTGATCACTGGCGGCCATGATCCTGGGCAGTTCCGGCAACGCCTTGCGTACCCAATCCGGCACCGGACGTCCGGAGGACGCGGACGCGCAGACCACAAGGACGAACCGATCGACCAGCCGCCGCAGCGGTGCGGTGACGTGGGCGTACGGCGCGGCGATCGCAGCCTGTATCGCCTGCTCGGGTGGTGTCCCATCGAAGGCCTGGTACCCGGCCCCCCGGAACAGCGAGGTGGCCGCCTGCAGGACGGCCAGGGCGTGCGGGTCGGACCGGTCGAGTCCGCGCAGATAGTCGCCGTAGGAGACGCCCGACTTCCAGTGCAGGCCGAGCAGTCTGGCCCGGTGCCGGAATTCGTCGACCGCCGCCTGTTCGGCCGGCGGCATGGTCCGCAGGATGCCGATCCCGACGTCCATCATGATCGTTGCGGCCGCGATCCCGGTCATCAACGACAGTTGGGCGTTGGCGAGCTCCACCGGCGACGGGGCACGGCGCTCGATCGCGTAACCGCGTTCGGTCAGCACGACCTCGGCATCCGGCAGGTCAAGGCTGGCGCCGCCGCGAACCGCCTCCAGGGCGGTACGCCCCTCGCCGAACGGCAGCAACAGAGCCAGAGACTCCGGTGCGGTGCCGTCGTCGACAGCCCGTTGGGCTTCGGCATAGCTCCACTTCCTGCGGGAGCGGACCACCGCCCGGGCCAGGTCGACCGATCCGATCTCGAACCGGTGATCGAGCCGGAACCGCCAGACGAACGCCTGCCGGTCCTGACCCGGGAGCAGCGACGCGGCGCCCTCGGACAACACCTCGGGGTGCAGCGGTGCCCGGCCGTCCGGCGCGTACAGCGTCTGCCCGCGGCGGCGCGCCTCATGATCGACGAAGCCGCCCGGAGCAACGAACCAGGGCACGTCGGCGATCGCGTAGTCCACCCGGTAAGCGTTACGGTCCCGGGTCAGGTGCAGGGCCTGGTCCAGGTCGGTCGACCCGGGCGGGTCGATGGTGTGGAACTCGATCGCGCGCAGGTCCAGCACGGACGGGTCATGCCCGGAGTTCGCGGCCGCATCGGCCTCGGCGAGCACGTCGTCAGGGAAGCCGTCCGGCACGCTCAGCTCCGCGCGCAGCGCGGCCAGCGCCCGGGACAGCTCGGACTGTGCTGCCGACCCGGCGAGACGCGGGCAGCGTCGTGGCATGGGGCCGAGCCTACAAACCCGGTGCGGGCCGGGACGTCAGCGGTACGCGTTCGCCTGCAGCGCGAAGAGCTCTGCGTAGCGCCCGTCGGCCGCCATCAACTCGGCATGGCTGCCCAGTTCGCTGACCTTGCCGTCGGCGACCACGACGATCAGGTCGGCCATCCGGACCGTTGAGAAGCGGTGCGACACCAGCACCGTGACCGCACCCGTCTGTGCAGCCAGTCTGCGGGCGGTGGCACCGTACTCCTCGTAGATCGCCTGCTCGGCCTCCGGATCCAGCGCGGCGGTCGGCTCGTCGAGCAACATCAGCAGCGGTCTGGTACGCATGAAGGCCCGGGCCAGCGCCAGTCGCTGCCACTGGCCGCCGGACAGGTTGACACCGCCGGAGAACTGCCGACCCAGCTGGGTGTCCAGCCCCTCGCTCAGCCCGGTGATCACCGGATCCGCCTGCCCGGCGCTGACCGCCGAGGTGATCAACTCCCGGTCCTCGCGAAGATCGACATCACCGACGCCGACCGAATCGGCGGCCAGGAACTCGAGCCGGGCGAAGTCCTGGAAGCCGGCCGAGATCCGCTTCCGCCAGGCGAGCGGATCAATCCGGGACAGTGGCACGCCGTCGATCAGCACGGCGCCGTCTGTCGGGTCGTAGAGCCGCGCCAGCAGCTTGACCATCGTCGACTTGCCTGCGCCGTTCTCACCGACGAAGGCGACGGTCGTACCTGCCGGCAGGAACAGGTCGACGCCGTTCAGGGCCAACTGGCCGGTGCCGGGATCCTCGGTGGACCCGTCGGTCCCGTCGCTTCCCGCCAGCGTGGACGGATAGCCGAAGGCGACGTTGTCGAAGCGGATCCCTTCCCGCAACGACTCCGGCGGCAGCTGCTGGCTGGCCTGCCAGTCGTGGGTGGCCGCATAGCCTCGCAGCCATTGATAGCGTCCGAAGGAGTCGAGGGCGCCGATCACCATGCGTACGTTGTTGGTCATGCCCTGGGCGGTGGTGTTGATCTGCGGGCCGACCAGCAGCAGCAGAGTCAGGTCACCGATCGTCGCCATGCCGGCTCGGGTGCGGGCCAGCAGCCAGAACAGCGCGACCGCGTATCCGATGCCGTAGACCAGCCAGCCGCCGGACACCAGCTTGGCGAACCGTGAGGTGATCCGACCGTATCGGTCGTGGCGGAGGCTGATGATGTCCGCGGCGACCTTGACCAAGGTCTGGCCGAGACCGAAGCAGCGCACCTCGACACCGGTGGGAGGTTCGGTCAGCGCATCAGTGATCTTGGTCCCCAACCGGCGCAGGTGTTCGTGTTCCCGGATCAGCTTGCGCTGCTGCTGCCAGCCGCGGGCCTGGATGCCTGCGACTGCGAGCGCCAGCGCGAGCAGCAACAACAGGGCCGGCGAGACCGACCACAACATCGCGACGACGGTGATGGTGCCCGTGACGCCGCCGACCACCGACAACATCCGGTAGACGCCGGCGAGCTGGTTGCGGTCCTGCTCGATCAGCGCGATCCGGTCGGCCAGCCGCCGGTCCTCGTGATGACCGATCGACGGAATGCCTGCGGTCAGTCGGAGCAGATCGTCGTGGACGTACCAGTACACCTTCTCATCCAGGGTGTCGCCCATCGGCCCGGCGAAGCTGCCGGACAGTGCCGTCACCAGCAGGCAGACACCGAGCAGCACGACGCCGGACAGCACCGAGGTGTGCTCGCTGATCCCGTCCACGACGATCTTGATCGCGTACACCTGGAGCGGGCTGAGCACCGAGGACAGCACCACACTGATGCACATCAGCAATGAGAGCCCGGGCGCGGCCTTGAAGGCGGTGGTCATCCACAACCGGATGGTGCTGGCCGCCGTGCCGAGTTGGTTGATCATGCTCGCGCCCCCTCGATCCCGGCGCGGTGCTCCTCGGCTTCGCGGACCTCGGCCTCCGCCTCGGCGTAGCGGCTGGCCTGCATGGTGAACATCGCGCGGTACCGGCCGCCGGTGAGCGTCATCAGCTCCTGGTGCGATCCCTGCTCGGTGATCCGGCCGTTCTCCAGTACGTAGATCAACGGCACCGGCCGCACCACCGAGAACCGGTGGGAGATGATCAACGACGTTACCGACCTGGCGAGTTCCAGGTAACCGCCGACCAGGCGTGCCTCCGACTCGACGTCCAGCGCTGCCGCCGGCTCGTCCAGCACCAGCACCTGGGCGCCGGCTGTCACTGCGCGCAGCGCACGGGCCAGCCCGATCCTCTGCCACTCGCCTCCCGAGAGGTCCGTTCCGCGGGGCATGGTCTTGTCCAGCGACGTAGCCCAGCCGTCGGGCAGCCGTTCGATGAGATCGGTGATGCCGGCCCGGCGGGCCACCGCGTCCAGGGTGGTGGTGTCGGGGAGTGGATCGGGATGCAGCCGGCCGGCCCAGACGCTGCCCGAGCCGAGTTCGACGTTGTCGCCGGCGGGTAGCGGCAGCCGCAGGAACTCCTGGGTGATCGGCGCGACCCGGCGTTGCCAGGCCCGGCGGGCCTCGACGTCGAGGCAGGACAGATCGACACCGTCGACCAGCACCCGGCCGCGGGTCGGCAGGTAACCGGCGGTCAGCAGTCTGACCAACGTCGACTTGCCGGCCCCGTTCACCCCGACCAGGGCGGCCGCGTCGCCGGCCGGCAGTTCCAGGCTGAGACCGTCCAGGATCAGCCGGTCACTGCCCGGATAGCCGAAGCTGACCTCGTCGAAGATGATCGTCGGCGGCGGGATCGGGCGGCGGTCTGCGGCGGGCCGGTCGTCGGCGGGCTGGTCGTCGGCGCGAAATGTGTGCTCGCGAACGGTCAGCGTCGGCCTGACGCCGGACCGGCCGGACTCGGCGAGATACCTCCGGACCGGGGCCAGTTGCTCCAGCCAGCCGTACGTCGTCCCGGCCCGCTGCAACTGACCGATCATCCACAGATCGGTGTCGGCCATCGCCATGATCAACGGGATCGCCGTCGCCGTTGTCGTCAGGCTGATCCGGCCGGTCACGGCCTGCCAGCTCACGAAACCGATGGTGCCCAGCGTGGTGATCACCCGCAGCACGCCCAACACGACACTGAACCCGGCGTCCCGCCAGCGCCGTGCCCAGTACGGCCGGTAACCCTCCATTGCGAAGTTGATCATCCGCCGGCGCAGGTAGTCCGACAGTCCGAAGATGCGGATCTCCTTTGCCGCCTTGCCCATTCCCTGTTCGAAGGCGTACGCCGCGTGTTTCAGCCCCTCGGCCTGACCTGACCAGACGTCCATCTGGGTGGTGATCACCCGACGCAGGTACTCGCCGTTGATCAGGATGACGATCATGATCGGGATCGGCGCCCACCAGGTGAGCACGATGCCCAGGGTGATCGCGGTGCCGAGCAGTGCCGGGATCTGCCGGGTCGCGATGCCCGTCAGGATCTGGTAGCCCATCGAGATCTCCCATTCCCGCGACCTGATCTTCTGCACCAGATCAGCGGTCCTGGGGTCGTCCAGAGAGGTCAGGTCGGGGTCGTGGGAGAGCGCCCAGCCGATCCGCAACAGGATCTCCCTGCGGATCGGCCCGTCGGCGAGCTCGATGCCGGCGTGGGAGAGGACGCCGGTGACATTGCTGACCGCCAGCGCCACCAGCAAACCCGCGATGATCCCGATGTAGGTCCGGGTGAAGCCGTGTTCGATCAGTCCCGGCGCACCGCCGATCGCCCGGCCGGTGAGGATCGGCAGGATGATGGCGGTCGCAGCGCCGAGCAGGGCGGCGGAGAGTGAGATGATGGTCGCCTTTCTGGCGACCTGGAGACCGAGCTGCAAGATCCCGAGCAATGGACCCCCGTGCATCGAATTGGGCCACCCGATCGGGCGACCTCGGCAGCCTAGTCTTGACCTCCGACAGTCTCCGGTGATTTTCTTCCCCGCAGGTAGACACCCTCTGGCGACCGACGTCGAACGGCAGGAGATCCGACCCGGTGTCCGGACCCGGCACTAGATTGCACCTGTGAGCCAGACCCCCGACCTCTCCGACGAGACCGCCCTCCGCAGGGCGGAGGCAAACCAGGTCGCGACCGGCCGGCAGCCGACCGCCGAGGCGCGGCAGCGGCACGCCGAGCTCAGCGAGATCATCGACGACGCCCGGTGGCGCTACTACATCCTCGATGCGCCGACCCTCTCCGATGCCGAGTTCGACCGGGCCCTGCGGGAGCTCGGTGATCTTGAGGAGGAGTTCCCGTCACTGCGGACGCCGGACTCGCCGACGCAGAAGGTCGGCCCGCCGCCCGGGTCGACATTTGCTCCGGTGCAGCATCTGCAGCGGATGCTGAGCCTGGACAACGCATTCAGCGAGGAGGAACTCGACCGCTGGGCCCAGCGGGCGATCCGTGAACTCGGCCAACAGCAGATCGAACGGTCCGGATTCCTCTGCGAGCTGAAGATCGACGGACTGGCCATCGACCTCACCTACGAGAACGGCCGACTGGTCAAGGGAGCCACTCGCGGCGACGGCAGGGTGGGTGAGGATGTCACCGACAACGTACGGACCATTGCTGCGATCCCGACCCGGTTGAGCGGGGACGAGGTCCCCGACGTGCTTGAGGTCCGTGGCGAGGTCTTCCTGTCGGTGGAGGACTTCACCAAGCTGAACGAGTCGCTGGTCGCCGACGGCAAGGCGCCGTTCGCCAACCCGCGCAACTCCGCGGCCGGATCGTTGCGCCAGAAGGATCCACGCATCACCGCCAGCCGCAATCTCGGCTTCATCGCCCACGGTCTCGGCGCGGTCGAGGGGTTCCGGCAGCTCAACCGGCTCTCCGAGGCCTACGATGCCCTCTCCGGCTGGGGGATACCGGTCAGCTCACACACGAAGCTGTGCAAGACCCTGGACGAGGTCTGGTCCTATATCGGCTACTACGGCGAGCACCGACATTCGGTCGAGCACGAGCTCGACGGTGTGGTGATCAAGCTCGACGAACGCGGGGTCCAAGATCAACTCGGCTCCACCTCGAGAGCTCCGCGGTGGGCGATCGCGTTCAAATATCCTCCGGAGGAGGTCAACACCAGACTGCTCGACATCAAGGTCAACGTCGGCCGTACCGGGCGGGTCACTCCGTACGGGGAGATGGAGCCGGTCGTCGTCGCCGGCTCGACAGTCGGGTTCGCCACCCTGCACAACGCCTCGGAGGTCAGGCGCAAGGGGGTGCTGATCGGCGACACCATCGTTTTGCGCAAGGCCGGTGACGTCATCCCCGAGATCGTCGGGCCGGTCGTCGATCTTCGGGACGGCAGCGAACGGGAGTTCGTGATGCCGACCCACTGCCCGTCCTGCGGCACCGAGCTGCGGCCGGAGCAGGAGGGCGACGCCGACATCCGCTGCCCCAACACCAGGTCCTGCCCGGCGCAACTGCGGGAACGTCTCTTCCACCTGGCCGGCCGGTCGGCCCTGGACATCGAGGTGCTCGGCGAGTCTGCCGCCCATGCGCTGTTGGACTCCGGTCTGATCACCGACGAGGGGGATCTGTTCGATCTTGACGAGGACAAGCTGCTGCAGACCGATCTGTTCCGGACCAAGGCGGGACGGTTGTCGGCCAACGGGGCCAAACTGCTGGCCAATCTCGAAGAGGCCAAACAACGTCCGCTGGATCGCTTCCTGGTTGCCCTGTCCATCCGGCACCTCGGTCCCGGCGTCGCTCCCGATCTTGCGGCGGCGTTCGGTGACGTTGACAGGATCGCCGCGGCTTCTGTCGAGGAGCTGACCGAGGTCGAGGGAGTCGGTCCGACCCTGGCGCAGGCCATTGCCGACTGGTTCACGGTGGACTGGCATCGCGAGATCGTCGCCAAATGGCAGGCCGCCGGCGCTCGGATGAAGGCCGAGGAGCGTGAGCTGGGCGAACAGACCCTGGCCGGGATGACCTTCGTGGTGACCGGGACGCTGTCCGGCTACACCCGGGACAGCGCAGCCGAGGCGATCACCAGTCGCGGTGGCAAGGTCAGCGGCTCGGTGTCGAAGAAGACCGACTACGTCGTCGTCGGAGAGTCACCGGGTTCCAAGTATGAGAAGGCGGTCAGCCTCAAGGTGCCGATCCTTGACGCCGAAGGCTTCGAGGTGCTGCTGAACGCCGGACCCGAGGCGGCTGCCGAGGTGGCCAAGGTCGGCGGGTGAGCCGCGCCCGCGGATGGCAGGACCGGTCCGGCGGCTGACTACAGTTGCCCTGTGTCGAGCAGCCAGCATCCCCCCGGACCGTCAGCCGATCGGCCGGCCCCTGCCGGCGGGTCCGAGTGGCACTGGGACCCGCAGGCTGCGCAGCAACCCCCGCAGCAGACAGCCGGCCCGGTCGCGCCGCGCCGGCCCCGCCGTTGGGCACGGCTCAAGCGCTGGGCCTTCTCGAACCTGAACCTGAACGGCCGGACGCCGCCCCGCGTACAACCAACGATCGGTGAGTGGGGGCCGGCCAACGTACCGACCACCGGACAGAAGAAGCGGATGCGCATCTATGTGCTCATCGCGTTGCCGGCGGCGATGCTGGCCTGTTTCCTGCTCGGTTGGTACGTCTACTTCCTGATGACCGGCTGTTACGGCTTCGGGTTCGGCTGCCGGAACGCGTGATCAGTACGCGAGTCGGGCCAGGTGACGCAGCCGGGCCACCTCGGAGTCGAGATAGGTGGGACCGCCGAGTCGGCCGATCACGATGGCCCGGTCTTGCCCCAACGGGGCGACCACACCGACCGAATCCCCGTAGCCGGGCATCCAGTCGGCCGGAAGATCGAGGCGGTGCACCTCGTCGAACGGCGCAAGTTCCTTGAGCCTGTCCGTGTCGAGATCGGGTGCCATCGGCGTGTTGTAGGTGGCGACCGCCTGACCGTCGGGTTGCACCTCGACCAGCACCGCCCACTGCGACCGGAAGACCGCCGGTGCCGAGGAGACCAGCGTCTCGGCGGCGTGCTCGGGATCGCTGGTCATTCGCTCCAGGGTCTCCAGGTCCGACTGCAGGCCGCCGCCCTCGGGATAGCGGGAGATCCACTCCACGGTGACGCCGTCCAGTCCCTGGCAGGCGCTGATCAAGGTGTCCGGCAGCCCGTCCGGTGGCAACCCGACGACGAAGTCGTCGACAGCCGTACCTTTCTGCTTCTCGACGATCTCGACCGCCAGGATGTCCGCGCCCACTGAGCCCATCGCCGTGGCCACCGCCCCCAGCGAACCAGGAACGTCCGGCAACGACACCCTCATCAAGAACACAGGTCCATCCTGTCCCACGCCGGTGACCGGCATGTTTCACTCGTCTTGCGATCCGGTACCGGCGGGAACCGCATCAGGTCCCCGGTGCAGGGGCGGGAGGTGCGCGGCGCCGTCGCCGGGTCGATTAGCCTCACTACCGTGCCACGATTCACGCCGTTCCGCGCATTCCGATACGCCGCCGATCCGCTCGAGCGGGTGGTAGCACCGCCGTACGACGTGTTGTCTGCTGAGCAGGCAGACAGATACCGGGCGAGCCATCCCCACAACATCTCCCAGGTCGATGTACCCAGCGGCGAGGACCGTTACCGCCGGGCCGGCGACCTCTACCGGCAGTGGATCGCCGACGCTGTACTGGTCGTCGACCAGACGCCGTCGGTGACCATCTACCGGATGGATTTCACCGACGCCACCGGCCGCGCCCGGTCCATCACCGGGGTGATGGGCGGCCTCGAGGTGGTCGACGAGGGGTCGGGTGGCGTCCTGCCGCACGAACGGACGACCCCGAAGGCATCCACCGATCGCCTGGATCTGACCCGCGCGACGGCGGCGAACCTTTCACCGATCTGGGGGCTGTCCCTGGCCGGCGGGCTGACCGGGCTGTTGGCCGCACCGGGCGAGCCGCTGGCCGATGTCACCGCCGACGATCCGTCGATCGGTCCGGTCCGGCATCGGATCGAGCGGGTCACCGATCCGGATCGGATCGCAGGCATCTGTGCCCTCATCGGCTCCGACGACGTGCTGCTGGCCGATGGGCATCACCGTTACGGCGTGGCGCGCAGCTATCGTGACGAGGTGCGGTCGACCACCGGCCGGACCGACACGCCTGCCGAGGACACGCTGGCCTTCATCAACGAACTGGTGGCCGACCAGCTCAGCGTCGCCGCGATCCACCGGCTGTACGCGGGAAGCTCCCTGGAGTCGATCCGTACCGCGTTGGAGCGGTACTTCGACCTCGCACCGATCGATCGACCGGACCCCTCGACGCTGTCGCGGATGGAGTCCGACGGCCGGTTGGTGCTGGTCGGCGCCGACGGCTCGTGGTCGCTGGCTCCCCGGCCCGGCACGTTCGACGGACTGCGGCAATTGGACGGCTTGTGGCTGGAGACGGCGCTTGCCGGTTGTGATGCCGCGGTCAGCTACCAGCACGGCGTCGAGGAGGTGCTCAAGGCGGTCGGGTCGGGCGAGGCAACGGCCGGAGTCCTGATCCGGCCGGTCAGCGTCGCCGAGATCGAACGGACCGCCAGGGAAGGTGTGTTGATGCCACCGAAGTCGACCTTCTTCACGCCCAAACTGTTGACCGGCTTCGTGATCCGGCCGCTGGACTGATCCGGGGCGGATATCGGGTTCGAGGGCCCTTACCGCGCGCCCTAGGATGAACCTGCCCAGAATCCGGGCGACGAAGCAGAAGGCAGGGAGTTGAACGTGGCATTGAGTCGCGAGGAGGTGGCGGCACTCGGCCGGCTGGCCCGGATCGAGTTGAGCGCCGAGGAGTTGGAGCACCTGGCTCCGCAGCTTGACCAGATCCTGGAGCATGTGGCCCAGGTGAGCGAGGTCGCTGCGGCCGACATCCAGCCCACTTCGCACCCGCTGCCGCTGACCAACGTGTTCCGCGCCGACGAGCCCGTGCCGTGCCTTCCGGTCGAGGCGGCGCTGTCCGGTGCGCCCGCCGTCGAGGGCAACCGCTTCCGCGTACCCCGGATTCTCGGGGAGGAGGCATGAGCGACCTCATCCGGAGCAGCGCTGCGGACCTTGCCGCCAAGATCGCCCAACAGGAACTCAGCTCGGTCGAGGTCACCCAGGCACACCTGGACCGGATCGCGGAGGTCGAGCCCGCGGTACACGCCTTCCTGCACGTCGACGCCGAGCGCGCCCTGGCCAAGGCCGCCGAGGTGGACGCCAAGATCAACAACGGCGAGCAGCTCGGTCCGCTGGCCGGCGTACCGCTGGCCCTGAAGGACGTCCTGACCTACTCCGGCGCGCCGACCACCTGCGGGTCGAAGATCCTGCAGGGCTGGGTCCCGCCGTACGACGCCACCGTCACCCGGCGGCTGCTCGATGCCGACATCGTGATCCTCGGCAAAACCAACATGGACGAATTCGCCATGGGGTCGTCGACCGAGAACTCGGCGTACGGGCCGACCCACAATCCGTGGGACCTGGACCGGATCCCCGGTGGTTCCGGCGGCGGATCCTCGGCCTCCCTGGCCGCGTTCGAGGCCCCACTGGCCATCGGCACCGATACCGGCGGTTCGATCCGGCAGCCGGCGGCGGTGACCGGCACGGTCGGCGTCAAGCCGACCTACGGCGGCACCTCGCGCTACGGTCTGGTCGCCCTGGCCTCGAGTCTTGATCAACCGGGCCCGTGTGCCCGGACCGTGCTCGATGCGGCCCTGTTGCACGCAGTGATCGGCGGTTACGATCCGGCCGACTCCACCTCGATCGACGCACCGGTGCCGCCGGTGGTCGAGGCCGCCCGCTCCGGCGATATCTCCGGGATGAGGATCGGCGTGGTCAAACAGTTCCGCGGTGAGGGCTACGCGCCCGGCGTCGAGCAACGCTTCGGTGAGGCGGTCGACCGGCTGAGCGCACTGGGCGCGGAGATCGTCGAAGTGTCCTGTCCGAACTTCACCTATGCGATGCCGGCCTACTACCTGATCCTGCCCAGCGAGGCGTCCTCCAACCTGGCCAGGTTCGACGCCATGCGGTACGGGCTTCGGGTCGGCGACGACGGCGTGGCCAGTGCCGAGGAAGTGATGTCGGCAACGCGCGAGGCCGGTTTCGGCGCGGAGGTCAAGCGCCGGATCATGATCGGCACCTACGCCCTGTCCAGCGGCTACTACGACGCCTACTACGGCCAGGCGCAGAAGGTCCGGACCTTGATCATCAACGACTTCGCGAAGGCGTACGAGCAGGTCGACGTGCTGGTCTCGCCGACAACGCCGACCACGGCGTTCAAGATCGGCGAGAAGGTCGACGACCCGCTGGCGATGTATCTCAATGATCTGTGCACCATCCCGAGCAACCTGGCCGGCAACGCGAGCGCGTCCTTCCCGGTCGGGCTGGCGCCCGAGGATGGGCTCCCGGTCGGATTGCAGGTGATCGCGCCGCCGCTGGCCGACGATCGGTTGTACCGGGTCGGCGCCGCCCTGGAGCGGGCGCTCACCGAAAGCTGGGGCGGTCCGTTGCTGTCCCGCGTTCCCGAGCTCGGCGGGCCGGAGTTGGAGGTTGTGGCGTGAGCGTCGTCGATGCAGTGATCAACTACGAGGATGCGCTGGCCAAGTACGACCCGGTGCTCGGCCTCGAGGTGCATGTCGAACTGAACACCAGGACCAAGATGTTCTGCGGCTGCATCAACGAGTTCGGCGGCGAACCGAACACCCACACCTGCCCTGTCTGCCTCGGACTGCCCGGGTCACTGCCGGTGGTCAACGCCAAGGCGGTCGAGTCGGCCATCCGGATCGGCCTGGCGTTGAACTGCAGCATCGCCGAATGGTGCCGGTTCGCCCGGAAGAACTACTTCTATCCCGATGTGCCCAAGAACTACCAGATCTCCCAGTACGACGAGCCGATCGCCTACGAGGGGTGGGTCGAGGTCGAGGTCGAGGGAACGACGTACAAGATCGAGATCGAGCGTGCCCACATGGAGGAGGACGCCGGGAAGTCGCTGCACATCGGCGGCGCGACCGGTCGGATCCAGGGCGCGGAGTATTCGGCGATGGACTACAACCGCGCCGGCACGCCGTTGATCGAGATCGTCACCAAGCCGATCGAGGGCACCGGCGACAAAGCACCGCAGGTGGCCAGGGCGTACGTGTCGATGTTGCGTGATCTGGTCAAGGCGCTTGACGTCTCCGACGCGAGGATGGAGCAGGGGTCGCTGCGTTGCGACGCGAACGTCAGCCTGCGGCCGCTCGGCGTCACCGAGTACGGTCTGCGGACCGAGACCAAGAATGTCAACTCCCTGCGCAGCATCGAGCGCGCGCTGACCTACGAGATCACCCGGCAGGCGGCCATTCTCGAGGCGGGGGAGCGGGTCCATCAGGAGACCCGGCACTTCCACGAGGAGAACGGCACCACCTCACCCGGGCGGAGCAAGGAGCAGGCGGAGGACTACCGCTATTTCCCCGAACCTGATCTTGTTCCGGTCGCGCCGAGCAGGGAGTGGGTCGAGCAGTTGCGCACCACACTGCCCGAGCCGCCGGTCCAACGGCGCAAGAGACTGGCCGCCGAGTGGGGCTTCTCCGAGCTGGAGATGCGGGACGCGGTGAGTGCCGGCGCGATCGACCTGATCGAGGCGACGGTGGCCGCCGGGGCCCCGCCCCAGGCTGCCAGGAAGTGGTGGATGGGCGAGCTCTCCCGCAAGGCCAACGACACCGCCGTCGAACTGGAGTCGGTCGGGATGACGCCGACCCAGGTCGCGGAACTGCAGTCGCTGGTCGACGACAAGACGATCAATGACAAGCTGGCCCGGCAGGTGATCGAACACGTGCTGGCCGGCGAAGGCGACCCGGCCGAGGTGGTCAAGGCCCGCGGTCTGGCCGTGGTCTCCGACGACGGCGCGCTGTCCGATGCCGTCGATGCCGCGATCGCCGCCAACCCGGACATCGTCGAGAAGATCAGGTCGGGCAAGCTGCAGGCTGCCGGTGCCCTGATCGGTGCGGTGATGAAGGCGATGAAGGGCCAGGCGGACGCCGGCCGGGTCCGCGAGCTGATCCTGGAGAAGCTCGCGGTGTGACCGGCCCGTTGTCGGGCGTCCACGTCCTGGAACTGCCGGCGATCGGCCCGGTGCCGTTCCTCGGCATGCTGCTGTCCGATCTCGGTGCGACGGTGACCAGGATCGACAGACCCGATGGCACACCGAACGGGTTGGAGTTTCCGCCCCGCGCGGTCGACCGGGGGCGCCGGTCGATCGGTCTTGATCTCCGCAAGCCCGGCGCGGCCGAGGTGGCCGGCAGGCTGATCGAGCGGTCCGACGTACTGATCGAAGGTTTCCGTCCGGGCGTGGCGGAGCGCCTGGGCGTCGGCCCGGAGGCCGCCATGGAACGCAATCCGGCGCTGGTCTACGGCCGGATGACGGGCTGGGGACAGGACGGGCCGCTGGCCGGGCAGGCTGGCCACGACATCACCTATCTGGCGATCAGCGGAGTACTGCACGGAATCGGCGAACATGATCGCCGGCCGATCCCGCCGGTCAATTACCTGGCCGACTTCGGTGGTGGCGCGTTGGTGCTTGCCACCGGCGTCCTGGCTGCTCTGCTCCATGCCCGGGCAACCGGCGAGGGGCAGGTGATCGACGCCGCGATGACCGAGGGGGCGGCGTACCTGAGCACGATGACCCGGCAGTTCCAGCGGACCGGCGACTGGATCGACGAACGGGGACGCAATCTGCTGGACGGCGGTGCCCCGAACTACCGCTGTTACGCGTGCTCCGACGGCGGCTACGTCGCGGTCGGGGCACTCGAGCCGAAGTTCTGGGCCGAACTGGTCCGGGTGCTGGGTGCTGACCCCGGACAGGTGCCGAGCCCGTACGAGCGGGATCAGTGGGCCGCCTGCGCGGACTGGCTCGGACGGCGGTTCGCCACCCGGTCCCGCGACGAGTGGGAGACGATTTTCGCGGGGACCGACGCCTGCGTCGCCCCGGTGCTCACCCTGGCGGAGGCACCCGAGCACCCGCACAACCGAGCCAGGCGAAGCTTCGTGGAGCTCGACGGCGGCCAGGTCGCGGCGCCGGTGCCCCGCTTCTCACAGACGAACACGACCGTCGGGCCGGTGGCCGGGCGTGGTGCCGAGACGGACCTGATCCTCGACGAACTTGGCATCAGCGGAAGCGAGCGGGATCGGTTGCGTGCCGAGGGCGTCCTGCTGTGACGGTGACGGGTCTGCGGGCGCGACACGCCGCGAATATGAGGGATTATCTGACCCCTCGCCGAATTAGGGGGCGGGTCAGATGGAGAGGTCGCTGCCGAGCAGGGCATCGATGGCGTCCTGCTCTCCGACCAGCTTGACGTCGGCGACCGCGGACCGGCCGTTGGCGAAGATGATCAGCTCACTCGGCTTGCCCACGGCGGTGACGATCGGAGTGCCGGTCTGGGCGCGAATGGTCTCGGGTTCGGCGTCCGGGTCGGCCGGAGTGACCGGCACCCGTTCCAGCACGACGCCGACCTTTGACCGGCGGAAGAACGCACGGCCCATCAGCTTGAGCCGGCGCCACATCCAGTCCTCGATCTCCGGATCGAGTTCGCGGGGCCGGCCGGATGGTCACCGGCCCGCCGGACGTCCTCGTGGTGGACGAAGAACTCGGTGCTGTTCGCCGGTTCGTCGACCCCTGGGATCGCGAAGACCGAGAATCGGGCGGGACCGTTGCGGATCCGCTCCACGAGTTCCTCGTAGGACCAGCGAGTCTTGGTCTCGGCCATCCGCCGCTCCGTCAGACCGGCCAAGGGTTTGGCGAGGATGCCCGACGCACCGACCGGATCGGTCTCGCGGATCCACAGATGCGCAGCCAGGTCATGCGCGTTCCACCCCGCGCACAAGGTTGGGGCGTCCGGTCCGACCTCGACGAGCAGGTCGCACAGCGCAACGCGCTCGTCCTTGGCGAAGGTCATAACCGCAGATGCTAGGGCACGATCTTTCCCCACCCTCAACCGGCTTCCTCAGGAATTCCTCTGGTCCCGCCCGAGGTTGCGCTGCTCCCGGCGGGCATCTGCCGGGCCCGGAACAGGGGATACCCGGCACAGGGGAGAATGGTCGGGTGACGTCATCGCAAACCACGTTGGACCCGCAGGTCGCCGCGTTGCTCAAGCGCGACGACTGCGGCCTGGTGACCGCCGTGATCCAGCAGCACGACAGCGGTGAGGTGCTGATGGTCGGCTGGATGGACGACGAGGCGCTGCGCCGCACCCTGACCACCGGCCGGAGCACCTTCTGGTCGCGCAGCCGCCAGTCCTACTGGGTCAAGGGGGAGACCAGCGGCAACCGGCAGTGGGTGCGTGAGGTACGGCTTGACTGTGACGGCGACACCCTGCTGATAAAGGTCGACCAGGAGGGTCCCGCCTGCCACACCGGGACCCGGACCTGTTTCGACGGCCGGGTGCTGCCCGCTGTCGTTATCGAGGCGAAGCGATGAGCGTCACCGATCGACCTGGCGCCGGGCTGGTGGACATGGCGACCCTCCGGCACGGCGTCGTGCCCGGTCTGGAGGACTTCCGGACCTATGCGGCCGATCGGCGGGTGGTGCCGGTCTACCGGCGACTGCTGGCCGACGCGGAGACCGCGGTCAGCCTCTACCTCAAGCTGACCGGCAACCGGATCGGCAGCTACCTGCTGGAGTCGGCCGAACACAACGGCGTGTGGGCGCGGTACTCCTTCATCGGCGTCAACTCCGTCGCGACGCTGTCGGAGAGCGGCGGCGAGGCGTACTGGACCGGCAACCCGCCGGTCGGGCTGCCGTCCGGCGGCGATCCGGTCGCGGCGCTCCAGGAGACCTTGCGGCAGCTGCACACGCCACGGATCGAGGGGCTGCCGCCCTTCACCTCGGGCATGGTCGGCTACCTGTCCTATGACGCGGTGCGACGGGTCGAGGTGCTGCCCGACACCAACGCCGACGACCTGCGGATCCCCGAGATCGGGTTCATGCTGACCAACGACGTCGCGGTCCTCGACCACGAGACGGGCGAGGTCTGGCTGATCGCCAACGCGATCAACTACGACAACACCGACGAACGGGTGGACGAGGCGTACGCCGATGCGGTCCGCCGGGTGGAGGAGATGACCGCAGCCCTCGGCCGGCCGACTCCGCCGACCGCGGTCGCCGCCGATCATGATCATCGACTGCCGGTCCGGCGGCAGCGCACCCCCGACGAATATCAGGAGGCGGTACGGGCCGCGGTGTCGGAGATCGAGGCCGGCGAGGCGTTCCAGATCGTCGTCAGCCAGCGGTTCGAGGTGGACACCACCGCCGACGCCCTGGACGTCTACCGGGTGCTCCGTCTGTCCAACCCTTCGCCGTACATGTACCTGCTGCGGATGGACGGTTTCGACATCGTCGGATCGAGCCCCGAGGCACTGGTCACCGTCAAGGGCCGGACCGCATTGACCCACCCGATCGCCGGCTCCAAGCCACGCGGCGCCGACGATCGGGAGGACCAGTTGCTGGAGGCCGAACTGCGCTCGGACGAGAAGGAACGGGCCGAGCACCTGATGCTGGTCGATCTCGGCCGCAACGATCTCGGCCGGGTGTGCAAGCCCGGCACGGTCGAGGTGATCGAGTTCGCCGAGGTACGCCGGTACAGCCACATCATGCATCTTGAGTCGACCGTCGTCGGCGAGATCGCCGATGACCGCACCGCGTTGGACGTGATCCTCGCCGCCTTCCCGGCCGGGACCCTGTCCGGGGCGCCGAAGGTGCGGGCGATGGAGATCATCGACAAGCTCGAGGTCTCCCGCCGCGGTCTGTACGGCGGTGTCGTCGGCTACCTGGACTTCGCCGGGGACGGCGACGCGGCCATCGCGATCCGCACAGCGGTGCTCCGGGACGGAATCGCCTACGTCCAGGCGGGTGGCGGGATCGTCGCCGATTCGGTACCGCTGCTCGAGGACCAGGAATCGCAGAACAAGGCGGCAGCGGTGATCCGGGCACTGTCGATCGCCGAGACGTTCACCCCGGTCGGCGCCCCGGTCGGCCCGTCGGTGTGAGGGCGCCGTGAGTGGCCGGACACCGGTGCGGTCGAAGCCCGACCGGACGAACCGGAGTCGAATGGTCGGATTCGCCCTGTTGGTGTTGGGGGCGATCGCGGTGATCGCCTTCGCCGCTGTGCCGTGGTACACCGTCGATGCCCGGACCAGGTTCAGCGGTACGGCCGTCACCGGCGGCGTGGCCCAGGTGCTCGGAGTAGCGGTGCTGGCCGGTTCGCTGTTGATGATCACTCTGCGCACCACCGGTCGCCGCGTCGTCGCAGCGGTCGTTGCGATCATCGGCGTGCTGGCGGTGATCTTCCTACCCTGGCAGCAGCCTGACAGCGACGAGGTCTTCGCCGAACTGCGCAAGCACAGCCTTGCCGACTCCTATCAGCTCCGGTTCACCGGCGGCAGCATCGGCTATCTGGTCAGCTGGCTGGCGGTGCTCGCCGGGTGCGTCGTGGTCGGCCGGTACGCCCACCGCTGGCCACAGCGGGCGAGCCGCTTCGAGCGCAACGCCGGCCCGACGACCACCGCGGGGCTGCCGGCCGGACCCGACGGCGAGCCGGATACCGGTGCGATCTGGAAAGCCATCGATGCCGGCGAGGACCCCACCGACCCCCGTCGGGGTTGAACCGCCCGGCACCCCGATTGGTGCCAAGGATGCGGGTGGGGCCAGAATGTTCTCAACCGCAACAACTCACTGCAACTGCGTTGCAGCAACCAGGATCCGCGGCGATCAAGTCCGGATCGGACGCCCCGATCCACGCCGATCGACGCAGCATGACGCAGAACGTGGGACAACAGGGACGGATGGTGTGCGTGAGATGACGGAGTCGACCGAACAGGTTGATGCGATAACCGAGCGCGCGCAGGCGTCTGATCCGCATCTGAGGCCTCTGGAATCCCGACCGCTGCGGGAGGTGCACCACGGTCAGACCGGAGCAATGTGGACGGCGGTGGTGATCGAGTTGGTCGGATTCCTGCTCGGCGGGATCGCGGTCCTGCTCGGCCCGAACTGGACGCTGTTCGTGATCGCTGCGGCGATCTGCGTCATCGGGATCGGCGTCGGAATCGTCATGCAGAAGCTCGGATACGGCATATACCAGAAACAGCAGGAGTCTTAGTCAACGAGCCTGGCGGAGTTGAGCCCGACGCCAGGCTCGAGACACCGGTTCGCAAGAGGGAGTGGGAAACGGTCATGGGCGTTCTCGATACCATCGTCGACGGCGTACGGCAGGACCTTGCCGAGCGTCAGGCCGCCGTCAGCCTCGACCGTCTCAAGGAGCGGGTGCAGCACGTCGACCCGGCACTGGACCCGATGCCGCGCTTCCGGGAGGCCGGGGTCTCGGTGATCGCCGAGGTGAAGCGGGCCAGCCCCAGCCGCGGTGCGTTGGCCAACATCCCCGACCCGGCCCGTCTGGCCGCCGAGTACGCCTCCGGCGGCGCGGCCGCCGTATCGGTGCTGACCGAGCGCCGCCGCTTCGGCGGGTCGCTGCAGGATCTCGTCGACGTCCGTTGCGCGGTCGACATCCCAGTGCTGCGCAAGGACTTCATCGTCACCGCCTACCAACTCTTCGAGGCCCGGGCGGCGGGTGCCGATCTGGCCCTGCTGATCGTGGCAGCGCTGAGCGACTTCGAACTGGTCTCGCTGATCGAGCGGGCCGAGTCGATCGGGCTCACCCCGCTGGTGGAGACCCACACGGCGACCGAGATCGACCGCGCCGTCGACGCCGGGGCGAAGCTGATCGGCGTGAACGCCCGCAACCTGCAGACGCTGGAGGTGGATCCGGGCACCTTCGCCCGGCTCTCGCCCCGGATCCCCGACGGGATCGTCAAGGTTGCCGAGTCCGGCGTCCGCGGCCCGCACGACGTGATCGAGCTGGCCCGCGAGGGTGCCGATGTCGTCCTGGTCGGCGAGGCACTGGTCACCGGTCGTGACCCCCGCCTGGGTGTCGCCGATCTGGTGGCGGCGGGGGCCCACCCCGCCCTGGCGAACCGGTCCTGAGGAGCGACGCGGAGATGATCGCCGAACTGCTGCGATGGCGTCACTGATCGTTGCAACCCGTCCCCGGCAACAGATGCGGCTTCGCACAGCAGGCATCCCCGCAGCAGACAAGGAAGATCGATAACCCATGACCAGCACGCCGATTGCGCGCGCGGACAATTTCCCCGACCCGACCGGGCATTTCGGCCGGTTCGGCGGCAAGTTCGTACCGGAAGCGTTGTACGTCGCCCTCGACCAGCTCGAGGCCGAATTCACCAAGGCCATGCAGGACAAGCAGTTCTGGGCCGAGCTCGACCTGCTCCGCAGGGACTACTCCGGTCGTCCGACCCCGATCACCGAGGTGCCCAGGTTCGCCCGGGCAGCGCTCGGTGATCTCGCCGACCGGACCGCGGCGACCATCGTGCTGAAGCGCGAGGATCTCAACCACACCGGCTCGCACAAGATCAACAACGTTCTCGGCCAGGCGTTGCTGACCAAGCGGATGGGCAAGACCCGGGTCATCGCCGAGACCGGCGCCGGGCAGCACGGCGTGGCGACCGCGACCGCTGCCGCCCTGATGGGGCTGGAATGCCGCGTCTACATGGGCAAGGTGGACACCGAACGCCAGGCGCTCAACGTGGCCCGGATGCAGTTGTTGGGAGCCGAGGTGATCGCCGTCGAGTCCGGAACCCAGACACTCAAGGACGCCATGAACGACGCGCTGCGCGACTGGGTCGCCAGTGTGGAGAACACGCACTACCTGATCGGCACCGTCGCCGGCCCGCATCCGTTCCCCAAGGTGGTGCGGGAGTTCCAGCGGGTGATCAGCACCGAGGCCCGCGCCCAACTGCTGGAGCGCTACGGCCGGCTGCCCGATGCCGTGGCGGCCTGTGTCGGCGGCGGCTCCAACGCGTTGGGAATCTTCGCCGACTTCATCCCCGACGAGTCGGTCCGGTTGTACGGGTTCGAGGCCGGCGGTGACGGTGTCGAGACGTCCCGGCACGCGGCCAGCATCTCCAGCGGCGGCGTCGGCGTGCTGCACGGAACACGCAGCTTCGTGCTGCAGGACGAGGACGGCCAGACCCGGGAATCGCACTCGATCTCCGCCGGCCTCGACTATCCGGGGGTTGGCCCGGAGCACGCCTGGCTGGCGGACTCGGGACGGGCGACGTACGAACCGGTCACCGACGCCGAGGCGATGGAGGCCTTCCGCCTGCTCAGCGAGACCGAAGGCATCATCCCGGCGATCGAGTCGGCCCACGCGCTCTCCGGGGCGACCAAGCTGGTCCAGCGGTTCGCCGAGGGGGCCCGGGCCGGAGAGCGACCCGACCAGCCGCCGCTGATCCTGGTCAGCCTGTCCGGGCGCGGCGACAAGGACGTGGACACTGCCATGAAATGGTTCGCCGACATCCACGGCGAGGCGACCGGAAGCAGCCAGTTGTGAGCGCCGGGGCGGGCTTCGACAGCGGCATCTCGGGCAAGGTGTTCGCTGCCGCACGCAACGAGGGACGCGGAGCACTGGTCGGCTACCTGCCGGTCGGCTATCCGACGGTGCCTGGGTCGATCGCTGCGATGCGGGCGCTCTGCGGCGTCTCCGAATCAGGGCAGCGCGAGCATGACGGCGTCGACCTGGTCGAGATCGGGATGCCGTACAGCGATCCGGTGATGGACGGCGTGACCATCCAGAAGGGCAGCACCCGCGCCCTGCAGCGTGGCGTCCGGGTGCGCGACATCTTTCCGGCCGTCGAGGCGGTCGCTGCGACCGGGACGACAGCGGTGGTGATGATCTACTGGAATCTGGTCGAGCACTACGGTCCGGACGCCTTCGCCCGGGACCTGGCGGCTGCCGGCGGGGCCGGACTGATCACACCGGACCTGACCCCGGACGAAGCGGGGGCCTGGTTCGAGGCGTCCGAGGCGCACGGTCTCGACCGGATCTTCCTGGTCGCGCCGAGTTCATCGGACAAGCGGCTGGTGGAAACCGTCGACTCCTGCCGCGGCTGGGTGTACGCCACCTCGCTGATGGGTGTCACCGGGGCGCGGTCGCAGACCTCGTCGGCAGCACCGACGCTGGTCGGACGGATCAGGGACGCACGCCCGGACGCGCTGGTCGGAGTGGGCCTCGGAGTGTCCAACGGCCGGCAGGCCGCCGAGGTGAACAGCTTCGCCGACGCCGCGATCGTCGGGTCGGCCCTGGTCGGCAAGCTGATCGAGGCAGACGACGCCGGCACGCCCGACGACCTGTCCGGGCTCCGCGCGGTGGTTGCCGACCTGGCCGCCGGAGTACGGTCGGGAGCCGGACCGGATGGGTCCAACCGTGATGGCGCGGTGGGAACTTCTCAGCCCGCTGTGAGGTTGACCAACTGATGAGCGAATCGGCATCGGCCAGCGACAGCGCCCGGCGCCCAGCATCCTCCGGGATCAACTGGGCGCTCGTGCTGCCGTGGGCGCGGACGGTTGTCCGGGTCGGACTCGGCGTCGTCTGGATCGTTGCCGGACTGGTGAAGGTGACCGATCCGGCGCAGTCGGTGGTCGCGGTGCGGGCCTACCAACTGCTGCCGGACGGGCTGTCGTACCTGGTCGGTTGGACGCTGCCGTACCTGGAGATCCTGCTTGGCCTGGTGCTGATCTCCGGCCTGTTCACCCGATGGGCGGCGCTGCTCAGCGGTCTGCTGCAACTGGCATTCGTCATCGGGCTGATCCAGGCCTGGGCGCGCGGCCTCAGCATCGACTGCGGATGTTTCAGTTCCGGTGGCCAGGTGGCGCCGGGAGCGACGACCTACGCGCCGGACCTCATCCGTGACATCGTCTTCCTTGCCGCCGCGGCCTGGTTGGTCTGGCGGCCGTTCAGTCGACTGAGCCTCGACGCTGTCACCGGCGGCTTCGCCGCCCAGCATGAAGGTGCAGAGCAGAACGACGAGGAGAACTGATGAGCGAGGCCACCCGGGTGAACGGCGGCAAGCGGAAGCCGCCGAAGGAGGGCGGCAGCAACGCCAGGGAGCGGGCACGGGTCGCTGCCGCCGAGGCGGCCCGGAGGCGCAAGCGGCGCAATCTCGGTCTGCTGGTGCTGGCGATCGTTGTCGTTGTCGCTGCTGTCGGAATCGGCATCGGGTACGCCACCAACTTCGGCCGTCCGAAGGCCAACACCGCGAGCAACATCGGCTGGGGACCGGTCTCGGTCACCCCGGGTAAGCCGATCGTGCTAGGGCAGAAGGACGCCAAGACCACCGTCAAGCTGTACGAGGACTTCCGCTGCCCGCACTGCCAGGAGTTCGAGACCAAGTTCGGTGAGACGCTGAACGGTCTGCAGAAGAACGGCACGATGAAGATCGAGCTGTGGATCCTGCCGGTGATCGACGCCGAGGACAACAGCGACCACTCGCTGCGGGCCGGCAACGCCTTCGCCTGCGCTGCCGAGGAGGGCTTCGGCCAGGCGATGTACCAGGCGTTCTGGAAGAACCCGGGCAAGGCCTGGACCGACGAGATGCTGATCGACCTGGGGAACCAGGTCGCCGATCCGCCGTCGTCGTTCAAGAGCTGTGTGACCGGCCTGAAGCACAAGGACTGGGTCGATTCTGCCCAACCGGCGGCATCCGCGGACCAGGTGACGGGCACGCCGACGATGTTCATCAACGGCAAGATGCAGAGCCTCGGCACCGTCATGGAATGGACGCCGCAGCAGATGACGGACGCGATCAAGCGCGGCTGAGCTAGCAGAACCGAGTGTCCAGGAAAGATCCGTCGCGGTCGGGCAACCCGGCCGTCCGGGCGGCAGCGAAGTCGGCCGGCAGTTCCGGGGCGTCCGGACCGGCCGGCCCATCCCCGCGTTCCGGCTCATCGGTCCGGTCCAGGCAGCGGCTGATCCTCGGCGTACTGCTCGGCATCGTGGTGATTGTGCTCATCGCCGCCGTGGCGGTGTTCTCCTGGCGCAACTCCCACCGCGACCCCGAGCCGCCGGCGGCCCAGCCGAGTTTCGGACCGGTCACCCTGACCAACGGTCGACCGATCCCGCTGGGGGAGGCCGACGCGCCCGTGATCCTGACCCTGTTCGAGGATTTCGGCTGCCCGCACTGCGCCGACTTCGAGCACTCGCTCGGCCCGACGATCACTGCGTTGCAGCGGTCAGGAGAGGTCAAGGTCGAGCTGTATCCGATGAGCTTCGTCAGCGACCGGTCGCCCGCACTGGCCAACGCCATGGCCTGCGCCGCGACCGAGGGGTTCGGCCAGGGCTACTACGCCGGAATGTTCGCCAACTACGGCCTGAAGTGGACCGACGAGCAACTGATCCAGCTCGGATCGCTGGTCGGCAAGCCGTCGGCGGGCTTCGCGGGCTGCGTACGGTCTCAGCAGCACCGCGCATGGGTGGATAGCATCACCAGAGCCGCGCAGCAGCAGAAGGTGGAGGAGACCCCGACCGTGTTCATCAACGGCGTACGCCAGCCCGATGAGGCAGTGACCTGGTCGGCGGCGGAACTCCGCTCGCGGATCGGCGCGGCGAAATGATCAGCCTGTCCATCCCGAGCCCGCCGTTCTCGGAGTTCCATCTCGGTCCGATCCCGATCCGGATGTACGCGCTGTGCATCATCACCGGTGTGATCGTCGGGACGATCATCGCCACCCGGCGCTGGGTCGCCCGCGGCGGCGCACGGGACACGGTCGAGACGGTCGCTCTGGTCTCGGTACCGTTCGGCATCGTCGGTGCCCGGATCTACCACGTGATCACCGATCACCAGCTGTACTTCGGGCCTGGGCGGGAACCGATCAGGGCGCTGTACATCTGGGACGGCGGTCTGGGCATCTGGGGTGGTGTCGCCCTCGGCGCGCTCGGCGGCTATCTGGTCGCCCGGCGCCGCAAGATCCGGTTCTGGGCCTTGGCCGATGCGCTGGCGCCCGGTGTGGTCGTCGCCCAGGCGATCGGCCGGGTCGGCAACTACTTCAACCAGGAGCTCTTCGGTGGGCCGACGACCCTGCCGTGGGCGCTGCAGATCGCCCCGGCGTATCGAATTCCGGGTTTCGAGCAGTACGCCACCTTCCACCCGACGTTCCTGTACGAGCTGATCTGGGACCTGGCCTGCGCCGCGGCCCTGGTCCTGCTGGACCGACGGTTCACGCTGGGCCACGGCAAGGTGTTCATGTTGTACGCGATGTTCTACACGGCCGGTCGGGCCTGGGTCGAGCACCTGCGGATCGATCCCGCGCACCACTTCGGGGGGCTGCGACTGAACGACTACACCTCCGGGGTCGTCTTCCTGCTCGCCCTGGTTGCCCTCATCTACCTGATCCGGAACAAGCCCGGTCGGGAAGAGATCGTCGAAGGTGATCAGCGTTACGTCGACGGCGTCCTGCCCGAGCCGGAAGCGGTGGCGGAGGAAACTCCGGCCGCGCCGGATGACGATGCGGTGATAGCGCGGGTCACCGACCGGGCGGACAAAGACACCGGCGACGGCGAGTAGCGACTGGATTTCAGGCCGGTCGGCTCGCGGTCTTGGACCCGGCACCCCCCGCGTGAGGCCCAGCTCTCCCGTGCCCCGATCTCGTGCCCGTCCTGTGCCGTGCTCGTCCTGTGCCCCAGCTCATCAGGGCTCAGCCCGCCCGCCCGTCCGGCCTCGGGCGTGGATTTGGTAACACGGGGCACGATTTCGCAGGTTGCGGAGCCCGCAGGCGTGGATTTGGTAACACGTGGCGTGGTTTCGGCGGCCAGGTGCTCCTGCGGGCGTCGACTTGGTGACACGGGGCACGATTTCGCAGGTTGCGGAGCCCGCAGGCGTGGATTTGGTAACACGTGGCGTGGTTTCGGCGGCTGGGGGCTCCTGCGGGCGTGGATTTGGTAACACGGGGCACGAGTTGGCAGGTTTCGGAGCCCGCAGGCGTGGATTTGGTAACACGTGGCGTGGTTCGGCGGCCGGGTGCTCCTGCGGGCGTCGACTTGGTAACACGGGGCACCGTTTTCGCCGCGGCAGCCCGGCCCCGGGACCTCGGCGAGGCGCCATGTGACGAAGCACTCATGGCCGGCTCGCGCAATCAGCTTTGTCGTCGGCACGGGCGTACCCGATACTGATTCTCTCGCAGCCGGGACAGGCTTGCCGCATAATCAATCGTAATGTGAAGCAACCTGCTCTTCACGGAACGCAATGATCCCGTAATGATTCCGGTCAGGCGGGACTGCGGCAGTAGACTGCAGCGGATCGACGTTCCGTCGCGCTCACATCGCGGATCGACGGCGATCTGACAATCGCAGACGGGATATCTTCGAGCCCCACCCCGGCACGAGCCCCATCCACCCGCGCACGTTCAACGACGCCGTGTGCAGCTACCTCGACCAGGCGCAGGCGGATACCGCCGGGCGCCCGACCCGCTTCGCTGCTGGTCCACCCGGACCCGAGCCGAGCACCGACGGGAGAAGCATGACCGCTGGGAGCCTGCCCCGAGCCCAGGGCGTTTACGACCCTGCCTTCGAACATGACGCCTGTGGTGTCGCCTTTGTCGCCACGTTGACCGGCGTACCCAGTCACGCCATCGTGCAACAGGGTCTCGAGGCGTTGCGCAACCTCGACCATCGCGGCGCCACCGGCGCCGACGAGGCCGCGGGTGACGGAGCCGGGATCCTGATCCAGGTGCCCGACGAGTTCCTGCGTGCGGTCAACTCCTTCGAGCTTCCGCCGGCGGGGGAGTACGCCATCGGCACCGCCTTCCTGCCCACCGAAGACGACCAGGCCGCCAAGGCCCGGACGGCGATCGAGGAGATCGCGGTCGAAGAGGGCCTGCGGGTTCTCGGCTGGCGCGAACTGCGGATCGACGCCTCCGGACTGAGCCCGGTGTCGCTGAACGTCATGCCGCGGTTCGAGCAGGTGGTCGTCACCGCCGAGGCGGGCGGCGTCACCGGGTTGGAGTTGGAGCGGCTGGCCTACTGCCTGCGTCGCCGGTCCGAGCACGAGATCGGGATCTACTTCCCGTCGCTGTCGTCCCGGACCATCGTCTACAAGGGCATGCTGACCACCGAGCAGCTGGGCCAGATCTTCCCAGAACTGGGTGACCCGAGGGTCGCCAGCGCGCTGGCGGTGGTGCACAGCCGCTTCTCGACCAACACCTTCCCGGCCTGGGAGCTCGCCCACCCGTACCGGATGGTCGCCCACAACGGCGAGATCAACACCATCAAGGGCAACCGGAACTGGATGCGTGCCAGGGAGGCCCTCCTGCGTTCCGACGTGATCCCGGGTGACCTGGAGCGACTCTTCCCGATCTGTACGCCCAGCTATTCCGACTCTGCGTCCTTCGACGAGGTCGTCGAGTTGCTGCACCTGGCGGGACGGTCGCTGCCGCACGCGATCCAGATGCTCATCCCGGAGGCCTGGGAGAACAATCCGCGGATGGACCGCAAGCTGCGCGAGTTCTACGAGTTCCACGCCTGCCTGATGGAACCGTGGGACGGCCCGGCCGCCGTGGTCTTCACCGACGGCACCCAGGTCGGCGCGGTCCTTGACCGCAACGGCCTTCGCCCGGGACGGTACTGGGTGACCGACGATGATCTTGTCGTACTGGCCTCCGAGGCCGGCGTGCTTGACATCCCGGACCACAAGATCATCAGCAAGGGCCGGTTGCAGCCCGGCCGGATGTTCCTGGCCGATCTCGACCAGCACCGGATCATCAGTGACGAAGAGATCAAGAAGGATCTGGCCTCCGCCCAGCCGTACGGCGAATGGCTGCTGGCCGGACGGCTGAAGCTCTCCGACCTGCCTGATCGCGAGCACACCATCCACACCCACGCTTCGGTGACCCGGCGCCAGCAGGTCTTCGGCTACACCGAGGAAGAGTTACGGATGATCCTTGCGCCGATGGCCGCCAAGGGCAGTGAGCCGATCGGCTCGATGGGCACCGACACCCCGGTCGCCGCGCTGAGCGACCGGCCGCGGATGATCTTCGACTACTTCTCCCAACTGTTCGCCCAGGTGACCAACCCGCCGCTGGATGCGATCCGGGAGGAACTGGTCACCTCCTTGCACAACACGATCGGTCCGGAGCAGAACCTGCTGGCCCCGGGACCGGCGTCCTGCCGCCGGCTGGTGCTGAACTTCCCGGTGCTGGACAACGACTCGTTGGCCAAGATCAATCACATCAACCGTCGCGGTGATCTTCCCGGCTACGCGACGCACGTCGTACGCGGCCTGTACAACGTGCACGGCGGTGCAGCCGCCCTGGAAGCCAGGCTTGATCAACTGATGACCGAGGTGTCCGAGGCCATCGCCGACGGCGCCCGGACGATCATCCTCTCCGACCGGCACAGCAACGCCGAGCTGGCACCGATACCGTCCCTGCTGCTGACCGCGGCGATCCACCACCATCTGGTCCGGGAGAAGGCAAGGACCCAGGTCGGGCTGATCGTCGAGGCGGCCGACGTCCGCGAGGTGCATCACGTCGCGCTGCTGATCGGCTATGGCGCCGCAGCCGTGAACCCGTACCTGGCGATCGAGACGGTCGAGGATCTCGCGCTCAGCGGTGTCTACCTCGACACGCCGCCGGAGAAGGCCGTCCAGAACGTGATCAAGGCCCTTGGCAAGGGCGTGCTCAAGGTGATGAGCAAGATCGGCGTGTCGACCGTCGCCTCCTACACCGGCGCGCAGATCTTCGAGGCCCTCGGGTTGTCCCAGGAACTCGTCGACCGATATTTCACCGGTACCACAAGCAAACTCGGCGGCATCGGTCTGGCCGAGATCGCCGACGAGATCCGCAGCCGGCATGCCAAGGCCTATCCGTCCGACGGCATTCCGCTGGCCCACCGAAGCCTCGACATCGGCGGGGAGTACCAGTGGCGGCGGGAGGGCGAGCCGCACCTGTTCGACCCGGAGACCGTCTTCCGGCTGCAGCATTCCACCCGCTCCGGCCGGTACGACATCTTCAAGCAGTACACCCAGCGCGTCGATGATCAGTCCGAGCACCTGATGACGTTGCGCGGCCTGCTGCGGTTCACCGGGCA